>DASZGL010000047.1:0-5344 GCA_035938875.1 Candidatus Dormiibacterota bacterium
AGCGCCCTCCTGTTCATCGTCTTCGTACGCCGCCAGCTCACCGCCGACGAGCCGCTGCTCCACATCCGGCTGTTCAAAGACGCGACCTTCTCGTGGTCTGTCGTCCTCAGCTTCGTCATGGTCACCGCGCTCTTCGGGGTCATGTACCTGCTGCCTCTGTACTTCCAGCAGGTGCGTGGCTACGGTGCGCTGGCCACCGGTCTGCTGCTCATGCCCCAGGCGGTGACCGCCGCGGTGCTGATGCCGGTGAGCGGCTCGCTTGCCGACCGCTTCGGTCCGCGTTACGTCGTCGGCTTCGGCCTGTTGGTGCTGTTCGTCAGCAGCATCATGCTGGCGCAGATCCATCCGGACACGTCGGTGGCGTTCATCGTCCTCATCATGTCGCTGCGCGGCGTCGCCATGGGCTTCGCCATGATGCCGGGAATGGCCGCGGGGCTGGCTCGCATCCCCAGGGAGTCGTCGTCCCGCGCGTCGAGCATCACCAACACCGTGCAACGCGCCGGTTCATCGGTGGCCATCGCCGTGCTGGTCACCATTCTCGCCTCGCAGACCGGCACCGCCGCCCGGCAGGCATCGTGCGATCCCTCGCCGGCAGTCCTCGCCGCGGCCGCCAGGGCACAGATGCCGGCCGACCGCGACGGCTTCTGCAGCCTGCTCGCCGCGCGAGCCAGCAACTTCTCCCGTGATCAGGCAACGGCGCCGCCGCCGCCCAGCGATCCCGCATTGGCCAGCTTTGTCAAGAACTACCGCAACGAGGCGGCGAGCATCAGCTTCGACCGCGTGTACGTGTTCATCGGCATCGTCGCCCTGCTCGGCCTGATCCCGGCCTGGTACCTGCGCCGCCCGGAGCGGGCCACCACCGACGGCGCTCCCGCGGCGGCGTAGCGCCCGCCGCCGGAACCGGGATCAGCCTCCGGCGTCGCGGTAGCGCCGCGCTCGTGTCGCCATCAGCTCGTCGATCGGCGTCGCCCCCAGCTCGTCGAGATGGCGCATCAGCGCACCGCGCAGGGCGGCGATGACAAGCGCCACGTGGGCGTGGGCGCCGGGCGGCGGCTCGGGGACGAGCTCGTCGACCAGGCCCAGCGCGTGCGCGGTGTCGACGCCGGGTTTGAGCGCCGCCGCTGCTCGGCCGCGCTGCGCAGCATCGCGGTAGAGGATCGCGGCGCACGTCTCCGGCGGGGCGACGGTGTAGACGGCGTTCTCGAGCGCGATGACCCGGTCTGCCATGCCGAGGGCCAGGGCGCCGCCGCTGCCGCCCTCGCTGAGCACGGCGCTGACCACGGGCGTACGCAGCTCGAGCATCAGCGTCAGCGAGGCGCTGATCGCCCAAGCCTGGCCGCGTTCCTCGGCGCCGACGCCGGGGTGAGCGGCCGGCGTGTCCACCAGGCAGATCACCGGCAGGGCGAACTTCTCCGCCTGGCGCATCAGGCGCATCGCCTTGCGATATCCCTCAGGGTGGGGCATCCCGAAGTTGTGCAGCGCGCGGCTCAATGCGTCGGTGCCCTTCTCCTGGCCGATGACCATGACCCACCGCTCTCCCAGCAGCGCAGGCCCACCGACCACGGCGCGGTCGTCACCGAAGAGGCGGTCGCCGCGCATCTCGGTGAAGTCGCTGAACGCCTCGGCGATCACCTGCAGGGAGCGGGGCCGTCCCGGGTGGCGGGCCAGCTCGACCGCCTCGATGGCGGCGCGCTCGCGCTCTGTCGTCTGCGCCGTTGTTTCTGTCATCGTTGTCATGATATGTCTCGGTGCGGGCCACCGCCGTAGGCGCAGAGGACCCGGCCGATGACCGGACGCAACTCGGCACGTACCACCACGGCGTCGACCATGCCATGGCTGAGGAGGAACTCGGCGGTCTGGAAGTGCTCGGGCAAGCGCTCGTGCGTCGCCTGCTCGATGACCCGGCCGCCGGCAAAACCGATCCGAGCCCGGGGCTCGGCGAGGATGACGTCAGCCTGGGTGGCGAACGATGCGGTGACACCGCCGAAGCAGGGGTCACAGAGGATCGACACGTAGGGGAGCCTTGCTTTGGCGACCGTGCTCACCCCTGCGGTGCAGCGCGCCATCTGGGCCAGGGACGCGATCCCCTCCTGCATCCGGGCGCCACCACTGACACACACGGCCACCAGCCCGCGCCGCTCCTCGGCGGCCAGCTCGCACGCCCTGGCGAAGGCCTCACCCGCGGCACCCCCAAGCGAGCCGCCGAGGAAGCCGAACTCCATGGACGCGATGATCACCGGAAGGCCCTCGATATTGGCCCGGGCGACCACCACCGCCTCTTCCACGCCCACGTCGATGCGCGCGTCGCGCACCCTGTCGGGATAGGGAATGCCGTCGTCGAAGCTCAGCGGGTCGCGGTCGTCGATGGCCAGGTGCACGGCGTCGAGGCTGTCGGCGTCGGCCAGCTGCCCGGCGCGAAGCCAGGCGGGCACGCGGGTGTGAGCACCGCACGCCGGGCAGACGCGGAGGCCCGCCTCCCAGCGCTCGCCGAGGAAGTGGCGGGAGCAGTTGGGACAGACCACCATCCCGTGGGGCGCGAGGGGACGCAGCCGAGGGCCCGGAGCCTCGAGCGGCTTGATCACAGCCCGCTCGGCGCCAGCGTCCACTCCAGGGCGACGCCACCCCAGGTGGACCCCGCGCCGAAGGCGACGCAGAGCACCTTGTCGCCGGGCTGCAGCCGGCCGGCGGCGTCGGCCTCGGCCATGGCCAGGGGGATCGACGCGGCGCTGGTGTTGCCCAGACGGTCGCCGTTGACGATGACGCGATCCATGGGCACGCCGGTGCGTTTAGCGGCGGCCTCGACGATGCGCAGGTTCGCCTGGTGGGGGATGACGTGGTCGACGTCCTCGAGCCGCCAGCCGGCGTCGTCGCAGAGTCCGCGCGCCAGGGCGGCGAGGCGTTCGACGGCCTGCTTGAAGGTGCCCTTCCCGGCCATGCGGATGTGGGCGTCCTTGCGGTCGTGGGCCTCGTCGGGTCCGTAGTAGATGAGATCGGCGTCGCGGCCGTCGGCTCCCCAGCGCGATGCCACCACACCCCCGCCGGCCGCGCCGCCGACCACCACGGCGCCGGCGCCGTCGCCGAAGAGGACACAGGTCGAGCGGTCGGTGTAGTCGACCAGGGTGGTCATGGCCTCCGAGGCGATGAGCAGGACGTTGCTCACGCGGCCGGCGCGCACCAGCGAGTCGGCGAGGGTCAACCCGTACATGAAGCCGCTGCAGGCGCCGTTGATGTCCATGGCGGGAATCCCCGGCATGCCCAACCTGCGCTGCACCAGGCAGCTGGCCGCGGGGAAGAGGGTGTCGGCGCTGACGGTGGCGACCATGATGAGGTCGATCTCCGGCGATCCCGCCCGGGCCAGGGCGCGTCTGGCCGCCGAGGTGGCCATCACCGAGCACGTCTCACCGCTGCCGGCGCGGCGGCGCTCGCGGATGCCGGTGCGCTCGAGAATCCAGGTGTTCGAGGTGTCGACCATGGCCTCGAGGTCGGCGTTGCTGAGCACGCCCTCGGGCTCGTGGGCACCGACGCCGAGGATGGCCGCCGCCGTGCTCGGCGACGTCGCGGCATTCGCCGAGGCAGGAGTCAGGGTTGCCGTGGAGTTGTGGGGCGGCATCTCGATCAGAAGTGTGCGCCGCGGGGGGCGGTTACGTCGTGGTGCGCCCCGCCCCATTCCACCGCGGCGCCGCCTAGGCTTTTGTTGTCGTCGACATGAGCAGCACTGCCATCGATCGCATCGTTCCGGGCGCGGCCCGCAAGCATCGCTGGCGTCGCCAGGGCGCGTACGCCGTTCTCGGCGCGGTCATCCTCTCGTTGATCGGCGGTGTCGCCGCCGGCGCTGCGGTGTACACGCGTCAACAGCGCGACCTGGACGCCGCGCGCGGCGACCGCGCCGCGGCGCAGTTGACGCTCAACGCGGCCTTCTCTCGGGCCGAGCAGGACGGGGTCGCCGCCGCCGACCTGGCACCGGTGGTCGCCCGCGAGCGGGAATACCTCGCCGAGCTGGTCGTTCCCGCGCGATTCCGCTTCTTCGACAACGGCGAGGCCGGCCACGTCCGCCGCCAGGCGGCCGAGCTGCGCTCGCTCCTCGGCGACGTCGACGCCGTCCAGGCGGCCGCCACGGTGACCTCACGCGACGCCGTCGCCGACATGCTGAAGCGGTACGACGCGGCGGTTGCCTCCGCCCAGGCGCAGGGACTCGTCGTCGACGCCGACGCCGACCTCGCTGCGGGGATGCGCGACGCCGTGGCCCGCGCCGACAGCCCAGGACGAATCGCCCTTGACATCGCCAACCTTGCCGACCGGGTCGACGTCCTCGCCGCGGCGACCGCCGCGAAGATCGCCGCCGACGCCGAAGCGGCGCGCCAGGCTGCCATCGCTGAGGCCCGCGGCCACGTCCAGGATGCTCTTGCGCGGGCCGACTCGCTGCTGGGTCAGGCGCGTCGCTTTGGTCAGCTCGTGATCGCTGGATTCCAGGCCACGGTCGACGCCCAACGAGCGACCTTCGCTCACGAGGTCGACGTCGCCAACCTCGGCCAGCTGGCTCGCATCGTCAACGGCGCCGCCGACTCCGTCGAGCAGCTGCTCTCCGACAGGTCTGACGCCTACGCGGCGATGTCCTCGGCTCGGCAGACGGTCAGCGACGCTCTGGGTGTAAAGATCGATCCGGGCACCGTGGCTCAGCAGCTGGACGCGCTGCAGGCGCAGCTCGACGCCGCCGGCACGTCCCCGCAGTTCAACACCCTGACACAGGAGATCAAGGACGTCAGCGCGCCTCTGTCGCAGAAGGTGTTCGTCGCCGAGCTCGGCATCAACCGGGTCATCATCATCAGCCTGAGCAAGCAGGACCTCACCGGCTACCAGGACGGTGTCGTCAGGTTCCACACCCTGGTGACCACCGGCCGGCCGGCGCTGCCGACTCCGACCGGCGACACCACCATCTACGGCAAGAACCATCCCTTCCTGATGGTCTCGCCGTGGCCGCCGAGTTCTCCCTACTACTACGCCTCGGGCTACGTGCAGTACGTGCTCTGGTTCCACGTCGGCGGCTATGGCATCCACGACGCGAACTGGCGCTCGGTCTTCGGGCCGGGCACGCAGCGCTACGGCTCGCACGGCTGCGTCAACGTTCCCGTCGACTTCATGCCCAGCCTCTACGCGTGGGCCCAGGTGGGCGACCGCGTGCTCGTGCAGGATTAGTATTCTCAGCCGGCGATGAACCTCTTCAGCGGGATGACCGACCGGCAGATCCTGTCGGCGGTGATGACGTTCGTCCTCTTCAACGGCTACGTCGTGCTCATGGTCATCGCGCTCGCGTCCTTCTACGTCACCAGCCGGCCGCGCCGTGGGC
>DASZGL010000048.1:0-18887 GCA_035938875.1 Candidatus Dormiibacterota bacterium
CTCGTCGCAGCGCAAGCCGGCCCCCGCGAAGGGCTGGTCGCGGAACCGGGTGCGCTCGGTGAGGTCGCGGCTGCCAATGCTGCCGGCGTCCTGCCCGTCGACGAAGACGGGCAGATCGAGGAGAGCCTCGTGCAGTCGGGGTTCGGCGCGCAGTCCGCCGCCGATGTATTTGCCCGTCGCCAGGATGAGCACGTCGCACGGATAGACCAGGCCGTCGCCGGTCTCGACCGCAGCCATGCGCGTCCGCTCGCGGACGACTCGCGTCGCCGTCGCGTTGACCACGCCCACACCCGCCAACCGGGCGACGCGATCACACGCCGCCTGGAGCCGCCATCCGGGAGCCGACGGCGGCGGCGTCAACATCTCGGCGACGGCGACGCCAGCCGCGGCCTCGAGGCGCGCCGACGTCGCCGGGGCGTCGGCCACACCGAGCACGGCGGGAAGCAGGACGCGGTCGGGCTGGGCCTTGCCCAACGAGGCCCGGATGGCCGCCCCGAAGGCTTCGGCGCCGCCGGGTGCCTCCAGCGCACGGGCGACGGTGGCGTCGTCGAGATCGGCGCGGACCGCGTCATCGAGCCCGGCGACGGCAAGCGACACGCTGCAGCTGTCCACGGCCAGCGCCCGTGGAACCCGCTCCCGGATGGCCGCGGCAACGAGCCCGGGCTGCACGCGAGCAAGGCCGGGGATGCCGGCGACCACGATCGAGCCGACGCCGCGCAGGTCGCCGCCGGCTATCGTCGATTGCACCATACCGGCGTGGCGCAGCTGTCCCGTGATCGCGGCCACAAGGACCGGGTCACGCAGGTTCACCCGGTGGGGCAGCCGAGCAGTGGCGAGCGCGCCGGCGAGACGGGAAGCCTCGACGGAGAGGTCCTCGAGCGACGGGGCGGCGTCGCCGGCGACATAGGGATGGCGTGGATCGCTCCGCGGCAGCCCGGCCAGCCACCGTTCGGCGGCGGATGCGTCGGCGACTGGGACGAAGTCGAGAGCTCCCGACGAGACCGCGGTCGCCCCCATGGCGCTGCGCACCAGGGTCACCGTGGCCCCGGCCTGCGCCGCCGTCGCCGCCGCCCAGCAGCCGCTGAGCCCGCCACCGATCACGACCACCTCGCGCATCCGGGCGATGCTACGTGAGCTCGATCGGGGCCGGCGTCCGCCGCAGCTGCCGCCGAGCCGCCGTCACGTCCTTGGCGATCTGCTCGGCCAGCGCCTCGACGTTGCCGAAGGCGCGCTCGTCGCGGAGGCGGGCGACGAAGGCCGCCCGCAGCCGCTCCCGGTAGATGTCGCCGGCGAAGTCGAGCAGGTACGCCTCGACGGTGAGGTGGTCGCCGCCGAACGTGGGGTTGTAGCCGACGCTTGTCGCCGCAGCCTGCCATTCGCCTTGGACCAGGATCCACATCGCGTAGATGCCTCGCATCGGCAGGCACTTGTTGGGGGTGATCGCCAGGTTGGCGGTCGAGAATCCCAGCCGCGTTCCCCGTTGGGCTCCGCGCTGGACCCACGAGTCGAAGAAGTACGGCCGTCCCAGCAGCCGGGCTGCTGCAGCAACGTCACCGCCGAGCAGAGCGCGGCGAATGGCCGACGACGAGACAACCTCGCCGTTCAACTGCTGCGCCTCGACGGCGACGACATCGAAGCCGTGCGCCGATCCCCAGTTGCGCAGGAAGGCGATGTCGCCGCGCCGGTTGTGTCCCAGGGCGAAGTCGTAGCCGACGACCATGCGTCCCAGTGTCGGAAAGGCGTTGCCCAGCTCCGCGCAGAAGTGCTCGGCGGACCACCGGCTCAACGCCCTGGTGAATTCGAGCACGACCAGCCGGTCGACACCAAGCCGCGTCAGCAGGTCGCGCTTCTCGTCGAGCGTGGTCAGCGACGAGGGGCAGTTCTCGGGGTCGAGGACACAGCGCGGGTGGGGATCGAAGGTGACCACGACGGATTCGCCTCGCAGCGCGCGAGTGTTCTCGACAAGGGACTCGATGATGCTGCGATGGCCGAGGTGGACGCCGTCGTAGTTGCCGATGGTGAGAACCACCGCGCGCCGGTCGTGCGGATCACCCGCGCCGTCCTCAGCAAGGCCGAACTGCACCCTCACCGGCTGAGGACTTTGCCCGGCCGGAAGAAGCTTCCCTGGAGCTCCCCCAGGGCGATCAGCTCTCCGCTGGCGGCGTGTGCTCGCCAGGTGCCGGCCGGGTGCGGCTCGGGCAGGTGTGGTACCCACACCGACTGGCCGCGGCGGACCTGGAGGGCGAGTGGAGGCCCCAGGTCGAGCCGGGGCAGGAAGTCGACGGCCAGGTCGAGGGGCCGCAGCGCGGTGAGCGGATCGTCGAGCGCCTCGAGCTGGTCGAGAGTCACCGAGTCGGCGACTGTCATCGGGCCGTAGGCGGTCCGCTCCAGCCAGGCGAGCAGGCCGCCGGTGCCCAGGGCATCGCCGAGGTCGGCGGCGAGGACGCGCATGTACGTGCCCTTGCCGCAGATGACGTCGAGCTCAGCCTCGGCGAGGGGGCCGGGGCGAAGCGCGATGAGCTCGGCCGCGACGACGTGCGCCGTCCGTGGCCGCCGTTCCACCTCGACCCCGCGCCGGGCCAGCTCGTAGAGGTGCCGTCCCTGGCTGCGCACCGCCGAGTGCATCGGGGGCACCTGCTCGATGTCGCCGACGAACCGGACCAGGGCGCTGCGCACGGCGTCGGCGTCGATGGCGCGGGCATCGCCGCCGGCGGTGATCATACCCTCGGTGTCGAGCGTGTCACTGCGCTGACCGAGGCGGATGACACAGTGGTAGCGCTTGGGCTGCTGGTGCAGGTAGTCGACCAGTCGCGTCGCCTGGCCGACACAGATGGGCAGCAGGCCGGTCGCCGAAGGGTCGAGCGTCCCGGCATGACCGACGCGACGTTCGTCGACAATCCGCCGCACCTCGCGCACCGCGCCGAACGAGGTCATGCCCGCGGGCTTGTTCAGCGGAATGATGCCGTGCACTCGAGCCGGTGGACGGCCGCGTCGGGGGCTCGCCAGCGTGGCAGCTCCAGGAGTTGGGCCGTCGGTCACCGGACCCGGGTCCAGGTCAGCTCGCCAGCAGCCTGCGGGCGAGGGGCAGCACCTGCTCCTCTGCTTCGCCGAGTGGCCCACGCAGCTCGGCACCGGCGGCGCGCTTGTGACCACCACCGCCGAATGGAGTGCAGATGGCAGTGGCGTCGTGACGGTCACGCGTGCGCACCGAGATTTTGGTCAGATCGGGCCGTATCTCCTTGAAGAGCACGGCGACCTCCATGGTGTCGACGCTCTGCAGCAGGTCGATGATGCCTTCCGACTCCTGCATGTCAGCGTGCGCCTGACGCAGCATGTCCTGGGTCACCTCAGACCAGATCAACCTGCCGCCCAGCTCGCTGCGCAGCGCAGCGACCGCCAAGCCCTCGAGCCGCAGAGCGCTCTCGCTGTGCGACTTGTAGCTCTTCAGCGCCACCCACGCGGGATCCGCGCCCAGGGCAACAAGGTCCGCACCCAGCTGCAGGGCGGCCTCGTTGGTGTTCTCGTGGCGGAAGCCACCGGTGTCGGTGAGCAGCGCGGCGTACAGGTTGGTGGCCACCGCTGCATCGATCGGCGCGTCGAGCGCACGCAGCAGCCGGTAGACGACCTGGCCGCTCGCGCTGGCGTCGGGCTCGACCAGGTTGATGGTGCCGTACCCCGTGTTGCTCTGGTGATGGTCGACGTTGACCACGGGCAACCCCGACTCGAGGAGGGCGCGCTTCTCGCCGAACCGCTGCGGCGTGGCGCAGTCGAAGGTGAACACCGCGTCAGCGTCCTTGGGATCGGTCTCCAGCGTCTCGAAACCGGGCAGGTACTCGAGCAGGAATGGCACCGGGTCGGGGACAACCACGTGCGGTGTCCTGCCCATCAGGCGAAGCGACCGGGCGAAGGCCAGCGCGGAGCCGAGACTGTCGGCGTCGGCGTCCTTGTGCGCCAGGCAGACGATGTGGTTCGAGTGGTCGATGAGCGACCGCACCTCACCGGCGACGTCCTCGACCCGCGGCCACACGGCCGTCGCCGGGGCGCTCACGGAGTGTCCTCCATGGCCGCTGCGGCGCGCTCGGGACGCCCCGCCTCGAGCTCGCGAAGCGCGGTGTGCACGCGAACGCTGTAGGCGATCGATTCGTCAAGCTCGAAATGCAGGTGCGGCACCACCTTGAGATTCTCCAGGCGGCCGCCGAGCACTGAGCGCATGAAGCCCTCGGCATGACGCAGGGCGACCACCACCGCTTCGCGCTCGGCGTCGGTCCCGATGGCGCTGACGCGCACCCGGGCGCTGCGCAGGTCGGGAGCGGCCACCACCTGGGTGACCGACGCCAGGCGCACCCGCGGATCCTTCATCTCGGTGAGCATCAGCTGGGAGATCTCCTCGCGAAGCTGTTTGGCGACCCGCACCGGACGCTCGGCGCGTCCCCCCTGGCGGTGCGTGGTCACAGGTTCTGCTGCTCGACGACGTAGACCTCGAGCAGGTCCCCCTCCTGGAAGTCGGTGAAGTCGTCGAGGGTGACGCCGCAGTCGAATCCCTGGGTCACCTCGCGGACGTCGTCCTTGAAACGGCGCAGGCGATCGATCTTCGACTTGGTCACCTCGACACCATCACGCAGCACTCGACCCACCGCGTTGCGGCTGATCTTGCCCTCGGTGACGTTGCAGCCGGCGATGGCGTTCTTGCCATCGACGGTGAAAACCTTGCGGACCTCGGCCTTGCCCTGGAGCACCTCGACGAAGGTCGGCTCGTAGAGTCCCTTGACGGCTTTGACGATGTCGTCGGTGACCTGGTAGATGACGTCGTAGTAGCGGACGTCGACGCCCTGGCGCTCCGCGCTCGCCCGAGCAGCGGCGTCGGGGCGCACGTTGAAGCCGATGATGATCGAGTCGGTCACGGCGGCCAGGTCGACGTCGGATTCGCCCACCTCGCCGACGCCCTCGAAGATCACCTTGATGCGCACCGTGGGATCGTCGATGCGCTCGACCTGTCCGCGCAGCGCTTCCAGCGAGCCGTTTTCATCGGCCTTGAGCACCAGGTTGAGCGACTTGACTCCGCTGTCGGTCACCTGGTTGGCCAGGTCGGCGAGGGTGATGCGGCGCACCGGCTGCACCAGCTGGCGGCGATCGCGGGCCGCGCGCTCCTCGGCAAGGGCGCGCGCGGCGCGCTCGGTGTCGGTGACCCGGAAGATCTCGCCCGCCTGGACGACATCGGTCAGCCCGGTCACCACCACCGGGGTGCTCGGCCCTGCTTCCTTGACGCGACGGCCCCGATCGTCGACCAGGGCGCGCACCTTGCCGTGCACACCACCAGCGACGACGTGGTCGCCGATCCTGAGGGTGCCGTTCTGCACCAGCACGGTGGCGATGGGACCGCGTCCCCTCTCCAGGTGCGAGTCGATGACAGTGCCGACCGCCTGGCGCTCGGGATTGGCTCGTGGTTCCTCGATGTCGCTGACCAGCAGGATCATGTCGAGCAGGTCGTCGATGCCCTCGCGAGTCCTGGCGCTGGTGCGGACGACGGGCACATCGCCGCCGTACTGGTCGCTGACCAGGCCGCGATCGGCGAGCTGTTGCAGCACTCGGTCGGGGTTGGCGTTGTCGCGGTCGATCTTGTTCAGGGCGACGAGGATCGGCACTCCGGCGCTGCGCGCATGCTGGATGGCTTCCTCGGTCTGCGGCATCACCCCATCATCGGCGGCGACGACGAGGACGGCGACGTCGGTGACGTCGGCGCCACGAGCGCGCATCGCGGTGAAGGCCTCGTGTCCCGGGGTGTCGATGAAGGTGATCCGCCGATCGTTCTTCTCCACCTGGTAGGCGCCGATCCGCTGGGTGATGCCTCCCGCCTCTGCAGAGGCGACGCTGGTCTCCCTGATGGCATCGAGCAGCGACGTCTTGCCGTGGTCGACATGGCCGAGGACGGTGACCACGGGTGGCCGCGGGTGAAGCTTGTCGGCAGGCTCGGCGCTCAAGTCGAGCAGCGGGTGCCGCGGTCGGCGTTGGCCGTCCTCGGCGGCGCCCGCGGCCGCCTCCACAGCGGCGTCCTCGCTCTCCGCCTCGAAGCCGAAGTGGTCGGCCGCCAGCGTCATGGTGTCGAAGTCGAGCGACTGGGTTGCCGTGGCCATGACGCCGTTGGTCATCAGGTACTTGATGACCTGGGCGGCGGACACGCCGAGACGGTCGCCCAGCTCCTGGACAGTGAGCGTGGCGGGCAGCGACAGCTTCTTCACCGTGGCGATGGCGATACCTCCGAGTTGATCGGCCGAAGTCCGGCGAGGGCGCCGGCCAGGGCTTCGGCGTCGATCCGGTCCGCGGTGGTCCGGAAGGCGCGGACGAGGACCCGGCGCCGGCGGGCCTGCGTCAGACACGTTGTACCCGTTTGACGGCAGATATAGGCGCCCCTCCCCTCCTCCTTGCCGGTCGGGTCGACCCTGACCGGGCCGGCGGCGGGGAGGACGAGGCGGATCAGCTCCCGCTTGGGGCGAGCCGCCCGGCAGCCGATGCAGGTGCGCTCGGGCAGATGCCGTGTTGCGCCGGCGGTCATGGTGCGTCCTCGCCGTGGATGTCGATGCGCCACCCGGTGAGACGGGCGGCGAGGCGGGCATTCTCGCCGGAGCGGCCGATCGCCAGCGACAGCTGCGAGGTGGGCACGGTGACCCGCGCCGTCCTGGTCTCGCTGTCCAGCTCGACGGCCAGCGTCTGCGCCGGGGCCAGGGCGCCGGCCACGTAGGTGGCCGAGTCGCTCGACCAGCCGACGATGTGCACCTGCTCCTCGCCGAGCTCGGAGACGACCGCCTTGATGCGCACGCCGTGAGCGCCGATGCAGGCGCCCTCGGGATCGACGCCACCGTCGGGGGCGTGCACCGCCACCTTGCTGCGGCGGCCCGGCTCGCGGGCGATGGCCCGGATGACGACCTCGCCGCTGCCCACCTCGGGAACCTCCTGCTCGAGGAGGCGCCGGAGCAGCGCGGGGTGAGAGCGGGAGACCACGGCGACGGCCTCGCGGCCGCGGCGGCGGACCTCGAGGACGATGACCTTGAGATGGCGGTTGCGCTCGAGCACCTCGCCGGGAATCTGCTCCTCGGCGGGCAGCATGGCGGCGAAGCCGTCGGCGCGCAGCAGCCAGGCGGCGCCGTCGGAGCGCTCGACGACGGTGTCGACCAATTCCCCCTTGCGCGCCGAGGCCGCCCGGATGATGCGATCGCGCTCGGCGTCGCGCATCCAACCGGCGACCGCGGACTTGGCGGCATGGGCCGCCTGGCGCTCGAAGTCCGCGGGGCGCTCGAGCACCGGCTCCTCCTCACCGCCGGCGGCGGTGCGCACCAGCCTGAAGGAGCCACCAACCAGGTCGATCCGCGCGGTGACCGATGGAGCCTCCGGCCAGAGCCTCGCGTAGGCAGCCGCGACGGCGTGCTCCATGGTCTCGATGAGCTCGCGCTCGTCGCCGTGGCCCGCCTGCTGCAGCTGAGCCAGCGCCGCCCGGATGTCGAGCTCCGCGGTGGGCTCGACGGCGACCTTGCGGCGCGAGGCTGCGGTGGTCACTCAGATATCCACCGCGAGGCGGGCGGCGAGCACGTCCCTGGAGGGAATCCGCAGCGCGACCATGGCCCGTCGCTCCCGGGTCTCGACCTCGACCGCGTCATCCGCGAACGTCAGCAGGCGGCCCTCGACGACGACGTCGCTGTCGCCGCTGCGGTAGCGAACGTTGACCCGGTCACCAACGTGACGCCGCCAGTCGTCGGCGTCGCGCAGCGGTCGGTCGGCACCCGGTGAGGACACCTCGAGCTGATAGGCGACGGCGATGGGATCGTAGGCGTCGAGGACTGCGCTCACCGCGATCGAGACTCGCTCGCAGTCGTCGAGGCTGACACCACCGTCCTTGTCGATGAGCAAGCGCAGCACCGGCGCACCACCGCGTGCGTCCCACTGCACGTCGAAGAGCGCAACGCCGCATTGGCGAAGGGAGGGTTGCACCAGCTCGGTGACCCGCTCGAGCACGTCATTCGACATCGTCGGTGGTGAATGGGGGGTTGCATGACCCGGATGGGCTGCGTGCACCGGGCGGTGGGCAGCCCCTGAGTATATCCCAGCGGTCGCGATCGACCTGAGCGACTGCTCAGACGGGACGGGTCTGCACCCGCCGCTGTTGTGCCCGGGTGCCACGTCCGGCGGGCTTGGGACGCTCCTCGTCGATCTTGTTCCACGCCACCAGCAGGGTGCTGGCGTTGAAGATGGAGCTGAACGTGCCGGTGACGATGCCGATGAGCAGCGCCAGGACGAAGCCGCGTATCGATGAGCCGCCGAAAAGCACCAGCGCCAGCAGCACGAAGGTGACCGTCAGCGCCGTGTTGAGCGACCGGGTCATGGTCTGCACCGTCGACAGGTTGATCACCTGCTCGAAGGTCAATCGCGGGCCGACTCGGAGATTCTCGCGAACGCGATCGAAGACGACGATGGTGTCGTGGATGGAGAACGACACCGAGGTGAGGATCGCGGTGACGAACAGGCTGTCCACCTCGCCGAGTGAGCTGAAGTGGCCGATGACCGCCCAGATCCCGGCGAGCACGAAGACGTCGTGGAGCAGCTTGAACAACGTGCAGACGCTGAAGCGCCAGCGCGAGATGACCTGAGTTCGGAAGCGAACTGCCAGGTACGCGGCGATGAGGACCGATGACACCAGGACGAGGATGATCGCCTTTCGCACCAGGTCTGCGGCGATGGTGGGGCCGACGGTCTGCAGCTGCACCTGGTCCTTGCCCTGACTGTCCTTGGCGAAGCCGTAGTCGGTCTTCAGCTTGTCGACGATCGACTGCGCCTCCTGGATCGGCGACGGCAGGGTGCGGATGCTGAAGGCGTTGTTGGCCTCCGACTGCACCGTCGGCTGTAGCGACCTGGCGCCGCTGAAAGCGTTCTCCACGCTCGCCTGCACCTGGGACTGCGTCGCCGGTTTCACCAGCGTGGCGTCGATGCGGTTGCCCCCGGCGAAGTCGAGGCCGAGACGGAAACCCCAGATGAGGATGGCGAGGATGCCGGGGATGATGATCAACAGCGAGCCCAGGAAGTACCAGTTGCGCGTGCGCACGATGTCGAAGCGGCCGGTCGGCGGCTTCTCCGCGTACTCCTCGTGGATCTGTGTGTAGAGACGCGGGTTGCGCGTTCTTCGCCAATTGAGAGCCACGTTGAAGAGCGACTGGGTGATGAGGATGGCGCTGAACATCGACACGGCAACGCCGAGGAACAGCGTCAGCGCGAATCCCTTGACCACACTGCTGCCCAGGGCATAGAGGACCGCGCAGGCGATCATCGTCGAGATGTTGCTGTCACGGATCGCCGGCCAGGCGCGTTTGAACCCGGACTCGACGGCGAGCCCGATGCTCCTCCCATGGCGCAGCTCGTCACGCGTTCGTTCGAATATCAGCACGTTGGCGTCGACCGCCATGCCGACGCTGAGCACGAAGCCGGCGAGTCCCGCCAGAGTCACCGTCACCGGGATCAGCTTGTACAGCGCCAGGACGATGAGCGTGTAGAACACCAGGGCGACGCTGGCCAACAGCCCGGGGAATCGGTAGTAGCCGATCATGAAGATCACCACGATGATCAGGCCCACGCCACCGGCGATGAGGCTGCGGCGCACCGTGTCCTGACCGAGGGTGGCGCTGACCTCGGTTGCCTGCACCGTGGCGATGTCGGCCGGCAGAGCACCGGCGGAGATCTGATCGGCGAGGCTTTGTGCCGTCTGCTGCGTGAAGCCGCCGGTGATCTCGGTGCTGCTGCTCGACGGCGAGATGACGTTGGGGGCGGTGATGATCTGGTTGTCGAGGAAGATGGCGACCTTGTTCTGCGCGCTTCCCTGCGTCTGCGCGGCCGCGGCGGTGGTGATCGCCGACCACTCGTTGGCGCCGTCGCCGTCGAAGTTGATGGTCACCGCCCACGTTTGCTGGGTAGTGTCGAATGTGATGTCGGCCTTGGTGACGTTCGACGCCTGCAGCTTGTTGTCGATCTTCCAGTGGAAACCTGTCGGGTACAGCGACGTGTTGCTGAACTGGTTGGTGTCGAACAGGCCGCCGGCGCACGTGCCGTCGGGCAGGCGCGTGCCACCCTGGTCGAGGATGAAGTTGCAGTCTGGAGTGGGCGCACCGGCGACCGCGGTGGCGAAGTAGAGCTTGGCGGTGGTGCCGATGACCTGCCGCGCCTTGGCGATGTCGACGCCGGGGAGCTGGACGAGCACCTGGTCGCTGCCCTGCGCCTGGACCGTCGACTCGGCGACGCCGAGACCGTTGACGCGCTGCTCGAGGACGGTGATCGTCCCCTTCTGCGCGTCGGCGACGTTGGCGTTCGCCGGCAGCCCGCGACGGCAGCCGGAGTTGGCCGGGTCGTTGGGACCTTTGCAGATCGCCACCACGACCTCCGTGCCACCCTGGAGGTCGAGGCCCTTGTGGATGAACAGGTCGAAGCTGCCGATGTGCGGGTTGCGCTTCAGCTTGTCGCTCAACCCTTTGTGCTCGACGAAGAAGCGATACGTGTAGCTGTAGGTGTCGATGAAAAGGGCGCCGAGGATGATCACGATGACGGCGCCGATCCACCAGCGGTTAAGCCGGATCACGGCGGCGAAGTGTAGCCGCTGAGAGCGAGCACCACCCCTTTGTGGTATTCGGCGAACCGCGACGCGGCGATCGCCTCACGCGCCCCGGCCATCAGCGCACCGAGGTGGGTCAGGTTGTGCACGCTGAGCAGCCGCGCAGCCAGGATCTCGCCGGCGGCGAACAGGTGGCGGAGGTAGGCGCGGCTGAAGCGCGAGCAGGCAGCGCAGCCGCAGCCGTCCTCCAGGGGCCGCAGGTCGTCGCGGTACTGCGCACGCCGCAGGCTGAGCCGCCCCGCCCTGACCAGAGCGGTGCCGTTGCGCGCCAGCCGGGTGGGCAGGACGCAGTCGAAGAGGTCGACACCGGCGCCGACCATGGCGAGGAGCTCCGCGTCGGTCCCCAATCCCATGACGTAGCGGGGCAATGGCTCGGGAATTTCGAAAAGGCAGGCGCGAGCCATCGCCTCCATCACCTGGGGCGGCTCGCCGAGGGCCAGGCCGCCGATGGCGACGCCGTCGAAGCCGAGCCCGGCGACATGGCGCGCCGACGAGGTGCGCAGCGCGGGGTCGAAGCCGCCCTGGGCGATGCCGAAGAGCAGGCGGCCGGCACCCGGATGAGCTGCGCGGCAGCGCTCCGCCCAGCGGTGAGTTCGCTCGGTGGCGTCGGCAACGACATCAGCCGGGGCTCCGTAGGCGACCGGTTGGTCGAGGCACATGACGATGTCGGCGCCGAGCCTCGCCTGGTGCTGGATCACCTGTTCCGGGCTGAGGCGCAGCCGGCTGCCGTCGTAAGGTGAGACGAACGTCGCTCCGCCGTCGTCGAACGCGGCGACACCGTCGAGGCTCACCAGCTGGTAGCCGCCGGAGTCGGTCAGGATGGGCCCGTCCCACCCCATGAACGCGTGGATGCCGCCGGCTCGCTCGATCAGCTCCACACCGGGTCTGAGCGCGAGGTGGTAGGCGTTGCAGAGGATGATGTCGGCGCCCGCCGGGCGGATCTCGTCGGGGTGCAGCGCCTTCACCGAGGCGTGTGTCCCCACCGGCATGAAGCCGGGGACGCGCACATCTCCGTGCGCGGTGTGCAGCACACCGCTCCTCGCCGCGCCGTCCCTGGCGGTGATGCTCAGCGCGGGTGCAGAGGCGAGCCGGTTCACGAGCGCCAGCAGAGCATGCAGTCGCCGAAGGAGAGGAATCGGTATCCGGCGGACAGCGCGTGGTCGTAGGCCTCGCGCCACCGCTCGACGCCGACGAACGCCGCCACCAGCACCAGCAGCGACGACCGCGGCTGATGGAAGTTCGTGAGGAGTCCGTCCACAACTTGAAAGTGGCTGCCGGGACGGAGGTACAGGTCGGTGACACCGTGGCGCGGCGCGACCAGCCCGTCGCGCTGTGCGCAGGTCTCGAGCACCCGCACCGTTGTGGTGCCGGCGGCGACGACGCGGCCACCGCGCTGGCGGGTACGGCGCACCGCATCGGCCGCATGAACGGGAAGCTCGAATCGCTCCCGGTGCATGACATGGTCGTCGATGTGAGCGGTTCGAATCGGAGTGAACGTGGCCAGGCCAACATCGAGGCGGACTGCGGTGACCTCGACTCCGCCGGCGTGCAGGCGGTGCAGCACAGTGTCGGTGAAATGCAGGCCCGCGGTCGGGGCCGCCGCCGACTGCGGCGGCGAGGCCGCGTAAACGGTCTGGTAGCGCCCGGCGTCGCTGAGGCTGCTGTGAATGTAGGGCGGCAGCGGCACCTGTCCCGCGGCCTCGAGCGCGGCGTCGACATCGCCGCCGGCGGCGCCGGTGAAGGTGACCGCGCGCGCCCCGGGGTGACCGTCGACGGGCTCACCGACGGTCGCGGCCAGCGACGGCGTGATGGTGACCACGGTTCCGACCCGAAGGCGCCGCGCCGGGCGCACCAGGCACGCGTAGCCACCGTTGTCGAGACGTTCGAGCACCAGCAGCTCGGCGGCGCCACCCTCGGGACGCCGGCCGCGGATCCGCGCGGCGCGCACCCGGGTGTCGTTGACCACCAGCAGGTCACCGCTGCGCAGCAGCTCAGGGAGGTCGGTGAACGCCCGATCCTCTACTCCGCCACGCGGTGGGAGGTGCATCAGGCGAGACGCGTCGCGCCGGGGCAGAGGTGTCTGCGCGATCCGCTCAGCGGGGAGGTCGTAGTCGAACCGGTGGGCGTCGAGCGACGACCGCAGTTGACCAGCCGTCATCGCCGCGAGCCTACCTGGCGTCGAAGAGCGACACCTGGGCGTCGCCGGCGGGCTGTCCGGGAACACCCGCGGGAACGGCGACACCGAGGTGGCGGTAGGCCCCTGCTGTGGCCAGTCGGCCCTGCGGCGTGCGGGCGATGTAGCCGAGCCGGATGAGATACGGCTCGACGACGTCCTCGACGGTGTCGGGGTCCTCCTGGACGCTGACCGCCAGCGTCTGCAGCCCGACGGGCCGCCCGGCGTAGGCGCCGCAGAGAACGCCAAGCACCCGCCGGTCCATGTCGTCGAGTCCCTGGGCGTCGACACCCAGGACCTCGAGGGCGTCGGCGGCGACGCCGCTGTCGATGTGCCCGGCCGCACGCACCTGGGCGAAGTCGCGGGTGCGGCGGAGCAACCGGTTGGCGATGCGCGGCGTCCCACGCGAGCGCGAGGCGATGTACTCGGCGCCGGCGGGGTCGACGTCGACTCCGAGAAGCGCGGCGGAGCGGCGCACGATGGCGGTGAGCTCCTCGGTGTCGTAGAAGTCGACGCGGAAGGTGACCCCGAAACGGTCGCGGAGCGGACCGCCGAGGGTCCCCGCGCGGGTGGTGGCGCCGACCACGGTGAAGCGGCGCAGCTGAAGGCGCATCGCCTGGGCGCCGGCCCCCTTGCCGGCGACGTAATCGAAGGCGTAGTCCTCCATCGCCGGGTAGAGAGCCTCCTCGACGGTGCGGCTGAGGCGATGGATCTCGTCGACGAAGAAGATGTCGCGCTCGTCGAGGTTGGTGAGGATGGAGGCGAGCATCCCCTGGTGCTCGATGGCGGGGCCGCTGGTGGTTCGCAGCTTCACCCCCATCTCGTTGGCGATGATCTGCGCCAGGGTGGTCTTGCCGAGGCCGGGGGGGCCGTAGAGAAGCACGTGGTCGAGGGCTTCGCCCCGCCGCCGCGCCGCCTCGAGAAGGATGTGCAGCTGCTCCTTGAGCGCCCCCTGGCCGACAAACTCGTCGAGCCGCCGCGGTCGCAGCGCGACCTCGGAGGCGCGTTCCTCGTCGAGCTCGGTGGCGTCGACCACGCGGGTGTCGTCGGTCACGAGGCCGCCGCCATGTCGAGGCGGCGCAGCGCTTCGCTGACCAACGCGCCGACGTCCGGCTCACCCGGGAGCTGCGCCATCGCCGCGCTGACGGCCGAGCGTGCCTCGCTCTCGCGAAAGCCCAGGCCGCGCAGTCCTTCGATGGCGGCGGTCACCGCGTGGTGCTCGGTGACCGTACCCGCCTGGGCGTCGCCCGGCATGGCGAGCCCGTCGAGCTTGTCGCGCAGCTCGAGGATGACCCGCTCCGCCGTCTTGCGCCCGACGCCGGGGACGGTGGTCACCAGGGCGACATCGCCAGCACGGATTGCCTTCACCAGCGTCGCCAGCTCGGCGCGACCGAGGATGCCCAGCGCCGCCTTGGGTCCGATGCGTTCGACGCCGAGGAGGAGGCGAAAGAGACGTAACTCGTCCACGGTGTTGAAGCCATACAGCCGGATGGCGTCGTCACTGACCCCGGTGTGGATGTGCAGGGTCACGTCGCGGCCGGCGGACTGATGCTCGTGCAGCGACGCCAGCGTGCGCAGATGACAGAAGACCTCGTAACCGACACCGCCGCAATCGATCACCGCCCAGCTGTCATCGAGCGCCGCGATGCGGCCGTGCAGCCGGGCGATCACGGCGACGTGGCGCTGGCGCGTGCGATGGCTTCGGCAAGTCGCTGTGCTACCGCGCCGCCGCCGGCCTGACGACGGGTGACGCTGGAAAGACGGGCGCGATGCTGATGACACACGGCGACCGCGCACGCGTCAGTGACGTCGTCGGACCCGGGGATGTCGTCGACCTCGAGCAGCGCCCGGGTCATGCGACTCACCTGCGCCTTGCCGGCGCCGCCCCAACCGGCGACGGCTTCCTTCACCTGCAGTGGGGTGTACTCGGCGACGGACACCCCTGCGCGGGCCAGCGCGCACAGCACCACGCCGCGCGCCTGGCCGACGCGCATCGCGCTGCGGCGGTTGCTGGCGAAGAAGAGCTGCTCGACCGCAGCCGCGCCCGGGCGGTGCGCGGCCACCAGCAGCTCGAGCGCGGAGAAGAGCGCCGCCAGCCGCTCGGCGTCGACAGGTCCCGGCTCGGTCTCGAGACATTCCGCGTGGATCAGGCGCAGCGCGCCGGGTTCGCCGTCGACGATTGCGACGCCTGTCCGAGCCACTCCGGGATCGACGCCGAGGACTCGCATCCGCTGCGGATCAGCTGACCGACTGGAGGACGTCGTCGGGGATCTCGGCGTTGGCGTACACCTGTTGCACGTCGTCCTGCTCCTCGAGCGAGTCGAGCAGCCGGAGAACCGCCGGCGCCTGCTTGGCGTCGAGCTGCACCGACGTGCTCGGGTTCATGGTCACCTCCGCGTACTCGACGCGATGCCCCGCTGCCTCGAGGGCGCGGCGGACCTCCTCGAAAAGCGACGGAGCTACCGTGACAACGACCTCGTCGCCGTCGACGCTGATGTCGCCGTCGGCGCCGACATCGACGACGTCGAGGAGCTCGATGGCAAGCTCCTCGGGATCACGCCCGGCAGCGCTGACGCGGATGACACCCTGCTGGGAGAACATCCAGGCAACGCTGTTGCTCTCGCCGAGCGATCCGCCAACGCGGGTGAATAAGTTGCGCAGCGCCGCGACGGTGCGATTGCGATTGTCGGTGAGCACGTCGACGATGACGGCAACGCCGTGAGGCCCGTAGCCCTCGTAGCGGATGTCCTCGAGCTGGGCACCGTCTTTGCCGCCTACACCGCGCTGGATCGCCCGCTCGATGTTGTCGGCGGGCATGTTCACCTCCCGGGCCTTCTGGATGGCCAGGCGAAGGCGGAAGTTTCCCGAAGGATCAGCCCCGCCTTCCCGGGCGGAGACGGTCAGCTCGCGGGCGACCTTGGTGAAGACCTGGCCACGGCGGGCGTCGACTATCGCCTTCTTGTGCTTGATCCCCGCCCACTTGCTGTGACCCGACATGAGGCCTCCATGACACACCGGCTCGGGGGGCGCGTCGAACAGACGTTCAGATTCTACCGGGGCGAATGAAGACAGTCTACGGCTGCGGTGCGATCAGCTCGACGAAGGCTCTCTTGCCGATGGATAGGACCGTTCCGGGCTCGGTCTTCATGGTTTCGGCTCCGTCCTCGATCCGCGGCGCATAGGCGTTTCCACCGGGATCGATGACCTTCAGCCCACCACTGAGTGAGAGGCGCCGGATCTCACTCTTGCTCCGCTCGTCCTTGGTGCCGGCAAACGCCTCGCGGAACACGTCGACCACCTTCGATTGTCCAGGACGCGCCAGCGGCACCCGGCGGATCGAGGCAGGGACGCCACCGCCACCGTGGACGTGGCGAAACGCCTGCTCAGCCCGCCGCGCCGCCTCCTCGCCGTGGAACTCACCAACGATGGCACGCGCCAGGAAGGCCTTGGCGTCTCGCGGATTCACCTCGTCTGCCTGCAGCCGCCGCGCCCATTCGTCCACTTCTGGCGCGGGCACGTTGGTGGCCAGCTGCAGGTAGCGAACGATCAGCTCGTCGGGGATCGACATCGCCTTGCCGTACTGCTCTTCAGGAGGTTCGGCGATGCCGATGTAGTTGCCGTAGCTCTTGCTCATCTTGCGCACGCCGTCAAGGCCGGGGATCAACGGAAGCGTGGCCACGTCCTGCGCCGGTTTGCCGTACCACTGCTGGATCTGTCGCGCGGCGAGCAGGTTGAAGAGCTGGTCGGTACCGCCTATCTCGAGGTCGGCGTCGACCGCCACCGAGTCGTACCCCTGCAGCAGCGGGTAGAGCAATTCGTGGATGCCGACGGCTCGCTCCGACCGCATCCGCTCGGTGAAGTCGGCGCGCTGCAGGATCTGCTGCACCGTGCGCGCCGCGCAGAGGCGAAGCACATCGGCCAGTCCCATGCGATCGAACCACTCGGTCTGGCGGCGCACTTCGGTGCGCTCGCGGTCGAGGATGAGGAACAGCTGATCGAGATACGTCTGGGCGTTGGCCTCGACCTCCTCGGCGCTCAACGGCGGGCGTGTTTCCGATCGGCCGCTCGGATCCCCGATGCGCGCCGTCCAGTCGCCAATGATGATGACCGGCAGATGCCCCGATTCCTGCCAGGAGCGCAGGCGGCGCATCGGCACCGTGTGGCCGAGATGAATGTCCGGAGCCGTGGGATCGACGCCGAATTTGATGCGCAGGTGGTCGCCCTTGGCCAGGCGTTCGGCGAGGTGTGCCCGGTCTTCGAGGTGCTCCGTGCCACGGGCAAATTCGTCGATCGTCTGCATGCGGGCGGGAGCCTACCAGGGTCCCCCGTCACGCCCCGGTGGCGAGGGTTGACATTGGGTGCGGGTGGGGTAGTCTTGACGCAGGGATCAGGTCCGCATATGGAGGTTTGACAGCTTCGAATGCGTACCGTTTGGCAGCGGCTGAGGTACACCCGAGCGGAGGGTTAGGACCTGGGTCCTACGGCCCGAGCGCCCGTTGCGACGCCGCCGGTGGCCGACCGCCGGCTGGTCAGGGGTGAGAATCCCCACGGTTGAGGAGCGCGCGACGAGGGAGCGCCGACCGAGCGGCCTGGGTTCGACAGTGACCTTCCGCCCACCCTGGGATCGGGGTGGCGAACAGCCCGACGTAAGGGTCGGGCGCCGATGATTCGGCTACATGGGGCCGGCCGCAGTGCCGGCCCTTCTTTTTGAGACGGGAGATTCTCCCCCCGCGCGCTGGTGGACGACGGCTCGCCCGGTGCTGCCGGCGTCAGCCTCGACGCGGTGGCCCGGAGACGGCGGGATGGCCGGCCCAGACGAAACGGAGCGGCTGCTCTGTGGCTCGGCTGATGCCGACACGCGTCAGCGTTTCGACCGGCGGATGCCCGGTCGCCGCCCGCACCTCTACACGCGATCCCGGCGAACAGACGTCGGCACCGTTGTCAGCGAGAGTCAGACCCAGGCCACGGCAGAGATTGCCGGGACCGCGCAGCAGCTCGTCGGCCGCGATGATCGGCGGAGTGGTGGCGCGTGCCCGCGGCGCGGCGAGGCGGCGTCGCCTGACGACATCCTCGCCCACCTCGATGGCCGCGGCGCGAAGCAGGACCGCGCCCGCGATCCCGGCCGGCTCGGTCACCAGGTTGGCGCAGTGGTGCACGCCGTAGCTGAGATAGACGTAGAGGTGGCCCGCGGCCCCGAACATGATCGCCGCCCGCGGCGTCGGCCCGCGGTGGGCGTGAGATGCGGGATCGGCCTCGCCGAGGTATGCCTCGACCTCGACGAGGCGGGCGACCACCTCGAACGGAGTGCCCGGATCGGCGACCAGCGCACAGCCGACCAGCGCTCGGGCGACGCGCGCCGTCGGCCTGGAGAAGAAGTCGCGCCCGACTACTTCGTCGCCTCGCCCAACTTGGCCGACAGGTCGGATGGCAGCGCCGCGGCAAAGATGTCGCGGACGACAGGTTCGCTGCCGGCGACGCGGCTGCCTATGAGCGCATCACGTACGGCGTTGCTCGCCTTGTGGTGGTCATTGGGCAGCACCGCCCCATTTCCCTGAGTGGCGTCACCGACGGCGAGCATCACCAGACAGATCAGCGCGATCTCGAGAAAGCCGAGGAAGGCTCCGGCGATGGCCCCGGCGATGCGGTCGAAGAACAGCGAGATGACGTCACGCACCTTGTCACCGTAGAGGGCGCCGAGCACCTCGAGGCCGGCAGCCAGGACGAAGATGCAGAGGGCGTAGGTCGTCGCCGCGGCGTAGAGATCGTCCGGCTTGCCGTGTCCGCGGAAAAAGTTCTCGATGTCGTTGCCCGCGAAAGACGCCAGGGCGACGCCACCATACAGGCCGGCAAAGGCGATGCCGCGACGGATGAGCCCATAGCGCCAGCCCAGGAAGACGTTGAGCAAGATCAGGATGATCGCGCCAACATCGACAATAACTCTCACGCGCGCACCTCGGCGTGGCATCGTATCGCCAGCGCGGCGATGATGGCCTCGTGCACGGGCTGGGCTTCGGCGCCGGTGAGAGTCCGGTCGGCAGCGCGGTAGGTGAGGCGGAACGTCCAGGCCTTGCG
>DASZGL010000049.1:0-21353 GCA_035938875.1 Candidatus Dormiibacterota bacterium
TGGGCATCTCGGCATAGGGGATGACGTGCGCCGGATTGATGATCACCGTGTCCAGTCCCGCGGCGACACAGTGATAGAGGAAGACGCTGTTGAGCACTGGGCGTGCGTGCGGTGCCAATCCGAACGACACGTTGGACAGGCCCAGCGTGGTCAATACTCCGGGTAGCTCACGCTTGATGGCGCGGATGCCCTCGATGGTCTCCACCGCGGAGTTCATCCATTCCTCCTGGCCGGTCGCCAGGGTGAAGGTCAGGGCGTCGAAGATGAGCTGGTGCGGTGCCAGGCCGTACTCGCCACAGGCGATCTCGTGGATACGCTGTGCAGCGAGCAGCTTGGTCTCGCGGGTCTTTGCCATGCCACCGATGTCGTCGCTGCGGTCGATGGTCAAAGCGATGACCGCCGCACCGTGGTCGCGCACCAGGGGCAGGACGTCATCGCAGCGTTTGCGGCCGTTCTCCAGGTTGACGCTGTTGACGATTGCGCGTCCTGGGTACGTCTCCAGCGCGGCGCGGATGACGTCGGCCTCGGTGCTGTCGAAACACAGCGGTGCCTCGACGCTCAGCTGCAGCTTCCTGACGACGCGGCGCATCTGCTCGGCCTCGTCGGCGCGCTCGGTCAGCGCCACACAGATGTCGAGGGTGTGGGCGCCGGCCTCGACCTGCTCGCGGGCGATCTCAAGCGCGCCGTCGTAGTCATCATCGAGCAGCAGCCGCTTCATCTTTCGTGAGCCCTGCGAGTTGACGCGCTCACCGATGAGCAATGGCGGCGGCTCCTGGACGACGGTGATGCTGCGGATGCTGCTGGCCAGCCTCGGCGCAGCGTCAACCTCGCGCTCGCGTGGAGCGACCTGGCCTTTGCCGACCCGGTCAACCAGCTCGCGCAGATGTGCTGGTGTGGTGCCGCAGCAGCCACCGACGGCGTTGACGCCCACCTCACGCACGAAGCGGGCCAGCTCCTCGGCCATGGGAACCGGCTGCAGCGGAAACACCGCCTTGCCCTCGACGTTGAGCGGCAATCCCGCGTTGGGAATGCATGACACCGGCAGATGGGTGTGCTCGCAGAGGTAGCGCACCGGATCGCGCATGTGCTCGGGACCGGTGGAACAGTTGAGGCCCACGACGTCGACGCCGAGGCCTTCAAGAATCGCCAGCGACGCGCCGATGTCGGTTCCCAGGAGCATGCGGCCGGATGTGTCGAGGGTCACCTGTGCCTGGATGGGCACCGCGCGTGAGGCGTCGGCGAACGCCAGTCGCGCACCGAAGACCGCGGCCTTGACCTCAAGGATGTCCTGCGCCGTCTCGATGATCAACAGGTCGACGCCGCCCTCGAGGAGGGCACGCGCCTGTTCGCGGAAGACGGTGACCAGCTCGGCGAAGGTGATGTTCCCCAACGACGGGTCCTCGGATGAGGGGAGAAACCCGGTTGGTCCCATGCTGCCGGCGACGAACCGCGGATGATCTGCGGTGGCGAACTCCGCGCAGGCATCGCGTGCCAGCTGCGCTGCGCTGGCATTGAGCTCGTGTGTGCGTTCGGCATTGCCGGTACCCCACTCCGCGAGTCGCAGCCTTGTCGCCTGGAAAGTGCAGGTCTCGACGACATCGCAGCCCACGTTTAGGAAGGAGCGATGAACCTCTTTGACGATGTCCGGGCTGTGCAACACCAGCCCGTCGATCCAGCCCTCCTGGTCGGCGCCGCCGAAATGCTCGGCGCGCAGGTCGTACGCCTGCAGGCTGGTGCCCATGGCCCCGTCGAAGATGAGCACGCGCTTGGTCAGAGCAGCCAGGTAGGCCGAATCAGCGCCGGAGGGATATGGTTTCATCGCCGCGTACTCGTGGTGGGAAGCCCAAGTCTACCCGCGAGGCAGTTTGCCCACGCCGCGCTCGGCCCGAGCGAGCCAGCACAAAGCGCGCGCGGATCGGTGCCTCAGTCCACGCTGCTCAACTCGACGACCAGGTTCTGGTCGGCTTCGCTGAGAACCGCACGCGCCAGCCCGACCCCGGGGCAGTACCACAACATACCGTTCCCCGACGCTCCCGCGCCCCCGCTCGTCTGGCTCCTCGAGGTCAGCGACACGGCAACGCAGCCGTCGTATCGTCCCGCGGGGACGAGCAGGGTCGTCGGCCCCAGCACGGTCCGCGCCTCGGTGGTCGTCCCCGTCGTCGACTGCCTGGTATCCGACCAGTCGTGTCCCGGGGCCAGCGGCGCCACCAGGTCGCGCAGGGGTCCGCCCGCCGCGGTCCGGACCAGGGCGTTGTCCTGGATGCGAAGGGTGGCACCACCGAGGCCGAGCGACGCGACCCTGTTGGCCGTGTCGTCGTTGACCAGGGACACGGTGAAGACGCCGGCGACGGTCCCCGCCTGGGCAACCCGGAGCGTCACCGTGGCGGTCACCGTGCCGCCGACCGAATAGGTGAGGCGGCCACCGGAGTGCTGGGGCAGGTAGTCGCCGACGGGGTGAAGCGGAGCCGATCCGCCGGGGACCGCCCAGGCGGCCACGGGCAGCGCGGCGGCTCCCGCCGCCAGGACGACGGCGGCCGCGCGCCCAAGCCAACGAGGCAGGCGGAGACGCCGGCGCCGCGGGGTATCCGGGGCCAGCAGGTCGGCGATGGCGACGAGGTGGCCCCGGGGGGGAACCGCGAGGCCTTGTGCCGCTGCGGTCTCGCGCCAGGCGGCGGCGAGGAGCGCGGCGTCGTCGATCGCCCCCGGCGTGCCGCTGGCGACCGGGTCGACGATCTCCGCCAGGGATGGCGGTAGCCTGGTCAGGTCGCGGAGCATCGCCGCGCAGCTGCGCACGTCGGCCCGGCGCAGCCGGGCAGGATCGCCCCCCTGCTCGCTCAGCGCCGCCGCCAGGCCGGCGTCGTGCCAGCGGGGCCTGGCGGCGGGCTCGATGCCCACCAGCGCGGCGTCGACGGCGCCATGGCTCAGCCCCGCCGCGTGGAGGTCGGCCAGCCCGTCGAGAAGCGCGGGTCCGAGGGCGACGGCGGCGTCGGCGCCGAGCCGGCCTCGGCGGCGGCGCTCCGCAAGGGTGACGGCGTCGGCGCTGGTGACCACGGCGACCCGCCCGGTCGCGTCAGCGAGGACGTCGATGACCTCCGCCACCGCGGGGCTGCGCAGCCCGCGCAGCCTCTCCAGCGTCCTGGCCACCCGGTCTCGCGCCCCGGCGACGGGGAACAGGCGGATTCGCACCGGGCCCACAGGGCCGCGCGCGTCGTACACCTCGCCGATCCGGTCGCGGCGCTGCCGGTCCTCGAGCACGTAGTCACCCACCCGGTCGGCCGCCCCGCCGGCGGTGTACTGCGGCATCGCGGCGCCCATGCTACCCTGCCCGAGTTGGGCCGAGGCCCACAGGCGAACGCGTCACCGGTGTGCGCGTCCTTCCCCATTCCATCCCAGGAGGCAGCTTTTTGGCTCGTCGTTCCACCCGTCCCGGCGGTCCCCGCCGTCGCGGGCCCGTCCGCCGGCGCGACCCCGCGGCGGCCAATGCCGCCGTCCAGGAGGTCAAGGAGGAGACGATCGAGATGGACGCGACCGTCGTCGAGCCGCTCCCCAACGCCATGTTCCGGGTCAAGCTTCAGACCGGCCAGGAGGTGCTCGCCTACACCTCGGGAAAGATGCGTAAGTTCTACATTCGCATCCTGATCGGCGACCGGGTTCGCGTCGAGCTCAGCCCGTACGACCTCACGCGTGGCCGGATCACCTTCCGCTACAAGTAGTCACCGCGGCGCGCGGGCGCCGTCGATGCCGTGCTGATCTACGCCGCCGTCATCATCGTGGTGGCCGCTGTGCTCTATCTCAGCTTTCGCGCGCTGTCCGGCGGTGAGCCGGTCGCCGCCGAGGACTATCGTGCTGTGCTGACGCGAATCGCCGGCTTCGTCGACGACCGCGCCGCGCAGATCGACGCGGTGATGACCCACGACACCCAGAGCAAGGAGCAGCCCCGTGAGCAACGCCACCTGGCCGACGACCCGCTCGAGGTCGCTGCGGCGGCGCGCAAGGCGTTGTCGGGATACCAGCAGAGGCTGTCGTCGCTCGAGACGCAGGCAGGTGGTGACGAACGCGAGACGCTGGAGACGGCGCGATCGCTGCTCAGCGCCGCGATCGAGGACCACGGCTGGGTGTGTCGCATGTTGGAGAGCGGCAGCTGGCGCGACAACCCAGGCGTGCAGCGCGCCACGGAAGCGCTGAGCGCCCACGGCTCCGAGTGTCGTCGCAGCGCCATGGCGCTGCTCGCCGAGTCGGAGCGCGTCGAGTCGGGACGCTGAGGCGTCAGAGCCGCTCGCGAAAGTAGGCGACGGTGCGCCGCATCCCCTCGTCGAGGTCGACGTGCGGGCGCCAGCCGAGGATGGTCGCGGCGCGCGTGATGTCGAGGCAGGAGTGGCGTTGTTCGCCGGGCTTGGCAGGACCGTGTTCCGCCGCCGCGGCTGACCCGCCGGCCGCGGCGATGCGTGCGTAGACGTCGTTGACGTCGATCTCCTGCGCGGTGCCGATGTTGTAGGGGCCGAGCGTCTGCGTCTGCGCTGCGCAGAGATTGGCGCTGACCACGTCGTCGACATAGACGTAGTCGCGCGTCTGCATGCCGTCGCCGTTGATGATCGCGGGCTCGCCATGCAGCAGGCGTCGGGCGAAGATGGCGACGACGCCCGCCTCGCCGTGGGGATCCTGGCGGGGACCGTAGACGTTGGCGTAGCGCAGGGCGACGAACTCAAGGCCATAGAGCTGCTGGTAGACACCACCGTAGATCTCGCCGCACAGCTTGGCCGCGCCGTAGTGCGACGCCGGTGAGGGCGGGTGATCCTCGCGAGTCGGCCGCGCATCGGTGTCGCCGTAGATGGCCCCACCGCTCGATGCGTAGACGAGGCGGCGCACCCCGCCGTCGACGCACGCCTGGAGGACGTTGACGGTTCCCAGGACGTTGACCTCGGTGTCGAAGCGGGGCTCGGCGACCGAGCGCCGCACGTCGATCTGCGCCGCTTGATGAAAGACGACGTCAGGAGCGACGTCGGCGACCAGTGGACCGATGTCCGAGGAGGTGACGTCGAGGATGTGCAGCGCGGCAGCGGGATTCACCTGCTCGCGCCGGCCGCGGGAGAGATCGTCGACGACGGTGACGTCGTGGCCCGCGGCAAGCAGGGCATCGACCAGGGTGGAGCCGATGAAGCCGGCACCCCCGGTGACCAGCGCCCTCACGTCGACGTGGTATCGACGAGTGAGAGCCTCGCGGTCTTCACGTGGCTCACCAGGAATAGGCCGAAGCCGACCACCAGCAGAGTCCCATAGGAGACGCTGCGGTCGAGCAGGGCGATTGCCACCGCCTGGCTCTGCCCCACCGAGGCGACCTGTTGCAGGACCACGACCATGCCGCCTTCGACCAGACCCAGGCCCCCGGGGAGGAATGGCACAGTGGTGAGCAGCGCCGCGACGAGGGCGACGACCAGAAAGTTCGCCGGACTGAGCAGGTCACCGTCACCGAGGGCGAAAACGATGCAGGCGAGGCGGCCGGCCTCGATCGCCCACACGAGCACTGACAGCGGCACGATCTCTCCCCAGCGGCCCATCGACTGCACCGCGCCGATGCGGAAGACCTCGTAGCGCTGCAGCACCGGGTCGGGGAGGTAGCGCAGCAGTCGCTGCCCCCGTCCCAGGGTCATGACCGCCAGGATCACGCCTCCGATGAGACACAACCCGCCGCCTCCGACTGCGTAGGGGATGAACGCGCTGGGAACACGGTTGCGAAAGGTGAGCCCACCGGCGATGAGCAGCATGGACATGAGCACAAAGAGGTCGAGGAGTCGCTCGAAGATGATCGTGCCGAATGCCTTGAGTGCACTGACCCTCTCCCGGGTTCGCAGCAGGAACGCGCGATAGAGATCGCCCATCTTCGCCGGCACGATGCAGTTGACGAAGAAGGAGACGGTCAGCGTTTCGAAGAGGGACACATAGGGACAGCGCTCGCCGGCGTTGCGCAACAACAGCTGCCAGCGCAGCGCGCGCACCGCGTAGCCTGAGTAGTACACGACAACGGCGAGCAGGTAGAGACGCAGGTTGGCGTGTCGAATGTGGTCCCAGGCATCGCCCCAGTTGATGCCAGATCGCCATATGGCGATGACCACGATGAGCAGCGCCGCGACCAGGGAGATGACGGTGCGTCGGGTGAAGATCCGCGTCGTGAGCGAGGGCGCTGTCGCCTCTTCCGGACCTGCGGTGATGGTCACGTCGGCCGCGAGGGTACCACGCATCGCCGCAGAATCCCGGTTGCTCAGCTCTCCTTCTCGCCCTCGTTCGCAGCCCGCCGCACGCGTTCGAGCAGCGGTGTCCCCTTGCGATTCACACGCTGCCGCGTGGCTCGTGCCTCACGTTCGGCCAGCACACGGACCATGGTGTCGAGGTGCAGGGACGTGGCGCTTGCCCCGGCGGCGCGCTCCGACCCAGATCGGCTGTCCCACTGACGGAGCTGGTACACGCCTTTCAATGACGTATAGGGGATGGCGAGGATGCGCAGCTCGTCTGAGCCAGGCTCGACGGCACGCCAGATTCCGCCGTGCTGGCCCAGGGTCACCTCGGGGCCGATCCAGACTCTGAGCACCTGGCCGTCAAGGAAATGAAATGCGGCGCGGTCCCAGGTGGAGAGGACCTCGTCCGGGGGAGCCGGCTCGACGTCGCCGATCAGGAGCTGGCGAATCGCGCCGAGCGGCAGCAGCGCGCGCTGGCTGTTGCTGTCGACGTTGCGGACCTCGGCTTCGAGCACGGGTAGGGCGAAGGTGATCTCGGGGGTCTCCGCGTAGAGCACCTCACCGTCGTGAAAGGTGACCACAACCAGCGGCATCGCGCCGTCAGCCTACGCCAAGGGCCGCGGCTCGCGGTGACGGTGGATTCGTAACCGCCTGGTCACCGGCCGATTCGCGGCAAACGGCTAGCATCGCGCTGCGCGGAAGGTTGTCAATTCTTGAGCAGGGGCGGGCTGCGTGGATTCGTCTCGCGTGGGGTGGCGATCTCATGGCTGGTGCTCGCCGTCTGCGGCGATTGCTGACTGCTGCCGTGGTGCGACGGCGTGCCGGAGCTCAGCTGCTCTGCGCCGCGCTGCTGGCGCTGGCTGGTCTGCTCGCCAGTTTGCGCATCGCTGCCGCGGCGGCTGGGGCGGACCAGCGCGGTGTAGACAGCGGTCAGCAGGACACCAACAGCCAGCAGCGCCACGACGCTGAACGTCGCGACGCGCGTCGCGGCGAGCAAGGACGTGACGGCGACGGCAGCGAGAAGGCTGAGCGAGCCGGTGACGGTGAGCGCAGCACCTCGAGCGCAGATGACGACACGGTGCGTCTTGGTCGCGTGCTTGCAGCGCAGGCTGTCGCCAGTCGCGCGTTGATGCCGACCGCGGCTTCGAGTGTAGGGACCGTGGTGGTACGCGCCCCGGGGACGGCCCCGCCGGCCGCGTCGACCCCAGGCACCCCGCGAGCGCCCGCTGTCCCGCTGGTCGCGGGCGCATCTCAGCCGCCGCAGTCCAGCGCTGGCGGAGAGCCAGCACCGGTGCCCGTGCCGGTGCTGCCGCCGCTCGCGCTGCCAGCCAATCCCCTGCCGGCGTTGACGATCTCGCCGCGCTACACGGGGCTGGGCGCGACGTTCTGGGCGGCTGTGGCGACCCTTGTGGCGGTGGTCGCGGTGCTGGCCGCGCGCATGGTTCGCCGGTCGGGCTGACACGTGCCCCGGGTCGCGTGGCTGCCCCGGCGTGAAGCCTCGTTCTCGATTCGATTCGCCCTCATCCTCGGGCTGCTCGGCATCTTCATCGCGGGAGCATCGGCAGCGCTCCCGCTGTCTGGGGCAAGGACGACCAACCGCCAGGCTGCGCTCGACCGTGCCAGCGACAGGGCGACTGTGGCGGGCAACCTGCTGACTGCGCAGCTGCGGTCCATCGCCGACTTCAGCCGTGGCGTCGCCATGCAGCTCGTCACCGTCGGCGCACCGTCGACCGACACCGCCACGTTGCGAGTGTTCCTGATCCGGCTGGCCACCCAGGCCGGTGCCGGCGACGTCGTCGGCATCCGGCGGTCGGCGGATGTGCTCGCCGTCCGTGGCGGGACGACCGTCGACTCCGGCGTGGCTCCGGCGTCCTGGCTGGCACGGCTCGACGCCGGCGTCAACGGCGTGATCGCGGCCACGGACGGCGCTCCCTGGATGGTTGAAACGGCGGCGGTCCCAGGGTCGACCTCAGTGTCATTTGTCGCTCGGCCAATCGACGCCGGCGTTCTGCGCGCCATCGACGCGCAGCTGGGGACCAGCGCCAACACCGATGTCGCGTTGGTGCGGCAGGGCCGGATCGCGGTCTCCGCGCCAATCGCGGGGTTGCGCTTCGACCCTGGTGCGGAGCTTCCGACCGCGCTGCGCGACGCCGTCGCGATGGGCGCCGCCACTGTCCTCGACGCGGGCAGCGGCGACACCGGACTCGCGGTCGCCCATCTCGGTGGCGGCTACGACCTGGTGGCGACGACGTCCGTGACCGGCACTGCGGGCTTCATCACCACGGTCGCCGCCCCGGTCGTTGTCGTCGCCGCCGCCGTCCTGGTCCTCGCCCTGCTGCTGGTGTACGTCGTCGTCGCCCGGAACCTTCAGCGACCGCTTCGCCGGCTCGACCGGGCCGTCGAGGCGCTGGCGCACGAGGACTTCGACGTCCCCGTCCCCACCGGTGGCGACGATGCCATCGGCCGGCTGGCGGCCTCGTTCGACACCATGCGGCGAGAGCTTCGTGACGTTCTGCGCACCGCCGAGGCGCGGGCCGAAATGGCCATTCAGCTGAGCTCTGTGCAGCCGCTCTCCGATGCTCTCGACAATGCCTGCGTGCTACTGCGGGACACCACGGGCAGCGGCGCCGCGCTCATCGTCCTCGCCTCGGGGAGCGGCAGCGCGGTCCATCAGTCCGGTCTCGACCGGATCGATGACGGTGCGATCCTGCTCAGCGGTGACGGACCACTGGCCGTGGGCAGTCACCTTGATCGTCTCGAACCACTGCTGGTGAGCGCCCTCGCGGGGTCGCTCGAGGCTGCCGCAGGCATGCGCGACCTCTGCGTCGCGCCGCTGGTGATCGGCGGTCGCAGCCTCGGCGGCGCCGTCGCGCTGGCCGACAGGCCGGACGGGTTTCGCTCGGCCGACCAGCATCTCGTTGCCGCGGCGGCTGAGCAGGTGGCGCTCGCCGTCGAGCGTGACCGGCTCCTCGAGCAGGCCCGCTACCAGGCATGCACCGACGGCCTGACCGGTCTGTACAACTACCGCTTCCTCGTCGACTACCTGGACCGCCAGGTGGCGATCGCGCAGCGCAGCGGCTCGCCGCTGTCGATCCTCATGCTCGATCTCGACCACTTCAAGCTTCTCAACGACATCCACGGACACCTGGCGGGCGACCAGGCGCTGCGCCTGCTCTCCGGCACCCTGCAGAATGCCCTGCGCCGCAGCGACCTCGCGGCACGCTACGGTGGTGAGGAGTTTGTCGTTGTCATGGCCAATACCGAGAGCCAGGAGGCGAGGATCGTCGCCGAGAAGATCCGCGCGGCGGTCGCCGCCACGGACCTGGCGCTCGACGGCGACCACTCCCCCCAGGCGATCACCGTGAGCATCGGCGTCGCTGCGTTCCCCGAGTCGGCACAGAGCAGCCGTGACCTCGTCGCGGTCGCCGACGCTTGCCTTTACGCGGCCAAGGAGGCAGGCCGCGATCGCGTCTGTTTCGCCGGTGAGCAGCCCTCGGGTGACAGCTCGCAGCGACTCCGCGGGCGGCGACCGACCCCGTCCGAGGCGAGCTGATGTCGGCGACCAACCCGACCATCGACCTGCGCAGCGACACCTTCACACTGCCCGACGAGGCGATGCGCCGCGCCATGGCACGCGCCGAGGTCGGCGACGATGTCTGGGGCGAGGACCCCACCGTGCGCCTGCTCGAGGAGACGATCGCCGCCACCCTGGGTAAACAGGCGGCGATGTACGTGCCCAGCGGCACCATGGCCAACCTCTGCGCGGTCGCTGCTCAGACCCATCCGGGGGACGAGGTCATCGTCGACGCCGAGGCGCACGTCGTCGTCTACGAGGTGGCCGGCAGCGCTGTGGTTGCCGGCGTCCAGTTGCGCACTCTGCAGTCGGACGGCGGCATCCCCGACGGCGACGCGGTTGCCGACGCCGTGCGCGTCGCCAACATCCATCATCCCGTCTCCACCCTCCTCGCCTTGGAGAACACCCACAACCGTCGTGGTGGTGTCGCGGCCACGGCTGACGCCGTGAACGCTGCGGCCGGAGCAGCTCACGCTCATGGTCTGCGCGTCCACTGCGACGGCGCCCGGCTCTTCAACGCCGCGGTCGCGCTCGGCTGCGGCGCAGCCGACCTGGTTGCCCAGTGCGACTCTGTGTCAGTCTGCTTCAGCAAGGGTCTGGGCGCTCCCGTGGGATCGGCGCTCGTCTCCGAATCCGCGACGATCGAGGAGGCCCGCCGCTGGCGCAAGCGGCTGGGTGGAGGCATGCGTCAGGCGGGCATCATCGCCGCAGCCTGCCTTTACGCTCTCGAGCACAACGTCGACCGGCTGGTCGAGGACCACGCCAACGCGGCACGGATCGCGCAGGCACTCGGCGGCGTGCCCGGGGTCAGCGTCCTGCGACCGGCGGTGCCCACCAACATCGTGATGCTGCGCACCCGGCAACCCGCCGCCGGCGTGGTCGATCGCGCCGCCGCGCGTGGTGTCCTGGTGACCCTGATGGACCGCCACCTGGTTCGCTGCATGACCTATCTGGGCGTTGACTCGGCGATGGCTGTCCACGCAGCGACAGTGCTTCGCGACGTCCTCGGCGAGCTCGCGGCCTAAAAAAAGAAGCCCCCACCACCGGGTGGGGGCTTCTCGATTCCGAGTGTCAGGACGGCGCGGCGGGTGCTGCGGGAGCTGCCGCGGGCGCCGCTGCGGGCTTCGCCGCGGCGCGACCACGCCGTGCGCCAACGCGTGTTGCTCGCTTGGCGGCTGGCTTGCGGACCGCAGCCTTGCGAGTTGCGGGCTTGCGCGCAGTGGTCTTGCGCGCGGTGGTCTTGCGCCGAGCGGTGGTCTTGCGAGCCGCGGGCTTGCGCGCGGTGGTCTTGCGCCGCGCAGTGGTCTTACGCCGCGCCGTGGTCTTGCGCCGTGCCGGCTTGCGAGCCGTGGTCTTCCGTGCCGTGGTCTTGCGCCGTGCCGGCTTGCGCGTGGTGCGCTTGCGGCCACGAACAGCGCTGCCGACGCGGCCTAGGGCCTTGCGGATGTCGGCCTCGAGCCGCGCCACGGTCTTCTCGAGTCCTGCGAGACGCTTCTCGAGGTCGCCGACCGGCAACGCCTTGGCGACGCGCCTCCGTGCCGTCGACGCACGTCTGACGGTGCGTTTGACGGCGGTCTCTCCGCGGCGGCTCAAGGTGTTGAGCACGCCACTTCTCCGCCTTGCTCTGGCCATATGATCGGGCCTCCGCTGGTGACGCCCATGTGGGGGTGCGCCACGGTTTGCGTATCTGACAGGACGTGGAGAAAACACACGCTGCCCTGCAGTTGTGCGTAAGCATGTCCTATGCACACAGATCTGTCAATCTCTCAGCGCACATCGACGGCGGCGCAACACCCTGCCGCACCGACTCGCGACACGTCCGAGTCATCACGTGGACCCGCAACAGTGGCGCGCGGCGCGGCGTTGTGGCCACCGCAGACAACTACACCGTGAGCCGACTCGCTGCGCTGCAGAGAGCTCCATGTGACGTGCTGTGCAGCATGCCGACCGCGTGGTCGGGAGGCTGTGGAAACGGTGCACAACGTCCTGCACAGCAGACGAGTACGTGACCAGATCCGCCAAAACCGACGCCCTCTTGGTTGTCAGTCGGACGTGGTCACGGAGTGCGGGCGTCGGCGCCGACGAGCAGTTCGACCGGCCATGCCGGGGGCGCATTCGAGGAGCGCCTGCGCGTGCTGCGCGCGGCGAATCTGTTGATACAGCGGGAGAATTGCCACCAGCGGCCCAGCCGTCGCGCAATCGCGACCAGACGCCGCCGCGGCCGGTGGCGTGCCGCACAGCCCGGCCACGAGCAGGGCCCCGGCCTCGGTTGGCGCCTGTTGTGGCGCCCCGGTGGCGGCTGGGCGGGGGCACCTGGCCTGGCGGCTTGCGCCCGCAGGCACCTGTGGATACTATTCATAACGCACTGCGTCAAATCGCGCCTGGCTGGGGCCGGACGCCCACACCTGGAGACCACCATGACCACAACCACCTATCGGCGCGCCGCGGCAGGCGGCCGCCGCGCTCCTATGTCGCCCCCGACCCTCGTCGAGCAGCTTCAGGAGCGGGTACAGGACCTGACCGAAGCCCTGAGCGCCGGTCTCGAGCAGGTGCAGCTCCAGCTCACCGAGGCGATCGACGACATGCGGGCGCGTCTCATGGAGGCTGCCGACCAGGCGCAGGAGCGCGCCGGCGCCGCCGCCGGCCTGGCGCTGAAGCTGGCGTACGCGTACGTCGGTGCCGTGACCGTGGCTCAGGAGGAGATCACCACCCGGGTGCGCCGTACCCGCGGCTGATCTCGCCCCCTGCCTGGGCCGCGTATAGTCGAGCGGCCAACCCGGACCCGGGCAGAGCGGCACCGTGGGAGGAGGCGTTCCCTGGAAACGCACGTCGTCAAGAAGTACTCCAACCGCAAGCTCTACGACACCTTCACACGGCGCTACGTGACCCTCGACGTCATCGCCGAGCTGCTCCGCCGCGGCGACGAGGTCCGGGTGGTGGACCGCAACACCGGCGAGGACATCACCGCGGTCACCCTCAGTCAGATCCTGCTCGACATGGAGCGGCAGCGACGCAGCCCCATTCCCGAGCCGCTGCTGGTCGACCTGGTCAAGGAGCGCGGCGAGCAGCTGATCAGCATGCTCCGGGCCTCCTTTGCACTTCCCAGAGAGATTCGCAGCCGTGCTGCCGGCGGTCTCGAGCGCAGCGCACAGACGCTGGAAAATCGCGTCGACGACGTGCTCACCACAGGCCTGCACAACCTCAACATCGCGACCCAGGAGGAGGTGGAAGCGCTGCAGCGTCGCGTTGACGAGCTGACGCGACGGCTCGATGCGCTGGACGAAACCGGCGCAGCCCAGACCACGCGACGCCGCCGGTGACGGCCACGGCTGCGACGACCTCCAGCGCCTTCGCCACCGCCCAAAAGCTCTTCGACGACGCCGCCGACGCACTCGACCTCGACCACGCCATGCGTGCCGTGCTCCGCGAGGTGAAGCGCGAGCTGGTGGTCCACTTCCCCGTCGAGTTCGACGACGGCACCTTCCGCGTCTTCACCGGTTTTCGAGTGCAGCACAACATTGCCCGCGGACCCGCCAAGGGCGGCCTGCGTTACCACCCGTCGATGACCCTCGACGACGTCAGGGCGCTGGCCATGTTCATGACCTGGAAGTCCGCAGTTGTCGACCTGCCATTCGGTGGCGCCAAAGGTGGTGTCATCTGCGACCCTCGTTCGCTGAGCATGGCCGAGCTGGAACGGCTCACCCGGCGCTTCACCACCGAGATATCGCTGCTCCTCGGACCCGAGAAGGACATTCCGGCGCCCGACCTGGGAACGTCACCCCAGGTGATGGCGTGGGTGATGGACACGCTGTCGATGCACGCCGGATATTCCGTGCCTGCGTCGGTCACCGGCAAGCCGATCGACATCGGCGGATCCGAGGGTCGCAATTCAGCGCCAGGGCGGGGCCTGGGCACCGTCACCCTCCGGGCGCTGCGCGATCGCGGCGTCGACCGCGATGGCGCCACCGCAGCGGTGCAGGGTTTCGGCAAGGTCGGTGAACAGTGCGCCCGGGTCCTCGCCCACGACGGCATCAGCGTGGTCGCGGTGTCCGACAGCAGCGGCGGCCTCTACCGTGAAGGCGGTGTCGACCTCCACACCATAGCCGCGCACCGCGATCGCGGAGGGCGTATCGCCGAGTGCGCCGGTGGCGAGCACATCAGCAATGCCGAGCTGCTCGAGCTGGATGTCGACGTGCTCGTCCCCGCGGCGGTGGAGTCGCAGATCCACGCCGGCAACGCGCCGCGGGTTCGCGCGCGGATGATCGCCGAAGGCGCCAACGCGCCGCTCACCCCGGAGGCCGACGCAGAGCTCAACGACCGCGGCGTGCTCATCATCCCCGACATCCTTGCCAACGCCGGCGGTCTGGTCGTCTCCTACTTCGAATGGGTGCAGGATCTGCAGGCGTATTTCTGGGAGGCGGGCGCCGTCGATCGACGCCTCGAGCAGGTGATGACCCGCGCCTACGAACGCGTGCGCGAGCTCGCCGCCAAGCGTTCGATCACCATGCGCGACGCCGCCTACCGCATCGCCGTCACGAAGGTCGCCCGCGCCACTCACGTGCGCGGCATATACCCCTGAACGGAGGGGGGATTCTCCCCCCTATGACTTGCCGACCGAGCCAAGCTCGGATCGGCCTTACCCCCCTCGGCGCTCCGCGAGCGCCGCCGGCGCGGTGCGTCGGGCGCGCTTCGCGCGCTGATTCGCGCGAGGGACAGGACCGAGCCATTGCGCGTTTCCGCGCAGCCTCAATCCGCCGGTGGCACCAGACCGCCCGGCGGGCGGTAGTCGAACCTGTAGCCGACGCCAGGAACCGCGTGCACATATGTCGGGTGTTCGCCGACTGGTTCGATCTTGCGGCGCAGGCGGTAGACGTGGGCGTCGACACTGCGTGCGTCGAGCTCGGCTCCCTGGCCCCACACCTGCTGGATCATCTCCGCGCGGGAGACGACGCGGCCTGGGCGGGTTGCCAGGAGCGCGAGGAGGTTGAACTCGGTCGGTGTAAGGCTGACGGCGTCGCCGTCGCGAAGCACCTCATGGCGGCCGAAGTCGATGACCAGGCCGGGGAACTTCAGCCGTCCTGGGCGGACCTGAGCGGCGGTGCGTCGCTGGCGGCGCAGCTGGGCGCCGATGCGCGCTGCCAGCTCGCGCAGCTCGAAGGGCTTGGTCACGTAGTCGTCTGCGCCGATCTCCAGTCCGACGACGACGTCGACGACGTCGTGCGTCGACGACACCATGACGATGGGCACCTCGATGCCCGACGAACGCAGGCGGCGGCAGACGTCGAGACCCGTCAGTCGAGGGAGGTTGAGGTCAAGGACGATGAGGTCGGCGTCGGACTGCTCGGCCATGCGCAGCCCCTCGACACCGTCCTGGGCGACTTGAACGTTGAATCCGTACTCGCGTCCCAGCAGGGTCATCATCGGGCCCATCGACGGATCGTCGTCGATGACCAGGATCGTGGTTTCAGGAGCGGCGGGCTGCTCGGCCGGCTCCTCCGTGCCCGTGCGCAGGGTGGCGTCCACCACCATCAGGTTCACGCGTCAAGTGTGGGAAGCGGCCGATCGCAACCCCGTCTGTGCCCCTGCTACGGCTGGGTTACGAGAGGCCACTGAACTGTTCACAAAGCGCAAGACGCGCTGTCGAATCGCCTCGAAGCCACTACCCCGCCGAGTTGACGGGGGACACGCTGCTACCATCACCGGTCGCGAGCGCCCAGGTGCGGCGGGGCTGCTCGCGGGCGCTTCTGGAGGTCTCCCCGGTGCATCGACAGCGTGTCCTCATCACCGGTGTCTCGCGGTTCTGGGGCGGCGAGCTCGCCCAGCGCCTCGAGGCCAATCCCATGGTCGAGCAGATCGTCGGCGTCGACGTTCGCGAACCGTCGCGCGAGCTGGTGCGCACCGACTTCGTCCGTGCTGACATCCGTCACAGCCTCATCGGCAAGCTGGTCCGTGCACTGGGCATCGACACCGTCGTGCACACCAATCTCATCGTCGACCCGCGGCGCACCAGCGCTCGCGTGGCCCACGAGACCAACGTCATCGGCACCATGAACCTGCTCGCGGCGTGCAGCGGCGCCGACAGCCCTGTGCGCAAACTGGTGGTCAAGTCGAGCACCGCCATCTATGGCAGCGAGCCCGACGACCCCTCGTTCTGGTCGGAGACGATGACCCGGCGCAGCGCTCCGGCGGACGCCTTCAGCCGGGACATTGTCGAGGTCGAGACCTACGTGCGCGACTTCGCGCTGCGCCGCAACGACGCCACCGTCACCGTGCTGCGCTTCACCAACGTCCTCGGCCCGCTGTTGCAGACGCCGTTTCAGGCGTTGCTCACGCTGCCCGCTGTGCCCACGGTGCTCGGTTTCGACCCGCGCCTGCAGTTTCTCCACGAAGAGGATGCGGTGGAGGCGCTGTATCGCGCGAGCGTCGAAGACCACGCCGGCGTGTACAACGTCGCCGGCCCGGGGATCGTCATCCTCAGCCAGGCGATCCGCATCATGGGACGTCGCAACGCCCCGGTGATCCCGCCATACGGCGGTTTTCTGGCGACGATTGCCTTGAAGCGGCTGGGCATCATCGACTGGCCGCCGCACCTGTTGCGGTTGATCCAGTACGGACGTGTCGTCGACATCAGCCGGCTGCAGCAGGAGTTCGGGTTCACGCCACGCTTTCGCACGGCGGAGGTGGTCGCCGACTTCGCCCGCAAGCATCGCGTTCGCGGTCTGCTGCCCGACGCCGAACAGGGCACGTACGAGAAGGACCTCGAGGAGTTCCTGCAGCGCAAGGGAGCGCGCCCCGAGGTGGTCAACGGCTCGACGCCGGCACCTGAACCGGCCGGATTGCAACGGTGACCAGCGCCGCGGTGGGGGAACGTAACCCCACCGCCGGCGATGCCATTCGTACCCGCCTTGTGTCACTGCTCGGTGCGACCGAGGCGGAGCTGCGACGGCGCCGCGCTTCGCCTCAGTCGCCGCCGCCCACAAACGGCCGCCGCTCGCGCCTCTCTGTGTTGAGCGGACTCGTCCAGGTGCTGCCGCGCCCCGACGTGGCCTCGCGTCTACCCAGCCGGGCCCATCTGCAGGACGAGCTGACCATGGCGGCGATGACCGCAACCGGGAGCCTGGCGCTGCGGCTGCGCGAGCTCACCGGTCGCGACGTCATCGATCTGGAGAGTCTCCAGGACATCATGGGCTTCTTCTACCGCGCCTCCGCCGTGCGCGAGAGCCACAGGCGAGGGCTGCAGCCCGTCGACGACTTCGGCTTCGACCAGCAGTGGACCGAGGCCATGCTGCCCCTGGCTCGGCTGGTCTATCGCAAGTACTGGCGGGTCGACACCGTCGGCGTGAGCAACGTTCCTCGCCGCGGCGGCGCGTTGTTGGTCAGCAACCATTCGGGCGTCCTCCCCCTGGACGGAGCGATGATCAAGGTCGCCCTGTTCGAGGAAGGACTGGAGCGGCACGCCAGGGCGCTCATCGCCTCGTGGTTCTTCACCCTGCCGGTGCTCAACTGGTTTCTGCGCCGCAGCGGCCAGACTCTCGGCCATCCCGACGACTCCGTCAGATTGCTCCGTGACGGACAGCTGGTGCTGGTGTTCCCCGAGGGTGTCAGGGGAACCGGCAAACCCTTTCGCGAGCGCTACCGGCTCCGCCGCTTCGGCCGGGGAGGATTCGTCGGGGTCGCGATTCGCGCCGGCGTGCCCATCGTCCCCGTCTCCGTCGTCGGCGCCGAGGAGATCTACCCGATGCTGCTCGACGTACAGCCCGTCGCCCGCCTCATCGGCTTTCCCTACTTCCCGATCACCCCGACGTGGCCGTGGCTGGGCCCGCTCGGCCTGATCCCTTTGCCCAGCAAGTGGCGCATCCAGTTCCATCCGCCGGTTCGCACCGACGAGCTGAGCGTCGCCGACGCCGACGACCCGGCGCTGGTGATGCGCGTCGCCGACGAGGTCCGCGAGACCATTCAGCAGGGGTTGATCACCAACCTCATGGAGAGGCGATCGGTCTTCCGGCGCTGACCGGCCCGCCGCCCAATCCCGCGACGCACTTCGACGCTCGGGTCACGGAGCAGATTCAGCCGGCTCGGCGAGATGGGCATCCGTGTACCTTTTTCTGGCGATGGATGAAGCAGGTCATCGGGTTGCCGGCCCTCGGCAGGAGCTCGCCGAGCTGTACGAGGGAATCGGCGCGCCGTCCACCGACGCCGGCGCCGCGTCCGCGGCCAGGGATGTCCAGCGGCTCTGGGAGCGGTGGAACGTCGCCCCGCCGCCGCCGGCACGCCGTCGCCGTCGCCGTCGGCCCTCCCTGCGCGCCCTCCTCGTGCTCCTCGGACTCGCGCTCATCGCCGCAGGCGTTTGGGTCATCGTGGCACCGCTCGTGGGTGTGTGGCAGCGCTCCCGCGTCGACCAGTCGGCGCTGTCGCAGTGGCATAACGGGGGCGCGCAGGCCATCACCGGCGGTGTCGCCGGCCCCGACGCCAGCGACCACCCGTCGAATTGCGGGACCCAGCAGCCGGCCGCCGACGCCTATGCGCTGATGACCTTCCCCAGCCTGCCCCAATACAACTACTCGGGTGTCGCCGGCGACGGCACGTGGGACCTGCTCCACTCGCGGTCGGTGGTTCATTGGCACGGCTCAGCGGATCCCGGGCAGCTGGGCAACGTGATCATCGCCTTCCATCGCGAGGATCACTACCCGCACATCGACGAGCTGAACACGGGCATGGAGGTCGACCTGCAGGACCGCAACTGCCGCCTCTTCCGCTACACGGTCACCAGCAAGTGGGTGGGACCGCCAGAGCAGGTCACCCAGCTGGTCTCCACCGGCGGACACGACCTCACCCTGGTCACCTGCACCCCCTGGTACCGGGACTACAACCGCATCGTCTGGCGGGCGACCCTGATCAATTGACGGGCCATCGGGTCAGCGAGCACCATATCTGGTAGTCAGGAGTGGGCAAGGACACAAGATGGGGTGCCCCAAGGCGCCGACCCCGGCGGCCGTCTGGTAGACTTGGCAGCCACGGAGAATGATCGACAGACGACACGTAGCATGCCCCTGCCGGTGACATTGATCCCGGCCACAGAGGGCGCAGAGCGCCCAGGTCAGCCCCGACAAGCTGCCCTGGGCGTTCGTGTTTTAAGCGGCAGCGCTGCACCGGAGGACGAATGGAGGTCGAGCTAGGCAGGTCCAAGCGCGCCCGTCGCGCCTACGGGTTCGACGAGGTCGCGCTCGTCCCGGGGACGGTGACCATCAACCCCGAGGAGATCGACGTCACCTTCTCGCTGAACGGATCGACGCTGCCGCTGCCGATCATCGCAGCGGCGATGGACGGCGTCGTCGATCCGCGATTCGCCGTCGAGATGGGCCGGCTGGGCGGGCTCGCGGTGCTCAACCTCGACGGTGTGCAGACGCGGTACGAGGATCCCAGCGAGGTGCTGCAGGCGATCGCCGACGCGCCTCGTGAGCACATCAACGTGCTCCTGCAGAAGATCTACAGCGCGCCGGTGCAGGACGGGCTCATCGGCCAGCGCGTCGAGGAGATCAAGCAGGCAGACGTCCCCTGCGCGGTGTCGTCGATCCCCAACCACGCGGAGCGTCGCGGCAGCATCGTCCAGGAGGCTGGGGCCGACGTGTTCGTCGTCCAGGGCACGGTGCTCACCGCGCGGCACGTGAGCAAGTCGTACAAGCAGCTGTCATTCCGCGAGCTCACCGCGTCGCTCGACATCCCTGTCATCGTCGGCAACTGCGTCGACTACGCCACCGCGCTGGAGCTCATGGACACGGGCATCCGCGGTCTCCTCGTCGGTGTTGGTCCCGGGGCGGCGTGCACCACGCGGGCTGTGCTCGGCGTGGGCGTTCCCCAGGTGACCGCGACCAGCGACTGCGCGGCGGCACGCGACGATCACCAGCGACGCAGTGGTGAGCGCGTCGCCATCATCACCGACGGCGGCATGCGCATCGGCGGCGACGTCGCCAAGGCCTTCGCCAGCGGCGCCGACGCAGTGATGATCGGCTCCATCTTCGCCGCCACCGACGAGGCCGCCGGCCACGGCAACCACTGGGGGATGGCGACTCCCGACCCCAACCTGCCGCGGGGCACGCGCATCAAGACGGGGATCAAGGGCACGCTCAAAGAGGTGCTCTTCGGCCCGGCGCACGTCGATGACGGCAGCATGAACCTCATCGGCGCGCTGAAGAGCGCCATGGGCGTCTGCGGCGCGCGCACCATCGCCGACTTCCAGCACACCGAGATGGTCATCGCGCCATCGATCAAGACAGAGGGCAAGCTTCAGCAGAAAGAGCAGCGCGTGGGAATGGGGGTATGACGGTCACGGCCGATCCGCCGTCGGTGACACCCACTCCGGTCACGGCTGCGCACGACACGGTGCTGGTCCTCGACTTCGGCTCGCAGTACAGCCAGCTCATCGCGCGCAGGGTGCGCGAGGCCAAGGTGTACTGCGAGCTGGTGCGCGGCACCATCGACGCCGACGAGGTGCGGCGGCGCAATCCCCGGGGACTGATCTTCGGCGGCGGTCCCGCCTCGGTGTACGACGAGGATGCGCCCAAGCCGGACCCGGCGATCTACGACCTCGGCCTGCCCATCCTCGGCATCTGCTACGGCATGCAGCTGCTGGCCCACGACCTCGGTGGCGAGGTCGAGCCCGCCGAGCGCCGCGAATATGGCCTCGCCTCACTCGTTGTCGACGAGTCGAGCGGCCTCTTCGACCGGCTGCCCGCGGAGCTGCCCGTGTGGATGAGCCACGGCGACATCATCACCAGGATGCCGCCGGGCTTTCGCGCGGTGGCCCACTCACTCAACTCGCCATGCGCCGCCATGGCGGGCCCCGGTGGCCGCCTGGGCATCCAGTTCCATCCCGAGGTGGTGCACACCCCGCTGGGCCGGGAGATCCTGCGCAACTTTCTCTACGAGGTGTGCGGCTGCAGCGGCACCTGGGAGCCGGCGTCGTTCATCGACATGGCGGTGACCGACATCCGCACGCGCGTCGGCGACGGCCGTGTGCTCTGCGCGCTGAGTGGCGGCGTCGACTCTGCGGTGGCGGCGACCCTTGTCCATCGCGCCGTCGGAGACCAGCTGACCTGCGTCTTCGTCGACAACGGATTGCTGCGCCGCGCTGAGGCCGACCGCGTCATCGACATCATGTCGCGTCAACGGCACATCGACCTCGTCCACGTCGACGCCAGCGATCGATTCCTCAGCGCGCTCGCCGGGGTGGTCGATCCCGAAGAAAAGAGGCGTCGCATCGGGCGCACCTTCATCGAGGTGTTCGAGACTGAGGCCCGCCGCCTCGGGCGGGTCGACTTCCTTGCCCAGGGAACGCTCTATCCCGACGTCATCGAGTCCACCGCTGCCGACACCAACCACGCCCAGAAGATCAAGACGCACCACAACGTCGGCGGCCTGCCCGAGGACCTTCGGTTCGCCCTCGTCGAGCCGCTGCGCTACCTCTTCAAGGACGAGGTGCGCCAGGTCGGCCTCGCCCTGGGGCTGCCCGAGGACATGGTGTGGCGCCAGCCCTTCCCCGGTCCCGGGCT
>DASZGL010000050.1:0-8559 GCA_035938875.1 Candidatus Dormiibacterota bacterium
GCCGGGGCGGCTGTGGTCGGCGCGAAACCGACCCACGTGGACGTCGTCAGTGCCGGCGGCGTCGCGAGCCGTGGGATAACGCTGCTGCTGCGGGTCGTCGACGACGCGCACGCCCGGCGCCTCGAGCATCGTCTCGCGGGCTGCGTCGGGATCGACCGGCCCGTCGAACTCGGCCCACACTGCCGCGCTGTGGCCGACTGTGACCGGAACTCGCACGCTGGTGACGCTGACACCGAGGGTGGGTAGGTCGAGGACACGACGGGTCTCTTGCGCGACCTTTACCTCCTCCTCGCTGTCGCTCCCCTGCATCGACCATCCACCGGGAACGACGTTGCCGTGGAGCACGTGCGGATAGACGTGGTGCTCGGGTGTCTCGCCATCAACGTCGGCGCGCTCCTGGGCGCGCAGCTCGGCGACCAGGTCGCGGCCACCCCCGCTGGCGGACTGATAGGTCGCCACGGTGATGCGACGCAGCCCGAAGGCGCGGTGGAGCGGCGCCAGCGCAACGCTGAGCGGGATGGAAACACAGTTGGGATTGGCGACGATGCCGCGATGCGACGCCAGCGTCGAGGCATTCACCTCGGGCACCACCAGAGGCACCTGCGGGTCCATCCGGTAGGCGCTCGACTTGTCGACGGCGACGCCACCGTGTGCCGCGACCACAGGGGCAAAACGACGTGCCGTGCCCGCTCCAGCCGCGAAGAAGGCGATGTCGGTGTCTCCCAGCGCGGCATCGCTGACCTCGTCGACACGGACCTGCTCGCCGGCGAAGAGCAGCGTGCTTCCGGCGCTGCGCACGCTCGCCAGGCAGCGGAGCTCGGCGATGGCGAACCTGCGCTCCTCGAGGATGCGCAGCACCGTCGACCCCGCGGCACCGGTGGCGCCGACGACGGCGACACGCACGGCCGGCGGCGACCCATTACTGCTCATGGCTGAGCCGATGATCGCACCATGCCGCGAATCGCCGCGGCGGAAGGCAGTCCGATGACCTCCTCGAGGCTGTCGTAGAAACGCGCTCCTTCGGCGGTCACGGCTCGAGCCGCGAGGAGCACCCCGGGGATGAACGCCGCCCGCGACGTGGTCCGATGGGTCAGCGCCAGGGTCTGGCCCACGGCGCCGAAGATCACGCTCTGGTCGGCGACCGCGCCGTCTATGCGCAGGCTGTGCAGCGCTGCGCCGCCCAGGCTGCCGCCACGAGTTCCGGCCAGGGTTGTCGTTGACGGCTCGTTGCGACTGAAGGCGTGGCCCTCGCGAGCCGCCAGCAACCGCTCGGCGGTGCGCAGCGCTGTGCCGCTGGGCGCGTCGAGCTTGCCGGCATGATGCGTCTCGACGATCTCACACGTCTCGAAGTGAGGCGCGCAGAGCTCGCTCAGCCACATCAGCAGCGCTGCTCCCAGGGCGAAGTTGGGGATGACGCAGCCACCGATGCTCGCCGCGCGGCAGGCGTCACGGATGCGCTCGACCCCCGAGGGGCCCAGACCGGTCGTCCCCACCACTACAGACACGCCGAGCTCGATCGCCGTGATCGCGTTTCCCATTCCCGCAGCCGGCGTGGTGAAGTCGACGAGCACCCGCGCCGACGAATCGCGCAGCGCCGCACCGAGGTCGTCGTCGACGTCCACCTCGGCCGCGCAGGCAAAGCCCGCCTCGGCGCGCAGTGCGGCGACCACCTCGCTGCCGACCCGGCCTCGAGCCCCGCTGACGGCGACGCGCAGGTCGGTCGCCGGTGGCACGCTCACCCCGGTCAGGCGGGACCGCCAGAGCCCGCCCCGGCCACCTCCGCCTGGGTGCCGGCGAGCTCGGCGAGGGCCTGCTTACGCGACAAGTTGACGCGGCCCTTCTCGTCGATCTCGGTCACCTTGACCATGATCTCGTCGCCGATGTTGACCACGTCCTCGACCTTGTTGACGCGATGGTCGGCGAGCTGCGAGATGTGCACCAGCCCGTCCTTCTTGGGAAGGATCTCGACGAAGGCGCCGAAGTTCATGATGCGAACGACCTTGCCCTTGTAGATCTTGCCCACCTCGACGTCCTCGGTGAGATCGCGGATCATGGCGATTGCCTGTTGCATCGCGTCGCCGTTGTTGGAGGCGATGAACACCCGACCATCGTCCTCGATGTCGATCTGCGCGCCGGTCTCCTCGACGATGCGACGGATCATCTTCCCGCCTGGGCCGATGACATCGCGGATCTTGTCGGGGTTGATGTGGATGGTCTCGATGCGTGGCGCCCACATCGACATCTGCTCGCGGGGCCCGGGAAGCGTCTCCAGCATCTTGCCGAGGATGTGCAGCCGGCCTGCCCTCGCCTGGGCCAGGGCCCTCTCCATGAGGTCCCAGGTCAAACCCTTGATCTTCATGTCCATCTGCAGCGCGGTGATGCCCCGCTCGCTGCCGGCGACCTTGAAGTCCATGTCGCCGAGGGCGTCCTCCATGCCCTGGATGTCGCTGAGGATGGCGGCACGCCCGCTCTCCTCGTCGCTGATCAGACCCATGGCGATGCCCGCCACCGGTGACTGCAGGGGCACGCCGGCGTCCATCAGCGCCAGCGTCGAGCCGCAGACGCTGGCCATCGACGTCGAGCCGTTGCTGCTGAGGATCTCGGTGACGATTCGCACCACGTAGGGGAAGTCCTCGTCGCTCGGCATGACGTTGTGCACCGCCCGCTCGGCGAGCGCGCCGTGTCCGATCTCGCGACGCCCGGGGGAGCGCAGCGGCCTCGCCTCCCCCACCGAGAACGGCGGGAAGTTGTAGTGGTGCATGAAGCGCTTGAACTCCTCGAGGCCGAGCCCGTCCAGTTTTTGCTGGTCCTGGCCCGAACCGAGGGTCACGATGCTCAGTGCCTGGGTCTGGCCGCGGGTGAAGATGGCGCTGCCGTGGGCGCGGGGCAGCAGGCCGACCTCGCACCAGATGGGACGGATCTCGTCACCGCGCCGTCCGTCGGGACGGATGCCCTCATCGAGGATCGCCCGCCTCACCGCCTTCTTCAGCTCGGCCTCGAAGGCCTTCTTGACGTCCCCCTCGAGCTCGGGGAAGCGGGGGGCGAGCTGCTCGACCACGCTGCGCTTGAGCTCGTCGATCGCACGTTCTCGCGCTGCCTTGTCGACATTGCGCGCCGCCGCGCCTATGCGATCGCGCACCGCTTCGGCGACGGCAGCGGCGACGCCGGCGTCGACGGTGTTCGCCGGGTAGCTCATCTTGCTGCGGCCGACGGCGGCGACGATCTGGTTCTGGAATTCGACGAGCCGCCGGACCTCGTCGTGGGCCATGCGCAACGCCTGGAGCATGACATCCTCGGGAACCTGGTGAGCACCGGCCTCCACCATGCTGATGGCGTCGGCGGTGCCGGCGACCACCAGGTCGAGGTCGGACTCGGCGATCTGGGGCAGCGTGGGATGGAGCATGAGTTGCCCGTCGATGAGACCGACGCGGACGCACCCGACCGGACCCGCGTGGGGGATGTCGCTGATCGCCAGCGCCAGCGATGCACCGGTGACCGCGAGGGTGGCTGGATCGGTGTCCTGATCAGCGCTGAGCACCGTGGCCACCACCTGGACGTCGTTGCGGAAGTCCTTGGGGAACAGCGGTCGCATGGGGCGATCGATCATCCGGCTGGTGAGGATCGCCGCCTCGCTGGGCCGTCCCTCACGACGGGGGAAGCTGCCGGGGATGCGTCCGGCGGCGTAGAGCTTCTCCTCGTAGTCGCACGTCAGCGGGAAGAAGTCGATGCCCTCGCGCGGCGCGTCCGAGGCCACTGCGGTGACCAGGAGCATGGTGTCGGCGGCGCGGATGAGCAGCGCCCCGTTGGCCTGCTCGGCGACGTGACCGGTTTCAACGGTCAGGGTGCGACCCGAGTAGGGGAGTTCGAATTTGTTGTGCGGCATGGGTGCCTCCGTGATGTGAATCAGGTGGTCCCGGACCGGTATCGCCGCATCCCATGGGTCTCGACGGCTTCGAGGTGAGGTGTTGGGGATGAGAGGTCGGTGGCCGAGACTCGCGCCAGGTGGCTGCGTCGTCCCAGGTCGATCTCCGATCGCCAACGTCTCACCACAACGGCAGCGTCATCGCCGGGTTGGGTGATACCGTGGCCGGGCTCGCGGTTTTTGGCCAGGGTTGTCTTCAAGTGCTCGCGCGGGTGCGCGGGTGTCACACTCCCTCCCTGGTGCGTTGCGTGGCAGTTCGTGTCATCAGCCTCAGCGACGCAGCCCGAGCCGAGCAATGATTGCCCGGTATCGCTCCACGTCGGTACGGGTGAGGTAGTCGAGAAGGCGGCGACGCTGGCCGACGAGGCGCAGCAGACCCCGCCGTGATGCGTGGTCCTTGGGATGATCGCGCAGGTGGTCGGTCAGGCTGCGGATCCGCTCACTGAGCAGGGCCACCTGCACCTCGGCAGAACCGGTGTCGCCGTCGTGGCGCCGGTGCTCGGTGATGATGTCGATCTTTGCCTGGGTTTCGGGCAAGTGTGCTGTTCTCCGTGGGCGTCCGGGCCGTCGCCATGCGGGGAGCAGTGGCCGTGGTGACGCCGCGACTGGGGCGCGGGTCAGCGACGCGGGGCTCCCCCCAGGTCGGCGGCAGTATAGCGAAGACCAACATTTCGACATCCACTCGAGGGGGGATGCTCCCCCCTATGACTTGCGATCGGGCAAAGCCCGACCGCCTTACCCCCTCCGGCGCTCCTCGAGCGCCGCGCGCTGCGCGCGAAAACACGGGCGGGCCTTGCCCGATCGTCCAGTCACAGGAGGGATTCTCGCCCCTGATTCGGCGCTGCGAGGCGCACGGCGGCTGGCAGGCACGTCAGTGTCGCGGGCGCTTGCCCAACCTGCTCGCCCTCGATGTCGAACAGCAGCGGGTCGTCCTCGAGCGGGGTCACCGAGACCCTCTCCGTGCGCAGAACCGTGACCCAGGGACGGCCGATGTGGGTTCCGTCGTAGACGCGGCGCATGTCCATGATGGCCCGGCGCCGGGGTATGTCGCCCAGGATGATCACGTCGAGCAGGCCGTCGGCGACGTCGGCGTCGGGGGCTACCAGCATCGATCCGCCGAAGTAACGGCCGTTGGCGACCACAACGTTCTGCACCCGCTGCTCGACCGCCTTTCCGTCGACCTCGATGCGAACCAGCCGGTTGCGAAAGCGCAGCAGGGCGGCGACCGAGGCGAGCATGAAGGTGACCTTGCCGCCGGCGACCTTCCTGCTGCGATTGACACGCATGGCCACGTCGCCACCGATGCCGCAGTCGGCGATGTTGATGAAGTGGTGCACGCGCGGACCACCGCCATCGTTGGCGAAGTCGATCCGGCCGACGTCGCAGGTGCGCACATCGCCGCGGGCCAAGAGGGCAGCGCCACTGGCCGGCGCCACCGGGATGCCGACACTCCGCCGGAAGTCGCCGCCCGTGCCGCTGGGGATGAGACCCAGCACCGCCGACGGGGCGATGCGGTCGTGAGTGGTGCCGTCGAAGAAGCCGTTGACCACCTCGTTGAGTGTGCCGTCGCCGCCGACGGCGACGACGCGCTCGCACCCGGTGCGCAACGCTGCGCGAGTGAACTCTGTCGCCTCCGTGGGCGCCGAGGTCAGCCGGTAGTCGAACGCGACACCGGCGGCGGTGAGCGCCTCCCTGATCTCCGCCCACTGGCGCCCGGTGCGCCCCCCGGCGCTCATCGGATTGACGACGACCAGCGTCGACAGCGCCATCAGCCCGCCTCGATGGTGGCGGCCAGCGCTTCGGCCAGCTCATGAACGGCGACACCCGCCACCGCGCCGTCCAGCGCCGCGGCGCACGAGCCGCAGCCTGTCACCACCGTGCTCACCCCAGCCTCGGCCACGTCCCCGCTGAGCCGCCGCAGGTATCCCCTGGCGATCTCCGGGTGCGTCAGTGGCAGCCCACCGCCTCGACCCGAGCACTTGGTCGTGGCGCCCCTGCCGCGGAGCTCGCGGACCTCGTAGCCCGCGCTGCGCAGCGCGGCACGCGGCTCGTCGACGACTGATTGGTGGCGTGACAGGTAGCAGGGATCGTGGTAGGCGACGGCCGCGGCTGGCGATGACGGCGCCAACGCGCGCGCCGCGGCGGCGAGGGTGCGCTGCGTCGGCTCGACCGCCGCGGGAATGTCCAGGCCCATCGCCGGCGCCCGCACCCCGAGCAGGAACGCGCACGACGGAGACTGCACCGCGAGCCTCGTCGCCGCGTGTCGCTGCACCAGCGAGGCGACCTCGCTGAGCATGTCGTGCACCGAGGCCATGTCGCCGAACGTCAACGCCGGCATGCCGCAGCAGCGGTGCTCGGCGACGACGTCGAAGGCGACGCCGGCAGCGGCGAGCACGCGTCCGGCCGCGGTCACCGCGCCGGGACGCATTCCCAGGGCACCGCACCCGGGGAAGAGAAGCAGCGGCGCCTCGGGAGTGGCCAGAGCACGCAATTGCGCCAGGAGCGGAGCGGGGTCTCCCCAGGCGGGTGGGTCGACGCCCACCGGCACCCGCCCCGCCTTCGCCTGGCCAACCGCCTGCAGCCCGATCTCCGGTGTCGCCCCGGCCTCGAAGACGGCCGCGCGTACCGCCCAGGTGAGGTCGGGGGTCTCGACGCCGTCGACCTTGCACGGTGGCGTGCATGCCGAGCAGGTGGCGCAGGCGAAGGCGTTCTCGATCGCGGCGGACGTCGCAAAGCCCTGGGGACGCGACATCGCCACCACCGCGCCGGCCGCGTGACCCCACGGCTGGTGTCGCTCGTTGCCGGTGATCTCCAGGGTGGGACAGGCGCCGCGGCAGAGCTTGGGACACATGGCGCATCGATGTGCCGCCAGCGCTTGCTCGCCGGCAAGCCCTGACGCGCTGGCGGTCACCGGTCGAGCCCCCACTTGCCCGGGTTGGCGACCCCGGCGGGGTCGAGTGCGGCCTTGATCCGGCGCAGCGTCTCGACGCCTCCCGGACCCAGTTCGGTGGCCAGGTACGGCGCCCGAGCAAGGCCTGCGCCGTGGTGATGGGCGATGGTGCCGCCACTCTCGAACGTCGCCGCCATCACCGTCTCCCACAGCTCCTCGTGGAGCGGCAGGGCGGTCTCCTCGTCGCCGCCCATCCCGGCGAAGGTGAAGTAGAGGCAGGCGCCGTCGACGTATCCGTGGCTGAGATGACAGAGGACCACCAGCCGCTCACGGAGTCGCTCCTTCACCGCGTCGTACAGCGCTCCCAACCTCGACCACGGAGCGGCGACCTCGATGGTGTCGAGGACCGACCCAGGCACGGGAAGGTACTTCGCCTGCTGGAAGCCGATGTCGTAGCGGCGCGAGTACCAGGTGGCCACCGCGGCCGGAGCGATGATCCGCGCCCCGTTCTCGCGGCACACCTCGATCAGCGTTGACGCCTCCGCCTGGGCCACCGTGGCCCGGCCCTCGCAGGACGCCAGGAAGAGCGCGCCGCTTCCCTCGCCGACTCCGAGATGGCTGGCCTGCAGCGCGCTGTCGTCGGGGTCGTAGAGGCGCAGCAGCGACGGGCGCAGACCGGTGTGGAGTATCTCCCGTGCCGCGGCGATGCCCTCGTGGAACGAGCCGAAGAGCGCAGCGACGTCGACGCGTCGCTCGGGCACGCGGTGCAGCCTGAGGGTGGCCTCGACGATCAGCCCGAAGCAACCCTCGCTGCCGAGGAAGAGGCGCCGCAGGTCGGGCCCGGCACCCGCCGCCGGCTGCGCGGCCAGCGACACCTCGGTGCCGTCGGGGAGGACCACGTCGAGCCCCGCGACCATGTCGTCGATCCGTCCGTACCGCGTGCTCAGCTGGCCCGCGGAACGGGTCGCGAGAAACCCGCCGACGGTCGAGCATGGCAACGACGACGGGTAGTGGCCGGTGGTCCACCCCCGCTCCAGGCACGCCTCCTCGAGGTGGATGCCGAGGATGCCCGGCTGCACCCGGACGTAGCCGCTGTCCAGGTCCCAGGCGAGGATGGCCGCCATGCGCTTGGTGTCGAGGACCACGCCGCCGCGCACGGCGATGCTCGCGCCGCAGACCCCGGTGCCGGCGCCGAAGGGAACAACCGGGGTGCCCGTCTCGACGCAGAGCCGGTAGATGGCGTTCACCTCGGTGCGGTTCGCCGGCCAGACCACGCAGTCCGGGGGTGGCGTGCTCGACCCCTGGCGCTCGGCGATCAGCGCCCGCGGCCAGAGATCGTGGGCGACCGCGGCGCGGTCGGCGGCGTCGACGCTGACCGCCCCCTCGCCGGCGATCGCCCGCAGGCGATCGATGACCCCCGCCGCGAGGCTCACGCCGCCGCCGCTCCGACCAGGGACGCGGCGACGCGGCCCGCCCGCCCCGCCGACCACGCGGCAACGCCCAGGCCACCGCCGCGCAGCGTGGTCTCGACCCCGGCGAGCAGGGCTCCGCAAGCGAGGAGGTTGTCGCACACCACCCGGCCGAAGGCGTCCACCGGGCGGCCTTGCTCGTCGCAGCGCAAGCCGGCCCCCGCGAAGGGCTGGTCGCGGAACCGGGTGCGCTCGGTGAGGTCGCGGCTGCCAATGCTGCCGGCGTCCTGCCCGTCGACGAAGACGGGCAGATCGAGGAGAGCCTCGTGCAGTCGGGG
>DASZGL010000051.1:0-4195 GCA_035938875.1 Candidatus Dormiibacterota bacterium
CGTCTCCAAGGACCGGGAATCGAGCACCGCACGGGGATGAGCGACATCGTCTCCGACGGCTGCATCCGCGGCTCCATCCAGGTGCCCGGCGACGGCCAGCCGATCATCCTCGGGCCCGACTGCGGCACCACCGGTGGCTACCCCAAGGTGGCCACGGTGATCCGCGCCGACCTCGATCGCATCGGCCAGCTTCGCCCCGGTGACCGCGTGCGCTTCGCCGTGGTCAGCGTGGAGGAAGCGGAGAACCGATATCGCGTAGGGCGCTGATGTCCTCGCGGCGGCGAACTCAGGAAGCCGCCATGGCCGCTGAGGCTGGTGTCGGTGTCGAGCGGAGGTCGCGGACCAGCATGATGATGCTGGCGACAAGGACCCAGAGACCGGACCCGAAGAAGCCGATGATCCCGAGCGGCGTGGGTGCGGTGAGACCGATGACGATCCCGATCCAGCCCAACCAGCGCGGCAGGACCCCGCCGCGAGCGATGGCCAGCCCGTTGGCGATCAGGAAAACTGCGACACCGATCGCAAACGGGAAGAACAGGTCGTTGTTGAGCACGTTGAGCGCCTGGGCCGTCGACGGGTCGATCTTGTCGGGAATGTCGCTGAGAGCAAAGGTGAGGCTCGAGAAGATTGCGCCACCGACGGCGATCAGAGCCACACCGACCAGGCCGGCAGCGGGGAGCGGCGACTCCGCGAGCCGGCGGCGGAGGCGGTTCCAGAGGACGGCCCCGAAAAAGACGAAGAAGACGACGGCGAGGACACTCCAGAACGCCGACGAGTTCTGGCTGTTCTTGTTGGCCTTGTAAAAAAGGATCACCCCAGCGCCGGTCGCGTCCGAGTTTGGGGTGTTGCCTGACACCACGATGCTCGCCGCCAGGAACGCAGCGAAGATGATGCCGGTCACGGCCTCGAACCGAGCCAACCTGTCCATGATGGGCCTCCCCTCTCGTGTCTGGCGGACCCGACGCGCGCACGGGAGTGTGTCTCTCACCCCGTTGGCGGCCAGAGCGTAGACGGGGTTCCGGCTGGCGTCAACGTGCTCACCTTCGCCGTAGCATCCCCCTGGCCCTAGCCGGCACGACGCCCTGGTCGGCAAAGGCATCGGCGCACCCAGGGGCGCGGTCCTCACCATCGAGGTCGAGTGATGGCAGAGCAGAGCACGGTGACGGTCATCGGCCTCGGTCTCATGGGTTCAGCCCTGGCGCGGGCATTCTCCGAAGCCGGACATCACGTCACCGTCTGGAACCGGACGCCGGAGAAGAGTGTTCCATTCCGGGGCATCGCTGCGATCGCCGATTCGGTGCACGAGGCGTGTGCCGCAAGCGATGTGATCGTGGTCTCAGTTCTCAACTATGACGTGAGCAACAATTTGCTCCGCGCACCGGATGTCGAGCAAGTGCTCGCCGGCAAGACGCTCATCCAGTTGACGACGGGGACACCGGCTGAGGCGCGCGACAGCGAAGGCTGGGCCGGGCAGCGTGGCCTTGACTACCTCGACGGAGCCATCACGACGTATCCGAGGGACATCGGCAAGGCGAACACGACGATCCTGTTCTCCGGCAACGCAGGAGTCTTCGAGAATCAGCGGGAACTTCTCACTGTTCTCGGCAAGCCAACATTCTGCGGAGGCGGGATTGGCATCGCCGCGGCTCTCGACCTCGCGCTGTTGGAGTCCGCGTATGCGCAGTGCGCGGGGTTGCTCCATGCGGCTGCGCTCTGCGATGCGGAGTCGGTTCCACTCGAGGTCTTCTTCGCCCACGCTGGACCGCCCGATTGGCTCCTCGAGTTGACCACTAGGCACACGTTCGACGAGGCTGCTCCAATCGACGCTGCGTCAGCCGCTCGTGCCATGCGGCGGCCTCGGACATACCCCGAGAGCGTGGATGCCACGATGACCGTTCACACCGCCGCGGTGGGGCTCATCGTCAAGGCGAGTCGCGAAGCTGGTATCGATACCGCGTTCCCGCGAGCGCTGTACGACAGCTACTCGAGCGCAGTCGCCCGCGGCCACGGCGCTGTCGACCTGCCCTCGCTCTACGAGGCATTTCTCGGCTAGCGCCGGTCGACCTTGCGGATCAGGGTGACACCGTCGCGGATGGTGAGCAGGACGCATTCCACGCGGGGGTCATTGCGCACCGCGGTGTTGAACTCGGCGATGGCCCGCGTGTCGGCGTCGTCGTTCGCGGCGACGTCGAGGACACGACCGCTCCACAGCACGTTGTCGACGGCGATGACGCCACCCTCGGCGAGCTTGGGCAGCACCGCCTCGAAATAGTTGCGATAGTTGGTCTTGTCGGCGTCGATGAACACCAGGTCGAACGGTCCCTCGAGCGTGCTGACCGTCTCCAGCGCCGGACCCATGCGAATCTCGATGCGGTCGGCGTACGGCGACGCGTCGAAGTGACGGCGGGCGATGCGCTCCGCCTCCGGGTCGACGTCGCAGGTGATGATCCGGCCGTCCTCGGGCATGCCCTGCGCCATCGACAGCGCCGAGTAGCCGGTGAACATGCCGATCTCGAGGATGCGGCGCGCGCGGGTCATGTGCGCCAGGAACTCGAGGAAGCGGCCCTCGACGGTGCCCACCATCATCCCCCAGCTCTGCTGCTTCGCCTCCTTCGTCTCAGCGGCCAGGGTCACCAGGTGATCCGGCGGAGGGGTGGTGTGCGACTCGGAATACGCGTCGAGCTCTGGTGGGATGACCATGTGGGCTCCTCGGTGATCAGGGGGTGGCGGGTGGCGGCAGCCCGAGCCGGGAGGCGAAGTCGGCATCGTATTCCTCGACGAGCCCGGACTCCACCAGCTGCGGATACTCGACAACCCGCTGCCCCGCGGTGGGCATGCGGCCCGCGGCCGGTTTGGTGCCGATGACCCCCTCGACCTCGAGCGCCTGCTGCTCCTCGGCGTCGACGCCGAGCTCGCCGAGCACCTCCTCGTTGTCCTGGCCGAGCACCGGAGCGGCTCGGCGGATGCGCCCCGGCTGCGCGTGCAGGCGAAACGCCATGCCGGGATACGGCCGCGTCCCCAGGTCTCCCGTCTGCGGCTCATGGGTGGCCAGCTCGACGAAGCCGCGGTGGCGAAGGTGGGGGTCGAAGAGCATGTCGCGGTTGGTCATCGCCACCGCGCTGGGAATCCCGCCACGCTGCAGCAGCAGCGCTGCCTCCTCCGCGGCAAGGGTCAGCGACCACGCGGTGATCAGTTTGTCGAGCACGTCGTGGTGCCGGCGCCGGAGCTCGGCGGTCGCGAAGCGCGGATCGCCGCGCAGCTCCGCGTGACCGATGACGTCGCACAGGCTGGCGAATCCGGCGTCGCCGGTGATCGTCAACGCCACCCAGCGGTCGCTGCCGGCGCAGCGGTAGAGGTTTTGCGGAGCGTGCACCGCGTGCCGGTTGCCGGTGCGGCCTCCGGGATCGGCGCCGGCGGAGGCGGCCACCACCGCCTCGCCGATGAAGCCGACACCGACCTCGTACTGCGAGAGGTCGATCCACTGTCCGCGGCCGGTGCGGCGGCGGTGGCGCAGCGCTGCGAGTACCGCGTAGGCGCCGACGGCGGCGGCGGGCATGTCGACATAGGCGATGCCGCTGCGCAGCGGCGGGCCGTCAGGGTAACCGACGAAGTGGCTGATGCCCGCGGTCGGCTCGACGGTGAAGCCCCACGCCGTGTAGTTACTCCAGGGGCCGCTGTGGCCGAACCCCGTCGAGGACAGCATGATGATGTCAGATTTGACGGCAACCAGCGATGCGTGGTCGAGGCCGAACTGAGCCATGACCCGTGGCGTGTAGTTCTCGCAGAGGATGTCAGCGGTGGCGATGAGCTTCTTGAATAGCGCGACCCCGTCTGCGGTGCGCAGATCCAGAGTGATCGCTCGCTTGTTGCGGTTCGGCTCGTTGAAGATGGCACCCCGATTCCAGAACTCGTCGCCGGGATCGTTGTTGGGGAACGGCCATACCCGGCTGACATCGGGGCGCACGCAGGACTCCACCTTGATGACATCGGCGCCCATGTCGGCGAGGAGCCGGGTCGCGTGGGGGACGGCATAGGCCTCACCGCACTCGACGATGCGGATGCCGCGAAGCGGTCCCGCGTCCGCGGGAAGCGATCCCGGATCGGGTCCGACGAACGGCGGCAGGTCGCGGGCGGCGGACATCAGGCGACACCCGCGGCGTGCAGCGCCGCGCCATCGACGGCGCCGACGTCGAGC
>DASZGL010000052.1:0-26354 GCA_035938875.1 Candidatus Dormiibacterota bacterium
GCCCGCGAGACGATGCTCGAGGCGCCGGGCGTGCGCGTCGTCGACGACCCGCAGCAGCAGCGTTATCCCACGGCTCGCGACGCCGCCGGCACTGACGACGTCCACGTGGGTCGGTTTCGCGCCGACCACAGCCGCCCCGGCGCACTGGTGTTCTTCCTCGCCGCCGACAACCTGCGCAAGGGCGCCGCAACCAACGCCGTCCAGGTCGGCGAGCTGCTCGCCGCCCAGCGCGCGCAGCAGGGCTAACCCTTGGGCGGGGGGCCGTCCACCTACAATCCGCCCATGCCCCAGGAGCTCGGCCGGCTGCTCACCGCCATGGTCACCCCGTTCGACGCCTCGGGCGCGGTTGACCTGGTGCAGGCGGCTCGCCTTGCCCGGGCTGTGGTCGCCGCGGGCAGCGATGGCGTGGTCGTGAACGGGACCAGCGGCGAGTCGCCGACTCTCGACGCCACCGAACGCCTGGCGCTTCTCGACGCCGTGCGCGCCGCGCTCCCCGACGCCGCGGTGATCATGGGGACCGGGTCGAACAACACCGCCGCAACAGTCGCGCTCACCAGGGAGGCGCAGCTGCGCGGCGCAGACTGCGCGCTGGTGGTGACCCCGTACTACAACAAGCCCCCGGTCGAGGGCATCGTCGCCCATTACAGCGCCGTCGCCGACGTCGGTCTGCCGGTGATGCTCTACAACATCCCGTCACGCTGCGGGCTGAACGTCAGCGTCGACACGCAGCTGCAGCTGGCCCGGCACCCCAACATCATCGGCACCAAGGAGGCTTCCGGCGACGTCGACCAGGTGGCCGCGATCGTCGCCGGCGCTCCCTCGGGATTCCGCGTGTGGAGCGGGGACGACGGTCTCACCGTGCCGTTCATGAGTGTCGGCGCTGTGGGCGTGGTCAGCGTCGTCTCGCACGTCGCCGGCGCGGCGATGCGGCGGATGATCGACGGCTTCATCGCCGGCGACGTCGCCACCGCCACCGAGCTGCATCAGCGCCTGCTGCCGCTGTTCAAGGGACTCTTCGTCACCACCAACCCCATCCCCGTCAAAGCGGCGCTGCACTACATCGGCTTCGACGCCGGTGGGCTCAGGCTGCCGTTGGTGGAGCTCGACGGCGCGCGAAGGGCCACACTCGGTGGCCTGCTCGACTCCCTTGGTGATCTCGTCGGCCTCCCTGCCGCCGAGATCGCCCGGGTCGGCGGCGCGTGATCGACCTGGGTTCGACCCGGCTCGAGCAGCTCCACGACCGCATCCGCGCCTGCACCGCCTGCGCGCTGTGCAACAGCCGCACCCAGGCCGTCCCCGGCGACGGGCCGCACACGGCGCGGATCATGGCTGTCGGCGAGGCGCCGGGCGAGAACGAGGACCGCGTCGGCAAGCCGTTCGTCGGCGCTGCCGGGCAGCTGCTGACGCGCCTGCTCGTCGGCGTCGGCCTCAGCCGCGAGGACATCTACATCTGCAACGTGCTCAAATGCCGCCCGCCGCAGAACCGCGATCCCGAGGCTGACGAGGTCGAGTCCTGCGCCCATTTCCTCGATGAGCAGGTGGAGATGATCCGGCCCGACGTCATCCTCCTCCTGGGACGCCACGCCGTTGCCCGGCTCCTCCCCGGATCCCCGGGGATCACGCGCATCCATGGACAGCGCATTCGTCGCGGCGACCGCGTCTACGTTCCCCTCTATCACCCGGCGGCGGCGCTCTACAACGGCGCCCTGCTGCGCACGCTGGAGGAGGACATGCGACTGGTGCGTGGCTACCTCGAGGACGCCGACGCGGAGCGCAGACGGGCCAGCGAGCTGCCGGCAGCGGCGCTGGTCGTGGAGGAGCCGCGCGAGCAGCTGAGCCTCTTCTGAGCGAGGCGATGGGCGACAGCGGTGCCAGCCCGGCAACCGCTCGCCTCACCGTGGTCCCGCTCGGGGGACTCGGCGAGATCGGCCGCAACATGCTGGCCATCGAGTGCGGCGACGATATCGTCGTCGTCGATGCCGGGTTGATGTTCCCCGAGCAGGAGATGCTGGGCATCGACCTGGTCATCCCCGACATCGCCTGGTTGCTGGAGCGCGCCTCGCGGGTGCGCGGCATCGTCCTCACCCACGGGCACGAGGACCACATCGGCGGACTGCCCTATGTCCTTCCCCGGCTGCCGGTGCCGGTCTACGGAACCGCGCTCACCCTGGGCTTTCTGCGCAACAAGCTCAGCGAGCATCGCCTTCTCGAAGCCAGCGACCTGCGCCTGGTCAGCTCCGGAGATATAGTCGATCTTGGCCATATGTCGGTGGAGTTCATCCACACCACTCACTCGATTCCCGATGCCTGCGCCCTGGCCATCCGCACCGCCGCGGGCATCGTCGTCCACAGTGGCGATTTCAAGCTCGATCACACGCCCATCCACGGCGAGCCACCCGACCTCTCGCGCATGGCCCGTCTCGGTGATGAGGGCGTGCTGCTGTTGCTCAGTGACAGCACCAACGTCGAGGCCGAGGGCAACACACCCAGTGAGCGAAGCGTGGGGGAGGGCCTCGAGCCGATCTTCGCGTCCTCGCCGGGACGGATCATCCTGGCCACCTTCGCCTCCAACATCTCCCGGCTGCAGCAGGCCCTCGACGCTGGCGCCGCCCACGGGCGCAAGGGCCTCGTCGTCGGTCGCTCGATGATGAACAACGTGCAGACCGCGCAGGAGCTCGGCTACCTGCAGGTGAGCAGCGGCCAGCTGATCTGGCCCCGCCAGCTGGACAAGATCGCCGAGAGCGAACTGCTCATCCTCTGCACCGGGTCGCAGGGGGAGCCGTTGTCGGCGCTCACCCGCATCGCCGCCGGCGAGCACCCGATGGTGGGGCTGCACCCCCAGGATACTGTCATCCTCAGCGCAAACCCGATCCCCGGCAACGAGGAGCTGGTGCATCGCACCATCAACAACATCTATCGCCACGGTGCCCGCGTGTTTCACTCGTCGCGACACAAGGTCCACGCATCGGGCCATGCCAGCCGCGAGGAGCTGAAGATGCTGCTCACCCTGGTGCGACCTCGCTACTTCGTTCCCGTCCACGGTGAGTACCGCCACCTGGCCATCCACGGCGAGCTGGCCCGCGCCGCGGGGATCGCCGCCGAACGGGTGATGCCGATCGACAACGGCACCATCATCGAGGTCGGCGGCGACGGCATCCGCCGCACCTCGCAGCGAGCCGCGGCCGGGTACGTCTACGTCGACGGTCTCTCCATCGAGGAGGCGGGGGACGTGGTCCTGCGCGACCGCCGCCTGCTCGCCCAGGACGGCGTGGTCATCGTCGTCCTCACCGTCGAACGATCGACCGGCGCGGTGGTCGGCGGCCCCGACCTCGTCTCCCGCGGCTTCATCGAGGACGCCAGCCTCGACACCCTCTTCGACGAGGCGCGTGAGCACGTCATGGCCCTTGCCGGACGTCTCGAGCCCGACACCGAACCCTCGGTATGGCAGGCGACGATTCACGAGGGGCTGTCGCGCTTCCTCTACACGCGTACCCGGCGCCGACCGATGATCCTCCCGGTGATCACCGAAGTGTGAGCCGGTACGCCTGGGGCGTCAGTCGCGACATCTTCGTGTCGTCGCCGCCGGCGGGCGGTGCTAGCATCCGTGGAGCATCCGTTCGACCCCCACGCGGCGACGGACTGCAGCCCATTCCGCTCCACATCACCCACGAGGCTGCCACGCTGATGGCTCGCAGCACGCGCGCCCCTTCGCGAAGCCGTCCCGGCTCCCGTAGACCGGCACGGGGCAGGGCGACCCCGACGCGGAGCCGCCCCAGCCCGGCGCGCCGTCGTGCGCCGCAGAAGCGGCACGCCCCCCTGCTCAACGCCGACCAGCGCCGCGAGCTCGGCGGCATCGCCGCCATCGGCGCCGGCCTGGTCCTCACCGCCGTCCTCGCTCTCCCCGGCGGAGGCTCGATCGCGGGCCCGGTACACGATGCCCTCATCGGCTTCCTGGGAGCCGGGGCATGGCTGGCCGCAGCCGGCCTGGTGGTCGCCGGCGTGCGCATCCTCGGTCGCCAGGGCTGGACGGGAGGCGTCCTCGCCGCCGCCGGCAGTGCGGTCACGGTCGTCGCCGTGCTCGGTTTGCTCGGCCTGGCGTCGACCGGCGGCGCTGGAACGGTGGGCCGGCGAGTGGGTCCGGGCATCGCGCAGAGGCTGGGGTCGGCGGGCGGCGGCACGGTCATGGTGGTCGTCGCCTGCCTAGGCCTGGTGCTCGCCGCAGATCTTCGCGTGGCCAGGCTTGCCGGAGCGGCGATGGAGTGGTGGAGACAGCGCCGGAAGGAGGCAGCGGAGGCGGCGGTGCAGACGCCTGCCGCGCCCCCTGCCGGCAGGCAGGGCGAGACGCCGCTGGGCGGCCCGTTCATCGAGAAGATGGGTCGCATGGGGCGGCGGATCGAGCCCGAGACGTACCGAGAGCGGGCGCCGTTCGGCACCCCCGAGCTGGGACTCGAACGCGTCGACATCCTCCTTCCGGGCGTCGAGCCCGACACCTCCCCTCCGATGGCCGAGCCCTTCCAGCGCCAGTTCGAGGGGCTGCCGGTCGACGACGCCCTGGCCCCGGCGGGCGAGGGCGGCACCGAAGCCTCGCCAACGCCGGTGCCGGTGCCGCTTCCCGAAGAGCCGGAGAAGGTGTGGGACCTGCCCGGCGTCGACCTGCTCGACACCGTCCAGGGCAAGCGCGAACGTCTCGAGCAGGAGATCCGGGTCACCGCGGCGACGATCGAGTCGACGCTCTCGTCGTTCGGCATCGAGACGCGCATCCGTGGGGTGAACAGCGGCCCGACGGTGACGCAGTACGAGCTGCAGCCGGCCAAGGGCGTCCCCGTGCGCAAGATCACCGCGCACCAGACCGACCTCGCCCTGGCGCTGGCCGCGCCGATCCGCATCCAGGCGCCGATCCCGGGCAAGGCGGCCATCGGCGTCGAGGTGCCCAACAAGGCGGCGCAGCTGGTGACCCTCCGCGAGATCGTCTCCGCGCCGGCGTTCCCCGAGGTGCGCAGCCGGCTCGCCGTCAGTCTCGGCGCCGACGTCTCCGGTCACCCGGTGATCGGCGACCTCACCCGGATGCCACACATGCTCATCGCCGGCGCGACCGGCAGCGGCAAGTCGGTGTGCATCAACGCGATCCTCGGCGGCTTCCTCCTCCAGGCGACGCCGGCGCAGCTCAAGCTCATCCTCATCGACCCCAAGCGTGTCGAGCTCTCCAACTTCGCCGACCTGCCTCACCTGCTGGTCCCCGTCGTCGTCGAACCCGAGGCCGCCGTGGCGTCGCTGCGCTGGGCGGTCAAGGAGATGGAGGAGCGTTACAAGCTCTTCGCCTCGCACGGGGCGCGCAACATCGTCGCCTTCAACGACCGGACACCGCAGCTGGGTTTGCACCCGCTGCCCTATGTCGTCATCGTCGTCGACGAGCTCGCCGACCTGATGATGGTCGCCGCGGGGGAGATCGAGGATCTCGTCTGCCGCATCGCTCAGCTCGCCCGCGCGGTGGGCATCCACCTCATCGTGGCCACGCAGAGGCCGAGCGCCGACATCGTCACCGGGCTGATCAAGGCGAACATCCCCAGCCGCGTCGCCTTCGCGGTGTCCAGCGGCGTCGACTCACGCGTCATCCTCGACGAGATGGGCGCCGAGAGGCTGCTCGGTCGCGGCGACATGCTCTACCTGCCCATCGACGAGGGCAAACCACGACGGCTGCAGGGTGCTTTCGTCAGCGACCGCGAGCTGGAACGCCTCATCGACTTCTGGAAGCAGCAGGGACTCCCCGACTACCAGGAGGAGATCTTCAACGTCGAGGCGACGGTGTCGTGGGCGCGAGACGCAGGAAAACGCGATCCGCTGTTCGCCAAGGCAGCGCACACCGTCGCCGCCGAAGGCCGTGCCGCGGCGTCGCTGCTGCAGCGCAAGCTCAATGTCGGCTACACGAGGGCGGCGAGGCTCATCGACCAGCTTGCCGAGCACCGGGTTGTCGGTCCCTTCGAGGGCAGCAAATCGCGCGTCGTGCTGATGGATGTCATCCAGGTCGATGAGCTGCTCGAAGAGCTGGGCGAGGAATAAGGTCTAGCCCACCACCGCCTCGGCTTCGATCTCAACCTTCCAACGGGGGTCGAGCAGCCGCGCCACCACCACCATGCTGGCCGCCGGCGCGGCGTCGGCGAACGCGGCGCGATGGGCGCGGCCGACGGCGTCAGCATCCCCGGGATCGACGATGTACATGCGCGTGCGGACGACGTCGCTCGCGCCGGCACCGAGCTCGGCGAGCGCGCCGATGATGATCTCGAAGCACCGCGCAGCCTGCACCTCAGCGTCATCGGCGCAGCTGCCGTCGGGCCAGACCGGCGCGGTGCCCGACACCAGCACGCGATCACCCACGCGGACCGCGCGGCTGAATCCGATGAGATCCTCGTACGGCGACCCCGAGCGCGTCCGCCGGCGGCTGGGTGCTGCATCCGTCATGCCGGTATCCTCTCCGATCCGTATGGCACAGGACTTCTCCTTCGACGTCGTCAGCGACTACGACCATCAGGAGCTGGTCAACGCCCTCGACCAGGCTCGCCGCGAGGTGGGTCAGCGCTACGACTTCAAGAACGTCACCGCTGAGATCACCGAGGAGAAGGAGAAGCTGGTGCTGCTCGCAGGCTCCGACATGCACCTGCGGGCCATGCTCGACATCATCAAGACGCGGCTCCACAAGCGCGGCATCGACCTCAAGGTGCTCGACCCGCAGAAGGCCGAACCTGCGGCGAGGGGCAATGTGCGCCAGGAGGTGAAGCTGCGCAAAGGCATCGCCGAGGACCTCGCCCGTGACCTCAACAAGAAGATCCGGGCGGGTCATCCCAAGGTGCAGGTGCGCATCGAGGGTGACAAGCTGCGGGTGTCCGCCAAGGCCAAGGACAACCTCCAGGCGGTGATCCAGGACCTCAGGGACATGGAGCTCGACGTGCCGCTGCAGTTCGTCAACTACCGGTGAGCGTCGCGGGCACGCAGCGCTACTTCCTCCAGGTCCTCGGCTGCCCCAAGAACCAGGTCGATGGCGGTTACCTCGACGGACTGCTCGAGGGCGCGGGATACCGGCAGGCCGCCAGCGCTGAGGAGGCCGACGTCTGCGTCGTCCACACGTGCGGCTTCATCGAGGTGGCTGCGCAGGAATCGGTCGACACCCTTCTCGAGCTCGCCGCGCTCAAGCGGCGCAATCCGCAGATGCGGCTGGTCGCCAGCGGCTGCCTGGCGCAGCGTCACGGCGAGGCCCTCGCCGAGGCGTTGCCCGAGGTGGACATCGTCGTCGGCACCCGCGATTGGCCACAGCTGCCTCGCATCCTCGCGCGGCCGGGGCGTGCGGTGCGGGTCGGCGAGCTGTCGCCGATCGACTACTCGCGACTGCCGTTCAGGCCGACTGCGCCGGCGACGACGTACCTCAAGCTCAGCGACGGCTGCAACTTCCGCTGCGCGTTCTGCACCATCCCGTCGTTCACCGGCGACCTGCGCAGCAAACCAGTCGAGGTCGTCGTTGCCGAGGCCGCGCAGGCGCTGCGCACCGGGGTGCTCGAGCTGGTGCTCGTCGCCCAGGATCTGACCGGCTACGGGCGCGACCTGCGGCCGCGGCGCAGTTCCCTGGCCGAGCTGCTGCGACGGCTCGCCGCGCTTCGCCCGCAACCGCAATGGATCCGGCTGATGTACGCGACTCTCGAAGGCGTCGACGCCGAGCTCATCGAGACCATCGCATCGCTCGACTGTGTCGCCAAATATCTCGACATGCCCCTGCAACACGTGCACCCCGCGACGCTGCGGCGTATGAAGCGTCCCTACAGCGCCGATCGCGCGCTGCACACTCTGGCCGCACTGCGCGAGGCGATGCCCGACCTGGCGCTGCGCAGCACGTTCGTTGTGGGTTTTCCCGGTGAGACCGACGAGGAGTTCCAGTATCTGCTCGACTTCCTGCCCGCGGCACAGCTTGACTGGGTTACCGCCTTTGCGTACTCGGAGGAGGCGGGCACCACCGCGGCGGCGATGCCCGATCAGGTGGCACCGCAGGTTCGCCGCCGGCGACGCCGGGCGGTATACGCGGCGCAGGCGCCGGTGTCGCGGGCGCGCAATCGCCGCCTCATCGGCAGGCGCCTGACCGTGCTCGGCGAGGCGATCGCCCCCGCACCGCATGGCGACGGCCAGGTGCTCGTGGCCCGGTCGCAGCGCGAAGCGCCGGAGGTCGACGGCCGAGTTCTGGTGCGTGGCCTCGACGACTGCGGCGCCATGCTCGACCGCATGCTCGACGTCGAGGTGGTCGGTGCGGCGACGTACCAGGTCACCGCGATGGCCGTCGATGTCGAAAGCACGGCCCCGCGACGACGAACGCTGCAGATGCTCCCGGTGGCGGTGGCCACGCGCTGACGTGCACGGGCACCTCACCCTTCCCAATCAGCTCACCATCCTGCGCCTGCTGCTCATCCCCGCCGTGGGCTATTCGCTCTCGGCGTCGTTCACCTACCACGACCAGGTTGGCGCCGGCATCTACGCGCTCGCCGCGGGAACCGACACGCTGGACGGCGAGCTCGCCCGGCGGCGCAAGCAGATCACCGAGCTGGGCAAATTCCTCGACCCGCTGGCCGACAAGCTGCTGGTCATCACAGTTCTGGTCATCCTTGTCAGCTCGTCGGTGATCCCCGCCTGGGTGGTGGTGGTGATCTTCGCCCGAGAGTTCCTGATCACGGGGCTGCGTTCGATCGCCGCGTCGCAGGGCGTGGTCATCGGTTCGACACCATGGGGAAAGTCGAAGACGTTGACCCAGAACATCATGATCGGCCTGCTCATCCTGCAGCGGCCGTTCGACTGGCTCCACGCCGTCGCCATCGCCTCGGTTGGACTGGCGCTGACGGCAACGGTGCTCAGCGGACTTGACTACCTCTGGAGATACCGGCGGTTCGTGTTCTGAAAGGCGGAGAATCGGCCGCTCATGGGACGCGCTGACCTCACCGTGCCCCTGCTGGCCGGCGCCTTTCCAGAGGCGAGCGACGCCGGCGCCGCGTTGCTGCGCTCAGGACTGAGTGTCGCTGTCGCCGAGTCGTGCACCGGTGGGCTTCTCGGTGCCGCGCTGACCGCGATCCCCGGCTCCTCGAGCTACGTTCGTGGCGGCGTGATCGCCTATGCCGACGACGTCAAACGCCAACAGCTCGGCGTCGGCGCGGATCTCCTCGAAGCCCATGGAGCGGTCAGCGTGCCGGTGGCCGCGGCCATGGCAGACGGGGCGCGCCGGTTGCTGTCGGCGGACATCGGCCTGGCCATCACCGGAATCGCCGGCCCGGGGAGCGGGGGCACGGACAAGCCGGTTGGGCTGTGCTTCGTCGCCGTCGCCGGACCCGGGGACGGCGGGCGGGTCGAGAGGATCGAGGAGGACCGGGGCCGGGAGGCCAACCGGGCCCTGGCTGTCCGGCTGGCGCTGCGCCTCTGCCAGCGCGCCGCCGAAGGAGACACGTCGTGAAGCGGTGGCGGCGATTGGGGACGGTCGAGCGCGGCCTGGTCCGGCTCGTCCCGGCACGGCTGGTGCGTGGCTGGGTGCGCCTCTGGGCGCCGCTGTCTCGCTACGGCGGACGCACCCGGCACGGTGCGGCGGTGATGTCCCGAGCCATGACCCTGCTCGGCGAGCCGCCGAGACCGCTGTCACCGATCCAGGGGACCATCGGGTTGGCCGACATCGCCGCCCGGGTCGGCAGGTCGGAGGAGGACGTCGCTCGCTGGGCCGACCGTGGCCTGCTGGGGCCGCCGAAGCTCGCCGGCCCGCCGCGTGAGTGGGGGAGGGAGGCGCTGGAGCGGGCTCGGCTGATCGTGTATCTGCTTCGACGCGGCGTGGGCGAGGACGCCATGGCGGAGGCTGCAGCCCATGACCGTCTTCCCCTCCTCGTCGTCGAGCTCGCCCTGGGCCGCCGCGGGACGCTCACCAAGGAGCAGGCAGCGCGCCATGCCGGCGTGCCCTTGGAGCTCGCCGAGCGCGTGTGGCGCGCCATCGGCATGCCCAAGACCGAAGCCAACGACCGCATCTACACCCGCCAGGACGTCGAGGCGCTGCGCATCATCGCGGCACTGCGAGGACTCCTGAGCGACGCGGACATCGTGGAGAACGCCGCCGTCATCGGCCGGGGCATGGCCCAGATCGCCGGTGCCCAGGTGGAGATGTTTCGGCGGCGCGTCGGCATGCGCTTCGCCGAGGCGGGAAGTGGCGACCTCGAATGGGCGCTGCGGGCGGCCGCGATCGTCGACCTGATCCGGCGGCCCGCGGCGGTGACCCTGGAGCAGGCGTACCGGATCCACCTCGATGCGGCCGCCCAGGCGGAGTCGGTCGCCACCCTCGAGCGTGCCACCGCGTCCATCCCCGGCCAGGTGGACATCGCCGTGGCCTTCGCCGACCTTGTGGGCTTCACCGCGCTGTCGGAGGAGCTCAGCCCGCTCGAGGTCGGAGAGTTGGCATCGACGCTGGTGAGCGTCGCCGAGGACGTCCTCGGCGAGCATGGCGGCCGTCTGGTGAAGTCCAACGGCGATGGAGTCATGTACACGGCGCGCACCGCCATCGCCGCGTGCAGCGCGTCTCTGGCGCTCGTCGAGGCCCTGCGCGCCCACCCCGAGATGCCCGAGGTCCGGGTGGGCGTCGCCTTCGGCCGCGCCCTGCGCCGGCAGGCCGACTACTTCGGCCGGACGGTCAATGTCGCCTCGCGCCTGTGCGACGCGGCACCGGCGGGGACCGTCCTGGTGCTTGCCGCGGGGGTCGACCCGTCGGCCGCCGCGTGGCGCGAGGCAGGGTTGGGCGTCGGACAGCCCCTCCGCCTCCGGCTCAAGGGCATCGAGGGAGAGGTGGACGCGATACCGGTGACCAGGGCCGGGCAGGCGGCATGAGATCGCGCGGAGGCCACTTCGCAGAAACCGCTTGTCAGCGTGCTGGAGGGGCAGTACAGTACATATGTTCGCCCGTGGCTTGGGTGAACCCGGACCGTCACGCCCGTCGCGTGACCGTGGTCGGCCCGGCCCGCGCGGCTGGGCGCCTCGTGTCGCCCCGTCCAAGCTTGTTCCGGAGTTACGTCGTTGACAAACATACTCGACAGTGGTACACTGGAAACCGTCGCGTCCAACGGGCGCCGTCGCGCCGCCGCCAAGGAGAGCGAGCCGTTGTCGACTGAACGGGATCGCGCCCTCAGCACCGCACTCACCCAGATCGAACGCTCCTACGGCAAGGGGGCGATCATGCGCCTCGGCGAGGCGAGTGCCCAGAAGAACATCGACGTGATCCCCACCGGCGCGCTCACCTTGGACATCGCGCTCGGTGTCGGCGGGGTGCCGCGCGGCCGGGTGATCGAGGTGTACGGCCCCGAGTCGTCGGGCAAGACGACGCTGACCCTACACATCATCGCCGAGGCGCAAAAGCGGGGTGGCGTGGCCGCCTTCATCGACGCCGAGCACGCCCTCGATCCCCAGTACGCGTCGCGCATCGGTGTCCGCACTGAGGAGCTGCTGATCTCCCAGCCCGACACCGGTGAGCAAGCGCTCGAGATCGTCGAGGTGCTGGTGCGCAGCGGCGCCGTCGATGTCGTCGTCGTCGACTCCGTCGCCGCGCTCGTTCCCAAGGCGGAAATCGACGGCGAGATGGGTGACAGCCACGTCGGCCTGCAGGCACGCCTGATGTCGCAGGCGATGCGCAAACTGACGGCGGCGATCAGCCGCTCCAACACCTCGGTGATCTTCATCAACCAGCTCCGCGAGAAGGTCGGGGTGATGTTCGGCAACCCCGAGGTGACCACCGGAGGCCGGGCCCTCAAGTTCTACGCGTCGGTGCGCCTTGACATCCGCAAGATCGAGTCCATCAAGCAGGGTCTCGACGTGGTCGGCAACCGTGTCAAGGTCAAAGTTGTCAAAAACAAGGTGGCGCCGCCATTCCGCAGCGCGGAGTTCGACATCCTCTACAACGAGGGCATCTCCTGGGCCGGCAGTGTGCTCGACATGGCCATTGAGAGCCGAGTCATCGACAAGAGCGGCGCATGGTTCAGCTACGGTGAGATGCGGCTTGGCCAGGGTCGCGAGAACGTGCGCGACTTTCTCCGCCAGAACCCTGAGCTACTCGACGAGGTGGCCACGCGGGTGCGCGAGCTCGCGGTTCCCGATGTCGCCGGGGTGACCGCCCAGAACGGTTCAGCGCCACCTGTCGTCGAGGTCACCGGCGCCGAGTTGTAGCGGGCGCTCCAGGAGTTGCCGCGGTGACCCTCGGGGGACGCCGCCGTCAGCCGCCAGATCGCGACGACGTGGCTGCCTGCGAGGATGCGGCGGTCCGCATCCTCGCGGGCGCAGCGCAGACGGAGCTCAGCCTCCGCCAGCGCCTGGAGCGCCGGGGCTTCAGCGGCGCGACCGCGCGCGCGGTGGCGTCGGCGATGGCCAGACGCGGATATATCGACGACGATGCATTCGCCCGCGCGGTCACCGAACGACGAGTGCGGCGCGGCCACGGCCGCGCTCTCGTCGCCGCGCAGCTGCGCGCCCGTGGGGTGGGGGAGCGGCCCATCGCCGACGCGCTCGAGGGAGTCAGCCGGGAGGAGGAGATGGCGGCGGCGCGTCGCCTCGCCGAGACGTTGGTCGAGCGGACGTCGGGGCGCCGCGCAGACGATCCCCGGCGGCGGCTGTCGGGGATCGTCGACGCCATGAGACGCCGTGGCTACGACATGGACGTGATCCGCGCTGCACTGCGGCATGTCGACCTCGGCGCCGCGGCCGACGAGATCCCCTGACGTAGTCGCGGAGCCGCGGTCGCTGCGCGGTCAGCCGGGCTGTGGCCGCAGCGGTCCGTGCCGGTGCTCGAAGCGCACCACCGAGTTGAGCGAGAGCAGCGCGATGATCGCCAGCAACACGCCGAGCACGATGAGGCCGTCGAAGAGCAGCAGACCGCCGGCGACTCCGCCGAGCAGCGCGCCAACAGCGCCGCCGCCGGCAAGCGTCACCGTGTAGAAGGCCATCAGCGCCGATCGGTCGGCCACAAGCGACTCCGAGCAATCGGCGAGGTAGTTGACCGCCGCCGGCACGAAGCCCGCCTCGATGAGGACTCCCGCGATGGCCACGGGAAGGATCAGAGGGGCGAATCGCAGGGGCACGTGGTTGATGGCGAAGAGCGCCGCGCACACCGCGAAGGCGCCGGGGATCGCCCTGCGCATCGTCGCCGGCCCGCCATGACGCTGCAGATACGGCGTCCAGAGCACGATCCCGACGATGAGGAGCAGCACCCAGGAGACCTTGAACGCGCCGATGAGCCGCTCGTCGAACCCGTGCACGAGTGTCTGCCTGGTGTCGGGCGCGTGCTTGAGCAGCGAGGTCATGTTGACGTACCACGCGCCCACCAGGCAGTTCACCGCCAGCCAGGCAGGTATGAAGCGCCGGATTGGACCAGGGCCGACGATCGCTCGGAAGACGACGTTGACCGGGCTCACCGGCAGCGGCCGAGCACGAGGAACGAAGAAGAGCACGACCACCGAGGCGCTGACATAGAACAGCGCCATCAGCACGAATGCGCCGCGGTGCAGCGAGTGCCAGGCGAAGCTCCCCAGGACGAAGCCCCCGGCGTATCCCGCCAGCGTCGCCGCCTCGAACGCCCCGCTCGCCTTCGCCCTGGCCGTCTTGCTGGCCGCCGTCGCCGCGGCGATGGTGCCCAACGCCGTGGGAACGAAAGCTGCCGCGCCGACCCCCTCGAGGATGCGCGCCATGGCGAACTGCCAGGGCTCGTGCGCCAGGATGACGAGGAGGATGCCGGCGGCGCCGAGGAGCGGGCCGCCGATGAGGAAGCGGCCGCGCCCGAATCGATCGGCGAACCGGGCCATGAGGAACGCGAAGAGCATCTCGGGAACGGCCTGGGCAGCGCCGACGAAGCCGACCGCGATGCCCCGGGGATGGCCGCCAGCGATGTCGTTGAGGTCGAAGATGACCGCATCTGTGCCGCCCACGACTCCCAGGCGAAGGAGCACACAGGCGACGAGCAGCGCCCTGATCTCGATGCTCTCGGCGTGGCTGAGGCGGCTGGAGGAGGGTGTTGCCGGCTGCGTGGCCGACAACGCGCCCGACTCCGAAGAAGCCGGGGTCGTGGTGATGCGCACGAAGGCAAGGGTAATTCACGGCCACCACCGGCTCACCCCCCAACAGGCCCGACTGGCGCCCCGTACAATGCCGGCTACTCGCACCGCGTGGGGAGGCGCCGGGTCTCCGGCATGGAAGTGCTCGATCGACGAGCGCTCGAGTTCCTCGACCCACCAGCCCCCGGGCGGCTGCGGGGCGTCTCCGCGAGGTGGTGAGCACCTCACGATCGTTTTTGCTGACCGAGGTTTTCCCGAATGATGCCCGCCCTGATCGGGCTGCTGGCCGTTGCCGTGCTTGCCCTTGCCGGCGCTGTTGTCATGCTCCGCCGCCAGCTGGCCAGGGAGCGGACCAGTCGAGCCGAGGATGAGCAGCGCCAGCGAGAAACCGTCGGCCGCCTCGAGCAGGAGCGCAAGACGCTCATCCTCGAAGCCAAGGAGGAGGCGCTGCGGCTCCGCGCCGAGGTCGAGAGCGAGGTCCGGGACCGTCGCTCCGAGCTGGCCCGCCTGGAGCAACGAGCCACCCAGCGCGACGAGGGGCTGGACCGGCGAACCCAGGAGATGGACAGTCGCGAGGAGCGCCTGGGCAGGAGGGAGGTCGAGCTCGACGAGGTGCGTCTGGCGATCGATGCCGAGAGAGAGGCGGCCACGGTCGAGGTGGAACGCGTCGCCTCGCTGTCGCAGCAGGAGGCGCGCGCCGAGATCCTCGAGCGCGTCGAGGGTCAGCTCACCGGTGAGATCGCCGAGCGGATCCGGGCCGCGGACGCGCGGGTGCGCGAGGAGGCCGAACAGCGCAGCCGAGAGGTTTTGATCAGCGCCATCCAGCGGCACGCCGCCGACCAGGCAGGTGAGACCTCGGTCACGGTGGTGCCTCTGCCAAGCGACGAGATGAAGGGGCGGATCATCGGCCGAGAGGGCCGCAACATCCGCGCCCTCGAGGCGGCCACCGGCGTCGACCTGATCATCGACGACACCCCTGAAGCGGTCGTCCTCAGCGGTTTTGATCCAGTGCGACGCGAGGTGGCGCGGATGACGCTGGAGAAGCTCTTCTCCGACGGCCGCATCCATCCCGCCCGCATCGAGGAGATGGTCGCCAAGAGCCGTGCCGACATCCAGCTGCGCATCAAGGAGGAGGGTGAACGCGCCTGTTTCGACGCCGGCCTCCAGGGGGTGCATCCAGAGCTGGTCAAGCTGCTGGGAACGCTGCGCTTCCGCACCTCCTACGGCCAGAACGTGCTGGTGCACAGCAGCGAGGTGGCTGCGCTCGCCGGGGCCATCGCAGCCGAGCTCGGGCACGACGAGCAGGAGGCCAAGGAGATCGCCATGTTCCACGACATCGGCAAGGCCGTGGAGCACGAGATCGAGGGGTCGCACGCCGCTATCGGCGCCGAGATCCTCTCGCGGCTGGGTCGCCCTGCGGCGATCGTGCACGCGGTCCGGGCGCACCACTACGACGAGGAGCCTCGGACCATCGGCGCCTGCATCCTGCTCGCCGCCGACGCCATCTCCGCGGCGCGGCCCGGAGCGCGACGTGAGACCCTGGCCTCGTACATCAAGCGGCTGGAGAAGCTCGAGGCCATCGCCACCGACTTCGCGGGTGTCGAGCGCGCCTTCGCCATCCAGGCAGGTCGCGAGATCCGGGTGATGGTCACCCCGGCCCAGGTCGACGACGACACCGCCACGGTGATGGCCCGGGACATCGCCAAGCGCATCGAGACGGAGCTGACCTACCCCGGGCAGATCAAGGTCACAGTTCTCCGCGAAACGAGGAGCGTCGAGTACGCCAAGTAGGCCTGCGCACCGGTTCCGTTGACTTTCTCACCGATGATTCTGAGAATCCGAGCGCAGCTACTCGATCTCGCCAGGCAGACCGCCAGATTCAGCAGGCGTTCAAGCAGCGTCCAGAAGAGGGGGCATGGACCCCGGTGGAAGTTCTCAAGGTCTCGGCAACGTCCAAGCCGGTCGCCGTCGCCGGAGCCATCGCGGGTGTGATCCGCACCCAGCAGAAGGTTGAGGTCCAGGCCATCGGCGCGGGCGCGATCAACCAGGCGGTCAAGGCCATCGCCATCTCCCGCGGGTATGTGGCCCCCGGCGGCATCGACCTGGTGTGCATCCCATCGTTCATCGACATCTCCATCGACGGCGAGGAGCGCACCGGCATCCGCCTCCTGGTGGAGTCGCGCTAGCCGGCGTCTTCGCCGCGGCTGCCTTCGCGTTACCGGCGCGGCGGGACCCGCCCGAGCACGGCCTTGTCTTGGTCACGCCCGGGACGGTTAGGCTTGTCGGCTGGCGATGGAACTGCTTCCCCTGAGTACTGCGGCGAGCCATTTCGCGACGGTCGAGGTTGCCGAACAGCACCCGCGTGGTGGACGCCGTCCCATCACGCCTGCTGTTCTCGGCAGGGCGCCGCGAGTGCACCTCTGGCACATCGGCTGTCAGATGAACGACGCCGACCGCGAGATGCTCGTCGAGGAGCTGGCGGCGGTCGGCTGCATCACCGAGGCCGCCCTCGAAGATGCCGACCTGGCCGTCCTGATCACCTGCGCGGTGCGGCAGAACGCCGAGCAGAAGGTGTACGGGAAGTTCAAGGAGCTGATCCCCTGGAAGCGCCGGCGCCCCGGGCGTGCCATCGCGCTGACCGGATGCATGGGAGTTGAGCACGGCTCGGCGCTGCTCGACCGGCTGCCCGAGCTCGACTACCTGTTCGACGTCCGCGACACCGACGGCTTCATCAGCCGGCTGCAGGCCATGTGGGCGGCCGATCTCGACGGTCCCCTGGCGCTTCCCGCATCCGATCGTCTCAGCGCCTTCGTTCCGGTCATCGGTGGCTGTAACGAGATGTGCAGCTACTGCATCGTGCCCTTCGTCCGCGGCCGCGAGCAGAGCCGCAACGTCGACGAGGTCGTCGACGACGTGCGCCGCCTTGTCGACCGCGGCGTGCGCGAGGTGACCCTGCTGGGACAGAACGTCAACTCCTACCGCGACCCGCGCAGCGGCGCCGGACTTGCGGAATTGATGGTCGCCGTCGATGCCGTGCCCGGCCTCTGGCGTCAGCGGTTTCTCACCTCGCACCCTCGCAACGCGTCGCTTGACCTCCTCGAGGCCATGCGTGATCTGCCCACCGCGTGCGAGCAGTTGCACCTTCCTGTCCAGGCGGGCGACGATGCCCTGCTGCGTCGCATGCGGCGCCTCTACACGGTCGATGACTACGTGGCCATCGTCGAGCGCGCCCGCCGCACCGTCCCTGATGTTGCTGTCAGTACTGACATCATCGTCGGCTTCTGTGGCGAGAGCGAGGCCGAGTTCGCCGCGACGGAGGCGTTGATGCGTGAGCTCCGCTTCGACGTCGTTCACCTGCAGGCATATTCGCCACGGCCGGGGACCGCGGCAGCGCGCCGGGCCGATGACGTGCCCCTGATGGAGAAGAAGCGGCGCCTCAACCACCTTCTCGACCTGCAGCGCCGCATCGCCCTGGAGCGAAACCTGGCGCTGGTCGGGAAGGAGGTCGAGGTCCTGGTCGAGGGCACCGATGGTGGCGGCCGGCACTACGGGCGCACCCGGCAGAACAAGGTCGCCTGGATCGGAGCCCACTGCGCGGTGGGTACCGGCGAGCTGGTGCGAGCGGTCGTTCGCGAGGTCTCCGCCTGGCAGTTGCAGGCCGAGCCGGTGGCCGTGGCCGCGGCGTGAGCCGCCGCCGCCAGCTCACCGCGCCACACGGCGGTCTCCCGGCGGCCGTCGAGTCGCGTCCAGTGGTCGGCCTCGATGCCGCGGGTGACACCCCGATACTCCGCGAGTACCGAGCGGTCAAGGAACGGTACGCCGATGCCATCATCCTGGCCCAGCTCGGCGACTTCTACGAGATGTTCGGTGACGACGCCGAGCGCGCCGCGCCGATCCTCGGCGTCGCCTTGACCGGTCGCGGCTTCGGCAGTGCCGGCCGGCTGCCGATGTGTGGTGTGCCGCACCACGCTGCCACCGGCTACATCCGGCGGCTCCTCGACGCAGGGCTGCGGGTGGCCATCTGGGATCAGGTCGACTCGTCGCCGACGGATGAGGACGGCGCCTCGCTGACCAAGGGCCTGGTCCGTCGCGAGGTCACCAGGGTGATCAGCCCGGGGACCGTCCTCGACGAGGCGTTCCTCGACCCGTCGACACCGGTCCGCTGCGTCGCCCTTCACGCCGTTCAAGGCCGTGTCGGCCTCGCCGCGTTCGACGCCAGCACCGGCGAGCTGCAGCTCTGCGAGATCCCGGGGGGCCTGGACAGCCAAGGGGTGCTCGACGAGTGCCAGCGCCTCGGCATGGCCGAACTGCTGCTCGCCGAGGGGCACCAGCCCATGAGCCTCACCACCCCCTGCACGGTGCTTCCGCCGGCGCTCTTCGACGTCGCGCGCGGTGCTGAACGCCTCCGCGAGGTGACGGGGACGGCGACCACCCGGGGCCTGGGGCTCGAGGGACTCAGCGCCGCCCTCGGCGCGGCAGGCGCCATCCTCGCCTACTGCGAGCGCTCGCGGATGCTGTTGGTGGCCGGCTTCGTGCGAGTGCGTGAGCGTCCCCTTGGCAGCCTCATGCGCCTCGACGCCCCCACCCGGCGCAACCTCGAGCTGCTGGCGCCGCTCGGGGACGGCGGCGTCGGACTGCTGCAGCTGCTCGACCGCACCCTGACGCCGATGGGGGCTCGCCTGCTGCGCAGCCGCCTGCAGGAGCCTCTGGTCGACGTCGCTGCCATCGAAGGCCGGCTGTCGGCGGTCGCCGCGCTGGTGAGCGAGCGAGGCGCGCGTCAGCGACTGCGCGAATCCCTCGCAGCGATTCGCGACCTCGAGCGCCTGGTCGGCCGGTGTGTCCAACGCATCGCGTCTCCAAAGGACCTGGCAGGGGTTGCGGCGGCGTGCCGGGCGCTGCCCGCGTGCGCCACTGCAGCGTCGCCGTGCGCCTCGGGATGCCACGAGCTGACCACCGCGGCAGCCGGTTGCACCGCACCGGACGGGCTCGGTGAGCGGCTCGCCGCGGCGCTGGTCGACGATCCTCCGGCGACCTCGCGCGAGGGCGGTGCCCTGCGCCCGGGCGCCGATGCCGAGCTCGACGCCCTCCATGCAGCCAGCTCCGATGCCCGTGCCTACATCGCCTCGCTCGAGGAACGTGAACGCGAGCGCAGCGGAATCCGTTCGCTGCGGGTCGGCTACAACCGGGTCTTCGGCTACTACCTCGAGGTGCCCAATGCCCAGCGTCACGCCGTTCCTGCCGACTATGTCCGAAAGCAGACGCTGGTCGGAGCCGAGCGCTACATCACCCCGGGGCTCAAGGAGCAGGAGACCATCGTGCTCAGCGCCCGCGAGCGCGCCGTCGCCCGGGAGGCCGAGGTCCTCGGGGAGCTGGCCGGGGCCGTTGCCGAGCACGCCGCGGCGCTGCTCTCCGCCGCCGAGTGTGCGGCGCGTCTCGACGTCAGCCAGTCCCTGGCCACCATCGCCGACGAGCTGCGCTGGGTCCGCCCCGCCGTCGACGCCTCTACGGTGCTGGAGATCGAGGGTGGCCGGCACCCCCTCGTCGAACGCAGCCTGCCAGCCGGGACATTCGTCCCCAACGACTGCGTCGTCAGCGGTGACGCCGCGCAGATCGTCGTCCTGACCGGTCCCAACATGGCGGGCAAATCGACATACCTGCGCCAGGTGGCGCAGATCGTCCTGCTAACCCAGGTGGGCAGCTTCATCCCGGCGACCGCCGCTCGTATCGGCGTCTGCGACCGCATCTTCACCCGAATCGGCGCTCAGGACGATCTCGCCGCCGGGCTCTCCACGTTCATGGTGGAGATGACCGAAACTGCGGCGATCCTCAACCAGGCGACGCCACGCAGCCTGGTGGTGCTCGACGAGATCGGCCGTGGCACCTCGACGTACGACGGTTTGAGCATCGCCCAGGCGGTTCTCGAGCATCTCCACGATGCCCCGCACCTGCACTGCCGGACCATCTTCGCCACGCACTACCACGAGCTCACCTCGCTGGCAGCGCGGTTGGCCCGAGTGCGCAACGCCCGCGTCGAGGTCATCGAGGAAGGCGACAGCGTCACCTTCCTCCACCGCATCGTCGAGGGTGGCGCCGATCGATCCTACGGCATCCATGTCGCCAGGCTTGCCGGCATCCCCGCGCCTGTGGTCGTCCGCGCCCGCGACCTGCTGGCGACGCTCGAGCGGGATCGTCCGCTGGGACCGCGGCCTGGTGCCTCAACGCAGATGGCGCTGCCGCTGCCCCGGGCCGCATCGCACCCGGTGATGGACGAGCTGGGTGCCCTCGACCTCGACGGCCTCACCCCGCTGGCGGCGCTCAACAAGATCGCCGAGTGGCGCAGCCGGGTCACCAGCGATGAGTCGCGGTGATCTCCCAGGGACGCATCCGCCAGCTGCCGCCGGCGGTCGCCGACGCCATCGCCGCCGGTGAGGTCGTCGAGCGTCCTGCTTCAGTGGTCAAAGAGCTGTGTGAAAACGCCCTGGATGCCGGAGCGACGCGGATCGACGTGGTCATCGAAGGCGGGGGAACCGTCCGCATCCGGGTGACCGATGACGGCCGGGGCATCGACGTCGAGGACCTGCCCCTCGCCGTCGCCCGTCACGCGACCTCGAAGATCGGCGGCACCGCCGACCTGGTCTCGGTTCGAACCCTCGGGTTCCGCGGCGAAGCGCTCGCCAGCATCGCCGCCGTCGCCGACCTGGTCCTCGTCAGCCGGCCTCGCGGCGCGCCCGCGGGCGGGCGGATCCGCGTCCGCGCCGCCGAGCTGGTGGAATCGGGCGTCGAGGCGGCGGCACCCGGCACCAGCGTCGAGGTTCGGGACCTCTTCGCCGCCACACCGGCACGGCTGCGCTTCCTTCGCGGCCTGCGCAGCGAGGCGGCGGCCGCGGTCCGGGTCGTCTCCGACCTGGCGCTGACCCATCCCGACGTCGCCTACACCTGCACGAGTGACGGCAGGACCGCCCTGCGAGCCCCCGGCGGTGCTCTCGACGACGCGCTGGCTGCCGTCTTCGGTCGCTCCGCCGCGGCTGAGCTGGTCGCGCTCGAGGGGGACGGCACGGTCGCGGTCAGCGGCGCCATCTCCCAACCCCGCGCGCATCGGGGCTCGCGCGATGGCCTGATCGTCGTCGTCAACGGTCGCCGGGTGCACAACCGATCACTGGTGGTGGCAGTAGAGGACGCGTATCGCGGCCTCATCCCCTCGGGTCGGCATCCCTACGGTGTGGTCATGGTGGACATCGACCCCGAGCTCGTCGACGTCAACGTCCACCCCGCCAAGCGCGAGGTGAGATTCCGCGACGACCGCGCTGTGTTCAGCGCGGTGCAGCGCGCCTGCTGGGCAGCGGTTGCCGGTGGCCATACCTACACGGCGGCACCGCCGCTCGAGGCAGTGTTCGCCGCGGGCGGCCATGCCGAGGTGCGGGGCACGCTGGTGCTGCACGACTATCCTCCGGCAACGACCGCGCCGGCCCTCGCGCCTGATCAGCAGTACGGCGATGCACCGGTTGCTGCCGGTGATGGCGGAATCACCCAGCAAGGCGTCTCGCTGGAGGCGCTGGGACCGCTGCGAGCCCTTGGTCAGGCGGGAGCGCAGTGGCTCGTCGCCGAGTCGCCGCGCGGCGTGGTGCTTGTCGATCCTCACGCGGCGCACGAGAAGGTGCTCTACGCGGAGTTGATGGCTGCGTGGGAGGAGCGGGGTTCGATCGCCGTCGGCAGGTCAGCGGCCGCCGGCTCCCAGCTGCTGCTGATGCCGGCGGTCATCGAGTGCGACGCGCCGCGCCTGGCTCGCCTGGAGGGCAACGCGGAGCTGCTGGCCCACAGCGGCTTCAGCGTCGAGCCCTTCGGGCCGGGGCTGCTGCGCTGCACCGCGATTCCCGCGGCGTCCGCCGGCGTCGATGTGTCGCGCCTCGTCCTGGAGGTGCTCGACACGCTCGGCGCGGATCAGCTGCCGCCGACTCAGCGCCGCCACCGCCTTGCCGCGGTGGTTGCCTGCCACTCCGCGGTGCGCTTCGGCGATCCCCTCGAGCCCGCCGAGCAGCAGCGCCTTCTCGACCGCCTCCAGCGCACGCCGGGGGCGATGACCTGTCCGCACGGCAGGCCCACGGTCATCCTCCTCGACGACCCCACCCTGCGCCGGGCATTCCGCCGCCCCTCGGGCTGAGAGTCTGGTGGTGGGTACGCCGCCGCGAACAGTGGCGATCGTCGGTCCCACGGCGATGGGCAAGACGCCGCTGGCGGTTGCCGTCGCCCTGCGCCTGGGCGACGCCGAGCTGCTCAACGCCGACTCGCGACAGGTGATCCGCGACCTGGTGGTCGGCACCTGCGCACCCACGGACTCCGAGCTCCGCGGCGTTCCCTGCCACCTCCTCGGAGTCCGCGACCCGCAGCAGCCGTACTCGGTCGCCGACTGGGTGGCCGGCGCGCGAGCGGTGCTCTCTCAGCTCGACGGGCGCGGGGTTAGGGCCATCGTCGTCGGCGGCACCGGGCTCTACGTCAGCGCCCTCGTCGACGGCCTGGACCTGGGCGGCGTCCCCCCCGACCCGGCGCGGCGCCGGCAACGCCTCGAGGCATCGATGGGCAATGGAGGAGTCGACGTGCTGGGCGACGAGTTGCGCGACCGCGATCCCCAGGGCGCGGCTGCGGTGGATCTGCGCAATCCCCGCCGGGTGATCCGGGCGCTCGAGATCCTCGACGCGCGTGGCGGTCAGCTCCAGGCAGCACGCGGCCGCGTCGGTGGCCGGGATGCGCTGCTGATCGGCCTCGACGCCCCGCGGGACGTCGCCGACCAGCTCATCGAGGTGCGGTCGCGGCGCATGCTCGAGTCCGGCGCGCTGATCGACGAAGTACACTCGGCGATGGCTCGCGGTATCCCCCGCGACGCTCTCGAGAGTGCCGGGATCGGGTACCGCGAGGCACTCGCGGTGGTCGACGGCTCGCTGACGCTCGAGGCAGCCGTCGATGCGCTGATCCGGCGCACTCGCCGCTATGCCAAGACGCAGCGGACCTGGTTCCGGCGGGATCCGCGGATCCGCTGGCTCGAGCGCGGCGCAGGGCCCGCCGACGCGCTGGTCGACGAGGTCATCGATGCAATTCACCAAGATGCACGGTCTGGGCAACGACTTTCTGGTCGTTGATGACCGGAACTCGGTTGCCATCGATTGGGCCGCCCTGGCACGGCGCGCCTGCCGGAGGCATTTCGGCGTGGGCGCGGACGGCATCCTGGTGGTCCAGCGGAGTGTCGTCGCCGATCTGCGCATGCGGCTGTTCAACGCCGATGGCAGCGAGGCGGAGCAGTGCGGCAACGGCGTGCGTTGTGTCGCCATTCTCGCCGCCGACCTCGGCTGGGCCGGCGATCGCATCACCTGGGAGACCGGCGCCGGTCCGGTGACGACCCGACGCCAGGGTGGATCGGTCACCGTCGACATGGGTCCACCCCGATTTGCCGCCAGGGAGATCCCCGTCGCCACCGAGAGCGATGAGGTCGTCGACATGCCCGTCGACGTGGACGGAGAGCGGCTGCGCATCACCTGCGTGTCCATGGGCAACCCCCACTGCGTGGTCGTTGTCGACGACGCCGACGGGTTTGCGGTGGGGACGTTGGGGCCGCACCTGGAGACGCACGAGTTGTTTCCGGAGCGCACCAATGTCGAGTTCGTCGAGGTGCTCTCGCCAACCCGGGTGCGGCAGCGCACCTGGGAGCGTGGGGTGGGGGAGACCAACGCGTGCGGTAGCGGGGCGTGCGCCACCGCCGTCGCCCTGCGACGCCTGGGCCTGGCCGGGTCGCCGGTGACCGTCGAGCTGCGCGGGGGAGACCTGCTCATCGAATGGCAACCGGGGTCTGCGGTGCTGATGACCGGTGCGGCGGAGCGTGTCTTCACCGGCGAGCTCGAACTGCAGCCCGGTGAGGTGCTTGCCGCCGCCACGAGCGCACCGTGATCGAGCAGCGCGCCCGGGCGGCCGCGCGGATGGCGCGCATCCCGCCGTACCTGTTCGCCCAGATCGATAAGAAGGTCGCCGAGAAGCGGGCCGCCGGTGTCGACGTCGTCGCCCTGGACATCGGCGACCCCGATCTGCCCACGCCGGACGCGGTGGTGGAGGCCGCAGTGGCCGCCATTCGCGATGCCGCCAACCACCGCTACGCGTCCTACTATGGGCTGCGCGAGCTCCGCGTTGCCATGGCAGGCTGGTATCGGCAGCGCTTCGGCGTCGAGCTCGACCCCGACAACGAGGTGCTTCCCACGCTGGGGAGCAAGGACGGCATCGCCCATTTGCCCTTTGCCGTCGTCGACCCCGGCGACGTCGTGCTTGCCCCCGACCCGGGATATCCCGTCTACGTCACCGGGGCGATCATGGCCGAGGCCGAGCCCTACCGTCTCCCACTGCGCGAGGCCCTGGGGTTTCTACCCGACCTGGCAGCAATTCCTGACGCCGTGCGCCGCCGGGCACGGCTGCTCTGGCTCAACTACCCCAACAACCCCACCGGGGCGGTGGCGCCGCCCGCCATGTTCGAGCAGGCCATCGCCTTCTGCCGCGAACACGGCGTCATCCTCGCCCATGACGCGCCCTACACGGAGATCGCCTTCGACGGCTACCGCGCGCCGAGCCTGTTGCAGTTCGACGGTGCCAAAGAGGTCGGCCTCGAGTTCCACTCGCTGAGTAAGACGCACAACATGACCGGCTGGCGGGTGGGCATGGCCGTGGGCAATGCCGAGCTGATCCGCCTGCTGGGGCAGATCAAGACCAACGTCGACAGCGGCATCTTCCAGGCGGTGCAGCGGGCCGCCATCGTCGCCCTCGCCGAGAACCCGAAGGCGATCGAAGCCCGCAACGAGGTGCTGCGCGCCCGCCAGGTGAGGCTTCGCGACGCCTTCGCCGCCGTCGGCATCCAGGTGCCCCTGCCCAAGGCATCGTTCTACCTCTGGGGACGAGTTCCTGCCGGCTATGACAGCATCGGCTTCGCCTCGGCGGTCCTCGACGGCGTCGGCGTCAACCTCACCCCGGGGGTGGGCTTCGGGCCCAGCGGCGAGGGCTACTTCCGCGTCTCCGTGACCGCGCCCGACGCCCGGGTCGACGAGGCCTGTGCGCGGATCCGCGGTTTGCGACTCTGACGGATCGACCCTGCCAGGTCAGCCCGAGGTCGCCGGCACCGGCTGGTCGCGGGGCGCCCTGGTCTCCAGCTGGTACCAGATGGCTGCGGCGAACCCCAGCATGACGGTGAACTCGGCGATCCCGGTGATCACCCTGTCCCCGAGGCCGATGCTCGCCATGCCGATGTACTGCCCGAGCGTCGATGCGGCGATGAGGTAGCCGACGCTCAAAACCGGCCAGCGCGGCGAATCCGCGCGGTCGCGCAGCGCGCCCAGCTCCCAGATGAGCATGAGCACGAAGGGGGCGGCGTAGTAGTAGGGCCAGTTGACCTTGACCAGCATCGGCAGGGCGAGCGCGCCGATGGTCAGGATCGCCCACACGTCAACCGAGCGCACCGACATCCGCAGACGCGTTGCCGCGGCGTATCCCGCGGCGATGCAGACCAGCGCCTCAGCCGGTGTGTCTAGCCGGCGGATTAACGAAGCCAGGTCGCTCGGCCGGTCGAAGTTGACCAGAGCCCAGATGGAGTTGCCACCGATGGCTCGCCCCGGGCGGAATGTGAGCAGTGAATACGCGGTGTTGTGCTGATCGGCGAGCAGGAACGGCGCCACCCCGACTGCGAGGATGAGCACGGCCAGGCCTGCGCTGCGCCACAGCGAACGCAGCTGCCCGGACGCGTAGAGCAGCGTGGCCAGGGCCAGCAGGGGGAAGGCCGCGGTCAGGCCGGTGAGCAGCGTGAGGCCGCCCAGGACCCCGGCGAGGAGCTCACGCCGCGCCTGAAGGGCGAGGACGGTGGCGATGAGGAGCCCGATCATCAGCGGCTGTTCGATGTGTCCCCACGGTGAGAAGCACAGCCACACCAGGGGGGACAGCGTCACCAGCGCGTAGGCGGCGAGTCGCTGCAGCGGCGACAGCCCCGGATTGAGCCGATCGATGGCGCTGACCACCAGCCAGCCCAAGATGGGGACCAGGATGATGAAGCAGAGAGTGACCAGAACAACCTCGCCGCGGAGGTTGCTCTCCAGGCCGACGCCCTTGGCGATGGCCACGAAGGGGGCGAGCAGGAAGACGATGATCGGCGGGTCGTCGTTGGGGTTGTCGGTCAGCGGTGGATCGCTGCGTGCTGCGTAGATGTGCAGCGGCGAGCCGTTGAGCACGTGGTCGACCGACTTGAAGAAGATGCCT
>DASZGL010000053.1:0-22048 GCA_035938875.1 Candidatus Dormiibacterota bacterium
AGGTCACCGCCGTCGACGCTGAGATAGCTGAACCTCTGTCGCGTCCAGAATGACGCCGCCAGGGCGTAGAGGAAGGCGCCGACCAGCGAGTAGAAGGACGTGGAGCCCCCGTTGCGCAGCGTCGCCGAGAAGATGGTCACCAGGATGAAGACGGTCGCCGGGAACAGCAGGATGGTGCGATTCTTCCGCCACCGCTCGACGTCGTACAGGATGGCGTAGCGGCGGGATTTCACAGTTGCCCTGCCACAGACGCGGCGAGAATACCGTGGTCTGCAACGGTGCGCGGGCGGCAAAGCCGTGTCACCGAGCCTTTACAAGGCTTCTCGGAACCTGAACATCGCTTCATCGATGCGAGGAGTAATCTCAACACACCGAGCGGAGCAATCTGCTCCTTGAATGTGAAGCTCATTCCCTTCCTTGGAAAGACCGGGAGGCCAACCTCCCGGTCTTTTCGCGTCTGGAGGACACGAAAAGACCTCGACTTCTCGAGGGGGGATGCTCCCCTCGACTTCTCGAGGGGGGATGCTCCCCCCTATTCATTGCCGACCGGGCGGAGCCCGGATCGGCCTTACCCCCCTCCGGCGCTCCTCGAGCGCCGCCGGCGCGGGTGCGCCGGGCGCTGTGCGCCCATCGGCGCTGTGCGCGCTTCACGCGCTTCCGGTGCTTCGCACTCGATTGACGGCGTCCTTCCAGGCTTCGTAGGGCGCTGCCGGGCGGCGGCCGGGGGTGGCGGGGTGGAAGCGGCGGCCGGGGCGCCAGGCGGCGGCGACGGCGGCGGGGCCGGCGATGAGATCCTCGCCGACCGCGGCGAGCCAGGCGGCGCCGAGGGCTGTCGTCTCCGCCGAGGCGGCGCGGGCCACGGGGATGCCCAGGAGGTCGGCCTGGAACTGGCAGAGGCCGTCCATGACGCTGGCGCCGCCGTCGACGCGCAGCTCGTCGAGGCGAAGGCCGCCGGCCGACTCCATCGCCTCGACGACGTCGCGGGTGCGCAAGGCCATGGCCTCGACGACGGCGCGGACGACGTGCGCCCTGGTGACACCGGCGGTGATGCCGAGCAGCGCTCCGCGGGCGCCGCTGTCCCAGTAGGGGGCGCCGAGGCCGGCCAGAGCGGGGACGAAGTGGCAGCCGTTGGCGTCGGCGACGCTGTCGAAGAGCGGCCCGACCTCCGCCGCCTCGGTGATCAGGCCCAAACCGTCGCGAAGCCAGGTGATGGCGGCACCGCTGACGAAGATGCTCCCCTCCAGCGCGAAGGTGTCGCGTCCGGCGATGCGCCAGGCCACCGTCGCCAGCAGGCCGTGACCGGGGTCCCTCACCTTGTTGCCGATGTTGGCGAGAACAAACGATCCCGTGCCGTACGTGTTCTTGCTCATGCCCGGGTCGACGCACGCCTGGCCGAAGAGCGCCGCCTGCTGATCGCCGGCCACGCCCGACACAGGGACGCGCAGTCCGCGGAAGGCGACGGGATCGGTGAGGGTGACGCGACCCGCCGACTCGCGCACCTCGGGAAGCATCCGCATGGGTACACCGAACAGCCGGCAGAGTTCGCCGTCAAAGCTGCCCTTCCCGAGGTCGTAGAGCAGTGTGCGGCTCGCGTTCGAGGCGTCTGTGGCTATCACCGCGCCCCCGCTGAGGCGCGCGATCAACCAGGCGTCGACGGTCGCGGCGCAGAGCTCACCCGCTTCGGCGCGGCGACGCAGCTCGGGATCGTCCCGCAGCATGAACTCGATCTTGGTGGCGGTGAAGTATGGGTCGAGGAGCAACCCGGTGCGCCGGCGCAGCTCGGCCTCCTCACCGGCATTGCGATGTGCGTCGCACAGCTCAGCGCTGCGCCGGCACTGCCAGACGATCGCCGGCGCCACCGGATTCAGCGTCTCACGCTCGAAGACGACGACGGTCTCGCGCTGGTTGGTGATGCCGATCGCCGCCGGCACGGTGTCGCCATCGAGCACCTCGGCGGCGGCGCCGACCACCGACTCCCACAGCGCCATGGCGTCCTGCTCCACCCAACCCGGCCGGGGATAGCTGACCGGCACCTCCCGGTAGGCGCGCCGCCTGATGGCCCCGTCGACGGTGACCAGCAGGCACGTCGTTCCTGTGGTCCCCTGGTCGATCGCGAGCAGCAGCGGCTCGCTCACTACTCGCCGCGAAAGCGCGGGGCGCGGCGCTCCATCGCCGCCGCCAGCCCTTCGCGGAAGTCCTCGGATCGGAGCAGGGTGGTCAGGTTCTCGCGCAACGCCTCAGCCATGCTGCGGCTGCCATCAATACCCGCGCTGTCGGCGAGCATGATCCGCTTGGCCGCGCTCACCGCCAGTGGTGCGGCGGCTGCGCACCGATCCAGCCACCGCGCAGCGCAGGCATCGAGCTGGCTGCGGGGGACGACCTCGTTGAGCACCCCCCAGCGCTCGAAGGTTGCGGCATCGATCCGATCGCCGAAGTACACCGCCTCCCTGGCGCGGGAGAGGCCCACCTCTCGCTGCAGACGGTGCACACCGCCGAGATCTGGAACGAAGGCGTACTTCATCTCCATCAGCGAGAAGTGCGCGTCGTCGGAGGCGACGCGGAAGTCGCATGCCAGCATCAGCTCGACGCCGCCGCCGATGCACGCGCCCTGGATGACGGCGAGCGTGGGTCGCGGACATGACTCGACGGCGCTGAACACCTCCTGGAGGCGATGCCCGCTCTCCCTCTCGGTTCCGCTGGAGGCGGCTATGCCCGCGAGCAGCGCGCGATCCAGCCCGGAGCAGAAGTGATCGCCCTCACCGCGCAGCACGACAGCGCGCACGTCACGCTGGTGTGCCCGTTCGCCGAAGGCGTAGGCGAGGACGGTGAAGACGCCTTCGTCCAGGGGATTGAGATGGCGCGGCCGCGACAGGGTCACGGTGAGCACGCCGCTGTCGTCGACCTCGACGTGTGCCGATGCGGTTGCAGGCAGGGTTTCCATGGGTTACCTCGTGGTCGTCGCGGCGGTCAGTGGGACAGAGGGACGGGGCGTTGAGCGGCGCAGTCGCAGCCACGCCGCGCCGGAACGCTCTCGATGAGACTCACGAGAGCGCTGCGCAGGTGCTGGGTGTTCCTGGCAAAGACGGCGAAAACCTCCTCCTGGGTTACCGGGCGGATCTCCGGGGATCCGGCGACGCCGGTGTCGTAGTCGGTCACCAGGGACAGGTTGACATAGCACATCCCCAGCTCGCGGGCGAGGACGACCTCGGGATACTGGGTCATGTTGATGACGTCGCCGAGCTGGGCGTAATGGCGGGATTCGGCGCGGGTGCTGAATCGTGGCCCCTGGACGACGACCACGGTGCCGCCACGGTGAGCCACGAGTCCGGCGGAACGGATCGCCGCCGCGGCGAAGGGGCGGAGCTCGGCGCAGTACGGATCGGCGGCGCTGAGATGAGCGACCTCCGGCCCGTCGAAGAACGTCGACTCCCGCGAATGGGTGCGGTCGAGGAACTGGTCGCAGATCACCACCTCTCCGGGGGCGAGATCGGCGCGCAGACTCCCGACGGCGCACGGCGCCAGCACTCTCTCCACGCCAAGGGTGCTCAGCGCCCACAGGTTGGCGCGGTAGTTGATGCGATGCGGGGGGATGGTGTGCCCGCGGCCGTGTCGGGGAAGGAAGGCGACACCGACAGCTCCGATTCGTGCCACGGTGAGGGCGCCGCTCGGTGGTCCGTAGGGGGTCTCGACATCGACCTCCTCGGCGTCGTCGAGGAAGCTGTACAGGCCGGTGCCGCCGATCACTCCGACGGCGGCGCGCGCCTGGCTCATCGACGGCATGGTGCCATGCGCTGGCGCGCCCTCGCGGTGAGGACTACCCTGGGAAACCGTGCCCACCCGATCGGTCGTCTGCCCCCTCCACGTCGGCCGCGACGAGGAGCTGTCTGCGGTCCGCGGATCGCTGGCCCGCGTCGGCGCGGGCGATGGCGGGCGCACGCTGCTCATCGGCGGTGAGGCCGGGGTCGGCAAGAGCCGGCTCGCCGGGGACGCGACGCGGCTGGCCGAGACAGAAGGCTTCCTGATCCTCAGCGGCGCGTGTACCGAGGGAGCGAGCACCGCGTTCGCACCCGTCGTCGCCGCCTTGCGCCGCCACACGCGTACGGCCGACGACGCATCGCTGCGCCGGCTCTTCGACGGTCCCGCGCGCCTCGCCGCCACCCTGGTGCCCGAGGTCAGTGAGCTCGTCGGTGCGGGCGGGTCGGGAACTGCGGCGACCGCCGAAGACCTCCACGCCGCCACATGGCACCTGGTGCGCCGCCTCGGCGCCGCACGGCCGGTGCTGCTTCTCCTCGAGGACATCCATTGGGCAGACCCGGACACGATGCGCTTAATGGCCCATCTGGTGAGCGAGGCGCCAACCCTGCCGCTGTGGCTGGTGGCCACCTATCGCGTCGACGAGCTCCACCGGCGCCATCCCTTGACCCCGCTGCTGGCTCACATGCGCCGTGCCCAGGGGGTCGACGAGGTACGCCTCACGCCGCTCGACCGCGAGCAGGTGCGCGCCATGGTCAGCGCGCTCTTCGGCGGCACCTCGGTGAGCGACGAATTCGTCGACGCGGTGAGAAGCCGCACCACCGGCAACCCCTTCTTCATCGAGGAGCTCTGCACCGTTCTGGTCGAACGTGGCGACATCTACCGGAGCGGCGACGAATGGGACCGGCGCAGCCTCGACCAGATCGAGCTGCCGGAGACGGTGCGCGAGACGCTGCTGGCGCGCGTGGCGCACGTCGACGACTCGACCGCGATTCTGCTGCGCATCGCCGCCGTCGCCGGTGAACGCGTCGACGCCGACGCGCTGGTGATCGCCGCGGAAGCCAGCCGCGAGGCCGTGGACCGGGCGATGGTCGAGGCCCTCGACCGGCAGCTCCTCGTCGAGCGCCGCGACGGCGGCACGACCCACTACGCATTCCGCCACGCGCTGACCCGCGAGGCGCTCGCTGACGAGCTCGTCGGCCCCGAACGGCAGCACGTTCATCGCCGGGTGGCGGAGGCGCTTGCGTCGATCTACACCACCGACCCCGATGCCGTGGCCGCTGAGATCAGCGACCACTTCTCCCAGGCCGGCGTCACCGACAGGGCTGCCGAGTACGCGCTGCGGGCGGCGCGGCGAGCGGCACGGCTCCACGCGTACATCGCCGCCGGCGAGCACTACAGCAACGCGCTGCGGCTTCTCGGCGACGACGCGCCGGACCGCCTCGAGCTGCTTCTCGAAGCCGCCGAAGCGACGGTCACCGACCAGGACCGCACCTACTCAACGTCGTTTGCCCGCGAAGCAAGGGCGATCGCGCAACGCGGCAACAACGCGGTGGCCGAGGCGAGGGCGATGCGATGGCTCTGGCAGGACCTCTGGCGCAACGGCGACAGCACCGGCGCGCTGGCGCTCAACCGTGAGGCGCTCGCGCTGGTCGAGGGTCGCGACGACTGGACTGAGGCCTGGGCGCTGCAACAGCTGACCCGTCACCTGGCCATCAGGGGTGCTCGGGACGAAGCCCGGGCGCTGATCCCCCGTGCCCAGGAAACCGCGGTCCGGGCCGGCCACGGTGAGGCGCTGGCGCAGATCCACACCACGAGGGCGATTCTGGGCCGCACCGACGACGAATACATCGAAGCGTTCGACGAGGCCATCCGCGCGGCAAAGGCCGCCGGATCGCTCGCAGCCGAGGTCAACTCCACGACCACTGTCGGCTACATCTCGCTGTGGCGCGGACACATGGACAGGGCCCGCGAGCTGTTGGCGCGTGCCGGCGACCTCGCTGATCGCGTGCTTCCCGGACAGGCGGGATACGTACACGGTGGCAGCGCATGGGCACGTTCGGTGACGGGCGACTACGATGGCGCGCTTGCCGAGGCCATGCCTCTCCGCGATGCCCCCGCAATTCCCACGCGCATGGTCGCGCTGACCGCGCTTGCCGAAGTAACCCTTCGTCGAGGTCTGCGTGACGATGCCGCGACGTACGCCGCCGAGAACTTGCAGCTCGCCGAGGCCAACGGCGAGGGCCAGCGCATCGATCCGGCCCTGGCACACGTCACCCGCGTCAACCTTCTCAATGACTCTCACGCCGCAGACGTGGTGGTACGGCGTTTCATCGACGGGTCGTACCGTCCCTCGACGCATGCATTGGTGTCGCCTGACGTGGTCAACGCCTTGGCGCAGCAGGGTGATCGCGCGCGCATCGCCCAGCTGCTCGACGTCCTCCGCGAGCTGACCACCGCAGACCCCAACCGGCACAACCGCGCCGCGCAGGCGCTCTGCGAGGGAATCGCGCTGGCTGCGGACGGCGCGCACGCCGACGCCCTGCTCCACCTCACCGAAGCGGTCGACGTCTATCGAAGCATGCCCTACCCGGCGCGCGAAGCCGATGCGCTGCTCGCGCTCGCCGACGTCGAAACCCGCTGCGGTCGCACCGCTGAGGCTCTAGGCGCCGCCCGAGCCGTCAAGCTCATCGCCGAACGGCTGCAGAGTACGCCGCTGGCCGAGGCCGCCGACGGGCTGTTGCACAGCAGCGACGCCGACCTGGTCCTCGCCACGGTGTTGATCACCGACATCGTGGGCAGCACCGAGATCGCGGCGCGGCTGGGTGATCGCGCCTGGCGTGAGCTGCTCGTACGCCACAACGCCATCGTCCGTCGCGAGCTCGAGCGCCATCGAGGGCGCGAGATCGACACCGCCGGTGACGGGTTCATCGCCGCCTTCGAGAGCCCTGCTCGCGCGATCCGCTGCGCTCAGGCCGTGCTCAGCGCGCTCAACGCCGCCGGCGTCGACATCCGCGCCGGCCTCCACACCGGCGAGTGTGAGGCGGTGGGCGAAAAGCTCACGGGCATCGCCGTGCACACCGCGGCACGCATCGCCGCCGCTGCGGGATCCGGCGAGGTGCTGGTCTCGGCCACGGTGCGTGAGCTCGTTGCCGGAGCAGGTTTCGGCTTCTCCGACCGGGGCACACGAGAGCTCCGCGGCCTCCCCGGCGAATGGCGCCTCTATGCCGTCGACGGCTCGGGATCTGCGCACAGCCAGTGACGGCCTCTCGTATGATCTGCCCGCGCGTCAACCCACCCGGGGGAGGCCATGGCTGCACGCGACGATCGGCTTGAGATGCTCGGACGGGTCCCCCTGTTCGAGGGCCTGTCGAAGGGGGAGCTGAGGGCGGTTTTGCGCAGCTCCCAGGAGGTCGATCATCCCGCCGGCAAGGAGGTCGTTCGCGAGGGAACCGAGGGCACTGGCTTCCATCTCATCCTCGCCGGCGACGCCACAGTCATCCAGGGCGGGCGACGCAAGCGCTCACTGGGTCCCGGTGACTACTTTGGCGACATCGCCCTGATCGATCGCGGGCCACGCACCGCCACTGTCCGCGCTGACACCGACATGCACACGCTGTCGATCGCGGCGTGGCACTTCAAGCCGTTGCTCCACGAGCATCCCAAGATGGCCTTCAAGCTGCTCATCGAGCTGTGCCGGCGCCTTCGCGCCGCGGAGAGCGCGACGCCGGTCAGCTGATGCCGGCCAGGTGGGCCGCCAGTGAGGCTTCGGTCACCGGCGCGACGATGCCGCGCTCGGTGATCAACGCCGTCACCATCGACGCCGGCGTGATGTCGAAGGCGGGATTGAGGACACGGGTACCTCTCGGTGCCACTCGTGTGGCGCCGACCGCGGTGACCTCGTCGTCGCTGCGCTCCTCGATGGTCACGTCGGCGCCGGTCTCGCACGTCATGTCGATGCTGGTGGAGGGCGCGACGACGTAAAGGGGCACGCTGTGATGCGTGCAGGCGACGGCCAGCGAGTACGTGCCGACCTTGTTGGCGACGTCGCCGTTGGCGGCGACGCGATCGGCGCCGACGAGGACCGCGTCGAGCGCCTGCTGGAGCATGAGCGTGGCGGCCAGCGAGTCGACGACGAGGACGTGGGGCACACCTGCGGCAGACAGTTCGTACGCGGTGAGGCGCGCACCCTGTAGCCGGGGACGCGTCTCGCCCACAACAACCACGTCGAGACGACCCTCGTCGTGGAGCTGGTACACCGCGGCAAGCGCGGTGCCGCGTTCGACGGTCGCCAGCGCACCGGTGTTGCAGTGGACGTACACGCGGGCGCGGTCGGGGAGCAGTCGCGCCGCGTTGACGCCCATCGCCCGCGACGCCTGGGTCTCGAACGCCTCGATGGCGGCGGCCTCCGCCTCCAGCGCGCCGGTGAGGTCCGCGGCGGTCATGACCGGCTGGCAACCGTTGACGACGCCGTGCATGCGCGTCAAGGCGGCGTGGAGATTGACGGCGGTGGGTCGCGCTGACTGCAACGCCGCGCAGGCCTCGAGCGCAGCATCACGAACGTCGTCACCGTGCGCCAGCGCCTGCCGCGCGGCGACGGCAACTCCGTATGCCGCGCTGACGCCGATCGCGGGTGCACCACGTACCGCCATGGTGCGGATGGCCGAGGCCACGTCGGCGGCGCTGGCGCAGCGCACCTCCTCTGCCGACGCCGGGAGCGCACGCTGGTCGAGGAGGATGAGCACGCCGTCCTCGTACCGCAGAGTTCTCGGCAGGACCATCGCCCTCAGTCTAAGCGCGGGTAGAGCGCCAGGACCTTGGCAGGGTGTTGAACCCGGCTAGGCGGCGACGGCGAGCATGCGGTCGATGGCGATGCGCGCCCGCGCGGCAACACCGGCGTCGACGGTCACCCGTGGCTCCATGCGCTCCAGCGCCCGAGCCACCTTCTCGGGGGTGATCATCTTCATGTAGCCGCACACCGCCTGGCGCGACGCGGGAACGAACCGCTTCTGCGGAGCGAACTTTTCCATGCGATGCAGGATGCCGATCTCGGTGGCGACGATGAAGGTCTGCGCCGGCGCCTCGACCGCGTGGCGCACCATGCCCTCGGTCGACGCGACGACGACGCTGGTGTCGCCGAGATCACCACGGCTGCTGCGATAGAGCGTCGACGTGGTGCAGCCGCATTCGGGATGGATGAGCAGCTCGGCGTCGGGATGCTCGGCGAGCATGGCGTCGAGATCCTCTGGGTCGATGCCGGCGTGGACATGGCACTCGCCCATCCAGATGGTCATCCGCCGGCCGGTGACCCGCTCGACGTGGGCGCCGAGGAACATGTCGGGGAGAAACAGGATCTCGCGATCCTCGGGGATCTCGCGAACGATGTCGGCTGCGTTCGACGATGTGCAGCAGTAGTCGGACTCCGCCTTCACCGCCGCCGTGGTGTTGACATAACTGACCACCACCGCGCCGGGATGCTCCGCTTTCCAATCGCGCAGCTGCTCGGCGGTGATGGTGTCGGAGAGCGAGCAGCCGGCAGCGAGGTCGGGGAGCAGCACCACCTTCTCCGGCGAGAGGATCGCCGCGGTCTCGGCCATGAAGTGGACGCCGCAGAAGACGATGACGTCGGCGTCGGTGGTCGCCGCGCGCCGGCTCAGGCCGAGCGAGTCGCCGACGTAGTCGGCAAGGTCCTGGACCTCGGGAAGCTGGTAGTTGTGCGCCAGGATGACCGCGTTGCGCTCACGGCGTAGCCGCTCGATGCGCTCGGCAACGCCGGGGTCGATCGCCGTCGCCTGGGTCACCAGCGAGTCCCTCCGCCATGCCTGCACGTAGGTTTAGGTCAGTATAACCTTTTCCCTGAGGCAGGTGGCTCGGGCGCCGGCAACCGGCGGATCCACGCCCGCCGGCTGCCAGCCTTGTCCCCCGCTCGGATGTTTCCGCCTAGCCGTCTCCCTCACCGTCACCGGCGATGAACGCCTCGCCGTGCGGGCTCACCATGCCGATGACCAGCGGCGAGACGATCCCCGTGGGCGGTGCCAGCGTGGGATCGATGGTGCCGACAAACCCGGCCACACCCGAGTCCGACGGCGCGGCGGAGTAGTACTTCGTGGTCACGAAGTTGTCTGAGCGGATCGAATACACCTTGCCGTCGGTGGTATCGGACACCAACAGCTGGCCGCTCTTCGCGGTCGGGAAGATGGTGTCGTCCTGCTGGTTGCCGATGCCAAGGCGCGACACCGGAGTCGCGGTGCTGCCCGGGTTCTTGATGAAGACAAGCTCCGTGCCACCCTGGTTGTCGACCTGCAGGTCGCCCGACGGCGTGACGTAGAGCGAGTCCGGGTCGATCTCGTTGAGCGTGACCGTCTTGCCGGTGTTGAGATCGGTGGCGGAGGCATTGCCCATGAGCACATCGCGCACACGGACGACCTTCGAGCCCTGTAGCTTGACCTCTTCGACGGCGGGGAATAGGTTCTGCCCGTTGCTGTCGAGCGTCGGATTCGACGCCGTCATGTACACCTTTCCACCGATGAAGGCGATGTCGTCGTAGCCACCACCGTGCTTGAGCAACAGAGAATCGAACGTGTAGGGGGTTGTGGTGCCGCTGCTGACGTTGATGACCGTCAGCTGGGGATTGCCATCCTCGCAAGAGAGCGTCCACAGATTGCCCGTCACCGAGTCCATGCGCATCCCGTCGCTGTGGCCGGGGACGGAGAACGCGCGCACCACGTCGCCGTCGAGCGTGTACTCGACGACGGTGCTGCTCTTGGTCGTGGCGTCCGAGCAATCCTTGGCGGTCTTGTTCTGATAGTCGACGAATACGTGTTTACCGTTGACGATGATCGAGTCTGGACCGAAGTAGTCCTTGGTCGCCGACGCGAACACGGACACGCTGTATCCGGCTAGCGCTTTCACCCCATGGGCATCCTCACCACCGCCCTGCGCGGTTGCTCGCAAGCCGCCAGTGGGAATGGCGAAGGCGACAGCGGTGACGGCGAGCGCCGACAGTGCCGCTGCGCCCTTGGGACCGAGCCGATATCGGGTCACGGAGTTCCTCCTCGAGGCCACGGCCCGCGCGCGCGTGGCGATCTGGCGCGATGGCAGCGACGATACGGAGGCGGCGGTTAACGGCGAGAGAAGAGACAGGGTTGAGCTGCGGCGCATAATCACCGGTTGTCCCGCGGTGAGCGCGTGGCAAAGAGGGGAACCCCATGGCGCAGCCCGGCGATGTCATCACCAACCCGGCGAGTGGCGAGACACTGCACTTCATCGACACCGCCGCCACCACGGGCGGCGAGCTGTTGCGGTGGGAGCACACGTTGCGCCCCGGCGCCCGCGTTCCCAGCGACCACATCCACCCCGTGCAGGAGGAGCGATTCGAGGTGCTCAGCGGACGGGTCAGTGTCCGCGTTGGTCGCGAGCGTCGTGAGCTGACGACGGGGCAGTCGATCATCCTGCCGCCGGGTACGACTCACGGGCTGCGCAACATCGGCGATGACGAGGCCAGGGTCCTCGTCGACGTGCGGCCGGCGCTGCGCATGGAGGAACTCTTTGAACGCGTCTGCGCACTGGCGCAGGTCGGTCGAGTCAATCGCCGCGGCAATCCCCGAGCGCTGCCCGCCGCGCTCATCGCCGACAGCTGTCGCGACGTCGCCTACCTGCCCGGTGTTCCCGTGGCGCTGCAGAAGGGCGGAATCAGCGCCCTTGCGGTGCTGGCTCGCCTGCTGCGAGTGGACGCGTAGCACACGCCGAGCACTGCGGGTCCTGGGGGAAGGGCACGGAGCGCAGGCGTGGCCGCAACGCGTCGAGCACCAGCACCCGCCCGCCCTGCTCCTCCCCCGCTCCGAGCAGGTAGCGCAGCGCCTCCGACGCCTGGAGGCTGCCGACCATGCCGACCACCGGCCCGAGCACGCCGGCGGAGCTGCATGTGGGCAGGGCATCGGCGGCCGGTTCGGTGCGGAACAGACAGCGATAGCATGGCGACCCTGGCGGCACGACCACGACCTGGCCGTCGAAGCGGAGCACGCCACCGATCACGGCGCAGATTCCCAGCGCGACGCAGGCGTCGTTGACCGCGAACTTGGTCGAGAAATTGTCACTACCGTCGAGAACGGCGTCGTGCCCGCGGAGCAGGTCGACAGCGTTGCCGGCGTCGAGGCGGCGCTCCACGGTGCGCACCCTCACCCATGGATTGAGGGCGTCGACGCGGCGCAGCACGCTGTGCGTCTTCGGCTCGCCGACCGAGATGGCGTCGTGGAGCACCTGGCGCTGCAGGTTGTCGAGGCTGACGCAGTCGTCGTCGATGACGGTCAACCTGCCGATCCCCGCGGCGGCCAGGTAGAGGATCGACGCCGAGCCGAGACCGCCGGCGCCCACCACCGCGACTGACGCGGCACGCAGCCGTTCCTGGCCGCTGCCGCCGACCTCGCGGAGCACGATCTGTCGCGAGTAGCGGATCAGCTCCTCTTCACTGAGGTCGCCGTTGCTCATCGAGCTCTCAGCTCGGAGTCGGGGATGAGCCGGTTCAGCTTGCCGGTGGCGAAGCCCTCGAGATCGAGGCTGACAAACGCGTATCCCATGCCGCGCAGGGCTTCGACACACCGCGTGCGCAGCGGCTCGGCGCACAGCCGAGCGACATCGCCAGACTCCAGTTCGATGCGAGCCACATCACCGTGCTCGCGCACGCGCAGCTGGCGGAATCCCTGCTGACGCAACCAGGCCTCAGCGCGCTCCACGCGGCGCAGCGCCTGCAGCGTGATCGGTGTGCCCCGGGGGATGCGCGACGACAGGCACGCCTGCTGCGGCTTGTCCCATGTGGGCAGCCCCATGGCGCGCGAAGCGTCGCGTACCTGAGCCTTGGTCATCCCCGCCTCGGCAAGCGGGCTGATCACACCGGCATCTCGCGCCGCCCGCTGTCCGGGGCGGAAATCGCCGAGGTCGTCGGCGTTGGTGCCGTCGCAGATTGCGGCGAGGCCCTCACGCTCGGCGAGCGGGCGCAGGTGCGCGTAGAGGTCGTCGCGGCAGTGGTAGCAGCGCTGCGCGTCGTTGCGCAGAAAGGCGTCGTCGTCGAGCTGCGTGGTGTCGACCTCGAGCATGCGCACCCCGACGTGCGCGGCGGTGTCTCGAGCCGAGCGCAGCTCCTCGGCTGGGTAGGCTGCGCTGACTCCCATCGCGGCGACGGCGCGCTCCCCGAGGACCTGGTGCGCGATGGCGAGCACCAGCGCGGAGTCGGCGCCACCGCTGAAGGCGACGAGCACCGACTGCAGAGCACGCAGGCGGTCACGAACTGCGTCGAGCTTGCCACGCAGCTCGCGGTCGACCGCCGTCGCCACACCGGTCATCCCGTCACCCAATGCTTTCACCAGGTCATCACTCGCGACGCCGAGGCGATGGCGTCGATGATCGCAGGGTACTCGACCGTCCCCTCGCCGAGCGGCAGACCACGACGGCGGCAGTCGTCGGCGCCGAGGAGCAGGCGGTCGCAGGGGGGCGTGCGCTCGGTACCGGCGCGATAGACCTCGTCGTGCAGAAGGAGAACGTGGACCTCGCGGCCGGCGTTGCGATCGGCGTTCATCGCCAGCAGCGCCGCACCACGGAGCCGGGTGACGATGTGCAGGCTGACCGCGGCCATCAGGGCGACACCACGGTGGCCGACTCGCTGTAGCGACGGTCGAAGTCGTCACGCTCCGCGAGGACAATGCCGCGCACCGGCTCGACGGAGGCGCCGGCGATTGCCTCGAGGGAATCGCGGTCGACGATCACCGCGGCACCGGCGTCATCGAGCAACCCCGCCACCTCCTTGTCGGGATCGCCACCGAGCCACGCCCGAGCGTCGACCGGCAGCGCCCACCCCGCTCCCTCGGCGTAGAGGAAGACGGCGACGTCGTGGCCGCCGAGACTGAGCGCCAGAGCGGTGCGCAGCGCCAGCCAGCCGCGTTCCGTCGACGGACCATGGTCGATGACGACGAGCGCGCGCGACATCAGAAGACCAGCACCCTGTCAGCGTCCGACGTCATGTCGCCGAGGTCGACGAACGAGCCGCGGCCCGGCGTCCCCGGTTTGTCCCAGCCGCGAACCGCGGCGTCTGCGCTGCAGCCGACGACCCTCGCGCCGGCGTCGCGCAGCGAAGCCAACGATTCGGCGTGCGCCGTCCCGTCGCCGGCCAGAAAAACCCGGACCTCGTGACCCTTGGCCAGTGCTGCAACGGCGAGCTCGCGGACTGTGTGCACACCCTCGCTGCGCGGACCGGAATAAAGACAGAGGACGAGGACCACTGATCAGTCCCGACGAGCGATTGCTAAAGCCGCGATGCGGCGGTGAGCGGCGCTCCGACGAAAGCCTCGTAGTCGATGAGCTCGCGCACGGTCGGATGATCGCCGCAGAGCACGCACGCGTGGTTGCGATGCAGGCGCATCTCGCGGAAGCTCATCGCCAGAGCGTCGTGGATGAGCAGACGCCCGATCAGCGGCCTGCCCGAGCCGGTGACCAGCTTGATCACCTCCACCGCCTGCAGGGTGCCGATGACTCCGGGCAAGGCGGCGAGCACGCCGGCCTGGCTGCACGCGGGAACCAGTCCCGGGGGCGGCGGCTCGGGGTAGAGGCAGCGATAGCAGCCCTCGCCCGGAACGAAGTCGGAGATCTGCCCCTCGAAACGGAAGATCGATCCGTGCACCAGCGGTTTGCCGAGCAGATACGCGGCGTCGTTGGCCAGGTACCGAGTCTGGAAGTTGTCGGTGCCATCGACGACGAGGTCGTACTCGCTGAACAACGTCATGGCGTTGTCGCGGGTGAGCTGAACCGGGTGGGACACGACCTCGACATCGGGATTGAGCTGCTGCGCGCGCTCGGCGGCGACCTCTGCCTTGAGGCGTCCCACGGCGGCGTCGGGATGGATGACCTGGCGCTGCAGGTTGCTGAGGTCGACTCTGTCACCGTCGATGACACCGACCTTGCCCACGCCCGATGCCGTGAGGTACATGGCCACGGGCGAGCCCAGGCCGCCGACGCCGAGCACGAGGACGCGCGACTCGAGCAGCTTGCGCTGACCCGCCGGACCGATCTCGTTGAGCACCAGGTGGCGGCTGTAGCGCTCCAGCTGCGAGTCGTCGAACTCGATGCCCTGTCTGGTCATGGACGCGGCTGGCTCGCCGATCCGCCGACCGGAATGGTGTGGTAGATGCCGTGGAAGACGCCCTGCTGACGCCGCTCGCGCACCATGTCGGCGATCGTCGTCTCCTCGAGCACCCCGCGCGCGGCGTCCTCGGCGCGCATCAGCGACGTGCGGATGGAGCAGCCGAAGTTGACCTCACAGGTCTCCGGCGCGCTGAAGCACTCCATCTGCGTCGCCTGGCCCTCGAGGACGTCGAGCGCGTGCCCCAGGGTGATCTCCTCAGGCGTCCGGCCGAGCACGTGGCCGCCGCGCGGTCCCCGGGTGCTGCGCACCAGGCCGGCGCGCCGCAGCGTCATCAGCAGCTGGTCGAGAAAGGGACCGGGGACGTGCTGGCGTGCAGCGATGTCGTGCGACGGCACCGGGTCGTCCCCGTAGTGCTCGGCGAGGTCGAGGAGGGCGCGGATGCCGTAGTCGGCCTTCATCGAGATCTTCATGATCGGGGACAGCTCGGTTGGATTGTTGACCTCCTGTGTCAGCAATGCTACTGCTGCCGCCGCTGGCGCGTCAATGGAGATGACACGCGGCCGGCCGGGGGGCACATGCCCGCTGCTCAGACAGTCCTCGCAGAGCGCGCGCTGCGCGTGCGCGCCTGCTGCGGAACTCGCCGCGGACACATGCCCCCCGTCCGGCCGCTGGTTAATCCACCTCGCGAGTAGGTAGCACGGGCGTCGCCGACACGGGGCCCGCCGCTCCGCCTCGCATAGACGTCAGACGGTCGCTGCCGCCGTGTGCCAGTCCCAGACTTCGCTGATCGCGGGCATGGGCTGGGAGAAGTCGATGCCGCTGAGCTCGCGGCCCTTCTCGCGGAACCAGGTGTCGTAGGCGGTTGTCGACACGGCCCACTCGGCGTTGGCGCGCGCCGGGTCGTCTCCCTCCAGGTAGACGCAGATGACGTCGCCCATGGGAGTGACGTTGAGGAATGCGCGCTCCAGGGTGAGCCCCTTTTCGCGGCGCGACTGATCGTGCTCGGCGCGCCGCGGGCCCACGGCCTCGGCGAAGAAGGCGCGGACTGCGCCCGACTTGCCGGGGAGAAGTGGCACGCTGAAGGCAAGCCCGCGGCCTCGGACCGCGCCCGGGGTCCCCCACTCGAGTGCCTTCTCGGGTCCGGGTCCCGGCATCGGCTGGCTGAAGTCGATGCCGTGGATGTCGTGCAGGCCGTTGACGAAGAACTTGTCAATATCCTTGTCGGAGGCGGTCAACTTCTGGTTGAGGGCCGGGAAGTCCATATCGCCCTCGGCTTCGAAGTAAGCGGTGACCATCGTCCCTTGGGGCGTTTCCATGGAGTAGACCCGCTCCATGGTCATCCCCTTGCTGCGGCGCGAGGCCACGTATTCGTCGAGGCGCGCCGCCAGTTGCTCGGTGAAAGCCTTGAGGGCTGCCTCCTTGCCGGGAAGGATCGGCACCACGATTGCCCAACTGCTCATGCGTCGCACTCCTTGACACGCCGTTGACACAGGTCCCACGCGGGCTGCGCTGGCGAACACTACGCCGATCGCCCGAGCCATGGATCACCGCTAACCGCCTATTCGCCAGGGCGACGCGGCGGGCACCCCGGTAGGATCGCCGGGTGCCCACCACGCTGGGATCGCGGCGGCTCATGCTGAGCCTTGCGGCCATCGCCGCGGCCGGCGCGCTGGCGGCTGGGGTCATCCTGGCGGGCACTCGCGGCGCCGGCTCGACGAGCACGGCCGCCGGCGTCGTCGGCAACGGACCGGCGCGGCAGGGAGAAACCGCGCCGACGTTTCACGGCACGGGCATCGACGGTCAGCCAGTCGACCTGGCGACGTTGCGCGGCAAGGTGGTGGTCGTCAACTTCTTCGCCACCTGGTGCAACAACTGCCTCGCCGAGATGCCTCTGCTGCAGCGCGCCGCGCACGACGATGCGGCGCGGGGACTCGTGGTCGTCGGGGTGAACTGGCACGAGACCGGAGACGCGCGGGCATTCGTGCGACGCCTGGGCGTCACGTTTCCAACCGTCCTCGACCAGGCCAGCGTCATCGGCGACACCTACGGAGTCATCGACCTCCCCGAGTCGGTTTTCATCGACAGAGCCGGAAGAGTGACCACAGTGTTTCGTGGACAGCTCAGCGACAGCACGCTGCAGGAAGCACTGGCGCCGCTGCTCGGCTGAAGGGGTTTCGCTACCGTACGACGATGCTGCGGGATGTCACCGGCGCGCTCAGCCATCCGGAACAGCGCCTCTCGGAAATTGCAGCGGGGCGGCGTTCGCCGGCACGCGCCGGGGCCGTCGTCGTCGCCTGCGGGCTCGCTGCGCTGGGGCTGTCACTGCTGAGCACGCTTGCCGAGCCGGAGCGAGCTGACACCAATCGTGCCGCAGGTGTCGGCTTCTCCCTGGCGCTGCCGTTTCTCTTCGTCGCGGTGTGGGTCGCCGACGCCTGGATCATCGACGGCGTCGCCCGTCTGATGGCGTGCCCCGGCCGGCGCCGCACCTACCTGGTCACCAGCGCATTCGCCGTGCCGGTGCTCGTCGTGTTCGAGGTGGTCAGGGTGATCCAGGCGCTGATCGACCGCGGCGGTAGCGACACCGCCGATGCCACGGCGACGGCGGTCGGCTTCATCGACTTCGCCGTCCTCGCCTGGTTCGTCGTCCTGCTCGCCATCGCCGTCCGCGCCGTCTACGGCCTGCCGGCGATGAGCGCAGTGGCCGCAGCACTGGCGCCCTCTGCCGTCATGGCCACGCTGCTCGTGCTCTTCCTCGTCGTCGCCTCGGCGCTGCACGGCGCCGGCGTCATCTGAGGAACGGCGAGGGCGCTCGCGCAGCGATCAGTTGTCGCGACGGCGCAGGTGTGGGGGGGGACGCCGGCGTCGCGACTTGCGCCGCGGTTCTCCAGGCACGCCCGGGCCGCGGTCGGGCGGCGGCGCCGGTGGCGCCGGCGGCGAGTCGCTCGGCGGCTGCGGCGCGGCCGCGGCAGGCGGCTCCGGGGATGGTGGCGGCGGTTGCGGCGGTGGCGCGACGCCAACCGGCGGTTCAGTCGCCGGGTGCCGCCGGGGGATGAAGCTCCCCGGCCGTCGCGGCCGCGGCTCCGGAGGTGGCGCTGTGTTGGGGATCGACAGAGGGGGCGGCGTGACGTCCAGTCGCGGCAATGGCGGCTGCGCCGTCGTGCGCCGGCGGCCGCTGACGCCGGGGAGCCGCGCGGACGCCGACCGGGGGAGCTCCAGCGGCGGTGGCGACGCTTCGGGTGTCGCCGGCCGGCGGCGCCCGGACATGCCGGGGAGGCGCCGTGCAGCGGGAGCGGGCGACGGCTCGACGGCCGATTCGACCTCGTCGGCGGTAGCCGCCGGAACATGCTCCTCGTACGCCGGTACCTCCTCCGCTTCCTCATCGAACTCCGTTTCGTCGGGCTCGACCCCCTCCTCATCGAACTCGGCTTCTTCGAGCTCCACCTCCTCCGGCTCGACCTCTTCGACCTCGGGCTCAGCGACCGCGCCGGCCACCGGACGCGTGCGCTGAGGAAGCGGCTCGACCGCCCGCCTGCGCCCCTTCGCCGCCCGACCCCCTGCGCCACGAGCCGGCTCCAGGCGGCGAAACTCGGCGGCCGGCGCCGCTATGAGGGGGGCGGGTGCCACGCGCTCTATGGCCACCGCCACCGGCAGCATCACCGCGAACACCGCCAGCACCGCCAGTCCCAGGTCGATGAGCACCGCCAGGCCGAAGTCGGCGATCAGCGGCAGGCCGGCCGGGAAAAGGCCACTGATGGCCAGAACGGCGAACCCGGCGCCGAGGGTCGCCGCCGAGACCAGGATGGAACGACCGACGCCGTGCAGCGCGGCGGCTGCCGCCTCATCGGGGTCGAGGCCGCGGGCGCGTTCCTCGTAGAAGCGATGGAGCAGGACGACGCCGAACTCGGTGCCCAGGGCGACAACCAGCGCGCCGAGGACGACGGTGAGCGGGTTGAGCGAACCCAGCGTGTCGCCGGCTCCGGGGAGCTTGCCGAGGACGAGGATGAGCAACGGAGCCCAGCCCGCTGCCAGCGCCGTGGGCAGGACGGGCAAGAGGGCGCGACGCGGCTCGCGGTAGATGAGGACGAGAGCGACAGCAACAACCAGCAGCGGCAGGAGATTGAGAAACAGCCCGCGGCTGGTGATGGTGTCGTAGGCCGACACCCCGAGTGCGGCGATCCCCGCCGGTTCCACCGACGTCAGGCTCGACGGGTGTCCGGCGAGCTCGCTGCGCAGCTGGTGGACGAGGTTGGCCTCGTCGGCACCCGAGGTGGTGCGCACCCCCAGGGCGATGCGCGCCGACACGGGATTCACCGCGCCGGGATCCGGGTTGCTCGCGGTGACGTTCATGTAGACGTGGTTGACGACGTCGACCGCCGGGCATGGCGGCGTGTTGGTGGAGAACCCGCCGACCAGCGAACGCGCCAGCGCGGGAACGGTGCGCAGCTCGCAGATGAAGTCCGTCTGCGGCTGGGCAGGCACCACGGGCGTCGCCGACACGGGGGGAACCGATGCCAGCGGCGTCGCCGAGGCTGCGGGTGTCCCCGTGGCGGCCGGCGTGCCCGCGGGTGTCGCAGCCGCCGGGCTGGCGGCGGTCGGGCTGGTGTCGGCGGCGAATGCGGGGCGGCCATTGGCGACGCGGACGATGTCACCGTCGACCTTCGACGAGGCGGGAGTCGGCGACGAGGAGGGACTCGACGGCGCCGGTGACGTTCCCGGTGATGCCGCCGATGTTGGCGAGGTCGAGGGCGCCGGTGTCGGTGAGGGTGACGGCGGCAGCGTGATCGTCCCCGTCTGGTCGCACTTCCCGGTGAGCGGGCCGAGCAGCGCGTCGCCGATCGACGTCGCCTGCGCCACCGCGTCCGGGTGACACGCGCTGATCTCCTGCGTCGCGCGGCGCTGCCAGAGCACGTTGTCGGGCGGATTGGTGTTCGAGGGACCGACCGGCGCACCCTCGAGATAGATGTCGAGCTCGTTGGTGTACCCAGTCTGCGCGCGAACGGTCTGGATGTCCTTGAGCTCGTTGAGCGACGGCGCGAGGAGCTTCTCGACGTCGGTCTGCACGGGGACGCGTGGCGTCAGCGCCCAGCCGGCGATCGCCAGCAGCGCCGCGGGGACGAGCACCACCTGCCAGCGCGACGCCAGCGCGGTGGTCCGCTGCGCGGGTGGCGGTGCGGTCTCGCTCGCCGTGTCGGGAACGACCAGGCCGAGTTGCTCGCGGCGCTTGTCCTGCGCCGCAGCGGCGGGGAGGGCTATCAACAACGCCGCCAGCCAGGCGACGATGACGCCGCCGACCAACACCAGAGCGAACTCGGCGACGAGCGGCACCGCGACCAGGACACTTCCCGCGTCAACGCCGGCGATGACGCCGAGGCTGGCCAGGCCGGCGACGGTCGCGCCCGCCGCGGCGAGCGTCGCCGGACCGGTGTTGCGCAGTACCTGGCGCAGTGATGCCTCGATGCCGAGGCCGTTGCGCCGTTCCTCGGCGAAGCGGGCGACCATCTGCACCGCATAGTCGACGCCGAGACCGACCAGCACCGGGACTCCGGCGAGCACCGCGGGCGTCACCGATACGCCGAGGAACATCGTGACGCCCAGCGTCAGCAGTGCGGCGAATGCTGCGGCGAGCAGCGGCCACACCCGCCCGCGCGCGCCGAACGTGCCCACCAGGAGAACCAGCATCACCAGCAGCGCGACGGGGAAGAGGGCGAGCAGCAGGTGTGTTGTCACCGTGGTCACACCCGCGGCGAGCAGGGGCGCACCCGCGATGGTGTAGCTGAAGGGCGCGTTGTGGAACGCGCGGTCACACGCGCCGGAGGTGTCGGCGATGCCGTTGCACTCGGTGGGCAGCAGCGGCCCCTGAATCGTGGTCGTCGGTGTGCCCGTCGACTGCTGGGTACTGTTGGGCAGGCCGTTGCTGAACTCGCTGCGGAGCTTGGTGACAACGTCCGCCGCCGCGTTGTGGTCCCTGGCGGCGTTGGCGGTGAGGCGGACGGTGATGATCGCGCGGCTCGGGCCCCCGGGCGCTGGCGCGGGAAGCGTCGCCGCCCATTGCGATTTCGGCGTGCAGAAGGTGTTGCTGCTGATCGCCGGGCAGTTGGGGAGGTCGAGGAGAAAGCGCCAGAGAAAGGCCTGGCAATCTGCCGACACCTTCATGAAGGAGGCGATGTTCTGGTCGCACACTCCATACGCGGCGCTGAAACGCGCGAACAGGTTGCGAGCATCCTGGTCGCTGGCGTCGAGGTTGCGGCCCAGCTTGGCGTTGATGTACGCGGAGAAGAACTGCGGCAGGGCAACCTTGGCCGCAGCCTGGTCAGCGGCGACCTCCTGTCCGTCGATGATCTTCGCCGTCGTCGGGTGATTCTGGGCGAACGATGTTCGTGCCGACTGCGCGGCGGCGGCAGCACTCAGCACCTGGGCAGCGAGGGCGGCCTGGCCGGCAGACTCGGCCTGGTTCTCGGTGTTGCTCAGCTGCGTCTGCTGATCGGCGGTCAGATGGTTGAAGTCGACGTTGGGGTTCGCCCGCTGGTAGCTGATCAGCGCCAGGTTGCCGACGAAGCGCCCGAACTCCGCCGTGGTGCTGTTGATCTGGTTCTTGACTCCCTGCAGCGCCGCCGCGGCGACGGTCCCCGGTCCAAGCACCGCCGCCACCCTTGAGTCTTTTGCCAGGTCGAGCTCCAGTGCGGCGAGGCGGGTGATGTTCGACTCGGTGTACAGCGCCGAGGGGTTCTGCGCCGTCAGCACCACCACGATGGGGTCGCTGCCGAAGTCCTTGGTGAAGCGATCGTTGACCTGTCCCGCCTGCGAGTTACGCCCGACCAGCAAGGCGCTGCCGGAGTCCGCGGTGAAGCGGATGAAGCCGGTGCCGGCCAGGGCGCAGACCAGCGAGGCGATGATGGCGAACACCAGCGGATGTCGCGCCATCGGCCGGCTCAGGCGGACCGGCGAGAGCCTGGTGCGCAGTCTCACCGACTGACGCTGCTGCCGTGCATCGGGGCATCACTCCGTTGCGCCCGACCCGGTGATCCGTGGAGCGGGCGGCCGGTGCGGCGTCGCGGACGCCGCGGGACTTGGCTACGGGGAGAGCATGTCTCCCAGGCTGATCAATCCCCCACCAGTGGAAATGGGCAGCGCCGGTAGCGGTAGGCCGCCGCTGCCACCTTTCGA
>DASZGL010000054.1:0-2292 GCA_035938875.1 Candidatus Dormiibacterota bacterium
AGCGACGCGTGGCGCCTCATCGCCACCGCGACGCCGCCCAGGTCGGAAACCTGCAACCCGTGATGATCCATGTGCTGCCGCGCCTGGTGGGCGTGGTAGGCGACGGCGCCATAGACGCCGAACGGCTGGGTGAACTCCTGCGGCGCTCGGGTCGACTGCGGACGTCGCTCGGTGGCCGACTTGGTGCCCATCAGGCAGAGGACGGCGCGGCACTGCCCGTCGCGAATCAGCGCTCGGGCCATCTGCACCAGGACGCAGGCGGTGGCCCCACCCGCGTCGACGGTTACGGCCACAGCCGGCTGCAACCCGAGGTGCGCGGCGAGCAGGGCGGCGAAGCCGTGCTTGTCGCCGCCACCCAGTGGCGAGACCACTAGCAGCCCGTCGACCGCGTCGTGTGGCAGTCCGCTGTCCTCGACGGCCAGCGCCGCGGCCTCGAGGTGAAAGCCGAGCATGCTCATCTCGGGGACCTTGCCGTGCCGCGTCTCCCCGGCGCCGAGCACGACGACGTCGCTGCTCACGGGCGACACGAAGCGAGCGGGGGACCGCCCGCGGCGGCCCCCCGCATCAACAGACTCCTCAGTCGAGGGCCACCACGGCGGAGCCCGGCGTGGTCACCTTGCCTTCGGTGTCCACACCCTCGAGTTCGAGCTCGACGAGCTTCTCGCCGTTCTCTTCCCACTTCTTCACCACCTTGCCGCGCACGGTGAAGCTCTGCGGCTTGTCCCGGCGGCTGGGCAGATCGACCCCCCGGTACGAGGCCGACAGCTTGCGCAGGTGCTGCTGGCCGCCCGCCCAGTCCATCACCGCCTCGGCGAGAAACGCCTTCTTGAGGAAGCCGTGAAGGATGACATCGGGCAGGCCCGTCGCCTGGGCGAACTCCCGGTCGTAGTGGATCTGATAGAAGTCGCCGGTTGCGCCGGCGAATTTCACCAGCGTCTGGGTCGTCGCCTCCTTGCGAAGCTCGGGGATCTGTGTCCCCTCCTGGACGTCGGCAAACTTTGCTGCCATCACTCCTCTCCTAGAGCCGGATGCCGGTCAACCGGCTCTTGGTGACCACGTCGCCCTTGTCGTCCCGCCAGATGTTCTCCAGGATGGTGAACACCATGCGGCCGCTGCGGCCCTGCTTCTCGTAGATGTCGGCAACGCGCATCGTGCAGGCCAGGGTCTGGCCGACGTACGCGGGCTTGACGTACTCGTACTCGGTGCCGCCGTTCATGTTGCGCGAACCGAAGTGGTCGAAGTTGGGGCGGCGCAGCTCGCTGCCCGGCGACATGATGCTGCACCAGTAGGTCGGCGGTATCGGGCGCTCCGGATGACCAGCGGCCCTTGCCGCTGCAGCGTCGGTGTAGATGGGATCCTTGAGCCCCACGGCGTCGCAGAAGCGCCGCACCGCACCCGCTTCGATGAGGTGGTATCCGGGCTCCGTCTCGACACCGATGAGCGCTCGGTGCTCGTCGGTGATGATGCTTTCCTGCTGTTCGATGCTCACCTGGTCGTCTCCTCCTTGTCAGTCCGCACTGTTTCTATCGTGATTGTCATGGACATTCAGCTGCCGCCGAACTCCGGTTGACGGCGTTCGCGAAAAGCGCGCGCTCCCTCGGCGGCGTCGCTGGTGGTGAAGGCGCGCGCCTGCATCAGGCTGTCGAGCTCGAGCGCCTGCTCGAGGCTCATCTCCAGGGCACGCTGCGCCTGGCGCTTCATCAGCGAGATCGCCACCGCCGGTCCTTTGGCGAGCTCCGCCGCCCAGGTCAGCGCCTCGTCGAGGGCAGCCCCCGGTGCCGAGAGTCTGTTGACCAGGCCGAGGTGTAGCGCGTCCTCGGCGCTGAGCCAGCGTCCGCTCCAGATCAGGTCCTGGGCCCGGCTGACTCCGATGCGCCGCACCAATAGCCAGGCCAACGCCCAGTCGGCGACAAGCCCTCGGGTCACCTGCAGGGCGCCGAAGCGGGCAGTCGGGTCGGCGACGGAGAGATCGCACGCCAGTGCGAGCGAGAACCCCGCGCCGGCCGCTGGTCCGTTGACCGCGGCGATAACAGGGAAGGGGCAGTCGCGAATCGCCGCCGCCGGGTAAACCTCACCGCGTGCCGGTCGATAGACGGGAGTATCGCGGGCGCCGCCGTCGGGCTGCGTTCGTCCATCCGTCTGCGCGCCCAGCTGGCCCTTGACCGGGAAGCCGCCGACGTCGCCGCCGGCGCAGAACGCCGGACCCTGACCGGTGATGACGCAGGCGCGCACGGTGGCGTCCTCGCTGAGCACGCGGAGCACGCGCGCCAGTCCCCAGGACATCTCTGCGGT
>DASZGL010000055.1:0-19312 GCA_035938875.1 Candidatus Dormiibacterota bacterium
GAAGTCTTCCGTCGACGGCACCGGGGTCCACGTGGCACCGACGCTGGCGCAATAGGCGGGGTACTCGCCGAAGTAGGGGATGACACCGACGACGTCGTCGCCGGGATCGACGAATGTCCGCAGCGCCAGGCTCATGGCCGCAGCGGCACCGCCGGTCATGGCGATGCAGGAGTCGTCGACCCCGGGGAAGGCCACGTCCTCGGCGGCGCGCTGGCGTACGTCGGGATAGCCGAGATTTGGCATGTAGCCAAATCGGCCCACCCCGTGCTCTGACGCCGCGGCGCGAATGGCCTTGTGGACTGCGGCGCTGGGATCGCCGAGGGGCTGGCCCAGGGCGAGGTCGGCGACGGCGTCGTCACCGTGGAGCCCGCGTAGCCGCTGGCCCTCGGCGAACATACGACGCACCCAGCTACCGGCTTCGAGCTGCTGCTTGGCCCAACGCGAGATGTTCATTGCGCGTGCCAGGAGAACGGGTAGCCGTGATCGAGCACCTGGCGCGCCGTCGTGGTGCGATGCAGCGGCCGGAAGGTGTCGATCATCACCGCCAGCTCGTTGGTCTCGCGCGGTTTGTCGCGTGACGCCTCGAGGGCTCCGGGTTGAGGACCGTGGGGAACGCCGCCGACGTGGTGGGTGATCGAGCCTTCGCTGATGCCGCGACGCGCCGCGTAGTCACCGCCGGCGTAGTACATGACCTCGTCGGAGTCGAGGTTGCTGTGGTGGTAGGGAAGAAACACCGCTTCCGGGTCCCAGTCGACCTTGCGCGGCACGAAGTTGCAGATCACCAGGTTGTGCGCGGCGAAGACCTGGTGCGTAGGCGGCGGGACGTGGAAGCGACCCGCGCGAGGCTCGTAGTCGTGCACTGAGAAGGCACAGGGGTACACGGTCCCGTCCCAGCCGATGACGTCGAAGGGATGGTGATCGAGCAGGTAGCGGGTCACCCGCCCCGCGCGCTTCAGCCACACCTCGGCGGGTCCGCTGACCAGCTCGAGCTCATCGGGACCGCGGATGTCGCGCTCGGAGTAGGGCGAGGCCTCGGTGAGCTGGCCGTTGCGCGACCGGTAGCGCTCCGGCGAATCGACCATGCCGGTGCACTCGAGGACCAGGATGCGGCTGTGCTCGACGTCGTCGAGCTCGATGCGGTGGATGGTGCCCCGAGGGATGACGCAGTAGTCGCCCTGGCGCAGCCGCAGACGGCCAAACTGCGAGTGCAGCGTCCCCGAGGCCTTGTGCATGAAGAGCACCTCGTCGGCCGAGGCGTTGACGTAGAGCGTCTCCTGCTTCTCGGCGGGCACGGCCAGTCCGATGCGCACGTCGTCGTTGGCCAGCAGCCATTGGCGTCCGCCGACAACATCTCCCTGGGGACTGAGGCGCCACGCCTCGAGATGGGCGTGGCCGTGGACCTGCTCGTGCTCGCGCTGGGCGACGTCGTCGTCGCCGGCGACCACGTCATGCGCTGCCTCGGGCATGCCCCGGTGATAGAGGAGCGACGACGGACCGGAGAAACCCTCACGGCCGAACAGCTCTTCGTAGACCGGCTTGCCGTCGCGCTCGACGTACATGTGCCGCTTGCGTGGCACATCCCCAAGGCTTCGGTAGACGCGCATGCCGGCGACCCTACAGGTTGCCGCGTTCGGCCTGCTCGCGCTCGATGGCCTCGAAGAGCGCCTTGAAGTTGCCCTTGCCGAAGCCGCGCGCGCCCTTGCGCTGAATGACCTCGTAGAAGAGGGTGGGACGGTCGCCGACGGGGCGGGTGAAGATCTGCAGCAGGTAGCCGTTGTCGTCGAAGTCGACGAGAACGTTGAGCTCGCGGAGCCGGTCGATATCCTCGCTGACGCCACGCTCCTGGCAGCGACCGGCGATGTCCTCGTAGTAGGTGCTGGGGGTGCGCAGGAACTCGACGCCGCGATCTCGCATGCTGCTCACCGTGGCGATGACGTCGTCGGTGTGCAGGGCGATGTGCTGGACACCCGCCCCGTGGTAGTAGTCGAGGTACTCCTGAATCTGCGACGCCCGTAGCCCAGCGGCCGGCTCGTTGATGGGAAAGGTGATCTGCGTGTGCGGGTCGCGGGTCACCTTGGAGCGCAGCGCGCTGTACTGGGTGGCAATGTCCTTCTCGTCGAACTCCTGGAAGACGTCGAAGTCGAAGATCCCCTGGTAGTACTCGACCCAGCGATCCATGGCGCCGAGCTCGACGTTGCCCACGGTGTGATCGACGAAGCGCAGGCCCACGCCTCCACCGGAGCTGCTCTCTTCGCGGTATCCGGGCCAGTGCGGTCCGCTGTACTCGTCGCGCTCGACGAAGTGGTGCACGGTGTCGCCGAAGGTCGCGATGGTCGCGTAGCGCAGGGCGCCGTGCGCGTCCTCGACGGTGGTCGGCTCCAGCACTGCGGTGGCGCCGCGGGCAAGTGCGGCGGTGAAGGCGGCGCCGGCGTCGTCGACGCGCAGCGCCAGGGCACGCACGCCGTCACCGTGCCGCCGAAGATGATCGGCGATGCCACCGTCGGGGCCCATCGGCGCCGTCAGCACGAGTCGCACCTTGCCCTGCTGCAGCACGTACGAGGCACGATCGCGCACGCCGGTCTCGGGGCCGCCATAGGCGACGATGTCGAAGCCGAACGCGGTGCGGTAGTAGTGCGCCGCCTGGCGGGCATTACCGACATAGAGCTCGATGTGATCGGTGCCGCTGAGCACCGGCGCATCGCTGCGCACCGGGGTCGCGATCGCCTCAGCCACTAGCTGGTCTGCAGCCTCCCCTCGTTGAGCCCGTCCCAGAACGCCTTGACCCCGTCGAGCATCTCCCGAGCACCCTGGAGGAACTTCTGCTGGTCGAAGTCGGGCCGCTGAAATGCCTCGCGAAGCTCGTCCAGTGTATGCGCCGCATGCTGGTCCTCGACGCGGTCGTGCCAGGTGAAGAAAGCGAGGCGCAGGTCGGGGCACTCGCGGTCGCGGAAGCGGTCGAGGCCACGGATCAGCTGCTTCCAGAATCCCGCCGCCGCCCAGTGCTCGACGGCGAAGCTCGCTCCCTCACCTACGTCGGGGTCCTCGGAGCCGTAGAGGCGCGCCAGCTCGTCGCAGTAGTGGACCGTGCTCGGCCAGCCGACGCGGCGCTTGCCCAGCTCACCGAATTCCAGCCCCAACGGCTTGGCGACGTTGATCAGCCATTCGAAATGCGTCGCCGAGAAATGGAACACTCCACCGTCGACGGTGCCCTCGGTGCTGACCAACTCGGGGTCGCCGAGACGGTCGACGTCGTCCTCGTCCTGGGTTGATGCGCTCAGCGCCTTGGGCGATGTCCGCCCGCTGTTGAAAACCACGCCCAACTCATTGGCGAGGATCTCGCGCGACTCGCGCTGCTGCTGCAGCGTCGGCGCGTTGATGGTCTTGAGCAGCTGGGCGACGATGAACAGCTGGCTGAAGACGGAGAACTGCTGGATGAGGTCGCGCACCTGCTGACGCGTCGCCTCACCGCGGTCGAACCAGACGCAGTAGTCGTTGTGGGTCACCACCGGGTGCTGCATCACGGTGTCCTGCACCCGCTGGAAGAAGCCGTCCCAGTCGCGCCGCAGGCCGGGGTCAGCGGCGACGTCGTCGACGACGGTGGCCATGGTTCACCTCCACACCAAGGACCTGGATGATCCGACGTCAATTGTCCTAACGCAGCCGGAGATTGTCCAGGATGACGTTAGATCGCCAGACGAAATATCGCAAATTAGCTAAGATCACAGCGATATGCCTACAAGGACGCCGACCACACCGGGCCCGCCTGGACGGACTGTGGCCCCGACACCGGCGGCTGCGCCACCGAGCCGGCCGCCGGCACCGCTCGATCCCGTCGACCGCAGGTTGCTCGAGCTGCTCCGCGACGACGGCAGGCTGGCCGTCGCCGCCCTCGCCGAGCGCGCCGGGATCTCGCGCGCCGGCGCCTACACGCGCCTCGAACGCCTTCGCGCCGACGGGGTGATCGACGGTTTCTCGGCGCGCGTCAACGCCCGCCGCCTGGGACTGGGCATCTCCGCGCTGGTGCTCATCTCGGGCCGCCAGCCGGCGTGGCGGTCACTGCGCGAACAACTCATGGCCATGTCCGAGGTCGAGTACTGCGCCTTTACCACCGGCGAGTACGACGCCCTCATCCTGGTCCGCGTCCCCGACGTGGAGACGCTGCGCGACGTCATCCTCGAGCGGCTGCAGTCGATGCCCGCCGTGCGCGCGACACAGACCATCTTCGTCCTCGACGAGGTCGTGCGCCGCCCATTCGTGCTCCCCTAGGAGCGTCACCATCGCCGACTGAACATCCGCTGGCATGGACGCGGTCGGCCACGGGACATCACCTTGCGGGCACGCTTGTGACGCCTCTGGCGTCCCTGCGCTCAGTCGCGCCTGCGCACTGCTCGGCGCTCCAATGACCCGCTGCGATGATGTCCCATGTCCGCCCGCTGCGTGCGCACGGTGTTCAGCCGCCGAGGCTCGTTAACGTCAGGCGGGGCCGGCGGGGGGCGTCGTCGCAGGGCCGCGGTCCCCCCAAGACGATGCCCCCTGGCGGCACCGCCATCGATCAACGCAATCTGCGACGTCTCAGATCTTCGCCGCGTCGGTCCATAGTCGCAGCACCGACGCATCGCCGAAGACGTCGAGGCCATCGGCGGTGCGGCGGCCCCAGAGGAGGAGGAGCAGGTCGGACGCGCTGGCGCGAACCGCGGCGTCACCCTTGGCGTGCGCGCGATCCACGTCGAGGCTGTCGCTGCCGAAGCGCAGCAGCCATTCGCCGTCGGCGTCGGTGCAATGGAGATGCAAGGTCTCTCCGTGACCGCGCACCGTGCTGCAGCCGGGGTGATGCGGAACGAAGACGTCGAACATCTCGTCGATGCCGTCGACGGCCAACGAGCTGTCGAAGGGCCGAGCGCGACCGTGGGCATTCTCCGCGTCCCAGCGATGCATCGCCGTCTCGTGCGCCATGCGTCGTGCCCAGAAACGCGCCGGACGTTGTCCCGTCCACGTCCAGATATCCGCGTCGAGATCGGTTCGATCCAGGGCGTCGCAGAGTCCGTCCAGCGCCTCGCTGAACCACTCGATTCGCTGTTGCGGCGACGGCGGATTGTCGGTGACATCGCGAAGACGCATCGGTGTCATCGTCCGGCTCTGCACCACCGCGGTCGCCCAACGATGCACCACGCCCGTGTGGCCGACCAGGTCGGCGACGTTCCATCCTGGGCAGCTCGGGACGGGGGCGTCAAGACCAAGCTCGGCCGCTTCGACGATGGCCCGTCCGTCGGTTTGCAGTGCGCTGAGATGCGCCGCGCTGTCCATGGACGTGAAGTGTGGCACCGACGCCGCCTGCTATGGTCGCCGGCGATTTGCCGTTCTGGACTTCCATGTTCCTCGGCCTGCTGCAGGGCTCGACCGAGCTGTTCCCGGTGTCGTCACTGGGCCACGCGGTGCTGCTGCCCTCCCTTCTCCACCTCGACTTCCGGCAGTCCGACGAGAGCTTCGTCCCCTACCTCGTGCTGCTGCACCTGGGGACCGCGGCCGCGCTCGTGGTCATCTATCGCCGCGAGTGGGTGGCGCTCATCGCCGCTTTCGCCCGCGCCGCGGTTCGCGGTGAGCTCCGCGACGCCGACGAGCGGCTGGTGATGATGCTCGCCATCGGCACCGTTCCCGCGGGGGTCGCCGGCGTGGTCTTCGAGACTCGTCTCAAGTCGCTCTTCGCCACACCTCGACCCGCGGCCATCTTCCTCGTCTGCAACGCCGGCATCCTGCTTGGCGCCGAGATGCTGCGCCGTCGCAGCGAACGCCGCGCGGCGCTCGAGGGCCGCAGTCGCGAGGAGCAGGAGCTCGCCTTCGCCAGCGTGGACCGGCTCAGCTTCCGCTCCGCCATCCTGGTCGGCGCCTGCCAGGCGCTGGCACTGCTTCCAGGGATCTCGCGCTCGGGGGTGACCATGGCGGGCGGGTTGCTGGCCGGGCTTCGCCACGAGGAGGCGGTTCGCTTCTCCTTCCTGCTGGCCACTCCCATCATCGCCGCGGCCGGGGCGCTCGAGGTCCCCCAGCTCTTCAACTCGGGGGTCCCCGTCGGGCAATATGCACTCGGCGCCGTGCTGGCGGGGCTCGCCGCCTACGCCAGCGCGCGCTTCCTCATCCGTTATTTCCGCGTAGGGCGGCTCGACCCCTATGCCTACTACTGTGCGACGCTGGGGTTGATCGGCCTGATCGTCGTCCGCTGACGTCATCATCAAGGAGCTGTGCACGATGCAGAAGAGCTGGTTGTTCGTTGGGATATTCATCGTCCTCGCCATCGCGTTCGGCGCACTCGGTGTCTTCTACTGGACGTCGGACACCGACCTCTTCGCCAGCGCGATGGGCCGGCACCACAAGCACGCTGCGGCGTGCTTCGGCCTCGCTGTACTCCTCCTCGTCGGCGCGTCGTTCTCTCGGCCGCGCGCTTCGGTCGCCTAAGGCTGGCCTGGAGCCTCAGCCGACGGTGAGCTGAGGGCTGAGACCCGAACCCAGGCCCAACGCGGCGCAACCGGTTGGCGCCGCGGTGACGAACCCGTAGTGGTCACCGGGTTTGAGCCCCGCCCAGAAGAAGCTGGCGCCCCCTGCAGCGAGACGGAACGTCATGGCATTGGCGTCGTTGTCGACGACGGTCGTCCAGGCGCCGTTGTTGAACGTGCGAATCGCCTTGTGCAGGTTGCCGCCCTGCGTGAAAGCGTAGAGCTGCACCTCGCCGGCCCCGTCGATTGCACTGGTCTGTCCCGCCGGCGAGCTATCGTCGCCGTGCAGCACCACTGCGGCGATGACGAACGGGCTGCGCATACCGGCGGGATTGGCGGCGAGGGTGACGGTCACCTGCTCGGTGGGCACCGAGCTTCGCGGATCGGGCTCGACACCGCTGCTGTCGCCCGTCGGCCGCAGGAACGCCGGGACTGTGCCGCTGGGGATGCTCGCGCAGTTGCGCGGCAGCGCGGTGACGTCGAGTCCCAGCGGTAGCGGAGTCGGCGACGCCGCGACGACGCTCGTCGATGACGATGACGTTGACGACAGCGCCGTCGTCGTCGATGCGTTCGACGGTCCCTCGGGCTGTGGCGCTCCGTTGCCGCTCCAGACGAGCCTTCCGGTGCCGGGCAGACGCTGCTCGATGGTGCTTCCCGAGCACAGGGCCACGCTGAAGCGCAGCGGCCGAATGGTCAGCGAGGGTGCGGTGATATCGATGAGCAGTGCGTCGCCGCGTAGGCTGGTTGCCACGATGGCGGCAAGGACCGCGGGCGGTGAGCCGGTCAGCGGACCGGTGACCACGCTGGGCTCGAAGGCGTTGCGTGACCCGTGGGGTTTGAGCACAAAGCCGCTCCCGTTGACATTGAGGCAGACGCTCGCCTTCAACGCGTCAACAGACCCCGGCCACTGGCCGCGGACGACGAAGAGGACGCTGCCGACGCGGGCCTGCACCTCGACCGACTGCAGCTGCGTCCCCGCTGGGCACCCGTTGCACGGCGTCGACTCGGAGTAGGCGTTGGTCGGTGCTGCCGGGGCCGATTGCGAGCGGACGCCGTGGCCCAGCGCGCCCGCGGCAACGCCGGTGCCGACCGCCGCCAGCAGCGACCCGATGATCATGTGTTTGTGCAGTGGGGTCATTGCCACCACCGCCGCTCTGACCGACGGTACACGTAGTCGTCGTCGTCATCACCGAAGAGGAACTTGGCGATCAGATATCCCAGTGCCATGAGGTCGATGACACCGCCGCCGGCGACCAGCGGCCAGTAGACGCTCCGCCCGCCACCGGTCGTCATCGGTATGCCGACGTACGGCGTGTTGCTGTTGATCGTGCCCGCCAGCGGCGAGCCGGTGGTCGTCGATGGCCCCACGGTGATCGGCGATGGGAGCGTGACCGTGACCGGGTACTTCCCCGCGCAGGGGAAGTTCTGCGTGTCGAGCATGAACGGCTGGCTGGTGCCATTGAGCAGGGTGCCGGTCAGGTTGCCCAGCTGTCCCGTTGCGGTGACCTTGTTGCTGGGGTCGACTGTGCCTGTCCATGGCGGGATCCCCTGGGGATCAAGGAAGAACGTGCCGTTGCCGAGGTTGAGCTGACCGGGGAGTGTGAACCGGTTGGTCTTGCCGTTGCACGTCGGCTGAAAGAGGATCTGCACCTGCCCGGTGAAGTTGGCATTGCCCGGCTTGGTCGTGATCTCCGGTTGTAGCGCGGTGATGGCGACGGGGAAGTCGGGCTGGGTCAGAGTTGCCGAGTCCCCAGTCGTCGACGCGGTGAAATATCCGATGACAAACCCAACCCCGCCGATCGCCAGACCGATGAGCACGCAGATCAGCAACGGCAGGCATCCACCACAGCCGCGGCCACGGCCATCCTCTGGCGGCGGCGGCTCCGCGAATGTCCCGCCGTCGTCGCCGCCGTCGTCCTTTCCTGGGCGGCCCTCGGTGACGTCCCGGGCGACGATGGTGTCGGCGACGTCCTGGATCGACGGTGTCGGATCGCTCACGTCGGTGCGCTCGTCAGCTGCAGGCGGGCGTCGGGTTCGCGTGCCAGCAATGAGCGGCGGCGCGAGAGCGATCCGTACAGGCCCGGCTTGGTGATCTGCTCGTGCCGCTCAAGACGGTGGCGAGGGCGGTGCCGGCGCCGCAGGTATCTGGTGATGATGCCGTCGAGGGCACCGGAGTCGAGACGTTCGAAGAAGCGGTCCATCGCCGCGCGCGGGACACAGACGAACGCCGCGCGCCGTTCGCGCACCTGCGCCACCACCAGGACAGCGGCGTCCCAGGTGACCATCACCGCCGCCATTTCGAAGCGTGGACGTTGTACTGGCTCCACCAGGCGGCCGTACACCGGCGACGAGCACACTGGCACCGGCGCATCGTCGTCAGCGTCGAGGCCCCGCGCAGGAAGCGCGCAGTCGCTGTCGACGAGGTCGTTTGCTGCTTGCGCGTCGGCGCCACTGCCCAGTGGACCGAGCGCGTCGCGGGCAGACGACCAGCACGCGCGCAGGACGGCGTCGGCGCTGATCGAACCGCCGCCGGCGAGGGCGAGCGGCGCATCGCGGCCGCGCGCGTAGAGGTCTGTGCCCAAAGCGTTGTGATGGACGACATACCCGAAGCGATCGGGCGACGGTTTGAGATCGACCCACAGGCGTGGCGGTAGGGGGACCTGCTGTCGCCGTCCCACCACTGCGTTGACGCAGGCGCGGACGCTGCCCACAGCGAACGCGATGGCAGCCTGCAACCGGCGCCCAGTGGCGTACTCGCCGCAGAACTCGATCCGTCCGGGTCGCGGGCGCACGTAAATTCCGTAGGAGTCGCGTCGATCGAGCAGCAGCATCAGCGCCGGAGCAAAGGTGCACGAATACAACCGTGCGGTGGCGTCGATCACCTCGATGCCGCAGTTGATGCTGACGCTGATGTGCGTCGACGAGCCCTCGAGTGCGAACCCATCGCCCAGGTGGTGGCGAAGGTCGCTGCGTTCCGCCGCTGCGCGACGCGTCGCCTCGACGACAAAACCGGGCGCCACATTGATCGGCGGCAGGGCGATCTCGGCTTCGACACCGTCGCAGGTCACGGCCGCGCCCGTCGGCAGACGCCGGGCGTTGACATCGGCCGGGTCGAGGTAGCGGCGACCAAGGTTCAGCCCGGCGAGTAGAGGCCCGAAGTCGACACGCGCTCCGTCATGGACGACGAAGAACTCGTGCTCGATCCCCAGCAGCACCCCGGTCGACTCGACGGAGTCGCTGGTCGCCGGATCACATCGCAGCGCCGCCGCGAACTTGCGACTCAGCGCTTCAGCCCGCACGGGTTAGGTGTGCGGCATGTTGGTCGAGGTCGGCATCCCGAAGTTCTGCTGATGCCAATCCTGGACCATCGCGTCCTGTTGGGACGACTCCATCTGGAAATACGCGGTCTTGGCGGGCTGGTCCATGCCTCGCAGCATCTGGCGCTGGGCTTCCACCCAGTCGAGCTGGGGATGCGGCTCCATGCCGCCGCCGTTGGTCGGGGGCTCGCCGCCGTTGCCCGGCGTGCCGCCGCCATTTCCCCCAGGCGGTGTGGCACCGCCGTTGCCGCCAGGCGGTGTGCTGCCACCGTCGCCGCCTGGCGTGCTCGGTGCATCCGGCTTCTCGGTCATGCCCACCCCTCCGCGCCTCCAGCGACCGGGGGGCCTGGTGCCGCGCGGGCCGGGGCTGGAGGAGCCCAAGTGTGGGCGTCGCTGAGGCGGCGCGTCAATCGGCTGGTCAGCGGGGCGGCTCAGTAGTCGTGCAGGTAGCCGCAGTTCTCCGCAAAGGCGAGTGGCCGGAAGCCGAACTGCGCCGGAACCGCGTCAAGCCGGGTGACGTTGTTCTTCTTCAGCAGGCGCAGCTGGCCGGGGGTGACCGGGGGTTTCGGCAGTACCTTGTCCATAACAACCGCGAGGGGAAGCATGGCCATCACCGGCACGTGCACCTTGAAGCGGTGCACACCCAGCTCTGCTTTGATTGTGTCGAGGATCTGCTCGTAGCTGAGGTGGTCCGGTCCACCCACCTCGTGGACCTCGCGGTCGGCGCCGCGCTCGACGCAGTCGCTGATGATGCGCGCCACATCGGAGACGGCGATGGGCTGGAACATCGCCCGGCCGTCACCGACGACGGGGATCACCGGGTTGAGACGGATCAGCTTGGTGAGCACGGTGAAGAATCCGTCGCCGGGACCGAACATGATGCTGGGGCGGAGCACCGTATAGGGGACGCCGCTGGCGATCACCGCCTGCTCGCCGTTCCACTTGCTCGCCAGGTAGGCGAAGTAAGGGTCGGGATCGGCGCCGTTGGCGCTGACGTGGACGATGTGGCCGACGCCGGCCTGGTGCGCCGCGCTGGCGACGTTCTCGGCGCCACGGCGGTTGACGCGCTCGAAGGTCTGACGCCCGCGCTCGCGGATGATCGCCACCAGGTTGACGACGACGTCGCAGCCGCGCAGCGCCTCGACCAGCCGGCCGTTGTCGGCGACGACGTCGGCGCGCACCACCTCGGCGCCGAGCGCACGCGGGAGCTCGCGCGTCCCGCGGGCGACGAGCCGGAGCTGGTGGCCCGCCTTGCTCAGCGCTCTGGCGGTGTGGATGCCGACGAATCCGGTGCCACCGGTGATGGCGATGCGGGCCAACGGCGATTCCTCCTGCGCTGCGGCGCACAGGGTACGGAATCGGGTGGATGACTCCGCTGCGGCGGTGGCTCAGCCCACCGGCGACCCGCGCGGGCGGATTAGCAGCCAGGCGGCGACCCCGCCGGCGCCGAGCAGGCCGAGAACCACCAGGGTGACGAGCAGCCCGGTGTGGGAGCCGCTCGATCCGACGGTCACCGCGTCGAGCGCCCTGGCGCTCGACGTCGATGTCGTCGACGCGGGTGAATCAACCGATGGCGCAGCGGCAACCGCTGACGGGCTGCTCGCCGCCTGTGTCGGTGTCGGTGTCGGCGGCATCGCGGTGCTGCTCGACGACGCCGTCGACGTGGACGGCTGCAGGCGCACCGGCGTCGGCCGTGGTGTTGCGGCGACGGTCGCAGGCGCGGTGGCCGGAGGCGTGTTGGCGATGACCGTCACGGTTCCGGCCATGTAGGTGTGAATTTGACAGTGATAGGTGTGCGTGCCCGGTGCCGTGATCGGCGCTGTCGCCTTCTGGCTTCCCGAGCTGACGGTGCCGGCGTTGAAGGCGCCGTCGTCAGCCGCCGGCGTGTGGTCGGCACTCGTCGTGTTCGACCAGCTGACGGTGTCTCCCTGGTGGATGGTGATGTTCGCCGGGCTGAACGCGTAGCACGGTGGGTAATAGCAGGAGGTGGATGCGGCGCCGACCATCGACGAGTTGCTCTGCGCGGCGCGCACCGCCGCAGGGCCGTCCGCGGAGAGCCCCGCCAGCGCGGCGGCAGCGCTCGCGGCACCGGCTGCGACTGCCAGTCGGCGTCGTGGTGTCATGGCACCTCCTTCCTCTGGGGGTGGTGAGGGAGCGTCGTCTGGGCAGGTGGGGAGCGTTCATCGCAGGTACGCGGGCCGGTTACTCCGAGGTCTTGCTCTACGAACAGATGTTCGCTACACTGGTCTTCCTGCCTCCACGACCTCTCCGCGTCCAGCCCGAGGCGGGCGGTGACCTGATCCGACGGTGATGTGCCCCCGCCACGGGGGCGGGAGAGGCGAATGACCGTTGCTCCTGCCATCCCCACACCTCCTCCGTCCTCTCTGACGGAGACGGTGACCGCGCTGCAGCGGCGCTTCGGCCCCGCCGCGCTGCGCCGGGGAGGCGATGTGGTCAGCAGCACTGCCTGGGCCACGGGGATGCCGGCGATCGACGGGTTGGTCGCCGCCGGCGGGTTGCCCTGTGGGCGGCTGTCGGTCCTCCTCGCCGGCAACCGGGGCGTGTCGGGGAGGCTCACCCTGCTCCAGGCGCTGGCCGCCGTCGCCAGTCGGTCGATGCAGGTGGCCTACGTCGACCTGGTGGGGACGCTCGACCCCGGTTTTCTCGCCGACCTCGGTGCCGATCTCGACGCCTGCCTGGTGGTGCGACCCGACCAGCTGGCACCGGGGCCAGGACTGGCGATGGCCCGAGCCCTGGTGCGCGCCGGGGTGCCCTGGTTGGGGATCGCCATGGCCCCCATCCGCCGCTCGAGCGCCGCCGCGATGGAGCACGCCGTCAGCGCCCTGGCCGGCGCCGTCGAAGGGTCGCGGGCGATCGCCTGCGTCAGCGCGCCGGCGCCACTTGCCGCGCCGCTGGCCTACGCCTCGTCGCTGACCGTGGAGTGCGCCTCGCTGGGCTGGCAGGAGGCGCACGGTGACGTCGTCGGCCTGCGCGTGGGAATGCGGACGCTCAAGTCGAAGGTCGGCGCCCCCAGCGGTGAGGCGTCGCTGCTGCTCCGCTACCCGCGTCCCCAGGCCATGGGCGAGGTGGTCGGCTTCCCCGCGGTGGTCGGCCACGCCGGTGGCGACCTGGCAGGACTGGTGGCGCCGGCGGTCGCGGTGGCCGGGTGATCGACCGTCGCCGCAATGTCTCGCATCTTGATAGCCCGCTTTGCCCACCTCGGGCTCATCGCTGCCTGGCGGCGACATCCCGAGCTGCGCAACGAGCCGGTCGTCGTCGGCGGCGAGCCGGTGCTGCGCCTTCCCGTGCTGGCGGCGTCGGCGGCGGCGGAAGCCGCCGGGGTCCGCCCCGGGCAACCGCTGCGGCAGGCGCAGCAGCTCTGCCCGGCGGCGGTCTTCGTCGCTCTCGACGGGGGGATGACCGAGCGCCTCCGCGCGGCGGCGCTCGACGCCCTCTGCGCGGAGGCGCCCGCGGTCGAGCTCGGCGACGCCCAGGCGTGCTGTGACATCAGCGGGCGGCACGTCCGCCATCGCACCGAGGCGGCCTGGGCGGCGGCGGTGGCCCGGGCGCTCACCGCCGCGCTGGGCGGAGAGGCGCCGTCGGTCGGCGTCGCCGGGTCGCGCTTCGTCGCCTGGACGGCGGCCGGCAAGAGCGCCCCCCGGCACATCCGCCGGGTGCCCCCCGGGGAGGAGGCGGCGTTCCTTGCGCCGCTCCCGATCGGCCTCCTCCCCGTCGATGGCGTCGTCCTCGCCAGGCTCAGCGCGCTGGGGCTCGACTGCCTCGGCGCCGTCGCCGGGCTCCACCCTGCCGACCTGCAGCGGCAGTTCGGCGACGATGGGCTGGTCGCCCACCGCTATGCCCGCGGTGAGGACGATGTCCCGGTCACCCCCGAGTCCGCACCCAGGACGCTCGCCGAGCGGCTGATCCTCGACGGGCCGGTGGCCGATCGCGAGGCCATCCGCTTCTGTGCCCGGCGGGTGTGCGACAGCCTCGGCGACCGGCTGCGCCGCCGCGGCCTCGTGGCCGAGCGCCTCGACCTGGTCCTCGAGTGCGACGCGGGCACCGCGGCAACCGCCTCGCGGGTCCCCCCGGTGGCGGCGGGCAGCGCCGAGGAGCTGTGGCCGGTGGTGCTCGGTCTGCTCGGTGCCGCCGAGCCGGTGGCGCCGGTCACCGCGTTGCGCCTCGAGGCCAGCCGGTTGGGCGCTGCCAGGGGACGGCAGGTCGACCTCTGGCGTCGCGGCGACGCCGCCCGCGACGCCGTCGCCCGCACCGTCGCCCGGTTGGGCGACCGCTTCGGTGCTCAGACGGTGCTCCGCCCCCGGTTGGCGCTGGATCCCGGCGACATTCCCGAGCGACGCTTCAGCTGGATCCCAGGGTCGGCGGCGGCTGAGCCGGTGCCGGTGGGGAGCCAGCGATGACCGAGCTCCTTTGCGAACCCGTCGAGGTGCGGACCGACGTCGACGGGGAGCCGCTCGCGGTTCACAGCGGGGGGCGCTGGCGTGCCGTGGAGCGCGTCGTCAACCGCTGGTTGGTGGACACCGACTGGTGGCGCACCCCGGCGCGGCGCGACTACCGCCGCTGCCTGACCCGCGACGGCGAATGCCTCGAGTTGTACCGCGACCAGGACACCGGTGAATGGGTGCTGAGTCGGAGATATGACTAAACGGCAGCCCTTCCCCTCACGAACCGCGACCGTCGTCGCTCGGACAACGGCCGCGGCCGTGCAGGGGGAGAGGAGAGCAGCGCGGTTTGGGAACCACGCTCCCGGACCGCCGGCCCGGGTCACCCGGAGGGGCAGGTGGCGGGTCGGCGGCCGGGAGGTGGGGAGGCTTGCCTCTTTGTATCAGCAGAAACACTTCCGCGAAGTATACACAGATAAGTAGTGATGTCAAGCGGCTTCAGCGAGCTGGTCGCCCGCTCTCACTACTCCTTCCTGGAGGGGTCGTCGTCGCCTCGGGAACTCGTCGCCGAGGCGGCGCGGCTGGACATTCCCGCGCTGGGAATCTGCGATCGCAACGGCCTCTACGGCGCGGTGGCCTTCGTCCAGGAGGCCAGACGCGTGGGGATCCACCCGGTGATCGGAGCCGAACTCGACCTCGTCGACGGCCAGAGCATCCGCCTCATCGCTCGCGACCGTGAGGGCTACCGCCAGCTCTGCCGGGCGATCAGCGCCGCCCAGCTCGCCGGGGAGAAGGGTCAGCCCCGCCTCGACCTCGTCTGCGCCAGCGACCCCGACGTGGCGACGACCGCCACGGCCGCCGGCGCCGCCTCACCCCGACGACCGGCGCGTCGCCGCGCCACCCTGCCAGCCCCGGAGCGACCGGCGGCTCTGCGCCCCACCGCCGGTCCCTTTCCCAGCGGCTGGCCCAGCCTGCCCTCGACGCGCCTGCTCAACACCGACACGCCGGCGCGGCTCGACCCCGCCGAGCTCAGCGGCTGCACGGTTCTCGCCGGCGGTCCTCACTCGACGATCACCCGCCAGCTCATCGCCGGCGACCGGCGCGCCGCGGCGCGCTCTACCGACCGTCTCCGTGAGGCCTTCGGCCGCGACCACCTCGCCCTGCTGCTCACCCATCACCTTCATCCCGCCAGCGCCTGGCTGGCCGCTGAGACATCCCTTCTGGCGCGTCGCTGCGGACTTGTGCTGCTGGTCTCGAACACCCCAGTTCATGCCACAGTTGACGACAAGCCGCTGCTCGACACGCTCACCGCGATCCGGCATCGCACCACCCTCGACCAGGCGGCGGCGCACGGTCTGCTGCTGCCCAACCGCGAGTACCGCCTCAAGTCCGAGACGGAGCTGCGTACCCTGCTCGGCGATCACCCCGCGGCCTTCGACCACGCCGCTCATCTCGCCTGGCGCTGCGCCGTCTCACTCGATTTCAGCGATGTGCGCTTTCCCGGTTTTCCCGTACCCGAGCACGAGACACCCTTCTCAGTGCTCTACCGTCTCTGCCAGGACGCGGTGCAGCGCAAGTATCACCCGGTGACGCGAGCCGTCGCGGCACGGCTGCAGCGCGAGCTCGATGTCATCGAGAAGACAGGCCTCGCCGAATTCTTCCTGATCACCTGGGACATCATGCGCTACGCCCGTGAGCACCGCATCCCCGGACAGGGACGCGGCAGTGCCGCCGACAGCATCGTCGCCTACCTGCTCGACATCGTCCGCGTCGATCCCGTCGCCCATGACCTGCTCTTCGAGCGATTCCTCCACGAGGACCACACGGGAACGCCGGACATCGACATCGACTTCTCCACTGAACATCGCGAACAGGTGCTGCAGTACGTCTACGAGAAGTACGGCGCCGAACGCACCGGCATGGTGGCCAACATCGTCACCTTCCGCCCTCGCATGGCGGTGCGCCAGGTGGGCGCCGCGTTGGGGTTTCCCGAGACGATCATCGACCGTCTCGCCAAGTCAGTCGACGGCTGGTTCGGCAGCGGACCCAGCGGAGTCGCCGATGCCATCAGCGCCGCAGGCCTGGAGCAGCAGGCATCGTCACCGGCGCTTCCCTGGCAACAGTTCGTCGACCTGCTGGAACGCATTGCCGGTGCGCCGCGACATCTCAGCATCCATGTCGGTGGCATGCTGGTCACCGGGGCGCCGCTGGTCGACGTCGTCCCCGTGGAGCGGGCCACCATGCCGGGACGCGTCGTCGTCCAGTTCAACAAGGACGACGTCGAGGACCTCGGCCTGATCAAGATGGACCTGCTCGGACTGCGTACTCTGGGCGCGGTCGCCGAGTGTCTCGATCACATCGAGGCCTACAGCGGCGAGCGTCCCGACCTCGACGCCCTGCCCCTCGACGATCCCGCCGTCTACGACATGATCTGTGCGCCGGACACCATCGGACTCTTCCAGATCGAGTCGCGCGCCCAGCAGCAGTCGCTCTACCAGTCGCAGCCGCGTGAGTTCAACGAGCTCATCGTCCAGGTGGCCATCATCCGTCCCGGTCCCATTCAGGGCAACGCGGTGCATCCCTATCTGCGCCGCCGCCAGGGGCTGGAGCCGGTGACCTACGCGCATCCCAAGTTGGAGCCGATCCTGGCCGATACTCGAGGAGTGGTGCTCTACCAGGAACAGATCCTGCGCATCGTCATGGAGCTGGCCGGTTACACCGCCGGCGAGGCGGATCGCTTTCGCCGGGCGATGAACCGGCACCGCTCCCGCATCGAGATGGAGGGCCTGCGCGACGAGTTCGTCAGCCGCTGCGTGAACAACGACGTCCCCGTGGACGTCGCCGAGGAGATCTTCCGCACCGTCGCCGGCTTCGCCCAGTTCGGCTTCTGCAAGAGCCACGCTGCGGCGTTCGCGCGAACCGCGTACGAGACCGGTTGGCTGCGCCTGTACCACCCCGCGGCGTGGCTGTGCGCCCTGCTCAACGCCCAGCCGATGGGCTTCTACCATCCCAGCGTCCTCGTCGAGGACGGCAAGCGCCACGGGGTGCGCACCCTGCCTGTCGACGTTGGCCGCAGCCGGGCGCGGTGCACCCTGGAATGGGTCGGTGAGGGAGCGCCACCGTCGCCGGCATGTGCCGCCGGCTACGTTCCCGCAGCACGTCCCCCGACGCGCGGCGAGATGGCCGCGACCGCTGCCGTCGCCGCGGCGAGGCGCAGCACCGGCTGGGCGGCGCAGCCATGGGCTGTGCGTCTCGGCTACGGCTATGTCCGTGCCCTGGGCCCCACGGCGAGAGCGGCGTGCGACGAGGCGTCGCGAGCCGGCGCGATCACCTCGGTCGCCGAGTTCTGGCGCCACACCCGGCTGCCCCGCCCGGCGATGGAGAACCTGGTCATGGTCGGCGCCTTCGATGCGGTGACCCCGCAGCGACCCCGGCGTGAGCTGCTCTGGGAGTTGCGCGAGACCGAGGACGGCCTGCCGCCCCGGCGCCGCGCAGTCGCCACGACGGCCGCTGCTCCGCTCCTCGCCGGCACTCGAGCCCGCCTTGACGGAGCCGATCCGGGCCCTGCGCGGAGGTCGCCTGCGGCGCCGACCGCGCCCGTCGGGCCACCCCGGGGGCGCGCGGCCATCCAGGGCGCACGTGCCGGTGACCTTCCCGCGCCGCCGCGCGACCTCGGTGGCGATCCGCCGCCACCGCTGCTCATCACGCCCGCGCCGGCGCCGTCACTCCCCGAGATGAACGACCGCGATCGCACCGCCAGCGAGTACCGGCTCAGCGAGCTGAGCACCGGCCCTCACCTGGTGGCCTTCATCCGCCACCGCCTGGAGGCGTTGGGCTGCGCGCCCATCGCCGGCGTCAAATCGCGCGCCGACGGATCGCGCCTTCGTGTCGGAGGGCTGGTCATCGCCCGCCAGGCTCCGGTTTCTGCCAAGGGTTTCCGTTTCTTCACGCTCGCCGACGAGGGTGGACACCTCGACCTGGTGTTCCGGCCGGCAGTGGCCGCAGCCACTCGCGCGGTGGCCAACTTCCATCCCCTGCTGGTGGTCGATGGCACCCTGCAGTCGGAGACCGGCCGTCTCAACCTGCTGGTCACCGCGGTTCGCGCGATCGACTCCGCGGGCAATCTCATCGCCCCAGCCCGGGCTCAGCTCGGCGGTGGCGCCGATCGCTTGGCACCGCCCCCGCAACACGGTCACACCAGTCCGCCGACACCACCGTCGCACGATTTCCGCTAAGGACATCCGCCTGTTGTCCGGCGTTGCCACCCGGGGAACAACAGTAGTACCGTCGCGCACACAGGGGACGGCGCGGTTACGGTCACAGTCAGCAACTATTGAGGGACTGCGAGATGACCACTGCTGGTTGGCAACGACGGGCGCCGTGGAGCGGCATCGCGTTCGTGGTTTTGCTGGTGGTCGGTTTCGGGCTGGCGACGAGCGGACCCGACCCCGGCAAGGATTCGGTGGCGACGTTCCACGCGTTCTGGTCGGATAGCGCGAACCGGGTGCACATCCTGATGGGGGCGTACTTCCTGGTCGCCGCGGCCATTGCGTTTGTGGGCTTTGCCGCCGGACTCTGGTGCAGCGTGAGCGCCAGGGGTGGCGGCGGCGTGTGGGTCTTGCTCACCGCCGGGATCTTCGCCACCTTCCTCGCGCTCGGCGGGGTGCTCTTCGCCTGGGACGCCGGCGACATCGCCTTCGGCAACACACCCGTCCCCAGTGGCGACATCCTCCGCGAGAATTCGCAGCTCCCCTTCCCCATCCTCCTGGTGCCCGGCGCCATCAGCGCGGGATGCTTCCTGGTCGCCGCGTCGCTGCTCGGCGCCAGGCACGCGCTGCTGCCACGATGGCTGACAATCGCCGGCTACGTCGCGGCGATTCTCATGCTCGGCGCCGTTGTCTTCATCCCATTCCTGGCGCTGCCGCTGTGGATGCTGCTGGCCAGCATCACCCTGCTGGTGCGCGGTACCAAGGGTGCGGCGGCGGAGCGCTCACCGATGGCCCCGACCACGAGCTGAGCTGGCTCAACGGCCCCCGTGGCCGGTCAACGCCATGACGACGGCTGCCGTCAGTGCCACGGCGGCGATGACCATGGCGGCGATCAACGAGGC
>DASZGL010000056.1:0-13144 GCA_035938875.1 Candidatus Dormiibacterota bacterium
AGGCCACCAGCCAGTAGCCACCACCGTCGGGGGTGACGGTCATGCCGACGATCGGCTGGTTGAGGCGGATGTTGCCGGTCGAGCCGTAGCCGACGGCGTCGGGGCCGAAGGGGAAGATGCCGCCGTCGGACGCCACCATCCAGTAGCCACCACCCTGGGGGTTGGCGGCCATGCCGACGATCGGCTGGTTGAGGCGGATGCCGCCGGTCGAGCCGTAGCCGGGGGCGTCGCCGAACGGGAAGATGCCCCCGTCACTGGCCACCAGCCAGTAGCCACCACCGTCGGGGGTGACCGTCATGCCGACGATCGGCTGGTTGAGGCGGATGTTGCCGGTTGAGCCGTAGCCGACGGCGTCGGGGCCGAAGGGGAAGATGCCGCCGTCGGACGCCACCATGTAGTAGCCGCGCCCGTGGGGAACCGCGGCGATGCCGACGATCGGCTGGTTGAGGTGGATGTTGCCGGTGCTGCCGTAGCCGACGGCGTCACCGAAGGGGAAGATGCCGCCGTCGGAGGCCACCAGCCAGTAGCCGCCGCCGTCCGGCGTCCGTGCCATGCCGACGATCGGCTGGTTGAGGTGGATGCCTCCAGTCGAGCCAAAGCCCGGGGCGCTGCCGAAGGGGAAGATCCCACCGTCCGACGCGACCATCCAGTAGCCCAGCGGCGCGGTGCCCTTGCATGCCGCGCTACTTGGTGAGAGGAGATCCCGCGCGAGATTGTTGGCGTCGAACGAGCCAAGCCCGGTCGCGTAGTCCCACCCCGGCGTGGCGGAGAAGCTCAGGTCGAACGGCGCTGACGTGCTGATGGCGTTGTTACCGGTGGTCACATCGTGGAAGGCAGCAAAGGGTGGGGGAGGGCTGCACGCCAGGGAATAGAGCGAGGGGTTGGCAAACCCGAGTCGTGGCTTGCCGCTGGCGGCGGCGTCCTGGTTGAACAGCGCTGTGAATGCGGCCCATGCCGGCGCTCCGGCGCTGGTTCCGCCGATCTCTCGCCACGCGTTATTTGAATAGATCGAGTAGCCGATGCTGTTATCGGCATGCGACGCGACATCCGGTACCTCGCGCATACCGTTACTGGACGCGTTGGTGACGCCAGGACCGTTCTGCCAGCTGGGCCGGGCGAATATCGTGGACAGACCGCCGCCCCCCGCGAGGTGCCTCGCGGTGTTGCCCCACGCCGACTCCGACGCGTACGTGAAGTCCAAGTTCGTCACCAGGCTTGTGCCACCCACCCCGGTGACGAACGGATCATCGGCCGGATTGTCGACGGAGAGGCGGGTGTCGGTGAGGTTGGTCGGGTCGTTGTTGCAGTCGTAGCGGCCGAAGTCGCCAGACGCCGCGAAGAAGCTCATGCCTTGGGCCGCAGCCTGCATGAAGATGTTGTCCTCTGCCGCGACGGTACTCGGGGTGGTTTTCGGCTCACATTGACCCCAGCTGGTGGAGTTCGAGGAGAGGTTGCTGCTGACCATCTGGTTGTAGGTGTCGATGACCCCGGTGTCGCTGTTTGGCCCCTCGAACACGGTGATGGCTGCACCCGGCGCGTACGCCTGCACCACCTCAATGTCCAGCTCGACCTCGAGCTGACCGCCGCCCAAGGGAGGAACGGGCCCATTGTCGACAAGCATCGGGGTGAGGACCGGACTGTTCGTGCCGTAGTACTCGTTGTGGAACATGTTCAGGTTGGTCTGCACGAATCCGTCGAGCTCGAAGAGTCCGACGGCCTGCCCGGTTCCCGTGAGACTTAGTGCGTTGACGTTGTACGCCGTCTTCACCTGGGCCGGGCAATACGCGCCTGCCACGGGTCCCATTCCGCCACTGGGGCATGTTGCATGGTGCTGGCGCGGGTAATGATTGTTCAACCCTGCGATGCCCACGACGAGCGAAGCGATGCCCGCCGGCACCGTCGGATCGCTGTCATTGGCGAAGAAGTCGCGACCCTGAGCGTTGTCGTGCCAGCGGCTGATCGTGGTGCCGAAAGCCCGCTGCATGCTTGCGGCGCTGCCCGATGCATCGATGACCGTCCGATTGGGACTGACCGCGTTCACCGTCAATCCCTGTGAGACGAGGAAGTCGCTGACCTGTTGTACCGAGGCCACGGTCGGTCCGTAGCGATCGGTGAACTGCTGCGGCGTGAGGTACTGGCCTGCCATCGGCGAGCTGCGGTCGCTGACCTGGTCGATGAAGTGCTTCAGGTCGCCCACGTTGCGCAGCTGCAGGCTCACCGCGATGGACATGGCCTGATCAGGCGCGACCGATCCCTGCCACTGCGCGCTGGCGAGCCCGGGGGTGGCGCTGGCGTGCAACCCCACCCGGGGTTGTGCCTGAGCCGCCTGGCTCGCCGGCGCCACAAGGAATGTGGCCAGCGGAACCACGACAGCGACCAGAGCGAAGCGCAGAGATCTCGCCATCAGTTGCCTACCACGTGGCTCGGTATTATCCCCAGCGGCGGCCGGCGGTGGGTGACGATTTTGTATAAGAGCCGCCGGCGTCCTCCGAGCTCCGCGGTCAGATACGAACTCCTGGATGGGGATGCGACCCGTCGTAGGGGCGCTGCGTCGCCTCGACGCCGACGCGGAGGAAGCAGGCGTCGTTCGGTGGTCTCACACCGAGGACCGCGAAGGGGACACTCGCCGCGCCACGGTCGCGCACCCAATCGCCAGCTGCATCGGAGTAGAAGCTGCGGCAGACACGTTCGGCCGTTTTCGCGTCGGCGAAATGCATCTCCTCGTTGCCCGTCACCGTGACATAGGAGAAGCCCCGAGCGGTGAACCACGACGGATCATCCGGCCAGATCACCACAACCTCACCACCGGGTCGCACCACGCGTCTGGCCTCATCGAGTGCCGCGTCGCCCCCCCACGGCGCGTGGCTGGTCAGTGAGGAGCAGGCGACCGCGATGTCCACGCTGGCGTCATCGATGGGCAGATTGCAGAAGCCACCACGCCGGATGTCGAGGTTGTCGATCCTCTCCGCGCGAGCTCGCTCGGCGAGCCGATCGAGCAACGCGGGTACAGCGTCGACGGCGATGACCCGGCGCGCATGGCGTGCCGCAAACAGCGTGAATCGTCCGGCGCCGCAGCCGAGGTCGGCGACGACACGGCCGCCCAAGGGGATGCTCTCGAGCAGCTCCGAGTGAATGTGTTCGCCGGCGACCAGTTCCTCGTACCCGGTGGGGTCGTGCCAGTAGAGGAGCGCCCAGAACAGCCGGTTGACAACGTGTCGTCGCGCGCGGTCCACCGTGGCCTCGGTTGCGGTCTTGCCGCGGCTGGCAACCATCTGCACGTTCGCGGGCGCGGGGAGAGCGTCGGCAACCCGCATCGCGAGGTCGTCGTTCTCCGCGCCATGCAGCGCGATCCCCAGGCGCCTGGGGTCGACACCCCAATCGCCGGGGGCGAGGAACGTGCGCAGCGCCTCGTCGTCGAAAGCGGCGAGGTGGTCGAGAACGAATTCGCGGGCTCGCGGCGGTGCCATGACCGCCAGCATGGCGCCTCGGCGCCGTCCTCGTCAGCGTCGAAGCAGCCCCATCGCCTCGCGAGCCGCTCCCAGCGTCGGCCGTGCCACCGCCCGGGCGCGCTCCGCCCCGGCGGCGAGGATCTCCCACACCGTGTCCGGGCGCGCCGCCAGCTCGGCACGTCGTTGGCGCATCGGCGCGAAGTACGCGGCGATTGCCTCGGCGAGCTGCTTCTTGACGTCAACGCAGCCGGTGCGCGCGGTGCGCTCGCCCGTCCAGATCTCCTCCCAGCCGTCAGGCGAGAAGGTGCGGTGCAGCGCGCACACGTTGCACTTTTCCGGGTGTCCCGGATCGCTTCGACGCGGCCGCTCCACATCGGTGACCATGGTCGAGACGATGCGCCGGATCTCGCCGGGCTCCGCGGTCATCGGAATCACGTTGCCGCGGCTCTTGCTCATCTTCGACGTGCCGTCGGTGCCCATGATCCGCGGTGTGTCGGTGAGCAACACCTGTGGTTCGACGAACACCGGCCCGTAATGGTGGTTGAACCGCCTTGCGATCTCTCGGGTGAGCTCGATGTGTGGCACCTGGTCCTCACCGACGGGCACACGGTCGCCCTGGTAGAGGAGGATGTCGGCAGCCTGCAGAACCGGATAGCCAAGCAGCCCGTAGTTGACGTTCTCGGGAAACTGCTCCACGCGCTCCTTGAACGTGGGAACACGCTCCAGCCAGCTGACCGGAGTCGTCATGGAGAACAGCAGATGCAGCTCGGTGACCTCGGGAACGTCGGATTGCACAAAGATGATGCTGCGCTCGGGGTCGAGTCCCGCGGCCAACCAGTCGAGCATCATCTCCGAGATGGCCGGCCGGATGGTCGCCGGATTGGTGACCGTGGTCAGCGCGTGGTAGTCGACGATGGTGTAGACGCAGTCGTACTCGTCCTGGAGGTTGACCCAGTTGCGCAGCGCACCGAGATAGTTGCCCAGGTGCATGCGGCCGTCGGGCTGCATGCCGCTGAGAATGCGCAGCCGGCGTTGCGGCGTGGACTCAGGCATGGGGCGAGAGTGTATCGGTACGTCCCCGGTGGTACGCGGTGGCCGACTCGACCAGAGTCGTGAAGCGCGAGAGCATCGCCGGCCACGAGTACGTCTCCCTCACGTAGTCGCGTCCCGCTCGACCCAGCGAGCCGGCGAGTGCGTCGTCGTCGATGAGTCGAGCTGCCGCCTCGGCGAGCTCATCGGCACTGCCAAAAAGAAGCGCCGCGCCGCTGCGCCGCGCCTGTCCGGCCAGGGCCGGCGACGAACTGTTGAGCAGCGCCGGCCGGCCCACCGCCCAGGCTTCGAGGGCCAGCAGAGAAAGGCTCTCGAGCCGGCTGGGCACGACGACGGCGGTGGCGCCGGACAGCGCGTCCCACAGGGTCGTGCGTTCCAGCCGCCCGGTGGCCACGACATCGGGGTGATTGAGCGTCGCACCACCGGTGCCGGCGTCGCCGGTGAGGACGAGCCTGCAACCGGGGCGTCGCTCGCGCAGCTGCCGCATCCCGTCGACGAGCAGCTCCATCCCCTTGCCAGCAACGTCGCGCCCGCCGTAGAGGAGGTAGGGCCCGTGCAGGTCGAAGCGAGTGCGAAACCGCTGCGCGTCGGCGTCCGCCGGCGCCTCGATGCCCACGCTGCCGACCGTCGCAGGAAGCGCGGCGGCAGTGTGGTGGGCGCTCTCGAGCAACCGGCGTTCCTCGGGCGTCGCGTAGAGCAGGCCATCGGTGCGCGCCAGCGTTCGCGCCACCACGCGGAAGTGCAGTGGGGGCTCATCGTGAGCCGCGGGCATCAACAGACGCGGTCCTCGGGAGCGGGGGAGACCCCGGACCGTCGGGTGATACAGGTACGGCAGGAAGAGGGTCGGGCGCGCAGGTGCAACGCCGATTGCGCGCACCAACGATGGCGAATAGGGGCCCTGCAGCACCATCCAGAGGCGCTCGGGTCGTAGCCGCGGTGGGCAACGAAACACCACGCGACTGACCTGGGCGAACAGCGCGGGCCACCGCCGCATGGCGTTGGCGAAGCGAAGCACGCGCACACCACCGTCGTCGTCGGCGCCGCGCCGTTCCTGGTTGCGCCAGGTGCCGGCGTCGACAGCACACGTCGTCCACACCTCGACGTCCCATCCCGCATCGACGAGTCGATGGGCCAGGCTGCGGGCGACGCTCTCCGCGCCGCCGATGACCGACAACCCGTAGCGTGGCGTGACAATGCGCAGCCGGTGCGTGTCTGCGCTCACAGCGTCTTGGTCACCACGCCGCGGTAGACATAGAGGGTCTGCTCCGCCGCGCGACGCCAGGTGAATCGCGCCGCGTGAGCGATGCCGCGGGCAACGACGTCGGCACGCTCCGAATTGTTCGGTGCGAGCCGGCTCACGGTCGCGGCGAGCGCCCCGGCGTCGCCGTCGTCGACCAGGACGCCGGCGTCACCCGAGACCTCGATCAGCGCCGAGTTGCGGCAGGCGATCGACGGTGTGCCGCAGGCCATCGCCTCCAGCAGGGGCAGGCCGAAGCCCTCGTATCCCGAGGCGGTGACCAGACTTCGGGCTCCGCTGTATAGGGCGACCAGCTCACTCTCGGAGACGTGCCCGGTGATCACAACGCGCGAGGTGACGCCGTACCGCGAAGCTGTCCGCCGGCAGTCGTCGAGGTACACGCCCTGGTGACCGGCGAGGACAATCAGGGGAACGGCGGCGGTGTCGACGCGTGCGAATGCATCCATGAGCAGCTCCACTCGCTTGCGCGGGTCCTGCGTGCCCACGGCGAGAACGTAGGGCGAGGTGATGCCGTGCCGCTGCAGCGTCGCCGTGATCTGCGTGGCATCCGCTGGATGGAAGGCGGGGGAGACGCCGTGGTGGATGACGTGGAGGCGCCCGTCGGGGACATGGGCGATGCGCGTGACGTCATCAGCCGTCTGCCGGGACACGGTGATGACCGCCTGCGCGCGACGCAGCAGTCGGACGGCGACGATCCGCTCGCGGCGCATCCACGGGTAGAGCCTCGGGTAGATGAAGGGGATGAGGTCGTGCACGGTGACCACCACCGGGGTGGCACTGCGCAGCGGTTGTGCCCACTCGGTGGCGTGGAAGAGCTGGGGACGAATGCGTCGCAGTTGGCGCATCACCAGCAGGTGATCGAGCACCGGCTGAAGGCGACGCTTGACCACAGGAATCTCGCCGGCGACGTGATCGCGCCATGCAGCCACGTCGGCAGGCAGCGCGCGGCCCGCGGGGACGAGCAGGCCGATGTCATCGGCAGCGCCGAGCGCTGCCATCGCACCCAGCAGGCTGCGCACGTAACTGCCGATGCCGCGTACCGCGGAGTCGCCGAAGAGTGGCCGCCCGTCGATGAGGTATGCGGGTCGGTACCCGTCGGTGCTCATCGCGGAGGCGTGATCCCCGCCTGAGCGAGGGCGGCCGCGAGGCGGCGCTCAGTGGCGCTGTCGGAGAACTCGGGGAGCCGGCGCCTGCCGGCATCGATGAGGCTGTGCCGCAGAGCCGGGTCGCTGATGGCGCGGCGGAGCACCTCGGCCCACAGCAAGGGGTCGCGCTCGGCGACGAGCAGCCCGGCGTCGCCGACCGTCTCGGGGATGGCCGCCTCGGCGCTGGCGACCACGGGGACGTCGAACGCCATCGCCTCGAGCAACGGCACGCAGAACCCCTCGTGTTCGCTGGCGGTGGCGAACACCGCCGCGGACGCATACAGATCGCCGAGCCGCCTGTCGCTGACGCGATCACCGCCGAAGTCGACAGCGCCGGCAACGCCGAGTCGATCGGCGAGGTCGATGAGACGGTCGCGATAGGTCTCGGTGTCGTGGGCAACGCCGGCGAAGACCATGCGCGCGTCGGGGATCGCGATGGTCCGAAGCGCACTAAGAGAGCGAAGCAGGGTGTCATGGCGCTTGTTCGGAGCCAGGCGTCCGACGCAGAGAACAACCGGTGGCGCGCTCGGTGACGACGGTCGCGGGTGCAGACGGGCGGCGTCGATGGGCGGCGGGACGACAGCCACTTGGCGTGCTCCCGCCTGCACCGCATCCGCGGTGTTGTAGCTGCTGACGCCGATGACGAGGTCGACTATGGGAGCGAGCCGGCGCAGCTCCTCGCGGCCGCGATCCAGCCAGTAGGCGACACGCTGGTTGGTGGCAGCGTAGTACCTGGTCGGGGTGATGTTGTGGTAGACGATGACGCGTCGGCCCCGCCATCTCTCGACCAGAGCGGCAACGGCCGAGCCGATGCTGAGGTGGTAGATGAGCGCGTCCTCCGGCTGCGCGCTCTCGAAGAGGTCGCGCGCCGGCCGCGCCTCGCCGGCGATGGTCTGGTCGATCACCTCGGCGAACGTCTCCGACATAAACCCCAGGCGGTGCAGCGTCTCTCGCGTACGTCGCACGGCGCTGCCGATGGCGTCACCGGCGGAGAACACCGGGAGCAGCTGATGCACAGCCGCGGTCAACGCCGCACCATCCGCTCGACAGCGCTGAGGAGTCGGGAAAGCACCGCAGGCCATCCGTACTCGTCAAGGATGTACTCGCGCCCCGACGCGGCCATTCGCGCGCGGATGGCGGCATCATTCTGGAAGAGCGACACAGCTTCGCTGAACTCCTCGGCGGACTCGACCCAGACGCCTCCGCCGCCGCGTTGACAGTGTTCGCGAGTCACCGCGCAGCCGGCGTGAACGATCGCCGGCGTGCCACTCAGCCATCCCTCGGCGATGGCGTAGGAGAAGCTCTCGTTGAGCGACAGCTGGCCGACGGCGAGCGAGGCCGCCATCACCTCGAGCTTCTCCTCCTGCGACACGACACCAAGATCGAGGACGAGCTCCCGCGCGAAGGCGGGAGCCTCCGCCGGCCCGCTGCCGACAGTCGCCAGGCGCACCGGCCGGGCAGCCGCGATCGCCACCGAGTGGGCTGCAACCCACGAAGCCAGCAGGGGGAAGTTCTTGGCCCTCTCGCGGCGCCCGGCGTAGGCGATCAGGTCACCCTGGCCGCGATGACGGCTTCGCCAGGCTTCGCCACTGGGGGCCGGCGACGGTTCGGCAAAACCGCAACCGACCACCTGGTGTTCGGGGAGCGAGGCACCGAGCAACCGCTCGGCGAGGCGCATCTCCGCGGGGCTGTTGAACATCAGTCCGGCCGGCGCACGCAGAGCGTCCTGAATGACACCGAATCGCGCGTACACCTCGTCGTGCAGGCAGGGGATGACGATGCTTCGCTCCGGCCGCACGGCCACGCCGAAGACGGTGCTGGCGAAGAGATACGGGGCGAAGAGAAGTGCGTCGAGACGGTCAGCCGCGGGCGCAATCGCGCCGAGCAGGTCGTCGCTGTACCCGGTGTTCTCGACCCAGACTCGTTGGCCTTCGGCGTCGAGGTCGAAGCCGGCGTCCATGCGTGCGTGCAGGTTGGCCATCAGGCCGTGGTCTCGCGGCCGCGTCACCGTAAAACGGTGCACGGTGACACCCTCGATGACGCGCGTTCCTGCTGGAAGCTCATTGCGCCACGTGTAGTGGCTGCGCGCGCAGGTCGTCAGCACCTCGACGTGGTGACCCGCGGCGGCAAGGTGCTCCGCCTGGTCGCGGACCAGGGTCTCGACGCCGCCGACGATATCCCGCCCGTAGCGGGGAACGATGAAGCCGAGCCTCATGCCTCCTCGGGGCCGCTCGACGATGGCGGCACTCCAGGCCGCTGGTCGGCTCCGCCGCGCTGCGCGGCCTCGAGCCTGGCGACGCGTGCCTCGAGGTCGTAGATGCGGCGCACGACCCCGAAGTTGAATCGGGTCTGATCCTCGGTCACCGGGCGCACGTACCAGGCGACGCTGCGGCGGATGAGCCGCTTGGCGAAGACGACGCCGCGGCCGCCGAGACGGCGACCGGACACCAGGGGACGCACGGTCTCGAGAGGCGCCTGCGCCTCCAGCGGCGGTTCGGCATCGATGGGTGCGAACTCTGCCTCGAGTCGGTCGAGCAGATCCTGCGGATAGTCGCCTGCGGCGCGCCGCCGGGCCACGGTCGCCTTGATCTCCGCCACCACGGCTGCGGCATCGAATCGCGGCTCTGGGCTTTCGGTCATGGGCCGCGAGGGTACTGCTTGGAGCACCGGCCCAAGGGCGCAGCGGAACCGTCGCGTTCGTGATGAGACGGTGACGCGGTCGTCTGAGGTCGCGCGACGACGTGGCCAGAGAATCGGACGCAGGAAGCATCCCTCCCGATCTCGGAGCCCCAATGCAGTTTCGTCACCGACTTCTTCTCCTTGCCGCGGGCGCCACCGTGTTTCTGCCCTCGGCGGTCCTTCCTCGGCACGCCGCGGCAGCGTCGACGGCTCCCGCGTTCCGCTACGACATCCACGTCAACGGCACGCACGTGTGCACCGCCGGCGGCGAGTTCCCCCAGTTCACCAGTAGCCCCGCGGTCGGTGATCTCTACCACGACGGCGGCCGTGAGATCGTCGAGGCCTTTCCCGATGGCCACGTGCGTGCCTACCGCGCGTCGGACGCCGCGCTGCTCTGGGATCGCGACACCGGCGACATGGTGTCGGCCAGCCCCACCCTCGCCGACCTGGACAACAACGGCCGCCTCTGGGTGATCGTTCCGTCGTGGAGCGGCTGGGTCAATGTCTGGGACCCCTGGGGTAACGAGCGCGCCGGATGGCCGCGGCACAGCCTCTACGGGCACCTGCCTCAGGTCAGCCCCGCCTACTACTCCTCGGCAGCCGTCGGCGACGTCTACGGCGACGGCCGCAAGGAGATCTTCGCCTCCGCCCTCGACCTCTACACGTACGGCTGGAACGCCGACGGCTCGCTGCTCCCCAACTGGCCCCGGGTCGTCTACGACAGCGCGTTTGCCACGCCGGCTCTGGCGGACCTGGAGCACCAGCACCGGCTCGACATCGTCACCCCGTCGGACGCCTCCAGCCAGCAGGGCGTCAACGGCCACTACTGGGCGTGGCGCCCAGACGGCAGCCTGCTCTTCGACCACCCCGTTGACACCACTCCGTGGGCGTCGCCGCTGATCGACAACTTCGGTGACGGCAACTTCGCGATCGACAACGGCACGGCGCCCTTCACCGGCGGCGGGCACTATGTCCTCGGCCTCAACCAGAACGGCGGCACCCGCGGTGGCTTCCCCTATGCCACCGGCGCGGGGAGCCTGGGATCGCCAGCGTCCGGCGATCTCTACGGCGACGGCCAGCACGAGATCGTCCACGAGACCGCCGACGGCATGCTCCAAGGGCTGACCGGAAGCGGTCAGACGCTGCTCGGATTCCCGGTCACCCTTCCCAACCCGCCGGCCCCGGCATCGCGTCAGCCCGCGTACTACCTCGGCGGCCCGGTCATCGCGCCGGTCGACAGTGCCGGGCGCAACGGCATCTGGGCGCCGGCGGCCTACACGGTGTCAGGCTTTGACGTCGCACCCGGCGGTGTCACCCAGGTGGCCACCCTGGCAACCCCGGGCATCGGCTACGCGAGCCCCACGGTGGCCGACCTCGGCGGCGGCCATCTCAGCCTGCTGGCCGCCTCTGAGGACACCTCCCAGGTCTGCGGCCAGGCGGGCAGCTGGCACATCACCGTCTGGACCCTGCCGGGGACCGGCGCGGCCATGCCAGGCGGGGCGTGGCCGACCTTCCACGGCAACATGGCCCGTAGCGGGAGCAACCTCGGGCTGGGCCCGCCCCCGCAGCACGGCTACTGGCTGGTGGCGTCGGACGGCGGCATCTTCCCCTTCGGCAGCGCCCCCGGCTACGGCTCGACCGGAGGCATCCACCTCAACCAGCCGATCGTCGGCATGGCACGGACACCGGACGGCGGCGGCTACTGGCTGGTGGCCTCGGACGGCGGCATCTTCCCCTTCGGTGACGCCGTCGGCTACGGCAGCACCGGCAACATCCACCTCCACCAGCCCATCGTCGGCATCGCCGCGGTGCCCCACGGGCGCGGCTACTACATGGTGGCGTCCGACGGCGGCATCTTCCCCTTCGGCCCCGACGCCGTCGGCTACGGCTCGACGGGCAACATCCGCCTCAACCAGCCGATCGTCGGCATGACGGTCACCCCCGACGGTGGTGGCTACTGGCTGGTGGCCTCCGACGGGGGCATCTTCCCCTTTGGCGACGCTCCTGGCTACGGCTCGACCGGCGGCATCCGCCTCAACCAGCCGATCGTGGGCATGGCCGCCAACCCGCAGGGTGGTGGCTACTGGATGGTGGCGTCCGACGGCGGCATCTTCCCCTTCGGTCCCAACGCTCCCGGCTACGGCAGCACCGGCAACATCCGGCTGAACCAGCCGATCGTCGCGATGGCCGTCACCGATGACGGGCGCGGCTACTACATGGTGGCGTCCGACGGCGGCATCTTCCCCTTCGGTCCATCCGCCGGCGGCTACGGCTCGGTGGGCGGACTGACGCTCGCGAAGCCGATCGTCGGCATGGCGGTGACCAGGTGATGGCGTTCGGCAGGCGTCACCGGCTCGGGGCGATCGCGCTGAGCGCATGCGTGCTCGCCGCACTTGGCACGGCGACGCTGGGCGCGACCTTCACGACCCACGCACGGGCCGATGCGACGTTCGACAGCGACCTGTTCTCGCTCATCAACCAGGACCGCGCCTCGGCCGGGCTGGCTCCGCTGCAGTGGGATCCGCAGCTGGCGAGCATTGGTGAAGGCGGCGCCTATGGCGGCTGCGGATTCAATGTCAACGGTCGCGCCAACGACATGCTCGAACGCAACTACTTCGCGCACACCATCGCCGGATGCGGCTCCCAGAACGTCTTCTCGATGATGAATGCCGACGGTATCGGCTACCGGTCTGCGGGCGAGAACATCTCGTGGGTGGCGGGGATCACCGATCCCGCATCGGCTGCGCAGTGGGTCAACACCGGCTACATGAACAGCCCGGGTCACCGCGCCAACATCCTCAACCCGTCCTTCACTCGCGCCGCCGTGGGCTCAGCACTGACCGCACCGGGTCAAACATGGAGCGGCGGCGGATCAACGCAGACCAACGTGTACGTGTCGGACGAGGAGTTCATCGACGCGACCACGCCCTTGCCCCCGCAACCGGCGCCTCAATCGCAGGCTCCGTATGCCCACGGCTATTGGCTGGTCGCCCGCGACGGCGGCGTATTCCCCTTCGGCAACGCCCCTGGATACGGCTCAGCGGGCGGCATGCGGTTGAGCGCACCCGTCGTCGGCATGGCCCGCACGCCCGACGGCGGCGGCTACTGGCTCGCCGCGGCCGACGGCGGTGTCTTTCCCTTCGGTGACGCCCCGGGGTACGGCTCCGCCGGCAACCTACGCCTCTCCGCACCGATCGTCGCCATCGCCGCAGTTCCCCACGGCCGTGGCTATTACCTCGTCGCCGGCGACGGCGGCGTGTTCCCCTTCGGGCCCGACGCCGCCGGCTACGGCAGCACCGGCAACATCCGTTTGAACCGGCCGATCGTCGGCATGGCGGTCACCCCGGATGGTGGTGGCTACTGGTTGGTGGCGTCCGACGGCGGCATCTTCCCCTTCGGCGACGCCGCGGGCTACGGCAGCGCCGGCAACATCCGCCTGAACAAGCCGATCGTGGGCATGGGTGCCAACCCACAGGGTGGCGGCTACTGGTTGGTGGCGTCCGACGGCGGCATATTTCCCTTCGGCCCCAACGCTCCTGGCTACGGATCGGCGGGAAACCTCA
>DASZGL010000057.1:0-6399 GCA_035938875.1 Candidatus Dormiibacterota bacterium
GCGGCCATGAGCCTGGCGCTGCGGACATTCGTCGATCCCGGCGACGACGTCGTCGGTGTCATCCCCTACTTCGGCGAGTACCCCGCCTATTGCGCCAGCGTCGGTGCCACGTGGACCCCGGTGCCGTCGACGGAAGACTTCGCGCTCGACGTCGACGCCATCGCCGACGCGCTCAGCGCGCGCACCGCCGCGGTGATCATCAACTCGCCCTGCAACCCCAGTGGACACGTCATCGATGCCGCTGAGCTCGACGCGCTCGCCGGGCTTTTGACGCGACACGGTGAGCGCACCGGCCGCCGCGTGCTGCTCCTCGTCGACGAGGTCTACCGGCAGCTGCTGTTCTCGCCGGCGCGACGTGTCGAGCCTTTCGACGCGTATCCCTGGACGGTGTTGGCGCGGTCGTTTTCCAAGGACCTGGGACTGGCCGGGGAACGCATCGGCTATCTCGTCCTGCATCCGCTTCTCGCCTCGGCCGAGGTCGGCCGCGGATTGGAGATGGCGCAACGCGCACTCGGCTTCGTCAACGCCCCAGCGACGATGCAGCGCATGCTGCTCCACCTCTCCTCGTGGTCGGTGGACATCGCGCCGTACGCGGAGCGGCGCGACCACGTGATCCGTTGCGCGGCCGAGGCCGGACTCGATGCGGTCGCGCCGCAGGGTGGGCTCTACCTCTGGGCGCGCAGTCCCTGGCGCGATGGGCTCGCCTTTGTCAGCGCGCTGGCGGAGCGACGGGTACTCGTCGCCCCGGGCATCGCCTTCGGCATGCCCGATTGGCTGCGCATTTGCTTCACCGCGCCGCGCGACGCCATCGAACGCGCCATGGCCGTCGTGGCCGACGTCAGCGCTGTCGAGCTGACCGCGTAGACCGCGACGCCGGCGCGCGGACCCCCAGGTACCCGCCCAGGATTGCGAAGCCGGCGAACACAGCGGCGATCTCGACGACGGCGGCTGGACCCTCGACCTCGCCCTTGACGATGGCGTCGGGCGCAGCCACGAGCGCGCCGCAGACAGCGGCGACGACCGCGCAGAAGCGCCAGGGATGGGCGCGGATGTCGAGCCAGGCGCACGCCGTGGGGAAACGGCGATCCGCCCAGCGCGCAACGCGCACGACCGTCGTCGCCGCTCCGTCGACGAGGGGGACGATCTGGGGTGTGCAGCGCGCCGCCCATGAGTGCAGCGTGCGCAACGTGCCGGCAGCATCGCTGAGAAGGTCGGTGCCGCGGACGTCTCTGAGCGCCGTATCAGACCGGCGATGCTCGCGCAACAGCGCAGTCGTTGCTGTCGCCGATCGGCCGGCAAGCAACGCGGCGACGGCGACGAGCAAAGCGCCGAGTGCCACCACAGCGAGCAGCAACGGGTACCAGGTCCCAGGTGCGTCGCCGCGGTTGAGGATTGCCGTCGCCATCATCTCGGCGAGGACCGGCAGCAGGGCGGTGACGGCGACGAGGTTGGCGTTGGCGATCAGGCGCAGCCGCGGCACGTCGAGGGAAGTCCTTCCCATCGCCCCCAACAGGCGAACCACGGAAAGCAGAGTCGCGGCACCAGCGACCTGGGCCAAGGTGAAAACGGAGATGTAGTAGGCAATGTCATTTGGCCACGGCGATCGCGGTCTATAGCTCGCCGGCGCCATGAGCGCCACGAGGACGGCACAGACCGAGGCGGCGGCGAGGACGGCGCCCACGGCGCGGCGCGCGTGAGCTGCAGCGACTTCCATCGTCGCGTTGAACACGGTTCGATGCTAGATGGTTTCGGACGGCCCGGGTGCGTCGAGATATCCCGGGTTCGCCACCGCCAGCTTGGCACGGACGGTCTCGCGCACCGCAGCGAGAACCTCAGCCCGGCGGCCGTCGAGCGTGCCATCGCGGATTGCCTGGGCCAGCGCAGCCTCGCTGTCGACGCCGAGCTCGCGCAGCCGCGCGGCGTGCGCGGAGGCCTGCTCCGGAGCGAACTCGAGCTCTCGCTCGACCATGCGCAGCACATTGATCGCCACGCGGGTGTGGAACTGCACCTGTCCTTCGGTCGCCGGCATCACGTCGCGCTCGAGGAACTCGCGGACCGCCTCGACCAGCTGGGCCGCGCTCGGTGGATCGTGGAGCTCGCTCACCGTGACAGCTCAGCCGTCGAGCAGGAGCAGAAGATCGTTTTCCACCTCACAGACGCGACGGCCGATAGCGGCCAGCTCGACGGAGCGAACCGCCCCGCTGAGGTGATTTGCAGCCTGGAGGATGCAGATGATCCCCCAGCGCAGCGTGCCCATCACCTCCCACCAGCTCAGCGCCTGTGGGTCGATTCGCCGGCCTGATGCCTGCGCATAGGCGTCGAGCAGTTGGTCGACGTCGCCGAATCCGCCGACTCGGTGCGGTGAGCCAAACCGCCACGACTTGACGCACAGCCAGCCGAGATCCTCGAGTGGATCACCAATGTGCGCCAGCTCCCAGTCGAGCACGGCGCGCAGCCCGTCGGCGCCGACGATGAGGTTGCCGTTGCGGAAGTCGCCGTGCACCAGGGTCATGCGGGACGGCAGAGGGCGATTCTCCTCGAGCCAGCGAAAGCCGAGCTCGAATGCCGGATGCGCCTGCTTGTGGGCGTCGAGCAGGCTTCGATACTCGACCAGCGGATGACTGTGCGACAGCTTGGGGAGCACGCCGAGGGGGATCGCATGGATGCACGCCAGCGCGTCGGCGCACTGCCCGGTGAGGCGTTGTCGGGCCTGGGTCAGCGCCGGCTCGCGAAGGATGCGCCGCGGAATGGTCTCGCCCTCGACGCGGCGCATGACCATGAAAGGCGTGCCCAGCGACCCTTCGCCGTCTCCGCTGATGAGCACCTCGGGCACGGGAACCCCGGCGCCCCGAGCACTGGCGAGCAGCGACGCTTCCTCGGTCATGCCCACGGCGCGTCGCGGCGCGCCCGGGGGATCGCGACGCAGAATGCACGCGGTGCGCGCCCCGTCGTTGCCGACGACGTCGAAGGACCACGTCTGCCGCGAGGCGCCACCGGAGACACGGCGCAATGCGTCGATGCGCACTCCACCATCCCCGAATGCGGCGGCGCAGACGCCGCGCAACGCACCCTCCAGACCCGCCGTCGTCGCCGACGCGCTCACGACCATGGAGCGCCGTCGAGGTGGTGGGCGAGCATGCGACGCGCCACCACCATGCGGTGCACCTCGTCGGGGCCGTCGTAGATCCGCGCGTAACGGGCTTCGCGGTACATCTTCTCCAGTGGCGTGTCCGCGGTCGTGCCCAGAGCACCGTGCACCTGGATGGCGCGATCGATGACGTTGTGCAGCACCTGGGCGCCGAAGAACTTGATCATCGATATCTCGGTGCGGGCCTCGCCACCCTCGTCGAGAACGCGGGCGGCGTCGAGCGTCATCAGACGCGCCGCTTGGATCTCGGCCGCCGACTCGGCGATGTAGCGCTGGATCTCACCCTTGTCGGCGAGCTTGGTGCCGAACGCTTCGCGCTCGAGCGCCCGGGCGCACATCAGCTCGAAGGCGCGCTCCGCCTGGCCCAGCCAGCGCATGCAGTGAAAGATGCGCCCCGGACCGAGGCGCTTCTGGGTGATGCGGAAACCGTCACCGCGCTCGCCGAGCAGGTTGCCGGCGGGAACGCGGCAGTCGTTGAAGCGGATCTCGCAGTGCCCGCCGCCTGTATGTCCCATGGTGGGGACGACGCGGACGAGCTCGTATCCGGGCGTGTCCGTGGGTACGATGATCATCGAGAACTGGCGGTGACTGTCGGCGTCGGGATCCGTCCTCGCGAACACGGTGGTGAACGCGGCTCGGTTGGCGAAGGTGGTGAACCACTTGTGGCCGTTGATGACCCATTCATCACCGTCGAGCCGGGCAACCGTGCGGATCTGGGTCGGGTCGGAGCCGGCGACCTCGGGCTCGGTCATGCCCACCGACGGGTAGATCTCGCCGTTGACCAAGGGATAGAGGTAGCGCTCGCGCTGCTCCGGCGAGGCGAAGAGATGGAGCATGATCGAGTCCTGTAGCGAGTGCGTGCCCAACGCGACCATGGCGTGCTCGGAGCGCCCCACCACCTCGTTGACGTAGACGTAATCGAGAAAGGGCAAGCCACCGCCGCCGATCTCGCGGGGATGGCCGAGCGCCCACAAACCCTCAGCCTTCGCCTTGGCCTGTAGCCTGCGCATCAGTTCGTCTGCCGCGGCGTCGTGCTGATTCAGCGCGGGCTCGTTGGGGATCACCTCGTCGTCGACGAAGCGGCGCACCTGGACACGCAGCACGGCGAGCTCCGGGCTGAGAGCGTTGTTGCCGGCCACTGGCCCTCCTCCTCGGGCGTCAAACCGATCGCCGGTGTCGCCTGGCGGGAAGGGAGGGATTCGAACCCTCGGAGGAGCTCAACACCCCTCACCCGCTTAGCAGGCGGGCGCTTTCGGCCACTCAGCCACCTCCCCGCGGAGGCAGTGGCTGAGTATATCCGGGCCGTTCTGAGCCGGAACCCCGCGGCGCGACGCCCGAGTCGGGGCCCGGCGTGCGAGACTGGGACGGGCCCGGAGGGATGCCGGAGTGGTTGATCGGAGCGGTCTTGAAAACCGCAAGGGCCGCCAAGCCCTCGGGGGTTCGAATCCCTCTCCCTCCGCCAGTTTCCCTTACAGCGCAAGGGAAGTCGGCCACTGGCGCTGGTGACGGCCCTGGCTGGCCCGGCGCCGCACACAGTCACAAACACAGTCACGGAGGGAGCGACGATGGCGGACACCAGGGCCGCCGCGGCCATCCAAGCCGCCGTCCACGCGCTCCACTGCCCCTCGGCCCATCCGTCGAGCACAGCCTGATGGGCGCCACTACGGGCGCAACGGTCGCCTTAGCGGTCGTTGGCGCTGGTGCGCTCGGTGCGAACGTATGGCAGGCGACGCTGACCCGCCGTGCAGTCGACGCCGCGGGTGTCACGGCCGAAGCGACCGAGAAAGCGGCAGCGGCAGCGACGACGGCAACAGAGCTCCAGCGACAACAGATCGACGCGTACCAACAGGAGTAGTGAACCGCAGTTCATGCTGAGACCATGGCTATCACCGGACTTGCGACCTGAAGCTTTCCGTGACTGCGCGGCGTGACTGTATTGCCGCGAATCCGAACTCGGTTCATGCGGTTTGTGAACCCGCAGGTAGTGCTCACACCGGTCTCAGGCGTCATAGGTTGAGCTCTCGCGTCGAGCGGTCATGGGTGCGGCGCAGGCTGGGGAGCTCGACGTGGTACTGAGGCCGACCGAGCTCATGCCGCCGCGCTGAGCGCCGTGCCGCCACCTAAGCGCTCAACGGGTACCGGCTGATACAGTGGCGCCTCGGTCGAATGTGCAACGCCGCCTGCCTAGCTTTTGCCGAGAAGGTGCTCACCCCACAAGACGTTCAGGGCAAGGCCGTTCTCGAGGTCGGTGCGTACGACGTCAACGGCTCGATGCGACCGATCATTGAGCGCCTCCGTCCCGCTGCGTACCTCGGTGTCGATATCGCGCCAGGCCGGGGCGTCGACGAGCTCTGCGACGCCACATGCCTTCTCGAACGATACGGCGAGGAGCGTTTTGACCTCGTCGTCTCTACCGAGCTCATCGAGCATGTCGAGGACTGGCGAACGGCAATCCGCAACCTCAAGGGTGTGCTGAGGATCGGCGGGAGCGTGCTGGTGACGACGAGGTCTCTGGGGTTCCCGCTCCACGGCTACCCTGAGGACTACTGGCGGTACGAGCTCGATGACATGCGGGCAATCTTCGCCGACTTCGCTGTCGACGTTCTCGAGCCCGATCCGTCGGAACCGGGGGTCTTCGTCAAGGCTCGCAAGACGGGCGAGGGCGAGCCTACCGACCTCTACTCGGTTAACCTGCACTCTGTGTGGGCTGGTTATAGGGTGGGTACGCACACTAGCGAACTCCGCCGGATCCAAGCCCTTACCGCGGAGAACCGGCGCCTCACCGCAGAGGTGGATCGACTCGCGCAGGCTCTCTCGGAGCACGAAGTGCTTGTCGGCGAGAGCGATCGCCGTCGAGAGGAGCTCGATGCGGCTCGCGCAGAGCTGGTGCACCTACGAGGTCGTCGCTCTGTGCGCATGGCTAATGCGCTGGGTGAGCTACGGGTGGCCATTGCCCGCTGGCCCATCTCATCTCGACGAGTGCGCTGAGCCTCAGCGGAGTACAGCGATGCCGCCTGGAGGAGTCGAACCTCCCTCAACCGGTCAAAAGCCGGCTGCTCGACCGATGACCCGAGGTCAGGGGCGGCCACGACTGGCAAGGTCCGTGCTCGCGCTGACCTCAGGCGACCAGGTGCGATCACGCCTGGCAAGGGGCGTGTCCCGACTTGAAAACCGCAAGGGCCGCCAAGCCCTCGGGGTTCGAATCCCTCTCCCTCCGCCAATTTCGCTGTCGCATAGGCCGGCACTCTGTG
>DASZGL010000058.1:0-2085 GCA_035938875.1 Candidatus Dormiibacterota bacterium
GATCGAGGAATCGGGCGCGCCAGGTGAGGTCAAGTCGCCGGCCCTGGACGCGATCAACCGCCTTGCCCGCGCCGAGGCACGCGTCCACGGCGTGGAAGAGGAAAGGCTGCACCTCCACGAGCTGGGCGGGGCGGACACGCTGGTCGACGTGGTGGGTGCGTTCTGGCTGCTGCACGCCCTCGACGTCCGCCGCGTCTACGCGTCGCCGCTCCCCGCGCCTCGAGGCCGCAAGGGCGACATGCCGCTGCCCGCACCGGCCAGCCTTCGCGTGCTCGAGGGCACAGGCGCGGTGCTGCTGCCCAGCGACGAGCCACGTGAGCTGGTCACGCCCACCGGTGCGGCCATCCTCGCCGCCGCCGCGACGTTCGAACGGCCGGCGATGTCCCTGCTCAGCATCGGCTACGGCATCGGCGCCAACCAGGCGCCGGCCAACTCGCTTGCCGTCTGGATCGGCGAGGAGGTTGCTTCGGAGAGCGCGGTCACCGTGGTCGAAACCAACCTCGACGACATGGCGCCCAACCTGCTCGCCGCGCTGTGCGAGGACCTGATGGCAGCCGGCGCCCTCGACGTCACCGTCGTTCCGGCGCTCATGAAGAAAGGACGGGCGGGCCACCTGCTGAGCGTGATGTCGCCGCCGGAGCTGGTCGGCCGCCTCAGCGAGCAGCTTCTGCGGCGAAGCACGACGCTCGGCGTCCGCTTGACCCCGGTCCAGAGGGTCATCGCCGCCCGCAGGGTGCTGGAGGTCAGGACTCCGCTTGGTGTAGCCCGCGTGAAGGTGAAGGAGCTGGGTGGCCAGCCGATCGATGTCGCACCGGAGTACGAAGACTGCCGCCGCATCTCGCGCGAGAGCGGAAAGGACCTGCGCGAGGTGATGCGCGTGGTGGCGGATTCGGCCCGCCGGGAGCTGGGACTCGAATGAGGGCACGCGTCCTCGACGGCAGGGCGGTCGCGAAGCAGATCTACGCCGAGATCGCGCAGGCGGTGAGCGAGCGCGTCGCGCGAGGCGGCACGCGGCCGAGGCTGGCGACCATCGTCGTCGGGGATGACCCAGCGTCGGCGCAATACGTCGAGCTCAAGCAGCGCAACGCGCGAAACGTGGGCATCGATTCCGAGGACCACCGGCTGCCTGCCGCAACCACCACAGAGGAGCTGCTCGCCCTCGTCCGGACGTTGAATCGGGATGACGCTGTGAGCGGCATCCTGATCCAGCAGCCCGCACCGAGACAGATCGACATGTCACAGATCGTGATGGAGCTCGACCCGGTGAAGGACGTCGACGGATTTCACCCGGTCAACGCGGGCAAGGTCGCGCTGGGGTTGCCAGGTGGGGTCGAGCCGTGCACGCCCGCCGGGATCGTCCATTTGCTCGAGAAGAGCGGCGTCCTCATCGCCGGGGCCAACGCCGTGGTCGTCGGCCGCAGCAACCTGGTCGGCAAGCCCACTGCGCTGCTCCTGCTGAGGCGCAACGCGACGGTGACGATCTGCCACACCAAGACCAGGGATCTCGCGAGTCACACTCGGACCGCCGACATCCTCGTGGCCGCGGCGGGACGCGCCAACCTGATCGCAAAGGACATGGTCAAGCCGGGCGCCGCCGTGGTGGACGTCAGCACCAACTGGGTCGAGGGGCGTCAGGCCGGCGACCTCGCGCCTGGGGTGGAAGAGGTCGCGGGGTGGCTGACGCCGAACCCAGGCGGGGTCGGACCGATGACGCGGGCGATGCTGATCAAGAACACCTATGAGGCCGAGGTGCGCAGGCACCCATGAGTTGACGTACGAGGAAGCGCTCGACTTCATCTCGAAGCAGGGCCGCTTTGCGATGAAGCTCGGCACCGAGCGGACCCGGGCCTTGCTGGACCACATCGGTGCGCCCGACCGGCAGCTCAGGGGCGCGCTCATCGCGGGCACCAACGGCAAGGGATCGACCGGTGCGTATCTGAGCGCAATCCTTCGTGCTGCGGGGCGCGAGGTGGGCTTCATGCCCAAGCCACACCTCATCTCGTACACGGAGAGGATCGAGGTGAACGGCACACCGATCAGCGAGCACGACTTCGTCGCCACGCTCGAAGCCCTGATGCCAACGCT
>DASZGL010000059.1:0-13428 GCA_035938875.1 Candidatus Dormiibacterota bacterium
GCGTGACCCCGAGGGGCGCGAGCTCGCCGTCTCCCGGGTGCGCCTCCTCGTCCAGCCGATCGGCGATCTGCCCCACGGGCCGACCACCGGGTAACGGCGCTAACCTGCGAAGCGGTACCCGATGCCAGGTACCGAGTGGATGTAGGTGGGCTTGTCGGGTTCGGGCTCGATCTTGCGCCGTAGCCGGTAGACGTGGGCGTCGACGGTGCGGGTCTCGATCTCCACCTCGTAGCCCCAGACCCGGCGGAGCAGCTCGCCTCGGCTCATCACCTGGCCCGGTCGCGAGGCCAGCAGAGCAAGGAGGTTGAACTCGGTGAGCGTCAGCATCACCTCCTTGCCATCCCGGAACACCTGGCGGCGACCGAGGTCGATGAGCAGGCCGGGAAACTCGAAGCGGTCTCGCGGTTGCTCCTGCGGGGTGATCTCGGCGCGACGCAGATGGGCGCCGATGCGGGCCATCAGCTCGCGGACCTCGAAGGGCTTGGTCACGTAGTCGTCGGCGCCGAGCTCGAGGCCGACGACGACGTCGATGGTGTCGGCCTTGGCGGTGAGCATGATGATGGGCACGCGGGAGCCGTCGCTGCGCAGCCGGCGGCAGACGTCGAGACCGCTCATACCGGGCAGATTGACGTCGAGGATGATCAGGTCGGGGTTGCTCTCCCGGGCCATCTCCAAACCCTCGATGCCATTGGCGGCTTCGAGCAGCTGGTGGTTCTGGGCGCTGGTGGCCAGCCGGACCACTTCACGGCTCGGTTGGTCGTCCTCGACGATGAGGATGGTTTTCCCCGCACCCGTCATTGCGCACCCGCCTCCAGGAAAGTCGATATCTGATGGACGAATTGTGCAACTTCGATGGGCTTGGTGATGTACGCGGCGCACCCGGCGGCAAGCGCTTTCTGCTCATCACCCTTCATGGCGTGGGCGCTCAGCGCCACCACCGGGACCTGAGCGGTCTTGGGATCGCTCTTGAGCATTCGCGTGACGGTGAGCCCGTCGAGGCCGGGAAGGCGAACGTCCATCAGCACCAGGTCGTAGACGTTGGACCGCACCTTCTCCAACCCTTCTCTGCCATCGGTGGCAACGTCCACCTGGAACCCATTGCCGTTGAGGACCATCTTGGTCAATTCTCGATTGCTCGGGTTGTCCTCGACGAGAAGGATTCGGTTGTGCGCGTGCCCGTTCTGGCCGTCGATGCCTGCCATGGGAACCTTGAACGTGAACACCGAGCCATGATCAGGCTCGCTCTCCAGCGAGATGGTGCCACCGTGCAATTGGATGAGCCTCCTGGTCAGGGACAGGCCCAGCCCCGTTCCCTGTGACTGCCGGTTGTTCACCTGGTAGAACTCGTTGAAGATCATCTCCTGGTGCTCGGCGGCGATGCCCACGCCGGTGTCACCGACCTCGACGACCAGGTCGTGCTCATTCTGCCGGGCCCGCACCCAAACCTTGCCTCCCGCAGGGGTGAACTTGATCGCGTTGCTCAGCAGGTTGTACATCACCTGCTTGAATTTGCTCTTGTCGGCATGAACTTCGAGGTCCTCAGGGACGATGTCGACGGTGACATCGAGACAGTTGCGCTCGCTCAGCGAACGGATGACGTTGTGGACCTCTTTGAATGCCGAGGCAATGCGGAAAGTGTCGTAGGCCAACTCCATGCGGCCCGCCTCGATCTTGCTCAGGTCGAGGACATCGTTGACCAATTCCAGTAGATGGCGGCCCGATGTGTGGATGTTCTCCAGACATTCGTGCTGCTGCTCGGCGGTGAGGTCGCCGGCAAGGTTGTCCTTGAGGATCTCACTGAAGCCCAGGATTGCATTGAGCGGCGTGCGCAGCTCGTGACTCATGTTGGCGAGGAACTCGCTCTTCAACCTGGAGATCTCGCGGATCTGGACGTTGGCGACCTCGAGCTCTCGCTTCTGCACGGCGATCTCACCCAGCTGATGTCGCTGTTCGGTGTACAGCCGTGCGTTGTCGATGCTGATCGCCGCCTGGTTGGCGATGATCTGCACCATCGCCTGCTCCACGCTGGTGAACGGTTGTACCGTGCGTCGCGAGAGCAACATCGCACCGACGCGTTGCCGCGGTGACTCCAACGGCATCACCAGACAGGAGCGTGGCGCGCGCTCCGGATCGAGCGTCTTGAAACGCTGGTCCTTGGTCGCGTCTGCCACGGATACCACCTTGTGATGCTTCACCGCCCAGCCGACGATGCCCTCTCCCATGTCGAAGCTTGCGACCTTCTCGAGGTTCTCGCTGTAAGGGAAAGTGGCGATTGCAGTGAGTCTCTGGCCATCGTGATCGGCCAGAAAGACTGTCGCCGCATCGCAGGTCACCAGGTCGCTGGTGGCCTTCAGCATGAAATCGATGGTTTCCTTCAGGTCCAGCGAGGAGGTGAAGAGCTTCCCCACCTGCCCGAGCAGGTCGACAATGACCTTGTCGTCCATCGCGGGCCGAGTATAAGCGAAGAATTGGCCAATACAGGGTACGTTTGTTCCCTCAATTGGCCGTATGTGGTGGCGACCGGCGCAGCGGGGGAAACACCCCTGGGTAGCCGATGTGGACCAGGCCCTCGAAGCCGCTCTCGCCCAGCGAGTGGATCTCGCCAAGGACGTTCTCGAGCTCTGCGACCGTTGTCGACGCAAGCGCGATGCGGGCGATGAGGACCACGTCACCGTCGCCATCGAGGGCGAACCGGAGCCGGGAGGTGGCCAGGTTCTTGCGCAGCAGCACCTCATGAAGGCGGGCTGCGCCGGCCCGGGGACCGCGGAGGAGGAAGCTGCTCAGCGTGCAGGTGCGACGACCCAGTTCCACCAGCACGGGAATCCGCTGGCGGACCTCGCCCTCGAGGACGAGCAACCAGCGGTCCTCGTCGAGGCGGCGTGAAGCCAGGTCGGAGTGGTCGGCGAGCAAGGCGGTGAGCGCCGCCTCGGCGGCGGCACGCTCGGGGGTCATCGCCGCCGGCCGCCGCGATCCGGCTTTCGGGGCGAGCCGACGCTGAGCACCGGGTCAGCCTCGAGCCTTCAACTCCTCGATCACCTGCGGCACCACCTTGAGCGCGTCACCGACGACGCCGAGGTCGGCGAGCTTGAAGATGGGAGCGTCGGCATCCTTGTTGATGGCGATGATGTTCTTGCTCCCCTTCATGCCGACGGTGTGCTGCATGGCACCGCTGATGCCGCACGCGATGTACACGGTCGGCTTCACCGTCTTGCCGGTCTGACCCACCTGCATCGCGTAGGGAACCCAGCCTGCGTCGACCACGGCGCGGCTGGCGCCGACGGCGCCTTTGACCAGCGACGCCAGCTCCTCGAGGATGGCGAAATTCTTGGGATCACCGAGGCCGCGCCCGCCGCTGATGACGATCGGCGCTTCCTCGAGCTTGGGCCCCGCGGCCTCATCGGCGACGCGCTCGGTCACCCGCGCGCCGCGGTGGGCCTCGGCAATGGCGACATCGATGGGGACAACCGTCGGGGCACCACCTCCGCCACTCTCGGCGGCGAACGACTTGGCGCGCACCAGGGCGATGGCAGGCCGCTTGGACTCGAACTTGGTGCGCACCACCTGGGTGGCGCCGAAGATCGAGCTCTCCGCCGCGATGTCACCGTCGGCGCCGACGTCGAGGACGTTGGCGATCACGGGAACGTCGAGCTTCGCGGCGAGACGGCCGGCGACGTCGCGCCCCGCGTACGACGAGCCGATGAGGATGAGGTCGGGGGAGTGCTGCTCAACCAGCGAGGCGATGGCGTCGGCGCCGGGGCCACCGAGGAGCAGATCCGCGTAGCCCTGGTCGGTTCCGGCGAACACCGTTGTCGCGCCGTACTCACCGAGCGTCGCGGCCACCTGCTCGGCCTCGGGCGACAGCACGATGGCCTCGGTGGCGCCGCCGAGAGTGCGCGCCTTGGTGAGCAGCTCCAGCGCGATGGTCGAGGGTTTGCCGTGGAGCACCTCGGCGAGGACCCAGGTCTTGTTGACAGGCATGTCTAGATCACCTTGGTGGCTTCGAGGAACTGGACGATGCGCTTGGCCGCCTCGCCGTCGTCCGCGATGATCTCGCCGGCCTTGCGCTCTTCGGCCGGCTCGACGGACACGATGGTCTGGCCGGCGGTGGCGCCGCCGACGCCATCGAGGCCCAGCTCGGCGGTCGTCAGCCGGTCGACGGGTTTGGACTTTGCGGCCATGATCCCCTTGAGCGACGGGTAGCGTGGCTCGTTGACGCTGGCGGTGACGCTGACCACGGCGGGGAGCGTCGCCTCAACCCGGTCGTAGCCCGTCTCTGTCTGGCGCTGCACCTTGAGACTCTTGCCGTCGCTCTCCAGCCCCTTGGCGAAGGTGACGGCGGGAACGCCGAGGAGCTCGGCGACCATCTGCGGAACCGTCCCCGTGTAACCGTCGGTCGACTCGGTCGCGGTGATCACCAGGTCGAAGCCCTCTCGCTTGATCGCCGCGGCGAGCACCTTGGCGGTGGACAGCGCATCGGACCCGCGCAGCGCGTCGTCGCTGATCAGCACACCTTTGGCGGCGCCCATCGCCAGCGCCTTGCGGATGGCGTCGAGCGCCTTCTCCGGGCCCATCGAGACGACTGTGACCTGGCCACCGTGTGCCTCGGCGAGCTGGAGACCGGCTTCGATGCCGAACTCGTCACCGGGGTCGAGGACCAGTTCGACGCCCTCGCGACGCAGGTTTTTGGTGGCAGGGTCGAGCTGGCCCGTCGAGTTGGGATCGGGAACCTGCTTGACGCAGACGACGACGTTCATCGGTGCTCCCTGTGGTGACTTCGGCGAGCCTGGCGAAAGCCTCGGCCGCCGGCCTCGCCCGCAGCTGTCGGTCGCCTCGGCTGATGACGATCCGGTGCACGGGACGGGCCGCAACCGACTCTACTGAGTCGGGCCTGCACAACGCCGCCGTGCCGTCAGGGCGTCGGCGTCGGCGTCGATGTTGGCGCGGGGCGTGAGGGGGGACCTGTGGCGCCCGCTGCAAGTGGCGGCAGGAACGGATAGGGATCGCTGGGCACGTTGTCGATGCGCAGCTCGAAGTGCAGGTGAGGACCGGTGGAGTTACCCGACGAGCCCATCAGTCCGATCGGCTGGCCCAGGCTGACGGTGTCGCCGACCTTGACTCCCAGCTTCTCCAGGTGCCCGTAGAGGGTGAGGGTGTGAGCGTCGTGGGCGATGATGATGTGGTTGCCGTAGCCGATGGTGCTCTCCGTGGCCGCGACGACGATCCCGGCTCCCGCTGCGTAGACCGGCATGCCCATCGGGCCGGCGAGGTCGACGCCAGTGTGGAAGTGGGCGATGCCGAACATCGGGGGTTCCTGGGGGATGCTCGAGGGGCCGAACCGCTGCGAGATGAAGCTCCCCGGCGCCGGCCAGTCGAAGCGCAAGCTTCCTGTCGTCTGCGCTGGAGGCGGGCTCGGCAGGCCGCCGAGGTGGTGTTGCATGTAGTAATTGGCCTCGTCCCAGGCCGCCTGTTCGGCGCCGAGGATTTCCTGGTCGAGCTCGGCGATTCGCAGGTCGGCGATCTTCTGGGCGAGCGCAGCGCCCTGCGAGTCGGCGTTGGCGATCTCCTGGTTCGCCGCTGCGGCACTCCTGTCGAGCTGGCTGATGAGGTCCTTCGACTTGGCAACCAGCAACTCGAGGTCGGCCTTCTGCTGGGCGAGGGCGTCGGCCGCGGCCCTGGCCTCGTTGGCCGACGACTGGGCGAGCAGACCTTTGATGCGGGCCAGCTGCTCGTTGTCCTGGATGTCCTTGAGCAGAGAGGTTCCCGACTCGGCGAGATGGCCGAGCGCGTCGACGCGGGCGAAGAGGTCGGAGAAGGAAGCGCTGGAGAGGACAAAGCCGATGAAGTCGTCCTGGGCCTCGTAGCGCATGCGTAGGTAGGCGCCGAGGAGCTTCTTCTCGTCGTCGGCGCGGCGCCGGGCCTCGGCGGCGTCCGCCCGAGCCTGCGCTGCCCGGTTGCTCGCGTCGTGGTAGATCTGCTCCTGGGCGGCCAGCTGGGTGAGCGTCGCGGCGATGCTCTTCTGGTTGGCGTCGATGATCGTCTGCAGGTTGCTGCGCTGGTCTTCGGCTGCTGTGACCTCACCCGCCAGTGCCAGCTTGGTGGCCTGTAGCTGCGCTTGGTCGGCCAGCGCCTGCTGCAGCTGCTGCGCGAGGACGTCGGGGGCCGGCAACGGCGACGGGCTTGGCGCCGGTGGCGCCGGCGGTGTGGACCCTGCCGCGGCGAGCGCGGGCACGGCAACGGCGCAGAGCAGCAGGCAGCCGGCAAGGGCAACAACACGTCGCACGCTGGGCACGCTGACAGAGCGGACCTCGGCGAAACACTGGTGACGGTCCTCCTTGGCGGTGCTGTGACAGTCCGTGTCGCCAACGTCAGTTCACCGTGAAGACCACGCACTCCGGGGCGGCGACCGCTGGTCCGACCAGACGCAGGCGGCCCGTTCGGGGGAACTAGACTCCGGCGATGCCAAAGCAATACTCCGGCCCCCCCGACCTCCTCATCGATGTCACCAAGCGCTACACCGCCACCATCGCCACCGACCGCGGCGACATCGTGGTGGCCCTCGATCCTTCGCGGGCACCGCAGACGGTGAACAACTTCGTCTTCCTCGCCCGCGAGGGCTTCTACGACGGCCTCACCTTTCATCGCGTGGTACCTGACTTCGTCATCCAGGGCGGCTGCCCCGAGGGCAGCGGTCGGGGAAACCCCGGTTACCGCTTCAACGACGAGCCCGTGCAGGGGGAGTACACGGCGGGTGCGCTCGCCATGGCCAACTCTGGCCCGAACAGCAACGGCTCTCAGTTCTTCATCTGCACTGTGGACTGCCGTCACAAGCTCAACAAGGCGTACAACCTGTTCGGACAGACGATCGCGGGAATGGATGTCGTCACCTCGATCAAGGTCGGCGACGTGATGCGCACGGTGACCGTCGCCGAGGCCGGAGAGGGTTGAGCGACCAGCTCCGTCTCCTCGCCGTTCACGCTCACGCGGACGACGAGACCATCACCATGGGAGCGACCATGGCGCTCTACGCGCAGCGCGGCGCCAGGGTTGGCAACGTGTGCTGCACCGACGGGCAGCTGGCCACCATCGTCGACCCCGAACTGGCCGCCCAGGAGGCGGAGGTGCGCCCCCGGCTCGGCGAGCTCCGCCGGCAGGAGCTGCGCGACGCCTGCGACATCCTCGGCGTCGCTGATCTGTACTTCCTCGGCTACGGCGATTCGGGGATGGCGGGCGCGAGCACCAACCAAGACCCCGGAGCGTTCTGGAAGGCCGACCTCGACGAGGTCACCGGACGCCTGGTGACCCTGTTCCGCGAGTTCCGTCCGCATGTTGTTGTCACTTATGACGGTAACGGCGCGTACGGACACCCCGACCACATCCAGGCGCACCGCGGCACCCTGCTCGCCTTCGAGGCCGCACACCTGGGCAAGATGTATCCGGATGCCGGTGAGCCCTGGCGGGTGAGCAAGCTCTACTACACCGCCTTCCCCCGTTCGGAAGCACGCAAGGCGGTGGAGCTGGCCCAGATGGCGGGCATGCCATCCCCGTTCGGAGACGCGCCGATCGACGAACTCGAGTTCGTCGCCGACGACGACGTTGTCACCACCGGCGTCTCTGCCGGCGACACCATGAGCCTCAAGCTCGCCGCGCTGCGAGCCCACCGCAGCCAGATCGGCCCCGACTTTCCCTACCTCGCCGTTCCCGAGGAGCTGGTCAGGCAGTACTTCGATGTCGAACACTTCTCGCTGGCGGTCTCGCGGGTGCCGACGACGATCCCCGAGACCGACCTCTTCGCCGGAGTGCGCGCATAGACGTCCACGATGAGACGCCGATCGCGGCGCTGCGGGAACGGCAGTACGAGCACCGTCCCAGGGTCACCGCGGCAACGATCGCCGGTGCTCTGCTCGCCATCGCCGGCAGCGGGGTCATCATCGCCGGCAGCCTGATGCCCTGGTACTACCAGGAGGGACTGTCCGTCGCCGCCATCCGCGAGGGAACCAAGGACGGCGCACTGGCGAGCCTGGCCGACCTCTATGCGGTGCTGATGGCCGGCGCCGGCCTGTTCGCACTGTTGAGCGTGCGCCGGCGTCCGCGCTTCTTCCATCTGTGGGCGCTGGCGCTGGCACCGCTGATCACCGCCTGGCTGGTGCAGCAGCACGGCGTCCTCGCCGAAGAGTTTCGCGTGTACCGCCTGACCTTCCATCCCACCCGGACATCCGACACCGGGCCGGGCATCATCGTGGTCATCATCGGCCTGGGCATCACCGTCCTCGGCGCCCTCGTCAGCCTGCGCCAGGCCCTGCGAAAGCTCCGCCGCTAGTGGGGGCTGGTCGAGGGACACACGCCCGCTTGCTCAGACAGTCCTCGCAGAGCGCGCGCTTCGCGTGCGCGCCTGCTGCGGAACTCGCCGCGGACATGTGTCCCCCGCCCAGCCCTGGCGTTCGTCGACCGCGGCCAGCCGCGGAGTCGAGGCCGTCAGCCGCGTTCCACGATCATGGCAATGCCCTGACCGCCGCCGATGCTGACTCTTCGCGGGGGGATTCTCCCCCCATGACGTCGCGGCACGGGCAAAGCCCGCGCCGCCCTTCCCCCCTCGGCGCGCCTCGCGCGCCGGCCGCGCTGTGCGCGGCAATGTGCATCGGCGGCTAGGCGCGTTCCACGATCATGGCAATGCCCTGGCCGCCGCCGATGCACATTGCGGCCATGCCGAGGGCGATGTTGCGGCGCTGCATCTCGTGGAGCAGCGTGGTGAGAATGCGGGTTCCACTGGCGCCGATGGGGTGACCCAGAGCGATGGCGCCGCCGTTGACGTTGAGCTTGTCCTCGGGAACAGCAAGCTCTCGGCCGACGGCGACCGACTGAGCGGCGAACGCCTCGTTGAGCTCGAAGAGTCCGATGTCGCGCACCTCGACGCCGGCACGCTGCATGGCCCTGCGCGCCGCGGGGACCGGTCCCATTCCCATCACCCGCGGTTCGACGCCGGCTGACGCGTAGCTGCGGATGCGAGCCAGTGGGGTCCGCCCCTCGGCACGAGCTCGCGAGGCGCTCATCACCACCACCGCAGCGGCACCGTCATTGATGCCGCTGGCGTTTCCCGCGGTGACCGTGCCGTCTTTGCTGAATGCGGGACGCAACTTCTCGAGGGTATCGACGGTGGTCCCGGCGCGGGGGTGCTCGTCGGTGTCTACGTGCACGGTCTCCTTCTTGCGAGTAACCGGCACGGCAACGATCTCGTCCTTGAAGCGCCCGGCCTCCATCGCCGCCGCTGTCTTGCGCTGCGACTCGGCGGCAAACGCGTCCTGGTCGGCGCGCGACACCTCGTACTCGGCGGCGACGTTCTCCGCGGTGATGCCCATGTGGCAGTCGTCGAAGGCACACCAGAGTCCGTCGCGGATCATCACGTCGACGAGCTCACCGTGCCCCAGGCGATATCCGTAGCGCCCGTTCTCGATCAGGTATGGAGCCCTGGTCATGTTCTCCATGCCGCCGGCGACGACACACTCGGCGTCACCGACGCGAATCGCCTGGGCCGCGAGCGCGACCGTCTTCAGCCCGGAACCGCACACCTTGTTGACGGTCATCGAAGGAATCCCACTGGGCAGCTGGGCGCCGATCGCCGCCTGCCGCGCGGGGTTCTGGCCGAGACCCGCCTGGAGGACGTTGCCCATCAGCACCTCTTCCACCTCGGCGGAGTCGACGCCGGCACGGCGGATCGCCTCCTCGACGCAGAGCGCCCCCAGCCTCGGTGCGGGGACCTCGGCGAAGACGCCGCCCAGCGTCCCGATCGGGGTGCGGACCGCGCTGACGATGACTGCGTCTTCCATGCCGTTTTGATCCTCGAGGTGATTGCCAGATGGCGTCGTCCGGCTACTCTAGCTCGGCGATCCAGCGAGCCCGAGGAGCGCGGCGCCGAACGAGCGCTCGTAGCGCGCGGCGAATTCGTCGAGGGTGAATCGGTGCTCCTGCGTGCCGCTGCTCTCGACGACGTAGGCCGCGGCCAGCGCCGCCACCCGGCCGGCGACGGGCGGCTCGAGCCCGCGCCTGATCCCCGCGAGCAGCCCCGCGATGTAGGCATCGCCCGCGCCGGTGGGATCGACGAGCGTCGCCGGCGCCGCGGGAATCGCGACCATTCCCTCATCGGAATGCAGCTCGCTGCCCTGGGCACCGCGGGTGAGCGCCACCATCGCGCCCCGCCGGCGCAGGTCGTCGACGCCAAGCCCGGTGCGTGCACGCACCAGCTCGAGCTCGTAGTCGTTGCCGACGATCAGCCACGCGGCGCGAAGTCCCGCGGTCAGCGTCGCGTCGGAGAGCGATGGCAGCTGCTGCGCAGGAGCGAACACCAGCCGCGAGCCCATGGTCACCGCCTGCTCGACGTGCACCGCCATGGCATCGGGCGAGTCCGGGGCGACGACGACACAGTCGACCACGCCGGCGTGGATGCGTAGGTCGATGGCCGCGGCCCGTGACATCGCCCCGGGATGGAATGCGGTGATCTGGTTGTCGTCCATGTCGGTGGTGATGAACCCCGACGCCGTGGGCACGTCCTCACAGCGCAGCGTAGCGCTGACGTCGACTCCGGCGGCGGCGAGCACCTGCGCGTCGGCGTCGAAGTCCGCGCCCACCGCGGCGCAGAGCAACGGGTGCTCGCCGAGCAAAGCCAGCGTGTAGGCGATGTTCGACGCCGTCCCACCGCGGCGCCGGTCGAGCCGCTCGACGAGGAATGAGACGTTGATCAGGTGGGTCTTCTCGGGAAGGATGTGCTCGCTGAAGCGACCGGGGAACAGCATGATCGTGTCGTAGGCCACCGACCCGGTGACGGCGATTCGCTTCATGAGGCGCGCCATGCTAGCAAGGCTCGGAAAACAGCCGGCCGCGAACGGCGCAGGCGGCTCGGGTAACGTCCCGACGTACCATGAGATGAGCCCTGATGACACGCAGGACAAGTCACGCCGCCGCCGGGATGCTGGCCGTCGCCCTCGTGCTCGCCGCCTGCGGCTCGACCGAAGCGACGACCTCGAGCAACTCCGCAGGAACGCTGCTGGTGTCGCCGCAGAACTCAGCACTGCTCATCGGTGTCAACCGAGTCGCCATCGCGCTGAACGCCGCCGACAAGTCGCCGGTCACCGATGCCCAGGTGACGCTTCTCATCCAGGGAAGCGCGGGGACTTTCGAGACGCGGCAGCTCGAGTACATCGGACACAACTACGGCAACATCCCCGTCTACATCGGCACGGCGAAGTTCGACCAGACCGGTGACTATCGATTCGTGGTGCAGGCGGTGCTGAAGGATGGCCACCACGACTCCGGGGCGGCGGTGGTGACGGTCGCCAATCACGCCGCCGAGCTGCCCGTCGGGCACAACGTCAGCGAAGTGCAGGCGAAGTCCAATCTTCGCCAGCGCATCGCCGCCGACCCCGGTGTCAAGTTGAGTGACATCGACAGCGGTGTGCCGCCCGACGACTTCCACACCACCACCGTCGCCGACGCACTCGCGCGGCACCGACCGATGATCCTCTACTTCGGTGAACCAGGGCGCTGTCCCAGCGCGACGTGCGGCCCCACCGTCAAGGTGCTGCAGCAGATCTGGCCGCAGTACAAGGACAACTTCACCTTCGAGCACATAGAAATCCACGACCCTGCGCCCAGCGAGGTGTTCAACCCGCTGTACATCGCCTTCGGCCTGACCAGCGAGCCCTGGGTGTACTTCGTCAACGCCGACGGCGTCGTCGCCGACCGCTTCGAGGGCTTCGTCACGCCTGACGAGCTGCGCCAGGCGGCAGACGGAACCCTCGCCGGTCGAGTCCCCGCGGTCAGCCTTTCGCCGAGCTGACACCGCCGCGGAGCGGCTCGACGCCCGGGCAATGCTCGGGATCAGGGTAGGCTCATGCTGTCGTGTCTCTCATCGTCTGCGACTCGGTCGCCATCACATTCGGCGCGGTCACCGTGCTCAGCGATGTCGACCTGCGCATCGAGGCGCGCGACCGGTTGGCAATCGTCGGTGCCAACGGCGCCGGCAAGTCGTCACTCCTCGACGTCATCGCCGGAGTCGCGGACCCCGCTCGCGGGTCGGTGGAGCGTGAGCGCAGCCTGCGCGTCGCCTACCTTCCCCAGGACGCGCCGGAGCCGTCGGCTCCGACGACGCTGGCCGAGGCGATGGCGTCACGAGCCGATCTGGTCAGCCTCCGCGAGGAGATGGAGCAGCTCGAGCAACGGCTGAGCGACGCGCCCGACGACCTCGACGCCCTGCTCGAGCGCTATGGCGAGATCCAGCACACCTACGAAGGCCAGGGCGGCTACGACCTCGAGGCGCGCGCCCGCGCCGCGCTCGGCGGCCTCGGCCTCGACGCCGCCGTCCAGGGGCGTCATCCCCGGGAGCTCAGCGGCGGCCAGGTCCGCCGTCTCGAGCTGGCCAAGCTCCTCCTCCAGGACGCCGACCTTCTGCTCATCGACGAACCGACCAACCACCTCGACCTGGCGGCCATCGAGTGGCTCGAGGAATTCCTGCGCTTGGTTCCGGCGGCGCTGGTCGTCGTCTCTCACGATCGCCGTTTTCTCGACCGCGCCTGCGACCGTGTCCTCGAGCTGGCACACGGCGTCGCCGAGGAGTACCCCGGGAACTATTCGGCGTACGTCCGCCTCCGCCGCGAGCGACGCGCCCGCAGGCAGAAGGAATACGAGGCGCAGCAGGCGCACATCACCCACCAGGAGGACTTCATCCGACGCTACAAGGCTGGGCAGCGTGCTCGCGAAGCTCGCGGACGGCAGACCAAGCTGGACCGGTTGGAGCGCGTCGAGGCTCCGCTGCTCGACGAGCACCCGAGACTGCGCTTCACCTCTGCGAAGGGCGGCAACGTGCTGCTCCGCGCGACCGAGCTCGTCGCCGGGCGTGGTGACGTCGCCATGGTCGCGCTCGAGCGAGCGGTGATCCAGCCGGGGGACCGCATCGGCATCGTCGGCCCCAACGGCAGCGGCAAGAGCACGCTGCTGCACACCCTCGCCGCCGAGCTGGCGCCGCTGAGCGGCAGTGTCACCGAGGGTGCGCGGCTGCGCCGGCGCCTCTATCGCCAGGACCTCGCCGGCCTCGACGACCAGCGCAGCGTCCTCGAGGAGCTCCTCGCCGACCATCCCGTCGGCGAGGAGCGGGGCCGAACCCTGCTCGGCGCGCTGCTCTTCGAAGGCGACGACGTCTTCGCCTCGGTTGCCTCGCTGAGCGGCGGTGAGCGAGCCCGCCTGGCCCTGGGCAAGCTCGCCCTCGAGGAAGCCAACCTTCTCCTCCTCGACGAGCCCACCAATCACCTCGACATTCCCGCGCAGGAGGTGTTGGAGGAAGCGCTGCTGCGTTTCGACGGCGGCCTGGTCTTCGTCAGCCACGACCGCGCTCTCATCGACGCCGTGGCCACCCGGGTGTGGTCGATCGAGCCTGCAACGCAG
>DASZGL010000060.1:0-4515 GCA_035938875.1 Candidatus Dormiibacterota bacterium
CCGCCGGAGAGCAGACCCACGCCCATCGCCCGCGCGCGCTGTGCGGCGAGGAGATCCCACACGCTGTCGCCAACGACGAAGCAGTCCTGCACTGGGATGTGGAGGCGGTCGGCGGCGGCGAGGAACAGGTCGGGATCGGGCTTGGCCCGCGCGACCTCGTCACGCGTGATCACCGGCACGTGCGCGGGAAGTTTCAGCAGACTGGTCATGTGGTCGGCGGTTTCCCGGCGGCCACTGGTGGCCAGGGCGAACGGTATGCCCAGCTCGTCAAGGCGGCTCAGCAGCGCGACCGCGCCGCGAAGCGGCCGGATGTCCGCGATGCGTGATAGCACCCCCTGCGCATGCCGGCGCCGCAGCCGCTCGGCACGCTCTGCGTCGATCACCGCACCTGTCTCGCGAGCGAGCGCGTCGACGAAGAGACCGCCGCTCATGCCCACGCGCCGGTGGATGCGCCACACCGACAGGTCGATGTTCTCGCCAAGCAGCGCCTCGTGCCAGGCGAGAACGTGCTGATACACGCTGTCGACGAGCGTCCCATCGACATCGAACAGGATGGCCGGTCCTCGACGGCTGTCGCTCATCCCGTCAGTCTGTCAGAGTCGGCACGCCAGAACATGGTGCTCACGCAGGTAACACAGCAGAGGCGATCACATGTCCAAGCGAGACCCGAGAAATGTGCCTGCGGGTGACTTGCCCTGGAACGACGTCCCAGGCGACAGCGATGTCGTGCCGGGTACGGAGGAACCCGACCCTGCCGAGGTCGAGGGTGACGAGGGCGAAGAGGTCGACGTGTCGCATCCGCCGATCCCGGATCCCTCGCTGAAATACCAGACGGAAAGCCTCGACCAGCGACTTGCCGAGGAGGTTCCCGACCGTGCCACTCTCGAGCACGACCCGGAGGCAGGCGAGTTCATGGCCGCCGACAGCGACGAGGACGATCTGTCCCTCGAGCAAGGTGAAGGGGACGAGCCCGAGTTGGACGACGCGGACGAGGCTGCCGAGGACGCCGCGGTGCACATCCGCAGCGACGACCGTATTTAGAACCCGTCCCTGACCGTCGGGGAGGAAATCGGCCGACGCATGGTGACCGGAAGGAAACCCGTCTACTCCGCGTAAGGCGCGGTCAACACTACTCTTCATTTCCTGTATATTTCATAGAATGAAGCACCAGGCCATTTCCGCACGCGCGGCGCCGGTTGAGCGCCGCGGCCGGCGAACTGCCCTCCTCGAGCGCCTCGCCGATCTCCAGCCAGAGCTGCGCCGGCGCTTCGAGGCGACCCTCCCCACGGAGCTGCGCGCTGAGCTCGCCGCAGAACTGGGGCAGATCACTGTGCGCCAGCTCGAGATGCTGCGGCACATCGCCGACCATGGCCCCCTGCCGATGCACGAGGTCGCCGAGCTCCACGGAGTCGGCGCCAGTGGGGCGACGCAGCTGGTCGACCGCATGGAATGCCGGGGCCTGGTACAGCGGCAGGCACACGCCGATGACCGGCGCGTGGTGCGGGTCGCTGCGACCGACCGAGGCGCCGCGCTGACGCAGCTGTTTCGCACCGCACAGCGCACCGGACTGATGTCGATGTTCGGCCGCCTCGATGACGCCGAGCTCAAGACCTTCGTCGGTCTCCTCGAGAAAGTGGCCGGGACCGAGTTGTCACAGCGATGAGCGCGGCCAACGTCGCTCGCACTGGTCGCCTGGACGCCCGCATCGTCACCTTCCTCGGGGTCATGGCCGCGATGTTCCTCAGCTCGCTCGACCAGACCATCGTCGGGACTGCCATGCCCACCATCGCACAGCAGCTCGGCGGGGTGAATCGCTACACGTGGGTGACCACCGCGTACCTGCTCACCAGCACCGCTGTGGTGCCGGTGGTTGGCAAACTTTCGGAGCAGCTCGGCCGCAAGCGCTTCTTCCTCGGCGCGATCGTCCTCTTCCTCGCCGGCTCCGCTCTCTCCGGCGCAGCGACGTCGATGGAGACGCTCATCGGCTTCCGGGCGGTGCAGGGCATCGGTGCCGGCATGATGGCCGGGACCGCGCTGGCGGTGATCGCCGACCTCTTCTCCCCTGCTGAGCGCGGTCGCTACGTCGGCTGGTTTGCGGCAATGTTCGGCATCGCCAGCATCGTTGGTCCGCTGGTGGGTGGCGCGCTGACCGACCACGCCGGCTGGCGCTGGATCTTCTACGTCAACCTGCCCATCGGCGCCGTGGTCATCGCCGTCCTGGTCCGCACGTTCCCGGCGATGCGTCGCACGGGAGCGCGGCAGGCGATCGACTGGCGCGGAGCGCTGCTCATCAGCGGCGGCGCTGGGTTGCTCACCTTCGGTGCGTCGCTGCAGGGAACCGACGGCTGGGCATACCCACCCGTCGGTGGTGCGCTCGCTGGCGGGGCCCTTCTACTCGTTGCCGGGCTGCTCAGCGAGCGCCGCGTCGCTGAGGCCGTGCTGCCCCTGGAGCTGTTCCGCTCCTCGATCTTCTCGCTGACCATGGCCATCACGTTTCTGATGGGTGCGGTGATGTTCGGCACCATCGTGTACATCCCTCTCTTCCTGCAGAGCGTCGTGGGCGTGCACGCGACGAACTCGGGTCTCCTGTTGCTGCCGCTGATGGCCGGAATGGTCGCCGGCAGCATGGGTGGCGGCCAGGCGATATCGCGTACAGGGCGGTACCGGTTGCAGGGCGTGCTCGGTAGTGGGCTGATCGCCTTGGGCGTCTTTCTCGCCACCATGTTCAGCGACACATCGACACAGGCCGGTGTCACGCCGGCGATGGTCATACTCGGGCTGGGCATGGGTGTAACCATGCCAGTCTTCAACGTCATCTCCCAGAACGCCGTCCATCCCCGCTACGTGAGCTCGGCGACCAGTGCGGTGCAGTTCGTCCGCCAGATGGGCGCGACTCTTGGGCTGGCGGTGATGGGTTCGTACTTCAATGCGCGCCTCAGCGCGCACGGCCCGGGTGTGCGTCTCGAGCTCGCCGGCGCCATTCACGACGTCTTTGTTCTCTCCGCTGCTCTGGGAGTGGTGCTACTGGCTCTGTCCTTCTTCATCCGGGAGATCCCTCTGCGCACCACATCGGCGCTGGAAGATCTCAAGAGCGCGACACCCGCCGCCGCCGTCGGGAGCTGAGGAGTGTTCAGCGGGAGGTCAAGCATGTCGGCGCCGTCCGCACAGACAGCGATCGACCGGTGGAAGTCAGATCTGAGGGCGTGGGCCATCCCTCAGGAGATCCTCGACGCCGCGCCCGACGATCCATGGGCAATGTCTGCGCGCCCCTTCGCCGCTCGGGCCGACCGAGCGATGCGGGCGACGACACCGACGCCGTCGCTGCGGCTCGCAGTCGACGCCCTTCCCCAGCGTGGCGCGGTCCTCGACGTCGGATCCGGCGCCGGGGCCGCGTCCCTACCGCTGCTCGCGCGCGCCTCGCGCCTGGTCGCGGTGGACACCAGCGCCGACATGCTCGAGGAGTTGCGGGCACGCGTGCCGGCCGGCATCGACCTGACGCTGGTGCATGGACGCTGGCCGGACAGCGCCGCCGATGTGCCGCAGGTCGACGTGGTCGTCTGCCACCACGTTGCCTACAACATCGCCAATCTCGACGAGGCTGTTCTGCGCATGACTGAGAAGGCGCGGCGTCGCGTGGTGCTCGAGCTCACCAGCCATCACCCCCTGAGCACGCTGAACTTCCTCTGGCCGATCTTCCACGGCATCCAGCGGCCCACCAGGCCGACCGCCGCCGACGCCGTCGATGTGATCCGCGCCTGCGGCCTGTCCGCCCGTTTCGAGGAGTGGGAGCCAGCCGATCTCCGTCTGTCGTCCGACCACGTGGAGGAGCTCGTCGCCTCGGTTCGCCGTCACCTGTGTCTCGGCGCCGACCGCGATGCCGAGATCGCTCGGGCGCTGGAGAGCCAGATAGTGCGCCAAGGCGATCGAGTTGGCCTGCAACCCAGCCCCATCGTCACCGTTTGGTGGGATCCGCCTGCTGCTGGGACGCTCGCGTCCGGTCGCAGCTGAGTCAGGCGACGCCGAGGTGTTCCAGTAGGTCCACCAAGGCATGGCCGAGGCGCGCTGCCTTGGCGTCGTCCACCTCGGTGACGTCGAGGTCGGGTACGAAGCCGGCAACTCCGGCGGGGTCGTCGTTGACAACCCAGCGCACGAAGGCATGACCAACCTGCGCAGCCGTCGTGTCGTCGAGCGCTTTCGGCATTTGCACTCCTCGCTATGTTGCTGGCACGTGTCGAGAGATCAGGTCCAGGTACCGTCGCTTACCAGGCCTCGCGGGAGGTACTCGGTTGGATCGCCCCCTGATCGGTCCGCGGCGCATACGGGGTGTCAATGCGTGCGTGCTCGCTGGCCACGCACTCCGGCCCGAGCATCGCGATCCGGCCATCGAGGATGACGGCGGCAAGGCGGTAGATCGGCGTCAGCCGTCCGCAGTTATCGCAGGGTCGCATCACAGCCATGGGACGCTATCTTGCCACTCCGGGCTGCTGGTTCAGCCACCGAGGGTGGCCCGTAGCC
>DASZGL010000061.1:0-17475 GCA_035938875.1 Candidatus Dormiibacterota bacterium
TGGTGCCGCTGGAGCGTGCCCTCGACAAGATCGGCTCGGCGGGACTGCCGCCCTTCTACACCGAGGTGCGTCTCGTCGACGATGATGGCGTCGACGTGCCCACCGGTGAACGCGGCGAGGTCATCGTCCGCGGACCCAACGTCATGAAGGGCTACTGGAACCGGCCCGACGCCACCGCCGAGGTGCTTGTCAACGGCTGGTTCCACACCGGGGACATCGGTGTCCGCGACGACGAGGGCTACTACTACATCGTCGACCGCAAGAAGGACATGATCATCAGCGGCGGCGAGAACATCTACCCCGCGGAGATCGAGGAATGCCTCTACGCCCATCCCGACGTCGCCGAGGTGGCGGTGATCGGCGTCCCCGACGCCAAGTGGGGTGAGGTGGTTCGTGCCATCGTTGTCGTCAAGCAGGGCACCTCACCTGACGAGGCCTCGATCATCGACTTCACCCAGGGGCGTCTGGCACGGTACAAGCAGCCACGAAGCGTCGTCTTCGCCGAGGTGCTGCCGCGCAATCCGGCGGGCAAGGTGTTGAAGTTCGAGCTTCGTGATCGGTTCGGCCAACCCGCAGCCGCACAACCGCAGCAGGCACCGGCTGCAGCCGATGCTGCTTCCGCGGCAGACCCCGCCACCGCGAGGACACAGTGATGGAGGTGTCCAAGGCGATGCTCGCCGGCGGCTACCTCGTCGCCGTGCCCCTGCTGTTTCGCTTCAACCGCATGGTGCGCAACCGCAACATGCCCATGCTCATCGCCCTGGAGATCGGCCAGGGGCTGATCGCCGTCGGCTGGGTCATCCGCGACAACAAGCGCGCCGCCATCATCAACGGCGCTGCGTTCATCGGCTACCCCATCTGGTACGCGTACAAGGGACGCACCGCGCAGTCCTCGTAACGGCCGGCGACGATCAGGCGGTTGGCGATGCCGCCATCAGCTGCTCCTGCACGGTGACCAGCGGGGTGAAGGCATCAAGCGTGGCCGTCGCGGCATCGCCACCGCCGAACAGCTCGGTGATCACGCGACCGCGGCGCAGCAGCACGAAGAAGGCTTTGGGCGGCGGGCCGGTGTCCTGCGGCGCCAGGGTGACGAGTAGCCCCTTGAGCTGGTCGACGCCATTGAGTGGCAGCCCGCTGAGCTGTTCCAGCGTCTGCCCTGTGTCGGCGACCGATCGCCTGCTGACCTCGTCGGTGAAGAACTGACCCGCTCCGGCGTCGGCCTTGAAGACGACCGACTCGGAGATGATCTGGGTGAACGGGCGCGTCGCGTTCTGCGGCGGCTGGAACGTCGAACGGAAGCCGCCGACCATCCCCTGGCTGTCGAATGTCTTCTGCAGCGTGAGATCGTTCTCCCTCGCCGCCAGCGCCGCCGAGTCCAGGGTGATGTTCTCGGTGCGCGTGTAGTCGCGCAGCTGGTCGGGCCGCAGCACGTAGATCTGCGGGCTCAGCTGGGTGCCGCCTTGCGGTACCGGTGTGATCGGCACCGGCGACGGCGGATTGTCATCGCTGCAGGCGCTGATGAGCAGCAGCAAGGGCATGAGGACGAGCACGACTGCAGGGCGCATTTCCGCCCCATAGCCTACCCCGGGCTGTGCGCCGGGCCGTCAGCTGAAGTCGATGACCAGCTTGATCGGGCTGCCGTAGAACAGCGGCTTGACGGTCAGCGGGTGGGCCAGCTTGAACTGATAGGTGACCGCGCCGGCGATCGGCGACGGCACCAGCTGCTGCACGCCGGTGACGAACTTCGCCGAGGGCAGCGATCCAACCCCGCCGGCGGGGACGACGCCGTTGAAGGCGACGAGCACCGTCGTCGGATCGCTGAAGCCGATGGTCACCTTGGGACTTGCCGTCGCGGCACCGCCGCTGGCGGCGAGGTCGAAGACCGCGCGCAGGTAGGTGGTGTGGTCGCCATAGCGGATGGACTGCACCTGCCATCCCGTGCCGCCGGAGCCGAGGACCTGGACGTTGGTCAGCTGCGGGCCCACGGCGGGCCGCGAGCTGGCCGGCGGGGCGCTGCCGGCGGGCGAGCTTGGCTGAGCCTGCGACGACTGCGACTGCGACGGCGACGAGCTCGAGGACTGCGACGGCGAGCTCACCGTGGGTCCGGACTGCTGCGCCGTGGTCGGCGACGTCGGCGCGGGTATCGGTGAGCTCGTCCTGGCACTGGCCAGGCCCACCGCGAAGAGCACCACGGCGGCGGCGCCGAAGATGGCGAGCAGACGGCGCCCCTCGCGAAGCTCCGACGGCGAAGCCTCGATCAGTGGCTGCGCCGGCGTCAGGGGCATGGCGGTGAGCGGGTTCTCGTCCCGCGGGCGCCAGCCATGGGGGAGGGCGTCGCCGAGTGGCAGCTGTGGCTCCGCCGCCGGTGGGGCCAGCGGTGGCGGGGCCGGCGGCGGCGGCGCCATGCTCGAGGGACGCGCCGGCGGGGGAAGCTGCTGGTGGAGCGCGGGCTCGCGGCGGCTTGCCTCGAGGGTGACGTGGCCGACATAGGTGCTGGGCGCGCTGGGGGCGGTCCACTCCTCGTCTTCGGTCATGGGCTCGGTCTCGACCTCGGCCATGGCCGAAGCGCTGCCAACCGGGACTGAGGGCCTCAGCGCCTCGCTGCGGCGCCGGGCGAGCTCAGCTCGGGAGTGGCCGAAGCGCATCGGCGCGCCGGCGCCGCTGACGATCTCGACGGAGTCGTCGGCGACCTCCTTGGCAGGGCGAGCAAGCGTCCGGCGCAGGGCGAAGTGATCCCGAATGCGCGCCAGCACGCCGGCGCGTGGCGCTGCCATCGGACCCGCCGGGACGTCCGCGTCGTCGACGGCGCTGGGCAGGTCGTCCTCCGCGGTCATCGCCGGAGCTGACGTGGGACTCATGGTCGGAGCCTCATTCTCGGACGTCCAAACGGCCACTGCGGGGCCTCCTGCTGGCGGGGATGGGACATGGGAGAGGTCGTCGGCGAGGGGGGTTGCCGGCGGCGAGGAGGCCACGAAGAGGTCGGCTGTCGCGGCCGCGGCGACGGGCAGGGAGTGCTGCGCCTCGTCGAGCGGGTCGTCAGCGGGCAGGCGGGACTGCTCCGCGACCAGCGCCTCGGCCTCGGGCAGGACGGCCTGCTCGGCAACGGGCGCTTCTGGGGGGTCCGCGATGGCCTCGGGCACTGCCTCGACCGCCGGCTCTGGGACTGGCGGCGCGGTATGGAAGCTGAGCGAGAGGACGTCGAAGGGAAGTGCCTCGACGCCGCCCACGACGTCGACTGGCAACTGAGGGGAATGCGGCTGGGCGGCGGAGCCCTCGAGTTCTACCTCGCCCGGCTCGGACGCCGTGATCTCCGCCGCGTGCTCGGCCACCTCGGAGTCGTCGGGGATCGAGTCCATCTCCTCGGCGCCGGGCAGCTCACGGGGGATCGGGCGGACCTGAGTGGGACGAGGGGCCGACCAGGGAAGCGCCGCGCCCGCCTCACCGCCTGCCATCCAGGGGGGCATGCCTGTCACCCGCGGGGCGATGGCAGCGCCAGCGCGGCGAGGCGGCAGCGGATCATCCGCGCCGAGCAGGCCGGTGACCTCCATGAGCGCGTGCGCGGAATGGTCGGGTACGTGCACGCGCGCGAGCGCTCCGATGCGCTCGACCTCCTCACGCAGGTGGCCGAGACCGCCACGGCAGCGTTGGCAGGCGACGAGGTGGGCCTCGAGCTCCCCCCGTTTGCGCGCCTCCAGCTCGTCGTCCAGGTAGCAGCTCAGGACGAGGAGGCTGCACTTCACAACGCGATCTCGCGATAGATGCTGCCGAACTCGCGCCGGGCTCCGGCGAGCAGGCGAGAGGCGGCCTCGGGGGAGCACTCGAGCGCCCGGCCCACCTCCTTGTAGGAGAGCCTGGCCATGTCGTGGAGGAGGACGGCGGCACGGCGCTCGAATGCGACCGTGGCCAGGGCGCGCTTCACCGTGTTCATCCGCGCCGCGGCATCGGCCTCGACCTCGGGGTGAAACGACTGCTTCGAGCGCTTGAAGAATCGAGCCGGTCCGGTGGGCCTCGGGGGAAATCGCTGCTCGTGACGGCACGCTCGGGTCACCGCGCGGAAGAGGCTGACCCTTCCGTCGACACGGATGCGCGCCGGTGGGTAGCGGCCGGCATGGTGAATCCCGGCGGCGACGTACTCCAGACCCGCGTCGGCGTCGCCGACAAGGTGCGTGGCATACGTAGCCAGCTCGTCGAGATTCTCGCGGACGAGAACCGCGAGCTCGCTCGCGTCGGTAAGGACGTGTGGTGCGACGTTGAGCATGACGTTTGCGTGCGTGTGCACGCGAGCTGCGACGAATCATACAGACGTGTGGTGTTTCGGTCAACACCGTGAGGAATACCCGTCGCTGACGGCTCAGTGGATGGCGGCCACTCGCAGCAATGCTCCGCCGCGCACCGCCGACGGCGCTTGCAACCCGCACGCAGCCCATGCTGTCGCCGGCATGCCGATGTCGGCGACCATCACCTCGCCCGCGTGCTCGCGCGCGCGTTTCGACCATAGTCCGCGCTTCATCGCCGTCAGCGTGCAGGTCACCGTGGCCTCGACGCAGGGATCATGGGCCTCCCCGCTCCCCGCATCGAGGCCGCTGGGCACGTCGATGCTCAGCACCTGGTTGCCGGCCAGCGCCCTGATGGCGCCGGCGTCGGGCTCCCGCGGCGGCGACGTCAGACCGGTGCCGAGCAGCGCGTCGAGGACGAGGTCGGCGCCGTCGATGGCCGCTGTCAGGGCCTCCGGCTGGGGCGAAAACGAGGCATCGACACCCGCGCCCAGTGCGGCGTGCAGCTGGTGCGCCGCCAGATCGCGAAGCTGGCCTTCGCCGGCGATGACCACGGCGCGTACCCGGCAACCCCAGGCGGCCAGGTGACGCGCCGCGACCAACCCATCTCCACCGTTGTTGCCACGACCGGCAACAACTCCGACTCGCGCTGGCCGCTGATCGAGCATGTGCCAGGCGCACCTCGCCACCTGCCAGCCGGCAACCTCCATCAACTGGATGACGTCGACGCCGGCGGCGGTCGCCGCGGCGTCGAGTGCGGCGACCTGCGCGGAGTCGAGCGCGCCGTACTTGCGCTGCGCGGAGTCGCTCATCCCTCCACCTCGACGCGCACCACCTGGCCGCGACGCGGACCACCCAGGCTCGCCGCTGGACGCCCGTCGGCGGCGACCTCCAGGTGACCGGCGCTGCCCAGGACCGCGGCGAGACCGGTGCCGATCTCCGCGTAGGTGCGCGCCACCCCTTGCACGCAACCATGCTCCCACGACGCGGCGACGACGCGCCGGCCGTCCAGGTCGACGTCGCGCACCGAGGTGATGGCGTTGCCGAAGTGGTCGACCGCGATCACCCGACCGGCTACGCCACCGGGCTCGACGACGGCAAACGCGGCGTCGAGCGTCACCGGCTGCGCGGTCGGCGCGCCGCACTCCTCGAGCCGGGCACCTGCGGCGAGCCGGGCCGCGACCGGAGCGAAGACGTCGCGACCGTGGAATGTCGACGATGCATCCTCAGGGACGTCGACGGTAACGCAGCGACGGGACTGCGCAGGTGCCTCGTTCCACAGGTAGGCGACCAGGCCGTTGTCCGGGGCGACGCAGAACACGCCGCCGGCATCGATTGCGATGGCCCGCCGTGGCGTCCCCACACCCGGGTCGACAACAGCACAGATCACCGTGCCCGGCGCGAACGCACGGCCGACTGACTTGACCGAATAGGCGCCGGCAAGGAGATCGCCTCGGGGAACGCCGTGCGTGCCGGCGACGCAGCGCAGCGACGGGTCGACGCGCCAGATGGCGCCGATCAGCGCAGCGGCGTAGGCGTCGTCCACGCCGTAGTCGGTGACCAGGACGACCGCTGCGCTCATGTGGGTGCACGGTACGGTGGAGGACGTACCGTACGCAGCCATGAGCAGCGCGCCGTCCGTCGTCGACGACCCGGCGACGGCCACGCCGAGGGGAGGGCCGCGTCCGTGGTGGGCGCTGCCCGTCGTCGTCCTGGCGATCGTCGCCGTCGCCATCGCCACGTACGTCGGTGTCCGCGGCCTCTTCGGCGATCCGATACGCTCGATCGCCGCGGACGGAACCGCCACGATCGAGGGAACGTTCGAGCCCTACGACTGCACCGGCTGCCCGGTGCAGGGATACGTCCAGGCGGGCGGGCGCAGCGTCTTCGTCATCCTCCGCGGCGGCTGTCCGGTGCCGGCTCGAGGCAGCAGCATCGCTGTGCACGCGCGTCTCGATGCGTCGCAGGGCAAGCAGACCTATCGTTCCATCGACTGCCCCGTCCCCGCGTGAGCGAGACCGTCGAAGTTTCCACGGCGCGCCCGGAGGAGCACGCGACACTCGGTGACATCGTCGTCGCCGCCTATCGCAGCGTCGGCACCACCATGGACGACGAGTACGCGGCGCACGTCGCCGACGTCGCCGGCCGCGCCGAGGCTCCCGGCGTGGTCGTGCTCGCCGCGCGAGTAAACGGTCGCCCCGTCGGCTGCGCCACGGTGGTACTCGAGGGCGGGGAGTACGCCGAGGGCGATTTCGGCGCGGATTTCGCCGTGCTGCGCATGTTCGGCGTCGACACGCGGTGGCGCGGACGCGGCGCCGGCCGTGCGCTGGTGACCGCGGCCATCGAGTTGGCGCGCAGTCGTGGCCGCACCGGGATGGCGCTGTACTCGCAGCCGGTCATGCGCGCCGCCCACCGGCTCTACGAGTCCGTGGGCTTCGTGCGCGTGCCCGAGCACGACTGGCAGGTGGCGTCCGAGCTGATCCTGCTCGCCTACGCGCTGCGCTTCTGACCAAAAGGAAAAGGCGGCCCGGCTGCGACGCCGGACCGCCTTTCGACTCTCGTTTGGGTTGGTCTAGTAGTCCGGCATCGGAGGCGCCGACGCCCCCTTCTTCTCCGGGATGTCGGTGATCAGCGCCTCGGTGGTAAGCAGGAGCGCGGCTATCGACGCCGCGTTCTGAACCGCCGACCGCGTCACCTTGGTGGGGTCGATGATGCCGGCCTTGACCATATCGGTGTACTCGCCGGTGGCTGCGTTGTAGCCCTGGCCCTTGGGCAGGGAGCGCACCCGCTCGACGACCACCGAACCCTCGGCGCCGGCGTTGATGGCGATCTGGCGCATCGGCTCCTCGAGCGCACGACGGAGGATGTTGGCGCCGGTGGCGACGTCACCCTCCAGCTTCAGCTTGTCCAGTGCGGGGATGGCGTTGACCAGCACGACTCCGCCGCCGGGCACGATGCCCTCCTCGACCGCGGCGCGGGTCGCCGACACCGCGTCCTCCATGCGGTGCTTCTTCTCCTTGAGCTCGGTCTCAGTTGCCGCGCCGACTTTGATGACGGCCACGCCGCCGGCCAGCTTGGCGAGACGCTCCTGGAGCTTTTCCTTGTCCCAGTCGGAGGTCGACTTCTCGATCTCCGCCTTGATCTGCTCGATGCGGCCCTTGATGGCGTCACCGCTGCCCGCGCCCTCGACGAGGGTGGTGTCGTCCTTGGTCACGGTCACGCGGCGGGCTTTGCCCAGGCTGCTGAGCTGCGCGGAGTCGAGCTTGAGGCCCACCTCCTCGCTGATCACCTGACCGCCACTGAGAATGGCGATGTCCTGGAGCATCGCCTTGCGGCGATCGCCGAATCCCGGCGCCTTGCAGGCCACGGCGTTGAAGGTGCCTCGCAGCTTGTTGACGATGAGCGTGGCGAGGGCCTCGCCCTCGACATCCTCGGCGATCACCAGCAGCGGCTTGCCGCTCTGGACGACCTTCTCGAGGATGGGCAGAAGGTCGGCGATGGCCGAGATCTTCTTGTCGGTGATGAGGATGTACGGCTCCTCGAGGACGGCCTCCATGCGCTGGGCATTGGTGACCATGTAGGGGGAGATGTAGCCCTTGTCGAACTGCATTCCCTCGACCAGCTCGAGCTCGGTCTCCAGGCCCTTCGACTCCTCGACGGTGATGACGCCATCCTTGCCGACCTTCTCCATGGCGTCGGCGACGACCTCGCCGATGGCCGGATCGGCGGCGGAGATCGAAGCCACCTGGGCGATCTTCTCGCGCTCGCTGATACTGACCGACTGCTCCTTGATGGCCTCGACGATGACCTCGACGGCCTTCTCGATGCCCTGCTTGAGCTGGATCGGGTTGGCCCCAGCGGCGACGTTCTGCAGGCCGGCGCTGATCAGAGCCTGGGCGAGCACGGTGGCGGTGGTGGTCCCATCGCCGGCGATGTCGTTGGTCTTGGAGGCGACCTCCTTGACCAGCTGGGCGCCCATGTTCTCGAAGGGCTCCTCGAGCTCGATCTCCTTGGCGATGGTCACGCCGTCGTTGGTGATCGTCGGGGAGCCGAACTTCTTGTCGAGCACCACGTTGCGGCCCTTGGGACCGATGGTGATCTTGACGGCGTCGGCGACACGGTCAACACCCCTCTTCAGGGCGGCACGGGCGTCGACATTGAAGACCAGCTGCTTGGCCATGCACTCCTCCTCCTGCCTTCCGGCAGGGACACTTCTGACAGCGAGATGCGGTCCGGGACAGTTTAGCACTCTGATACGGCGAGTGCTAGCCCTCGGGTGGGGCGAGTGCTAAGCGCTCCGCCGAGAACGGCGGCCCTATCATCGGGACATGCCCCTGTCTGCGCGCAGCTCGACGATCCGCCGCCGATCGCTCGCCGCCGGGGCGGCGGCCGGGGCCGCCATGGTCTCGCTTCGCGCCCTCGCCCGTCCCCTGCCGGGCACCGAGCGCCGCCTCCTCGACTGGGACGCCGTCCGACGGGTGGCCCTGGCGAGGTGCGACGAGGATTCGTGGCGGCCCGCGGCCATCGACGCCGAGCGCCTGGGCCTTCGCTACGACGCCATGGCCGCCGAGCTGGCACCGCTGATGGCCGAGGTCTGCGGCGCGCCGGTCAGCGGGTTTCCCCACTTCACCGTCGTCGATCGACGGGGGTTCATCGAACGCAACCTGGTGATCGTCCAGCGCCTCTTCGAGCCCATCGAGCGGCTGCGCGCGACCATCCCCGAGTCGCGGGCGACGGCCCTGGGCCGCAACCTGCTGAGCCGCTACGTCGGTGAGCTCTTCGGGTTCCTCTCCAAGCGCGTCCTCGGCCAGTATGACCCGGTGCTGATGCTCGCCCCAACTGCTCAGACCGCCGACAACTCGCCGCCGACCGCGCTGTACCTCGTCGAACCGAACGTCGTCGCCTTCCAGCGCCGGCACGCCATCCCCGAGGAGAACCTGCGCCGCTGGCTGGTGCTCCACGAGCTCACCCACGCCTGGCAGTTCGAGTCCCATCCCTGGCTGGGTGAGCACCTCACCTCGCTGATGAGCGAGCTGCTACTCAGCCAGCTGGTCGCCCAGGCGGAGCAGGCCGGCGCCGGCGATGGCCAGCCGCGGACATCGACTCGCGTGCTGCTGCGCGCGCTGCCCGGCACGCTGCGCGCCCAGCTGCGCGCCATCGGCGGCGTCCAGGCGACGATGAGCGTCTGCGAGGGCTACAGCAACTTCGTCATGCACCGGGTGGGGAGCCGTCACCTGGCCGACTTCGAGCGGCTGGAGAGCGCCTTCCACGCCAGGAGCACGCAGCGTCCCCTGCTGGAACGCCTGGTTCTGGCCATCACCGGCCTCAACATGAAGATGCGTCAGTACGAGCTCGGGGAGCACTTCGCCGAGACGGTCAGCGCGCGCGGCGGCCTGCCGCTGCTCAACCGCGTGTGGGAAGCACCGGCGCTGATGCCGACGATGGCCGAGCTACAGGCGCCGGAGCGCTGGATTCAGCGCGTCGGCGGCTGAGCCGGAACGGTCGGGCGCTAGGCTGCGGCGAGACGCGGGTCGGGGAAGACGCGCATCAGACCGGGTGGCAGCGAGGCGCGCACGGCGACCATGCTGTCCAGCGCCCTGGGCCTGATCTTGGTCGGCAGCAGGCGCTGTTCGCGATGACTGTTCTCACCACGCTCGACGAGAGTGAAGACATCCTGCGTGGTGACCACCTCGCCCTCGCGACCGACGATTTCGCTGATCTGGGCGATGCGGCGTTGGCCGACATCGGTGCGCTCCAGGTGGATCAGCACATGCAGCGCGGTGCCGATCTGATCGCGCACGGCACGCTGGGGTAGCTCGAGTCCCGACATCAGCACCAGCGTCTCCAGACGCTGCAACGCGTCGCGCGGGCTGTTGGCGTGGACGGTCGACATCGAGCCCTCGTGCCCGGTGTTCATCGCCTGGAGCATGTCGAGCGCCTCGCCACCGCGCACCTCGCCGACGACGATTCGATCAGGGCGCATGCGCAGTGAGTTGCGCACCAGGTCGCGAGCTGCGGCTCCGTGCCGGCCCATCATGTCGGGTGGCCGCGTCTCCAACCTGATCCAATGAGGCTGGCGGAGCTGCAGCTCGGCGGAGTCCTCGATGGTGATGATGCGCTCGGTGACCGGGATCCAGCCGCTGAGGACGTTCAGCAGCGTCGTCTTGCCGGCGCCGGTGCGTCCGCTGACGAGGATGTTCCTCTTGGCGACGACGCAGGCGTGGAGGAAGTCCAGCGCACCCGGAGTCGAGCTGCCGGCGCGGACCAGGTCCTCGGCGGTCAGCGCGTCCTTGGCGAACCGACGGACGGTGACCACGGGTCCGGATAGGCTCAGCGGGGGCAGGATCACGTTGACTCGCGAGCCGTCGGGCAGGCGGGCGTCGAGCATCGCCTCGGTGCTGGAGATGCGGCGTCCGACGAAGGCCGCGATCTGGTCAATCATCGCCAGAAGTGCGGCCTCGTTGGGGAATGTGATCGGGGTCAGCTCGAGCTGGCCCCCACGCTCGATCCATACCTCTTCGTGGCCGTTGACCATGATCTCGGTCAACGACGCGTCGTCCATCAGTGGGACAAGTGGGCCGTAGTCGATGGCGCTCAAGGGTGATCCCAGCCTCCGTGTGGTCCGCGGCGGAGCTCCCCTGTCGGGCGCGCCGTGCTTTCCCCAGCCTGTCGGGGGCCCAACCATCGCAACAAATCACCGATTGCGACAGATGTTTTCCAAACTGAGACAGGACTGCGCCGCATCGGCGGCGGCTGTTCAGACGGGGAGGCCGAGGATGCGCCGCGCCAGGATGTTGCGCTGCACCTCGGTGGTGCCGCCGCCGATGGTCAGCGCCCGGGCGAAGAGGAAGGCTCGCTGCCAGGCGCCGCCGTCGACCGCGCGTCCCGATTCGGCGCTGAGCATCGCCTCACAACCGAGCAGGCGCCAGACGGCGTCGTGGACCTGCTGACCCCAGACGTCTGACGCCAGCTTGCGCACCGACATCATGACGAGGGGGGACTCCCCCCTGACCTCAGGTCGGGCAGAGCCCGCCCTGTCCACCCCCCTGACCAGGGGGGACTCCCCCCTGACCTCAGGTCGGGCAGAGCCTGGCGACGGGTCGGTGCGCGCCACCGCGGAGAGGAGGCGAAGACCGGTTAGGCGGAGCGCCTGACCCTCGATGTGCAGGCGGGCGATCTCGTCGCGCAGCGTGGCCCCCATCTGCCCGTGCGGCAGCCGCCCGGCGTCGCGCCGCCGCCGCCAGAGATCGAGGACGTCGGCGAACGTCGGCCCCGAGCCCCAGAGCGTCCCCTCCCCGGCGGTCAGCCCGACGCGCTCGGCGAGGAGGGTGGTGATCGCCACCGTCCAACCCTCGCCCTCGCCGGCGAGGCGATCGCCCTCGGGCACGACGACGCCGTCGAAAAAAACCTCGTTGAAGTCCTGCTCGCCGGTGATCTGACGGATGGGACGAACCGTCACCCCGGGCGCGTGCATGTCGAGGACGAAGCAGCTGATCCCCTCGTGCTTGGCCGCCGACGGGTCGGTGCGAGCCAGGAGGAGCCCGCGGCCCGCCACCTGGGCGATCGACGACCACACCTTCTGCCCGTCGATGCGATAGCCGCCGTCGATCCGGCCGGCCCGTGTCGTCAGCGACGCCAGGTCGCTGCCGGCGTTGGGCTCGCTGAAGAGCTGGCACCAGATCTCGTCGGCGGCGGGGATCTTGGGCAGGTAGCGCAGCTGCTGCTCCTCGGTGCCGTGACGGAGCAGCGCGGCGCCACCCCACCCGGTGCCGATGGTGTTGATGGCGCGTGGCGGATGGACGCGGCCGAGCTCCTGCTCGTAGATCATCAGCTCGACCGGCCCGGCATCGCGGCCGCCCCAGCGTTTCGGCCAGCCGGGAACCGCCCAGCCGCCGGCGGCGAGAAGGCGCTGCCAGCGCACCGATTCGCGAAACCGTGCAGCCTCGTCGGTGAGCGGCGCGCGCTCCGCAGGCATGCCCGCGAGGAATTCGCGAAGCTCGTCGCGAAAGGCGATCTCGGCGTCGGTCAGCTGTAGGTCCATCGGCCCCGATTCCCGGTTGGTGGGCGAGTTTGACAGGTGCGCCGGAGCCTGCGATCCTCGCCGGCCGTGCCCAACGCAGCCAGCATTCGCATCGGAGCCGGCCAGGGTTTCTACGGGGACACCGTCGACGGCGCAATCGACGTTGCTCGTAACGGTGACGTCGCCTACATCTGCTTCGACGCGCTTGCGGAGCTCACCATGGCGATCCTGCAGCGCGACCGCATGCGGGATTCGGGGCGAGGCTTCGCCCGCGACCTCCCGGCTTTCATGGAGTCGCTGCTGGCGCTCTCGCGCGAGCGTGGCATCAAGCTGATCACCAACGCCGGCGGCATCAATCCCACGGCGGCAGCAGCGGCGGTGCGCGACGTTGCCCGTCGCCTGGGCATGAATGATCTGCGCGTTGGCATGGTCGTGGGCGACGACATCACCACGCGCATCGACGAGCTCCGTGCCGCCGGCGTGCCACTGCGCCACCTCGACACCGGTGCCGAGCTCGACGACGTGCGCGCTCGGGTGGTCTTTGGCGTCGCCTACCTCGGTGCGCGACCCGTCGTCGAGGCGTTGCAGCGCGGCGCCGATGTCGTCGTCACGGGGCGCGTCGCCGACGCCTCGCTGTTCGTTGCCCCCATGGTCCACGAGCTGGGCTGGGGATGGGACGACTGGGACCACCTCGCCGCGGGGGTCGTCCTCGGTCACCTGATGGAATGCAGCGGCCAGGCCACCGGGGGCAACTACAGCGGCGACTGGTGGAACGTCCCCGACCTCGACCGCATCGGTTATCCGGTCTGTGAGATGTCCGCCGACGGTGTCGCGTTGCTGACGAAACCAGCAGGAACCGGTGGGCGCGTGAGCGTCGACACGGTCAAGCAGCAATTGCTCTACGAGGTGCTCGATCCGCGCGCCTACATCAATCCCGACGTCGTCGCCGACTTCACCACCGTGCGGCTCGAGCAGCATGACAACGAGACCGTGCGCATCAGCGGAGTCCGCGGACGGGCGCGCACCGACGACCTCAAGGCGATCCTCGGTCACGTGGACGGTTACGCGGGGACGATCATGATCGGCTACTCCTGGCCCGATGCCCTGGCCAAGGCTCGCCGCGCGGCCGAGCTCATCGGCCGCGTCGCCGACCGCGCCGGACTGCACCCCAGAGAGCAGGTGGTGGAGTACATCGGCCACGACAGTGCCCACGGCGACGCGGCGCCCGACCCAGGTGACATGAACGAGGTGCTGCTGCGCATCTGCGCTCGATTCGACACCGAGCAGGAGGCGCGGCGCTTTCCCCGACTGGCCACGCCTCTGGCGCTCAACGGTCCACCGTTCATCGCCGGCGGGGTGACGCCACCGGAGGCGCGCATGCTGCTGACGACGTGGCCGGCACTGGTGCCGCGGTCACTGATCGAGCCGGGCGTCGAGGTCGACGTCGAGGTGGCAGGCGCATGACCCGCCACGTCCAGCTCCGCGACGTCGCTCAGGCTCGCAGCGGCGACAAGGGTGACCTCGCCAACGTCGCGTTGTTCGCTCCCAGCGCGGCGATGTACGCAGCCTTCCTTCGAGAAGTCACCGCCGAGCGAGTTCGTGCCCATTTCGGCAGATTCGTCAAGGGGCGGGTGGAGCGATTCGAGGTGCCCAACGTGCGAGCACTGAACTTCGTTCTCCACGAGGCGCTTGGCGGCGGCGCGGCGCGCTCGCTGCGCAGCGATCCCCTGGGGAAGTCGTTCGGCTCGCTGCTGCTGCGCATGTTCATCGACGTCGACGAGTCCGAGCTTGCCGGTGTCGCGGTGGGACGGCGACCCGGCTGAGCAACCGCGCTGACGCCTTCCGCCTACATGCGGTCGAGGATGCTCTTCCGGCGACGCTGGTACTCACCGTCGGTGAGTTCGCCCTGACTGCGCATCTCGGAGATGCGCCGGAGCTTGCCGAGCAGTTCCACCAGGGGAGTGTCGCCGCGCTTTCCCACCCACGTGCCGGTTGCCTCGATGTATTCGGCGGGGCGACTGTCCCACGACGTGACGTAGAACACCGCTTTGAGGCTGTCGTAGGGGATGCCGAGGAGTTCGACGGCGTCACCCTCCGGGTTGACCAGCTCGAAGCCGACGCCGTACCGGCCGCGATGCATGCCACCGGCGATGTGACCCTTGATCACTTCGCCGTCACGGAAGCGCAGCGCGACCTTTGGCATGCCTCCTGTGGCCGTGGACTGCTCGAGGCGCCGGCGGGCGAAGGTGACGCATTTCACCGACGGCAGCGGGATCACCGCATGCCGGCTGTTCGTGCCAGGATCAGCGACAACAAGCTCGAAGTCGGGCTTGTCGAGGTCGAGGGCGGCGAGCTCGCCTTCGAGGATCTCGTCGTCGGGAAATCGGACGAGCGCGCGCGAGCCGCCACCGTCGAGATGCTCGCCCAGCAGGGGGCGGGACTGCCCTTCCATGACGCGTGGCTGACTCCCTGTCCGGGACACCCCGGCTCATTCCCAGTGCGGCCGCGTTTCCGCGGTCCTGTCATTGAAAACGACGCGGCCAGGCGGCAAATCTTGCATCGGCGCCCTCGCCTGCTCGGGCGTATACTCCGGCCGATGCGCCTGACGTGATGTCGGCGCTCCTGGGATGGCTTTGTATGCGCACAGAAGACCTGCCAAAGACGCAGGCGCACGTGCCGGACGGAGACGACGACCTCACCCTGATCCGGGCTTACCGGGACGGGGACCCCGGCGCCTTCGACCAGATCTTCACCCGCTATCACACCCGGATCCGCGCCCTCTGCGTCCGCTACGTCGGCGACGAGAAGCTGGCCGAGGACCTCGTTCAGGAGACCTTCTACAACGTCCTCAAAACGCTGGACCGCGTCGACGACGGTTTCCATTTCTCCGCCTGGATCAATCGCATCGCCATCAACCTCTGCCACGACGAGCTGCGGCGCGGTCGCAAGCACCGCCTGAACCTCGACAACAACGACCCCTCCCTGGAGGAGGTCGTCCTCCAGCTCGTCGACCACGATCGTCAGGGACATCCCGAGGACGCCCTCGAGATCGCCCAGCTTCGCCGGGTGGTGTGGGAGGTGGCCAAGCGCCTGCCCGAGCGCCAGCGCATGGTCCTCACCCTGCGCGAGCTCCAGGGACTCTCCTACGCCTCGATCGGCCATGTCATGGGCATCAGCCAGTCGGCTGTGGAAACCCTGCTGCACCGCGCCCGCAAGCGTTTCAAGGAGGTCTATCTGAGCCTCGACGGCGAGCACGGAAGCGGGGACTGCGCGACCGTCGCCTACCTCCTGGAGACGGTGGGGGGGCGCCGCATGCGCCGCGACCAGCAGCGAATGGTGCTCGAGCACCTCGAGCAGTGTTCCGACTGCACCGAGCGATTCCCGATGCGCTCGGCGGCGCTGGCGGGGGCCGGGGAGGTGCCGCGGTAGCGCGGCGGGTCGTCTGCGCGCCCAATGCCTACAAGGGAGCGCTGAGCGCCGCCGATGCCGCGGCGGCGATGGCCCGGGGCGTGCGCGCAGCCGGCGCCGTGCCGATCGAGCTTCCCGTCGCCGACGGGGGTGACGGAACCCTCGACGTCCTCCTGGCGACGTCGCCGTCGGCTCGAAGCGAGACGCTGGCGGTGACCGGCCCGCTGGCGGGCCGGGTATGGGCGCGGCTCGGCTGGATGGATGGTTTGCGAACGCACGCGGTCATCGAGCTCGCCGAGGCGTCCGGGCTTCGCCTACTTCCCTCCGGCAACCGCGACGCGCTCCGGGCGAGCACGCGAGGCACCGGCGAGCTGATCGCGGCGGCCCTGCGACGGGGCGCGCGCCAGGTCACGGTCGGGACAGGGGGGAGCGCTTCGACCGACGGCGGCGCCGGCGCACTGGGCGCGCTCGGGCTGCGCCTCCTCGACGGACGCGGCAGGGCGCTCGGCGAGGGTGGTGTAGCCCTCCTCGAGCTCGACCGAGCCGACGCGTCGTCCCTCGACGGGACGGTGCGGCAAGCCCGCATCGAGCTGGCCGTGGACGTCGACGCGCCGCTGCTCGGCGACCGTGGCGCCGCCACGGTCTTTGGCCCCCAAAAGGGCGCCACTCATGACCAGCTCGCCGTGCTCGAAGCCGGCCTGGCCAGACTTGCCGGCGTTCTCGAGCGCGACCTCGGTGTCGACGAGCGGCTTCGCCAGCAGCAAGGAGCCGGCGCCGCCGGGGGCTTCGCCTACGGGATGACAGCGCTCGGAGCCCGCATCGTCCCCGGCGCCCGGCTGGTTTGCGACCTGGTGGGCCTCGATGGTGCTCTCGCAGGCGCGCAGCTGGTGCTCACCGGCGAGGGCCGTCTCGACGCCTCGACGGCCGCGGGCAAAGCACCCTTCGAGGTGGCCAGGCGGGCGCGGCTCGGCGGTGTTCCGTGCATCGCCCTGGTCGGTGCTGTCGCCGGACCGGTGAGCGACTGTTTCACCCAGGCGCACCTCATCGGTCCATCGCTAGACGTCGACGAGTCGATGCGACGCACCGCCGAGCTCCTCGAGGTCGCGGCTGAGCAGGCCGTCAGCGACGTCCTCGAGACGCTTCCGCAGAGCGATCAGTAGATCGCCGTCAGCCAGTCGCGGTACTTGTCGTTGTTGCCCTTGCAGATGTCGAAGTACGTCGACTGCACGCGCATCGTCAGTGGGCCAGGCTCGCCGTCACCGACGACGCGGCGGTCGATCTCGACGACGGGGGACACCTGGGCGCCGGTGCCACAGAGGAAGACCTCGTCTGCGGAGTAGAGCTCACTGCGGTCGACGGAGCGCTCTACAACTTCAAGCCCGAACTCCTCGGTGGCCATGTGCATGATCGTCGCGCGGGTGATGCCCTCGAGGATGTTGTCCGACGGCGGCGGGGTGATGAACGTCCCGTTGCGCAGGATGAAGATGTTCTCGGCGCTGCCCTCGCAGACGTGGCCTTCGTGGGTCAGCATGATCGCCTCGTCGAATCCGTTCTCCATCGCCTCGCTCTTGGCCAGGGCGCTGTTGATGTAGATGCCGGTGCACTTGGACCGCGCCGGAGCTGCGTTGTCCTCGATGCGGCGCCACGACGACACCATGCATCGGATGCCGCTCTCGACGTCGATGTAGGTGCCGAAGGGCTCGGTGTAGATGGCGAATCCGTCGCGCAGCCCGTGGAGACGGACGCCGATCTCCTCGGACGCCTTGAAACAGA
>DASZGL010000062.1:0-18749 GCA_035938875.1 Candidatus Dormiibacterota bacterium
GCCGTCCCGCCGTACGGAGGAACCGTGCCGACGACGTCCTGGGGGTGACGGCTGGTGTGATCGAGCGCAGCCACAACGCGCTCCGCCGTCGGCGGCACCAGCGGCAGCCCATCGCTGAGCCCGCGGGCGATGAGCGCTTCGAAGACGTCCTCGTGGGCGCCGATCTCGATGCTGCCAGCCTGCAGCCGGCCGGATGCGCGCGCGGCGCGGGCGGCGAGCTGGGGCGCGATGACAGGATCGCGGGTTCGGCTGGCGCACCCCGGTCGCATGGCGGGCAGGCCGTTGAGCTGCAGGGTCACGCCGGCGGCGGCCGCCAGCTCACGGAGTCGCTCCCTGTCGAGGCCTTCGACGCGGCCGCGCTCGTCGTCGCCGTCGAGGAGGATGACCGCGGGAACGGCTTCGGGGTCGAACGCGGCGGAGATGGCCAGATCACTGTCGACCTCGATGGTGCTGGCCAGTCGCAGGCGTGAGGCCATCGCCGATGTGTCGTCCTCGGCCGACTGGGAGACGATGCGCAGCGGCGCACCCGCGACGGCGGCGCCGTCGAGCGCGGGAAGAAGCTGGATGCAGACGGGACAGTCGTGCTTGACCAGGGCCAGCAGGCGCGGCGCCATCCGGCCAAGCTAGCACCCTATCCTGCGGGCGTGCCCGAAGCCCACGAGGCCGCCGAGGTCAAGCCGCCCGACGTGGTCCTGGCCGAGCTCGCGGCTGTGGGTGGCGTTCTCGCGCTGCTCGGCGACCGCGATCCCGTGGACCTCGTCGGGGCCGCGGCCGGCGCCGCGCAGCGGCCCTTCGAGCACGTCGATTCGCGTGGGTTGACCACCGGGGACTTCGACCTTTTGGTGCGGGGCAGCTGGAGCGGCCGGGGTTGGACGCTGGGAGCGCTGAGCAGGACGATGGAAACCGGCGGCGTGTTCCTCATGGCCCACGGTGAGGCGCTGCTCGACGACCTCCGCCAGCGCATCTGCCGCACCATGCTCACCGGCAAGGTGCTGCTCCGCGGGCCAACCCCGGGCGCCGACCGCACCATCAAGGCTGCGCCAGGGACGGCGATGATCCTGCACGTCGACGACCATCAGCCGATGCTGCTGCAGGTCTACACGCAGCTGAAGCTGTTCCCCGCACGCCTGCGCGCCGACGTCAGCGGGCCGCCTCCCGTCGCCCGCCGGTGAATCGCGGTGTGTCTGCGCAGGCGGCGCCGCGATCGTACGGTGGCGGCGGGCGCTGACGCGGTCAGGTCCGCAGCTCGGCAGCGCCCTCGACGACAACCTCGGTGTACTCGGCGACGACGCCCTGACCGAAGAGCGACACCGATCCGTGTGATCCGATGAGCTTCTCGGTCATGATCCCCAGGGCAACGATGAACTGGCCCATCTTGACCGGAACCTGCGTGTAGACGTCGGCGACGTCACCGTCGATCAGAAAGCGCACCGTGTCGTTGGAACGATCGTAGGCAATTCGGTAGCGATGTTCCTCGCCGGGCGCCAGGGCGCGAGCGGCCTCGTGAAAGACACAGAAGTAGCGCGGCCGCGCCGGGTTGTCCTCGTCGGCGGGCTCGACACCGGGAAACTGCAGTCGCGCGTAGACCGACGCCGCCTTGCAGTTGGCGACGAACCAGTCGAGGGCCAGCCCGGTGGTGAAGTCCAACAGGTGCAGGGACACGAACCCGGAGTAGAGGTCTTCGTCACGTCCCTCGATGATCCTGGCGCGCAGCCCGGCCTCGACCGACACCTCGCCCTCGTCGGGCGTGATGACCCGCGACTTCGAGAAGTACATGTGCTTGGCGTTGTCGAGGATCTGCACCCGGTCGTGCTTTCGCGTCAGCGGGTGCACCGCGACCCGAAGACGATCGTGCTCGACGACGACGGTGGCGTCGGGTTCGCGGTAGCGCCAGAAGGTCCCGTCAGGCAGAGGAAAGCCGGCGTACTCGAAGTCGCATTCGTCGCCGGGAGTGATCAGCCCGCGGTAGCGCCCCAGGACAGTACGGCCGGTGGCGGCGGTCACAGTTTCGGCGCTCATCAACGCACCCTTATACAATCCCACAGCCTCATCAGGCCGTCGGGGAGGAATGTCGTGGAGTTGCAGGGAAAGGTCGCGCTGATCACCGGCGGTTCGTCGGGGATCGGCCTGGCCACCGGCCGGCGGCTGCGCGAGGCCGGGGCGCAGATCGCCGTCGCCGACCTGCGGCCTCCTCCTGATGGTGCGGCCGACCTGGCGCTGCAGGTCGACGTCGCCGACCCGTCGGCGTGGCCTGACATCGTCGACCAGGTCGTCCAGCGACTCGGCCCCATCGCCGTCGCTCACCTCAACGCCGGCGTCACCACCGCCAGCATGGCGATAGACGAGCTCACCGATGCCGAGTACCGGCGGGTGATGCGGATCAACGTCGACCACGTGGTCTTCGGCGTCCGCACCCTGGTGCCGTCCATGGGACGCCACGGAGGCGGCGTCATCGTTGTCACCGCATCGCTCGCCGGGCTGACCGGATTCGCCCAGGATCCCGTGTACACGCTGACGAAGCACGCCGTCGTCGGCCTGGTGCGCGGGCTGGCGCCGCAGCTCGAGTCGCGCCACATCAGGCTGCACGCCGTCTGTCCCGGAATCGTCGACACGCCGCTGATCGCCGACGGCGCTCAGACGCTGCGCGACGCCGGCTTCCCGTTGCTGTCGCCTGGCGACGTCGCCGAGGCGGTGATGCGCGCCGTCGAGCACGACGGGACCGGAGAGTGCTGGTACGTGCAACCGGGACGCGAGCCCGCCACCTTCGCGTTTCGCAACGTCCCCGGTCCGCGAACGCCGGGTGCCGAGGGGATGCGCCCGCCACTCATCGTCTGAGGGCGTCGGCGGCCGGCGGGCAGCGTTACCGTTGTAGCGATGAGCAGGGCTGCTAGTCGTAGCGCGTCCCGTCGAGCTCGATCCAGCCACCCTCGTGCCCGCCGGTGGCGTGGTGCGTGTAGTGGATGATGGGATGACCTGGGTCGGGTTCGAACTGACCGTGAACGATCAACGTGCTGCCGACGGTCACCGGCACCCGTCCGGCGAGCGATAGGTTGTGGTCGATCTCGACGCGAACGCCGGCGACGTCGACATCGAAGCGCTGGTGCACCCCGTCCCCGCTGTCGGGGCTGTCGGGCAAGGTGACGGTGACCGCGCCCTGGACGGTGACCTCGGTGGCACGGTGGTCGGAGTACGCGACGCTGAAGGCCCCATTGTCCGGTGTGCTGCCTGAATTGCACCCGGCCGAGACGGCCGGCAGGAAGGCGGCGGCGACTCCGAGCAGGGCGCGCCGCCGCAACATGGTCACATGAGGACGGTAGCGAAGAGGGCTACGATGCACGAGTCCGCCGCCACAGGAGTGTGCCCAGATGACTGAGACCCAGGTGCGTCCGGAGAGCACCACCGTCGCCGACCACCGTGACAAGCTGTACATCGACGGCGCCTGGGTGGCCCCGGCGGGGACGGGGCGCATCGACGTCATCAGCGCGTCGACCGAGGAGGTCATCGGCAGCGTCCCCGAGGGCACTCCCGCAGACGTCGACCGCGCCGTCGCCGCCGCCAAGAGGGCATTCGCCACCTGGTCGCAGACCTCGGTGGACGAGCGCGCCGACTGGCTGCTGCGCATCCAGAAGGGCCTGTCGTCGCGCAGCGACCAGATTGCGCGGACGATCACCGCCGAGGTGGGCATGCCCTTGCGCATGTCGAAGGCGATCCAAGCGGGGCTGCCGACGTTCGTCAGCGGAGCCTACGCCGACATCGTCAAAACGTTTCCCTTCGAGGAACAGGTGGGTAATTCGCTGGTGGTGCGCGAGCCCGTCGGGGTCGTTGGCGCCATCACGCCGTGGAACTACCCGCTGCACCAGATCGTTGCCAAGCTGGCCCCGGCGCTCGCCGCCGGTTGCACGGTGGTGCTCAAGCCCAGCGAGGTTGCACCACTCAACGCCTTCATCCTCTGCGAGGTGCTCGACGAGATCTCACTTCCCGCCGGCGTCGTCAACCTGGTGACGGGTATCGGCCCGGTGGTCGGAGAGGCGATCGCCAGCCATCCCGACGTGGCCATGGTCTCACTGACCGGCTCGACACGGGCCGGGCGTCGTGTCGCCGAGCTGGCGGCGGCATCGGTGAAGAAGGTCACCCTGGAGCTCGGCGGCAAGTCGGCCAACGTCATCCTGGAGGACGCCGACCTGGAGACGGCGGTGGCCCGTGGGGTCAACAACGCCTACCTCAACTCGGGGCAGACGTGCACGGCCTGGACGCGGATGCTCGTGCCCCGCAGTCGCCAGGACGACGCAGTGCGCATCGCGATCGACGCCGCGGCCAAGCTCCCCATCGGTGATCCTTTCGGGGACGAGGCACGGCTCGGGCCGTTGATCTCGGCGCAGCAACGCGACCGGGTTCGCGGCTATATCAACAAGGGGGTCGCCGAGGGTGCTCGCCTGGTCCTCGGCGGTGCTGAGGCGCCATCCGCGTTCGACCGCGGCTACTACGTCAAGCCGACGATCTTCGCCGACGTCACCAAGGACATGACCATCGCCCAGGAGGAGATCTTCGGGCCGGTGCTCTCGATCATGCCCTACGACTCCGAGGAGGAGGCCCTGGAGATCGCCAACTCCACCATCTACGGGCTCGCCGGCGGTGTCTGGTCGGACGATGCCGAGAAGGCCAAGGCCTTTGCCCGCCGGATGCAGGCCGGCCAGGTTGATGTCAATGGTGGCAGTTTCAACGCGATGGCGCCGTTTGGCGGCTACAAGCAGTCAGGCTTGGGCAGGGAGTTCGGCCGCTACGGGCTCGAGGAGTACCTCGAGGTGAAGTCACTGCAGCTGTAACCCGAGAGCCCATGAGGAGGAATGCGCCATGAGCAAGCATGGTGTGCGTTTTGCGGCAGGAACCATGGTGAGCGCCGGGGAATATCGCAACACCAAGACGGGGACGACCCGCTTCTTCGACGGCCAGACACCGCTGCCAGGCGGAGTCAACGCGCCCTCGTGGGAGCAGGTGAGCGACCACTACCACGCCGAGATGCAGACGCCGCCGCAGATCCACCACGAGCCGCCGCCGGCGCACCCGGTGCGCTTCGCTCCTGGAACCGTTGTCAGCGCCGGCGAGTACCGCAACACCGCGACCGGCGAGCACCGCTTCTTCGACGGCAACACGCCGTTGCCCGGACCGGTCAACGGCCCGTCATGGCAGCAGGTCAGCGACCACCAGCACGTGGAGATGCGCCGCTAGCGTCCGGAGCAGCTACAGCGACGCGAGCGCGGCCCGTGCCTCGTCGAGCTCGCGCAGTGATCGCAGTTCGGCGAAGACGGGCTCGGCGCGCAGTAGCTCCGCGCGCGCAGTGTCGCGCTCACCGTGCCGTCGCAGTGCTTCGGCGAGAGACAGCCGGGTGCAGGCCAGCTCCCACCGCGCCTCGATCTCCTCGAATCCGTGCGCCGCACGCGTCAGCAAGGCGACGGCTGTGGCGTGGTCGCCGCCGGCAGTGGCAGCGCGCCCCTCGAGCCGGTCGGCGTAGCAGGGCATGCTGCGGCTCTCGCCCTCAGCGGCGGCGGTTCGTGCTTCTGTCCATACGCCGAGGGCGTCATCCCACTGCTGCTGCGCGGCGACGATGTCGCAAAGCGCCTCGAGGGCGAAGGCGCGCCACTGTCGCCATCCGCGAACCTGCTCGAGGACGGCGCGAGCTTCCTCCGCGCGGTCGCGATGGGCGAGGATCAGCGCCTGCCAGGAGCGGGCCCACGACAACACCACTTCCGGCGTGTTGGGCACCAGCGCGAGCTGCAGCGGGCCAAGGATCCTGTCTGCAGCGTCGGAGTCGCCTCGCAGCTCGTGCACGAACGCGGCGCAGCCGTAGTGCCGGGTGAAGAAGGGTACCGGGTTCGCCGCACGATCGCCGAGCATGCGCATGCCCTCCGCGAAATCCTCGAGACAGCCGGCGAAGTCGCCGAGGCGCATCCTGGCGATGGTGCTCCAGGGAATCACCAGCTGTGCCACGATCCGCGCCTCCGTGGCTGCGGTCGACGTCTTTGTCGCCGTGGCGGCAATGTCGAGAACCTCGCGATATTTGCCGAGAACGGTGGCGGCCCAGCCCATCATGTTGTAGGCGTCAGCGATCTCCCAGGGGTCGTTCATCTGCGGAAGCAGCGCCGCCCGCCGGGCAACGGTTCGTTCCATCTCGCCGAAGAGCCCACGCTCGAGCTGATGGACATTGATCGAGTCGAGCGCCGCCGAGAGCAGATCGGGGCGGTTCAAACGCTCGGCGATCGCGGCTGCCCGTTCGCCGTCCACGATGGATCTGACCGCTTCGGGGCTGGCGATCGCTGCGTACCGGAAGGGAAGCGAACAGCGACACGTGAGCAGCCGTGCCAGAGCCTCCGAGTCGCCTTCTCCGGCGTTGGCGAAGCCCATTTCCATGTACCGGCGGATGTCGGAGTCGGCCACCACAGTGTGAGCCAACAGACCACCGTTGCGGACCGGGACTTCCAGGGCGCGCCCACAGAGCAGCGCAATGGTGTCGTGCTCACCGGGGGCGGCGGCGAGCATGGCGTCGGCCGCCTCCGTGTAGCAACGCCAGACGTCGTCACCGCGGAAATCGTTGGTGGCGACCTGGCCGAGCACCGTGAGAGCGAGCGCCCGCTCCCGGCCGCCGGCGGCCAGCTCGAGCGCGCGCTCAGCGAGCCGCTGCGCCGCATTGATTGCCAGCCTTGCGTTCGCCTGGCGCGCTGCGAGCAGCAGGTAGTCGAGGGCGCGCCGCCGCGGCGGCTCTGCGGTCGCATGATCGGACTCGAGCGCGTAGCGATGTGCCTGTTCGTAGTGGAAGGCGAGAAGTTCGTAGAACTCGGCGCGACGCTCGCCCGTGGTCTCCTCGAGCCAGTCGGCAACCAGTTGGTGGGCACGGGCTCGGTCGCGGTGGGGAAGGGATTCGTAGGCGACGTCACGCGTCAGCCCGTGCTTGAAGGTGTACTCGCGCTGTCCGGCCATTGCCGACCCGAGTTGTTCGACGACAAGCTCGCGCTCCTCGAGCCGCTCCAGCAACGCGTCGAGATCGGCGCCTTCACCGACAAGACGTCGCACCGGGTCGGTCCAGAAGACGCGGCCCACCGTCGCCGCCATCTGCAACGCGCGCTTGTGCAATGGGTCGAGCAGGTCGACGCGAGCGGCGAGCACACCCTGCACGGTGTCGGGAATGGTGACCTCCGCGATGGCCGACGCGGCCTGCCAGCCATCCTCGCTGCGGATGATCATCCCCTCGTCGAGGAGGCGTCGGATGATCTCCTCGAGGAAGAATGGGTTGCCCTCGGCACGGTCGAGGATCCGGCGCTTCACGGCATTGGGGATGTCGTCGACCTCGAGCAGCTGATGGACGAGCAGGTCGGCATCGGCGCCTGACAGCGGTTCGAGAAGAACCGACGACACATCGCGCCTCCCGCCCCCCCAACCCGGCCGTCGGGCCGTCAGCTCGGGACGCGACGAGCAGATGAACATCACCGGACCGCGCACGCGGGTGCCGAGCTCCTCCAGCAGGTCGAGCATCGCCGCGTCGGCCCAGTGGATGTCGTCGACGATGACCAGCAACGGGTTGGTTCTGGCCAGAGCTGAGAAGAACGATCGCCACGCGGCGTGGATCTCCAGGCGCACCTGACGCGCTGGCAGCCCGCCAAAGTCGACATCGGGATCGTCAAGCCCGACGGTATGACCCAGTGCGGCGATCGACCGGGCCGGGTCGGCGGCGATATCCGGTGTCAGCAGCGCAGCGCCGAGCTCGCGGACCCGCCGCAGTGCCACATCCGAGGCGTCGGTGTCGAGGACGGCTGCGCGTTCCTTGAGGATCTCCGCCAGCGGCCAGTAACCCACGCCTTCGCCGTACGAGAGGCAGCGTCCGTGTACCACACCGGCGGGATGGTCGAGCGCTTGCGCCCACGCCGCAAACTCGGAAATCAACCGGCTCTTGCCCACGCCCGCGTCGCCGTAGACGGTGACCAGGTGGGGCCGTCGCTCGACGTCGACGCGTGAGAACTGCGAGGTCAGGATGCCCAACTCGTGATCGCGTCCGACCATGCGAACGCGCATCGCGGGAAGGCCGCGTCCGGCCCGGTCCTCGTCGGCACCGGCGAGCAGCCGAGCGTTCATCGGCACGTCGCGTCCGCGGAGGACAAGGCTGCTGGCATCCTCGAAGCGGAAACCACGCACCGCCCGCGCGGTGCGCTCAGCGACGAGGATCCCGCCCGGCTCGCATGTCTGCTCGAGCCGCGCGGCAACGTTGACGACGTCACCCGTGGCCATCGGCTCACCGGCCACGGGCGCGGTCCTGGTGATGGCCTCCCCGGTGTTCACCCCCATGCGCATCGCCAGCGCGAGTCCGTAGCGCTCGCTCAGGGTGCGGTTGAGCTCGCCCAGCCGGCTGCGCATCCGCAATGCCGCGCGAAGTGCGCGCGCAGGGTCGTCGTCGTGCGCGGCGGGAACGCCGAATGCGGCGACGATGGCGTCGCCGATGAACTTCTCGACGGTGCCGCCCTCGGCCTCGATCTCGGCGCGCATGGCGTCGAAATAGGCACGCATCACCTCGGAGAGCCGCTCGGGATCGAGGCGTTCGCCGAGCCCGGTCGAGCCGGTGAGGTCGGCGAAGAGGATGGTCACGAGCTTGCGCTCCGTCGCCACGACGGCCAGGTCCTCGAGAGGCACGGCGCACGCCTGGCAGAACCTCGCCCGGTCGGAGTTCTCCTCTCCGCAGCTGGCGCAGATCCGCACGCGGCAAGTTTACGGAGGGCTGGCCGTGCGACGTTGGGACTGGGCGCGGCTGCGCGAGCGCGACGCAGTAGGCTGAGGCGGCGATGCCGACCGTCCCCCTCGATGCCGACCAGCAGGCGGCCGTCGCCCATCGCGATGGCGCCTGCCTGGTGCTGGCCGGGCCGGGAAGCGGCAAGACCCGCGTCATCGTCGAGCGTTTCCTGGCACTGTGCGCCGACGGCGTCGGCCCCGATCGCCAGCTGGTGCTCACCTACACCATCAGGGCCGCCGGGGAGATGCGCCGGCGTGCCGAGGAGGTCAGCGGGCCCTCCCTCGGCGAGGTGGCGCTGCTCAACTTCCACTCGTTCGCGCGGCGCGTCCTGCGCGAGTGGGGCTGGCTCATCGGCATCCCGCCGACGTTCCACATCGCCGACCACGCCGAGCAGTGGCTGCACCTCGACGCGGTCCTCCAGGAGATGCGGCCGCGGACACTGTGGAATCCGTTACGTCCCCACGACCTCGTCGACGGTCTGCTCTCGCTTATCGGCACCGCCAAACAGGAGCTCATCACCCCCGAGCACTACGCATCGTGGGCGGCGGCAAGGCTGGAACAGCCGGTGGATGACGCCGAACGCCTGCTGCTTCTTCGGCATCAGGAGTCGGCCGAGGTCTACGCGCGGCTCGACGAACGACACCGCAGTCGCGCCGCGCTCGACCACGACGACTGCATCCTGTACGCGGAACGGTTGCTGCGCGAGAACCCGGCGGTGCGCACCGCGCTGTGTGACCGCATCCGCCAGGTCATGGTCGACGAGTACCAGGACACCAACTATGCGCAGGCGAAGATGGTCGAGGCCCTGGTCGCCGGCCACGGCAACCTGCTCGTGGTCGCCGACGACGACCAGTCGATCTACAAGTTCCGCGGCGCCAGTCGCGCCAACCTGGAGCGGTTCCAGCGCCTCTATCCGGGCCATGCAACGGTGGTGCTGCACACCAACTACCGCAGCACGGCAAAGATCGTGGCCACCTGCCGCGCGCTCATCGCCACCGCCGATCCCTTGACCCGAGTGGCCAAAGACGTGCAGGCCAGCCGCGGCGGGGGCACCGCCGTCGAGGTCTGGACGGCGACCGACGAGCGCAGTGAGGCTCTGGCGATCGCTGCGCAATGTCGCCAGCTCGTCGAATCAGGAACGTCGCCCGACCAGATCGCCTGGCTTTTCCGCCAGCACGCCGACATGCGCGCCGGGATGAATGCACTCCAGGAGCTGGGAGTCCCCTACCGCATTCATGGCGGTCACGGGTACTGGCAGCAACCCGAGATCAAAGCGCTGATGGCCCTGCTCAACGCCGTTGACGATCCCACCGACTCGCAGGCGATGCTGCGCTGCCTGCATCTCCCTTCATGGGCGGTGAGCAACCGGGGACGGTTGGCGCTGGCGCGCGCCTGCGACCGGGTGGAGATTCCATTGTGCGAACTGGTCAACGATGCTGCGATCAGCAACCTCGACGACGTGGACGGCGTCGCGGCGCAGCGATGTGCCTCGGCCCTTGTCGAGCTCAGCGCCAGCAGCCTCCACGCCGACGTCCGTGACCTCTTCTTCGATGCGCTCGAGGCCAGCGGTTTCATGGGAATCCTCGACCTCACAAGAGATATCGAGCGCGTTCAGGCGGGCACCAACCTCAATCGCTTCGGCGAGCTTCTCGAGAGTTTCGCCGAATGGAGCGAGGACCTCCGGCTGCGCGCCGCGCTGCGCTATCTCACCGTCATGCGCGACTCGGGAAAGACCGACGACATCCCCGAGATCGAGACGGTCGACGAGGGCGTCACCCTGTTGACCGCACACGGGTCGAAGGGGTTGGAATGGCCGGTTGTCATCGTCGGACACTGCAGCGACGATCGCTGGCCGGGACGCGGTGGATTCGGCGCCCGCCTGCAGATCCCTGATGAGCTCGTTCCCGAGCAGGCGCCACCGGGTGACAGCCACGTCGACGAGGAGCGCCGTCTTCTCTATGTGGCCTGCACGCGTGCCAGGGACCGTCTCATCCTCAGCCATGCGCAGCACTATCCGCAGTCGTTCCGCGAGGAGCGGCAGAGTCGGTTTCTCACCGCCATCGCCGCCCACCCCGCCGCTCCAGTCCCGGTCGCGGTGCCATTCGTCGCACCGGCGCCTCGGCGACGCCTGCCACGCGGTGACGGGCGGCAGGCACCACCGACCGAGGTGAGCGTCAGCGAGCTGCGTGATTTTCGCGACTGCCCGCGCCGCTACGAATACGGGCACCGGTATCGATTGCCGGTGCGCACCTCGGTGCAGCAATGGTACGGCACGCTGGTGCACCGCACTCTGGAACGCGCTGCGCGACTGCGCCTCGCCGGCGAGGACGTCGATTCTGACCGGATGAGCGAGCTGTGGGCACAGGCGTGGGACGGTGATGCCGGTCCCAAGGGGCTGCACGCGACGCTGCGCGACTACGGCGAGGACAGCCTGCGCCGTTACGCGGAGAGCGATGCCTGGACGTCGGCGCGGATCGCGTCCGTCGAGGAGCGCTTCGCGGTATCCGTCGACGCCGCGGCACTCTCCGGACGTTTCGACCGCATCGACAAGGGCAGTGGCACACCGGTGGTGATCGACTACAAGACCGGACCGCCGCGCACCGAGGAGGCAGCATCACGTGACCTGCAGGTGCGCGCCTACGCCGTCGCCCTCGCCCAACGCGAGCGCGCCGACAGCTGCGCCGTCGAACTGCACCACCTGCAGACCGCGGAGGTCACCCGCGTGGAGTTCGACAAGTCCACGCTGCACCGCGCCTTCGGTCATGTCTCGGCGACGGCCGGCGACCTGATTCGCGCCTGGGAGGACAGACACTTCCCGCCCAATCCAGCGCCGTGGCGCTGCCGCCGCTGCGACTACCGCACCATCTGCGACGAGCGAGCCGAGTAGCCGCGCCGGCTGTCAGCGCAGCGGGGCGAACCAGCCGAGCATCTCGCCCCAAGCGGCGTGCGCGGCTTTCTCCTTGTACGTCGGCCGGTAGTCGGCGAAGAGCGCGTGGCCGGCGTCCTCGTAGATGACGATGCGATGCGCCTTGCCGTGCTGCTGCAGCGCCGCCCTGAGCTCCTCGATGTCGTCGCCGTTGGGGTTCTGGTCCTCGGCGCCGAAGATCCCCAGCAGCGGGCAGCTCAGCTGGGCGACGCGTTCGACGACCACCTCGGGATGAGCCTCGTCGACGGTTGCGGTACGCCGGGTGATGCGACCGCCCCAGCAATCAACGGCGGCGTCGAGCACACCGCGATGTGTGGCAAGCAGTAGAGCAAGGCGTCCGCCCATGCAGAACCCGATGGCGCCGATGCGGCCGTTGCTGCGCGGCTGGGCGCGCAGCCATTCGACACCGACGCGCATGTCGCTGACGGCGTCGGCGTCGCGGAGCTCGCCGATCTTGGCCACCACCGCGGCCACGTCGCCGGGGTCGGGCGGTCCGCCGATGCGGGCGAAGAGGTCCGGCGCGAGTGCGGCGAATCCCTGCGCGGCGAAGCGGCGGCAGACGTCCTCGATGTGGGCGTTGACGCCGTACGCCTCATGGACGACGAGGATCCCGGGCGTCGCGGCGGCATCTCGTGGCCATGCCGCGTACGCGGAGAAGGTGTGCTCGCCGTTGCGCAGCGCCGGAGTCGCCTCCTCCAGCGCCGAACGATCGAGCACCTCACCGGGTATCGACACAGCCGCACCGTAGCAGGAGCCGGCAGGGCGGCGACGACTACCATGGACGCCCGGCCATCACCTGAGGACAGCATCAGTGGACGTCGTCGTCCTCATATTCGACCACCTGACGGCCCTCGACGCCGTCGGCCCGTACGAGGTGCTCAGCCGCGTACCCGATTCACGCGTGCGCTTCGTCGCCATCGAGCCCGGGCCGGTGCGGACGGACACCGGCGCGCTGGCGCTGATCGCCGATCACGGTATCGACGCCGTCAGTGCTGCCGACATCCTCGTCATCCCCGGCGGTCCCGGGGAGGCGGAGATGCGGCGCCGGCCCGAGGTCCTCGACTGGGTGCGCTCGATCCATGCGACGACGCGCTGGACCGCATCGGTGTGCACCGGTGCTCTGCTGCTCGCCGCCGCCGGTCTGCTCGACGGCTTGCCGGCGACGACGCACTGGCTCGCGCGGGACACGCTGCGTGAGCTCGGTGCACAGCCGCGGCCCGACCGCGTCGTTGTCGCCGGGAGGATCATCACCGCGGCCGGCGTCTCCGCAGGAATCGACATGGCACTGCGATTGGTCCAGCTCGAGCTCGGTGACGATGTCGCCGCCGCGATCCAGCTCGGCATCGAGTACGACCCGCAGCCGCCGCTCGACGCGGGTTCGCCGGACAAGGCCCCGCCGCACATCGTCGAGGCGCTGCGGCGCCGCAGCCGCTTCCTCGTCGATGCCTCGCCCGCCCCGCGCTAGGATTGGCGACCATGCCAGACACCGAGACCGTCGACCGCATCCTCGTCGTCTCTGCCCACCCTGACGACGTCGACTTCGGTGCCGCGGGGTCCATCGCCACCTGGACAGACGCGGGGATCGAGGTCAGCTACTGCATGGTCACCGACGGTGACGCCGGCGGCTCCGACGAGAGCATGTCGCGCGCCGAGATGGCCCGCATCCGTCGCGCCGAGCAGACCGCGGCGGCGGCCACGGTCGGCGTGCACGACCTCCACTGGCTGGGTTACCCGGACGGCCGCCTGGCTGCGACCATCGAGCTGCGTCGCGACATCACCCGGGTCATCCGCCAGGTGCGCCCGCAGCGCGTCGTCCTGCAGTCGCCGGAGCGCAACTACTCGCGCATCTTCGCCAGCCATCCGGATCACCTCGCCGCCGGCGAAGCGGCGCTCTGCGCCGTCTATCCCGACTCGCGCAATCCCTTCGCTCACCCCGAGCTGCTGGATATCGAGCGCCTCGAACCGCACACCGTGCGCGAGGCTTGGCTGATGGCCCACCCCGACGCCGACACGTCTGTTGACATCACCGACGCCTTCGATCGCAAGATCGCCGCCCTGCGCTGCCACGAGAGCCAGGTGGGCGGGCGCGACGATCTGGCGGGGATGCTGCGCGAGTGGTCGACGGCGATCGCCAAGCAACGCGGTCTACCCGACGGCCGGCTGGCTGAAGCCTTTCGCGTCATACAAGCGACGTGAGCGCAGCGTCGCCGCCATCGCGGCGCGCGGCGACGTGCGGATCGTGGCCGTCGCCGATCACCGCCGACATGGTCGTGGCCGGCGCGCTTCGGCTGGGACAGATCAGCGTCGACGGGGACGACGTGTACTGGATCGAGGGCCGGCCGGCCGAGGAGGGTCGCTACGCGCTGGTGCGCCGCAGCGCCGCCGGTGAGGTGTGCGATGTGCTGCCCGCACACTCCAACGCGCGCAGTCGCGTGCACGAATACGGAGGTCTCTCCTACGTCGCCGATGGCGGCACCGTGTGGTTCGTCGAGTTCGACGACCAGCGCGTTTACGCGCAGGCGGCGGGTGAGCAGCCTCGCGCGTTGACGCCGGCACAGGACCTGCGCTACGCGGACATGGTCATCGACTCGACGCGGAGCCGACTGATCTGCGTGCACGAGGACCACACCCGCGGCGGCGCCGAGGCGGTCAACCTCGTTGCCGCGGTACCGTTCTCCGGCGGCAGCCCGCAGCCGCTTGTCGCCGGCGCCGACTTCTATGCCGCACCGCGCGTCAGTCCCGACGGCACACGGCTGTGCTGGCTCTCGTGGAACCACCCCAACATGCCGTGGGACGGCACCGAACTGTGGGTCGCCGACATCGGCAGCGACGGTTCACTGGGCGCGGCGCGGCTGGTCGCGGGCAGCGCGAGCGAGTCGATCGCTCAGCCCACCTGGTCGCCCGGCGGTGTGCTCCACTTCATCTCCGACCGCAGCGGGTTCTGGAACCCCTACCGTTGCCCCGAGGAAGGGCCGCCGGTGCCCCTCGCGGAGATCGCCGCCGAGTTCTGTCCACCGGCCTGGGCGCTTGGCTACCAGAGCTACGTGTTCCTCGACGAGACGCGGATAGCCTGCGTCCCCAACGTCAACGGCGAAGCCAGCCTGTGCATCCTCGACTCGTCGAGCGGCGACCTCCAGGAGGTGACCACGCCGTACACCGACATGGGCGCGTATCTCTGCGTCCGTAGCAACAGCCTGGTCATGGACGCGGCGTCACCGCAACATCCCCTGGCGGTCGTCGCGGTGCATACCGGCAGCGGCGACATCGAGGTCTATCGGCAAAGCTTCGAGGTGTCGGTCGACGGCGGTTACATCTCCGTGCCCGAGGCGATCGAGTACCCAACCGAGAACGGTCTTCGTGCCCACGGCTTCTACTACCCGCCCACCAACAAGGACGTCGTCGCGCCCGACGGGGAGCGGCCACCTCTTTTGGTGCGCAGCCACGGTGGACCGACGGCGGCGGCCAGCAGCGTTCTCAACCTCGACGTCCAGTACTGGACATCGCGTGGCATCGGCATTCTCGACGTCAACTACGGCGGTAGCACCGGGTACGGACGAGAGTACCGTCAGCGGCTCGACGGTCAGTGGGGCGTCGTCGACGTCGACGACTGCGTCAACGCAGCGCGCTACCTGGTGGCGCGGGGCGACGTCGACGGTGCCCGCCTGCTCATCGACGGCGGCAGTGCTGGTGGTTACACCACGCTCTGCGCGCTGACCTTCCGCGACGCGTTCGCGGCCGGAGCAAGCCACTACGGGATCGGCGACCTGACCATCTTCGCCCACGAAACACACAAGTTCGAGTCGCGATATCTGCAACGGCTCGTCGGTCCCCTTCCAGAGAGAGCCGATCTCTACCACGACCGCTCACCCATCAACTACGTCGACCGGCTGTCCTGCCCGGTGATCCTATTCCAGGGGCTCGAGGACGAAATCGTCCCGCCCAATCAGGCTGAATTGATGTTCGCCGCGCTGCGCCGCAAGGGCCTGCCCTGCGCCTATCTCGCCTTCCCCGGAGAGCAGCACGGTCTTCGCCGCGCGGAGAACATCCGCCGCGCCCTAGAGGCCGAGCTCTACTTCTTCTCGCGGGTCTTCGGCTTCGAGCTCGCCGACGCGATCGAACCCGTGGCCATCGAGAACATGTAGCCGGGTACGTCTAGCCGGCGAGCCGCGAGCGACGGCGCCCCATCGCCGCGATGACAGCGGCGGCGACGAGCGTGCCAACCATCACCGCCACGCTGATGATCGCCGCGACCAGCGCACCGCGATTGTCGATGGGCGGGTCGGGTACGAATCGCGCCTCGGGGGGGTTGTCGGCGGCGCTGGGACCGGCGCCCATGCTGGCCAGCCGCAGCGCGCCGGTGGTGGTCACGCTCATGTCGTAGGTCACCGTGCGCCCCGGGGCGTCGAGGGTGAGGTAGGTGAGCCAGCCGTCGGGCCTGACCCACGACATGTTGCGATCGGTGGAGAGGTCGCGGAAGAGCGCCGAGCTCATCGCCTCCTGGCGCTGCACCACGAACCCGGGAGCGCCGGGAAGCGCCGCACCCGTCGGATCCTCGCCGAGAATGGCGCCGGCACCGCCGACGATGGTGCGGCCATCGGTGAGCAGGTAGAGGTCAGCCTTGACGGCGTCGTTCTCGTTGGCCAGTACCTCCAGCGGCACCCAGAGATGCGGGGTGTGCATGGTGATCAGCACCGGGGCGCCGTCGCCGACGAACTGGCCGCGCAGCCGCGCAGCGCCAACGTCGTACTTCGCCGCCATGAAGATCGGGCTGCGCAGCGCATAGGTCAGGATGTGAGCGCGGGTCTCGTCGTTGAGCAGGAAGTTGTTCTGCTTGCACCATTCGACAACTGCCTGGCCGCTGCCCCGTAGCACGGTGATGTCGAGCGCCTCCACCTTGGTGCGCTGCAGCACCTCGGCGGGGAGCGCCGCCGTGCCCCGCGCCGAGCTGTCGAGCGCGAAGAGGTCCTTGGGGACGGGGTGCGTCTCGCGCTCCAGCCGCTGCAGCGTCCAGGCGCCGCCCTCCTCGATCTTGTCGGGGACCGCCGGCAGCGGCACGATCCAGCCAAGGTTGGCCACATCACCCTGGTAGGTGAAGCTGGTCATGTAGTGCTCGACACCGTCGTGCCAGGCCACCAGGGTGGTGGCCCGCGCCAAGCGGACGGCGCCGTTGGGGGCGACCAGGCCGCCACAGGCGGCGGCGTGCACGGTCTGTAGACCGAAGGCCATCACGAGCGCGGCGACGGCGAGCAGCTTGCGGGTCATGCGCGTCCTCCCCCGCCCTGCTGGGGCGGCTGTGGCAAGGACGCGAGAATCGCCCGCAGGGTTCCCGGACGGCCGCACCCGGCGCGGCGTCGCGCGCGCCCGGCTCAGCTCAGCGGCTTGGCCTCACCCAGGGCGGTGGCGACGGTGGTGATCACCTCCTCGTGGAAGCGCCGTCGACCGGCGGCGTCCTCGGCCGGGGACACGGCGACGCCGGCGAGCCGCTGCTCGATCCACGGAGGCACCAGGCGCGCCACCTCGTTGTGGTTCACCCTGACGAGAACGTCGCTGTCCTTCTCCTCAGCAACCTGGAGGCTGACCTCGTAGGCGACACCCGTGTGCTGGTTGAGCTTCCAGGTTCGCTGCCAGACGCGCTCCCGCTCGATGCCGACGAAGACGAGGTCGAGCCCGGTGCTGACCGCCTGCAGGTCGGGCGCACGGCCGCCGCACACCGAATGCAGCGTGCGGGCGATGTCGGCGGCGGTGTCGTCGGCGACCCATTCGACGAGCGACGGGGCGCGGTTCTCGAGATCCGGCCGTGCGGTGTTTAGACCGGCCAGCGCCGTGGCAACTCCCACGTGGCGGCGGCAGATCACCTCGCCCTCGAACACCATGCGGTGCGCCGGGCACCACGCCGTGGTGCACTGCCGGTTGCGCCGGTCGACGTATGTGCAGGCGATGCCCGTCGTCTGGGCGCATCCCGCGGACGAGCAGGGGAGAGTGCCCAGCGCCGTGGCCGCCGGATCGACCGGCGGGGCTGCATCCACCACCGGTTGCGCCTTTCTCTTCCAGATCGGCATCACGTGGATTCTGCGCCATCACATGCCCGCTGAGTTGCATCGACCACACGGGCACACCATCGCTTCCGGCAGTAACGCGACGATCACTTGCCCGACGCCGGCTCCAATGTATATAGTTAGCCAAGCTAACTACATATGCCGAGCAGACCACCCGCCCCGCCCACCGTCGACGGTGCACCCGCGTTGGAGCTGGCCAACCGCCTCCGCCCGGTGCTGGTGCGCATCGGCCGCCGCCTCCGCGGCGAGGTCCACGCCACCGGGCTCACCTCAGGCCAGGCCGCCGTGCTCGCCAGCATCCACGCCCACCCCGGCATCGGCCCGGTCGAGCTCGCCGACCGCGAGAGGACGTCGACACCGACGATGTGCGCTCACGTCGACCGCCTCGAGGGCAGTGGCCTGGTGGCCCGCAGCCGCGACGGCAGCGACCGGCGACGGGTGGGGCTGACAGTCACCGCCGCCGGCGAGCGCGTGCTGCGCACCGTCCGCTCACGGCGGACGGCGTGGCTGGCCACCCAGCTGCGCGACCTGACCCCCGAGGAGCTCGCCGCGATCGACGCCGCCGTCGAACCGCTACAGCGCCTCGCCGCCGCCGAGTCGTGAGCCTGGCCACCTCCATCGCACACGGCAGGACCTTCACCAGCCTGCGCAAGCACCGCAACTATCGCCTCTACTTCACCGGCCAGGTGATCTCCATCAGCGGCACCTTCGTGCAGAACGTCGCCCAGGCCTGGTTGGTGCTGGAGTTGACACATTCTCCGACGGCTGTGGGAATCCTCGCCACCTGCCAGTTCGGTCCCTTCGCGCTGCTGGGGCTGTTTGGCGGAGTGGTCATCGACCGCCGCGACGTGCGCCACATCCTCATGGTCACCCAGACCTGCTCGATGATCTTCGCCATCATCCTCGGTGTGCTCACGCTGAGCCACGTGGTCACGGTGTGGCAGGTCTTCGTCCTCGCCGCCCTCAACGGCAGCGTGTCGATCCTCGACAGCCCCGC
>DASZGL010000063.1:0-26257 GCA_035938875.1 Candidatus Dormiibacterota bacterium
GGCGACGCCGCGGAGGTGGCGAGGACGCTGCGCGACGCGAACATCGTCGCCGGACTGCCACTGGCCGCCGCCGGCGACCACCTGCGTGACTGCCTGCTGGTCTGCTGCACGGAGATGACCTCGCCCGCGGCGATCGATCGCTACGTCGACGCCGCCGCGCGCGTCGTGCGCCCCGCCGAGGTGATGGCGTGACCCGCCCGGCTGAGGATCCCGCATGGGCAGGTGACGAGCCCCTGGTCTTCGAGCTGAGCAGCGAGTACAGCAACGGTCCGCGTGTTCCCGACGCCGGTGTCGACGCGCCGATCGGCCTCGAGGCGTACCTGCCCGCGGCGGCACTGCGCCGCCAGCCGCCTGCGGTGCCCGCGGTCCCGGAGTTCATGCTTGCCCGCCATTTCGGCCGCCTCGCGCGCCGCAACCATCACCTGCACCACGGCATCTACCCGCTCGGCTCGTGCTCGATGAAGTACAACCCGATCGTCGACGAGCAGCTCGCGTCGCTCGCCGGATTCGCCGATCTGCATCCCTACCAGGACGAGGACGACGTCCAGGGTGCGCTGCAGCTGATGTGGGAGCTGGATCGCATGCTGGCGTCGATCACCGGCATGGCGCGCATGTCGCTGCAGCCCGCCGCCGGCGCGCACGGTGAATGGACGGGGCTGCGCATGATCCAGGCGTACCACGGCGCCCGCGGCGACAGCGAACGCACTCGAGTGCTCATCCCCGACAGTGCCCACGGCACCAACCCCGCGTCGGCGGCGCTCAGCGGGCTCGAGGTGGTCACTGTGTGCAGCAACGCGGATGGAACCGTTGACGTCAAAGACTTCGCCGCTCACCTCGACGAGCGGGTCGCGGCGACGATGATGACCAATCCCAACACCCTGGGCGTGTTCGAGAAGGACATCCTGGAGATCGCCTCGCTCGCTCATGACGCGGGATCGCTGCTCTATTACGACGGCGCCAATCTCAACGCGCTGGTCGGTCTCGCCCGCCCCGGCGACATGGGATTCGACGTCGTCCACCTCAACCTGCACAAGACCTTCTCCACGCCGCACGGCGGTGGCGGTCCCGGCGCCGGCCCTGTCGGCGTGGCTCAGAACCTCGTCGACTTCCTCCCCGTGCCCACCGTCGAGCACCGCGGTGACCGCTACGTCCTCGACTGGGAGCGTGAGAAGAGCATCGGCAAGGTGCGCTCCTTCTACGGGAACTTCGGCATGCTGGTGCGCGCCTACGCGTACATCCGCGCGTACGGCAACACCCTCCCGGACGTGGCCAGGGACGCCGTGCTCAACGCTCGCTACCTGCAGGCGCGACTCCGTGATCTCTTCCCCATGGCGGTCGACGCCGACTGCATGCACGAGTTCGTCGCCACCACCAAAGGAGGGCGCGTGGAGGGGCTGCGCGCCATGGACGTGGCCAAGCGGCTCATCGACTTCGGCGTCTACCCGCCGACGGTGTACTTCCCCACGACGGTTCCCGAGGCGCTGATGTTCGAGCCGACCGAAACGGAGTCGAAGCGCAGCCTCGACGAGCTCGCCGACGCGTGCGCGCAGATCATTGACGAGGCGGAGCACGACCTCGCCTTCGTGCAGGCCGCGCCACACAACGCGCCGGTTGAACGCGTCGACGAAGTGCTCGCCGCCCGCCACCCCATACTCCGCTGGTCGCCCGACGCCATGGCCATGTTCGCGACCGAAGTTCCTGCGCCGGACGGGGGCAGCGCCGCGATACCGTCGGCGTGAGCGACGAAGGCGGTGCCCTGCGCGTCGAGCTCTATCAGCTCCTCGCCGAGCGCTCGTTCCGTTTCGGCGACTTCGTGCTCAGCAGCGGGCGACGTAGCGACTACTACTTCGACGGTAAGCAGGTGACCCTGGAGGGACGCGGTCTGTACCTCGTCTCACGACTGATCCTGGCGCGCTGTCATGAGATTGCCGCCGTTGCCGTCGGCGGGTTGACCCTCGGGGCCGATCCCATCGCCGCCGGCGTCGCCGCGTTGAGCGGTGCCGAAGGTGTGCCGCTGCGCGCGTTCATCGTCCGCAAGGAGGTCAAGTCCCACGGCACCGGTAAGGTCATCGAAGGGCCGCCGCTGATGGGCGGCGACCGAGTGGTGCTGGTCGACGACGTCATCACCACCGGCGGCGCCTTCATCACCGCGGCGCAGCGGGTGCGGGAGGCCGGCGCGACAGTGGTCGAGGCCATCTCCGTCGTCGACCGGGAGGAGGGGGGTGCGGCCGCGCTCGCGGAGCACGGCATCCCGCTGTGGAGCCTGTTCCGGCGGGCCGAGTTCCACTCCGTCAGCCGATGAGCGAAACGCCGCCGCCGCGCCGCCCGGGGATCCCCGGCGGCTCGCTGCCGCCAAGCGTGGCCCGCCCCCGGGCGCCGGCGAGCAACGGCAAGGACATCACCCCAGTGCACGACGAGCGCCGTCCCCTTGGTGTCGTCCGCGCGGCCTGGCAGGACCTCGACGCCGAGGAACTCGACCACACCGCGGAGGTTGCGCAGCGGACAGAGTTCCGTCGCCTCATGGAGATGACTCCGGAGAGGGCGGTGCGGGCGGGGAGCACGCCGTCGCCGGTGGTGTGGCTCGGCATCTTCATCGTTGCCCTCGTCATCGCCCTGGCGGTGATCCTCTACCGGCTGGCGCCGCCCTAGTGCGCTGAGGCGGGACACTCACGCGATGGGGTCGCGCCGTGTAGCGTTGCCCCGTGCCCCTCTTCGGCCGACGCACCCGCGAGCAGGCTCCGGCTGGCGAGTTCACCGTCGGGGTCAGCGACCATCGTGTCGTCATCGCTGGCCCCGTCCTTGGGCTGACCATGCTGGACGAGCTACGCGGCTACGTCGCGGCGGTGACCGGCGGCGCCGCCCGGCCGACCGCCGAGGGCCGCGATCCCGTCGCCATCCTCAGCGCCAAGATGGACCGGGCTGAGCTGGTCAACGACGCCGCCGTGGTGACCGCGCTTGCCTTCGAGGAGCTGGTGCAGCGCGGTCTGTTCGGCGCCGACGAGGTGCCCGCGCAGCCGCAGCTGCCGCCGGTGCCCCAGCACGCCCAGCACTACGACTACATCCAGGCCGCCCACGCCCGGGCCGAGGTGAGGATGACCTGGCTCGATGCCTGCGACCTGGTCCTCCGCGATCACCGCGTCGGCATCCTCCCACCGCTGCCCAAGGAGGAGGCTCAGGTCCGCCTGCGATAGCCGGTGTGCCGGCTCCCCGGCTGGAGCTGGTGAAAGATTGGCGCACCCATCGCGTCTTCTCTCTCTACATGGGGAAGAGGTTGTGCGGGCGCGCCACTCAAGTGCTGGTGATCGGCTGCGTGCTCGCCGCTGCGCTGACGCCTGCCGGCGCCGGCGCCGGCATCAACCCCGGCCACTACCGCGACGGCGAGTATGACCAGGTTCGCAACATCCTCCCGCCGGGGCAGACGGGCTTCGTCAGCGCCGCCGACTTCGCCCACCACAACCTCGACAACAGCTACTACGCACCCCACCAGGCAGACCAGCTGGGGATGTACGCCGACTTGGTGAACAAGGCGCCGAACATCACCCCGGCGGATCTCAACGCCGACTACAAGGACGCGTCCTTCGGCGTCCCCGCCGATCAGATCGCCTCCACCGAGAGCCCGCCCGGGCATCCCGGGTTGACGATCATCCGCGACAAGCAGTTCGGCGTCCCGCACATCTACGGGACCAGCGATGACGACGTCGTCTACGGCACCGGCTGGGTGCTGGCCGAGGACCGTCTGTTCATGACCGACGTTCTCCGCCACTATGGCCGCTCGCGGCTGGCGTCGTTCCTCGGCCCCGACCGCAGCTTCATCCAGATGGACTGCGACCAGGCACAGCTCACCGGCTACACCGAGGGTGAGCTCGACCAACAGGTCGCCCAATTGAAAGCGCCATTCCCGCATCTCGCGCAGGTGTACGTCGACGGCATCAACGCGTACATCGATGCCGCGACGACTAACCCCACGCTGATGCCCGCCGAGTACCCGACGGCCGCCGGCGGTCTGCCGCAGCATTTCAACATCGGCGACATCATCGCCATCGCCGGACTGGTCGGCGGAATCTTCGGCAAGGGCGGCGGTGTGGAGACGCGCAACGCCAAGTTCCTGCGCGGGCTCTTCGCGGCGTACGGCGGCCCCACCAACAGCGGCAACCACAACCCGGCGACGGCGCTGAAGATCTTCCACGACTTCATGGAGAACGAGGATCCCGCGGCGCCGACGACACTCGATCAGCCGTTCCCCTATGAGACCAAGACCAACCCGCAGGGGCCGGGCGTCGCCCTGACCGCCAGTCCGCCGCCCAACTCGACCGCACCAGGGGGCACGTGCACCTTCTCGCCGACGGTTCCCCACGGCGCCTCCGTCGCCGCGGGGGGCGGCGCGGCAGCGGCGGCGATCAAGAACCTGGTCAACCTCCAGTTCCCCACGTCGATGAGCAACGCGCTGCTGGTCGACGCGGCGCACTCGACGACAGGCCGGCCCATCGCGGTCATGGGACCGCAGGTCGCCTACTTCTCACCCGAGATTCTCATGGAGGAGGACCTGCACGGTCCGTCGTACGACGTCCGCGGTGTGTCCTTCCCCGGCACCAACTTCATCGTCGAGCTGGGCCACGGTCCCGACTACGCGTGGAGCGCGACGTCAGCGGGCACTGACAACGTCGACCAGTTCGTCGAGCGACTCTGCAACCCCGCAGCCGCCAATCCGCTGACCAACGTCAGCCCTGACAGCACCCACTACATGCACAACGGCCAGTGCGTCGCCATGTACGAGCGCACCGACAGCGAGAACGCGCCGGTCGCGGCGGGGTCGAACGCCTGCCTGAGCAAGCCGCCGACGGATCCTGGGTTCTGCCCACCGGGGACGGTGACGGTGAAGATCGAGCGCACCGTGCACGGCCCTGTCCTGGGGCGCACCACCGCGCTGGCCGGCGGCGTCGAGGTCCCCGTGGCCATCGCGTCACAGCGGTCGACCTTCCTCCACGAGGCCGACAGCATCATGGGCTTCGCCGCCTTCAACAACCCCGCGCAGCTGCGCGATGCCAGCGACTTTCTCAACGCCGCGTCGCAGATCAACTACACGTTCAACTGGTTCTACGCCGACAACCAGGACATCGCCTACTACCAGAGCGGACTGCTGCCGATCCGTCCCAGCGGCGTCGATCCCGACCTGCCGACGTGGGGAACGGGACAGTGGGACTGGGCCGGCTGGCTCTCCTTCGCCGGCCATCCCCATGCGATCAATCCGCCACGTGGATGGATGACGTCGTGGAACAACAAGGGCGCACCGCAGTTCCGCGCCTCTGACGACCAGTGGGCGTACGGCCAGGTCTTCCGCAGTCAGTCACTCGACGCCGAGATCCGCGGTTATCTCTCACGACAGGGCGGCAAGATGAGCCTGCTCGACCTCGACAACGCGATGGAGAGCGCGGCGACCGTCGACCTCTGGGGTACGCAGGTGCTGCCCTACGCGCTGCAGGTGATTGGCAACGACCCGTCGGTCGCCCCACAGGTGAACACGCTGCAGCAATGGCTGACGCTGGGGACGCATCGCCGCGACAGAAGCGGCAGCGGCGTCTACGAGCAGATCGGCGCCATCAAACTGATGGACGCGTGGTACCCGCGCATGCTGCACGCCATCTTCAATCCCGCGCGCATCGGTGTGCCCTGCGGCGGCGCCAACGCCGCCGGTGCAGCCGTCCCGCCCGAGCAGTGCGACGACTCTCCGGGCCCGCTGGGCAGCGCGTACATCGAGGGCTGGTACGGCTACACGCAGAAAGCGCTGCAGATGGCCCTCGGCCTGCACGTCGCCCAGCCCTATTCGTTCAGCTACTGCGGCGCCGGGTCGCTGTCGACGTGCCGCCAGGAGCTGATCACCTCGTTGAAGGCGGCGGCGACCGCGGCGGGCGGCGCCAGCGACTCGGCGACGACGTCAGCCGACGACATCAAGTTCAGCGGCGTGGGCCTCTTCGGTCCTGGCGAGAACGGCATCCCGTGGCAGAACCGGCCGACCTTCCAGCAGGTGGTCGACATCCCCGCACATCGTCCCCGCACTCCTGGCATCGGCGTGCCCGCTCTGAACCCCGCAGTCGCGCTCGGTGTCGTTGGCGCCCTGCCCGGGCTGGCGGCGTTGCCCCGCCGGCGGCAGCAGCGCCCGCATCCCTAGCGACGCGGGAGCCGAGCTCAGCTCAGGACTGGCGGGCGGCGGCGACGTAGCGCACGCCATCGGACGGCGCCGTGTCCGCGGCAAGGTGCGGCGTCGGTGTCGGATCAGGGATCGGCGTCGGCGTCGGTGTCGGGGTGGTCCCAGGAGTCGGTGTCGCCGAGGGTTGCGCACTGGGCGTCGCGGCCGGGCTCGTGCTTGGTGATGCCGGCGCCGGGCGGCCGGCGCCACCTGACGCGGGGACGCCCGCCTTGTAGGCGAAGCTCCCCAGCGAGTCGTACCCGCCGACGCGGATGCGACGCAGCTCGAAGCGCTGCGACAGGTATTGCACGCTGCCCGCGTTGGTTGTCACCGCGTCGCGAAACCCTGCGTCCTTGACCAGCTGCTCGACGGCGAAGTTGAAGTCGCCGTACGGATAGGCGAAGTCGTCGACGGTGGCTCCGGTGAGCTGTTGCAGTGTCTGCCGGGAGACGACGATCTCGTTGCGCGCGACGGCCGGCGACGTGTGTGCCAATGCGATGTGGTCGACGGTGTGCGCGCCGATGACCATGCCCGCCGCCATGACGTCGAGGACCTGCGCCGCTGTCATGTAGTTGGACCGGCCGATGAAGCCGGAGACGACGTACGCGGTGGCGTGAAAGCCGTACTGCCGCATGGTGGGCACCGCGGTGGTGGCGAAGTCGGCGTAGCCGTCGTCGAAGGTCAGGGCCACGGGTCGGAAGGGGAGCTGCGGTCCTCCACTCATCGCCGACATGACCTGGTCGAGGGTCACGGGATGAGCGCCGACGTCGTAAAGCAGCTTCATCTGCGCAGCGAAGTTCGCCGGGGTGACCGACAACCCGAAGCCGGCGCGGTCGAGCATCGGGTTGACCACGCGCACGTAGTGGTAGCAGAGGATCGGCACCACCACGTGGGGTCCGCCCGCACCGGTCAGCAGGGTGTGCAGCGGCGAGGCGGATGCATCCGGGGTCGGCGGGGCCGACGGCGGCGGCGCGGTGGCTTCGTCGAGGTACAGGGGGGTGGGATCGACAGCGGTCACAGACGGGGCCGTGACCCTCGACGTCAGCGGCACCGCCGCGATGCGATGGTGAAACACGTCAACCGCCGCTGCCGCGCCATAACCGGCGGCGACGGCGGTCACGATCAGCGCGATGAGCAGCCGCAGCACTCGTGGTGCGCGGCGGCGCGCTGGCTTCGACGTTGTCACTGCAGGCACCTGCTGTACCGGTTGGGCAACGGGCGTGGACGTGGTGTGGTTTCTGTAGCCCTGTTCGGGTGGAGCGCCGGGATCCCTACCCCTTCGCCGCAGTCTACGTGCCCCGGACAGGTCGCGCGCCGCTCCTGTGCCCAACCTGTTACCAGGGCATGCCCTCCGGTCAGAGACCGAGGGCGGTCTTGGCGATGATCTCCTTCATGATCTCGTCGGTGCCCGCCCCGATGCGGATCAATCGCGAGTCGCGGAAATGGCGCGAGACGTGCACGTCGTCCATGTAGCCGGCGCCGCCGAAGAGCTGGACGCACTCGTCGGCGACGCGTGAGGCAACCTGGCCGACGATCAACTTGGCGATGCTGATCTCGGCGACGGGATACTCGCCGGCGTCCCAACGCTCGGCCAGGCTGTAGACGTAGGTCTTGGCCACCTGGATGTCGGCGTACATGTCGACCAGCTTGTGCCGCGTCACCTGGAAGGCGGCGAGCTTGCGTCCAAACGCCTCGCGGTCCTGACACCAGCGGAGAGTCTCCCCGAAGGCACGCTCGGCGCCGGCGATGGAGCCGGCTGCGCCGATGAGGCGTTCGCCCTGCAGCTCCCACATGAGGTGGTAAAAGCCCTTGTTGACCTCGCCGAGAACGGCGTCGTCGGACACGACGACGTCGGTGAAGGAGAGCTCCGCGGTGTCGCTGGCGTGCATGCCCATCTTCTTGAGCTTGCGCGCCACGTCGAATCCGGGAATCTCCTTGTCCACCAGAAACAAGGTGATGGCCCCAGCACCCTCGTCCTGCTTTCCCGTGCGGCAGACCAGCACGATGTAATCGCAGCGGACACCGTTGGTGATGTATGTCTTGCGCCCGTTGATGCGCCAGCCGCCGTTGACCCTGTCCGCCCGCGTGCGGCAGCTGGCCACGTCGCTGCCGGCATCGGGCTCGGTGATGCCGAGGGCGGCGATCTTCGTGCCGGCTATGGCAGGAACCAGGTAGCGCTGCTTCTGCGCCTCGGTGCCGAACTTGAAGATGGGCGGTGTCGCCATCTCCGTCTGCACCGATATCGCCATGCCAACCCCGCCGCAACCGGCGCCGGCCATCTCCTCGGCGAGCACCAGGGCGTGGAAGTAGTCGCCGCCCTGGCCGCCGTACTCCTCGGGGTAGCGCAGGCCGAGCAGGCCCAACTCCCCCATGCGGCGAAAGACGGAGTCGGGGAAGTACTCCGCCGCCTCCCACTCGTCGGCAAACGGCCGCAGCTCCTTGGCGACGAAATCGCGGATCGACTCGCGAAGAGCGTCGTGCTCAGCGGTGAACGGCATCGCAGCCTCCGGCAACCAGATCGAATTGACGCGACTGTCAATTCTGGCACCGCCGCCACCGCCGGGTGACCATCCGCTGGCATGGGCGCGGGCGGGCGCGGGGCATGTGCTTGCTGCTCAGACAGTCCTCGGTCGCCTGCGGCGCCCTGCGGAACTCGCGACTGCGCACAAGCCCCACGCCCACCCACTGCGCGCGCAGGGTGTTCGGCCGCCGAGGCTCATAAACGTCGGGCGGGGCTGGCGGGGGGCGTCGTCGCAGGGGGGCTCTCGCAGGCCGAGTGGTCCCTCGGCCGAGAGCGAGCGGCGAACTCCAGAGGAGTTCGACCGCGGGCCCCCCAAGACGATGCCCCCTGCCGGCACCGCCATCGATTACCCGAACCTCCCGGCAAACGCAAAATGGCCCGCCGGCAGAAGTGGGGTCGCCGGCGGGCCTGGAGCGCTGCGGTCGAGTCAGGCGGCCTTGAAGCCGGTGTCCTCGATGGCCACAGCGGTTGCTGGCGTGGGTTGCGCTGGCGTCGGTGACGGGCTCACCGCCTGGCCCTTGCCGGCGCCGTGCTGATGACCGGTGACGATGACCACCAGCTCGCCGGCGGGGATGGCCGTCGCGGCCTCGGTCTTGTGGTTGAAGGTCACCACCTTCACCTTCGGCGTAAACGTGTAGGTCGTCGATGTGCCGGTGGCGTCGACGACGGTGATCGACGTCGCCGAGACGGCCGTGACCCTGCCCAGGTGGAGAGAGGGCGCGCCGGCAGCCTTCCTGTCCTTCCTGGTCGGCATCCCCGGCGCCGGCGACGGGGAGGTGGCGCTCTGTTGGGGCTGGGTGGTCGCGGTCAGCGGCGCTGCCGATGAGCGCGCCGCCAGTGCGGTGCCTCCGGCTGCCGCGGCGGTGACCGTGGCGATAGCGCCGGTGAGGACCAGGCGCTTCTTGGTGATGACGGGAAACATGTGGATGAGTACTCCGAGGCGTTTGCTGACTTCCTGCACCGGCAGTGTCTCCTGCGCCCGCCAGTGGCGTCCTGAGGCACTGCTGAGAGCCCGTCAGCAGGGCGGTGCCCCCACCGGCATGTGCTACGGTGCGCCGGTCGCGGTCGCGAGTCCTGCCCGAACGTCGCACCACGCCGATCCCGATTCCGCCCCCTGCCGGATGGAAACGGGAGCCGCGGCCCATCGCCCCAACGCGCGGTGGACGGCGAGCGCAATTCCCTGTCGCCCTACGGCGTTCGAGCAAGTAGAGGTTCTTGCCGAGCGGCGACGAGCAGCAGGCGCCGGGGACGTGGTCCCTTCAGCAGAACCACTGGGAGTAGCTATTTGCGGTTACCACTTCGTACCCGAGGGGTGGCGGCGGGCCTCGCCATCCTCACCATCGGCCCACTCTTCGTCATCGGCGGGCATTCGCACGCCAAGGTCGCCAGCGTTCCCACGCACGCCGCGAGCGCGGCCACCACGGCACCCGTGGTGCTGACAGCAGCTCGCCTCCAGACCGTGCGCGATCCCGAGGTCGTGTCCGAAGTCAAGCCGGACCCAACACCGACACCGACAGCGACGCCGACCCCGCCGCCTGCACCCCCGCCGACAGCGACACCTCGCCCCGCAGTCGCTGCGCCGCCGGCGCCGCCGCCGCCGCCTGGATCGATCGAGGCCATCATCCGCGCCGCCGCCGCGCGCTGGAACGTCTCCGGCGACTGGATGGTCAAGATCGCTCGCTGCGAGTCGGGCTTGAACCCCAGGGCCTACAACCCTTCGGGTCCCTACTACGGGCTCTTCCAGTTCCTCGCCTCCACCTTCCGTGGCAACGGCGGAACGGACATCTGGGACCCCAACCAGCAGGCGGAGATCACCGCCAAGATGCTCGCCCACGGGCAGGCCTGGCAGTGGGGATGCGCCTGACCTAGCGCCTCCGAACAGGCGCCTGCGTCGCAGCCTGCACGGCCCGGTCGAGCCGTCATCGTGCTTCTTCCTCGGCGTGTGCGCGGGGGCGGTTCGGCCGGGTCATCCTCCACACTGTCGGCGATGGGCCCGGACACCTCCGCTGCCGTCGACCACCTCCGCGAAACACTGGTGGAGCGGCGCACCGTGTTCACCGGAAGGCTGCTCAGCCTCCACGACGACGTCGTCGCCCTACCCTCGGGAAGCCAGGCCGGGCGCGAGGTGATCCATCACCCCGGCGCGGTGGTGGTGGTCGCCGTCACCGGCGATGGCCGGATCGTCCTCGTCCGTCAGTGGCGTCACGCCGTCGGTGGAGCGCTCTGGGAGCTGCCTGCGGGGACGCGTGATGCGGGCGAAGCGGCGGCGACGACGGCCGCTCGCGAGCTCCGCGAGGAGACCGGGTATGCCGCGCGACGGTGGTCGGCGCTGGGCGAGGCGTACGTGTCGCCCGGATACTCCCGTGAGCTGCTCAGCTTCTTCCTCGCCGAGGAGCTGACCGTCGGGGATGCATCGGCGGCCGAGGACGAGGTGCTGGACGTGCGCCTCTTCCAGCCCGCCGAGGTCACCGCCCTGGTCCGCCAGGGGATGACCGACTGCAAGACGGTCGGCGGACTGGCGCTGGCCGGGCGGCTGCCGGCCGTGCCCTGGACCCAGGGATGAGCGAGCTCGAGGGCGGGCTGCCTCGGGCCGGGGAGATCGCGCCGGGCGCGGCCGACGCCATCGGCCAGCGGCCTGTCCAGCCGATGCCCGATGCGCCGGAGACGCTCGTGGAGCTGGCCATCGAGAGCGTCCTCGAGCAGGTCCCCGAGGTCGCCGCAGAGGGGCCCGAAGCCGGCGGGAAGTACCAGCCGTGGGCCGACACCGCCGCCCCGCCGGCCAAGAACAAGCGACCCCTCGACGAGCTGCTGGAGAGCTACCGCGCCAGGGTGGCCGAGGCGCCCGATGCGCGCGCGGGGCGGCCGCAGGCCAAGCATCCCGCCGCCGCGTTCTTCGATCGCTTCGGCCCGCCGCGGCGAAGCGGCCAGGGCGAGGCCAAGCCGTCGCCGGACGCTCGGCGGGGTCGCAGCCGGCGCCGCCGTCAGCGCCGAGGTCGCCGTGGGGGCCGGGGCGAGGGCAGCAGCCAGACCGGCTGAGCCGACGGCGGCGAAGCCCGCTTCAGACGCGCAAACGGGCGGTGCTAGGCTGCTGCCGACCATGGCCGCCGCCCCGATGCTGTCAGTCAAGCGGCAGATCGTCCTGGCCGCCTACTGGTTCGGCATCGAGTTCCTCTGGGGCTCGTTTCTCGCCCTGGTGCTGCCCTTCATCCTGGTGCCGGAGAACGGCTCGGGCACGCCGCTGGTCCCCGCGTCGCAGAAGAACACAGCGTTGGCGGCGCTCGAGGGACTGGGGCTGGTCGTCGCCCTGGTCATCCAGCCTGCCGCCGGCGCCTGGTCGGATCGGCTGCGGACACGGTGGGGGCGCCGGCGCCCGCTGATGGTGGTGGGGACGGCGGGCGGCGTCCTCAGCCTGCTCCTCATCGCTGCGGCGCCGACGTTCTGGTGGCTGGTCGGCGCCTACGTCCTTCTCCAGCTGGGGATGAACGTCAGCCAGGGTGGCTACCAGGGGCTGCTGCCGGACACCGTCTGTGGCGCGCAGCGCGGCGACGCCTCGGGTTGGATGGCGGTGGCCACTCTCGGCGGCCAGGTGGCCGGCACCGCGGTGGGCGGTTTCGTCTCACCGAGGGTGGCGTGCGTTCCCATCGCCATCGTCGTCGGCGTCACCGCCCTGATCACCGTGGTCGGCGTCCCCGAGCGCCAGCGCCCAGCGCTCGAGGTGGTCCAGCGCACCGCTCGTGGGCTGCGCCGCAGCGCGGCGAGTCTGCGCGGCTACCTCGCCGAGTTCGCCGCCTACCCCGACTTCTGCTGGGTCGTCCTCAGCCGCTTCTGCGCCTACACCGGACTGGCGTGCATCCAGCGGTTCGCCGCCAACTACCTTCGTGACAACTTCGACAGTTACAGGTTGTTCGGCGTCCTCGACCTGGGTAGGGCGCAGGCGGCCACCGGCATCCTCTTCGCCGTGGTCATCCTCTTCGGTCTCGCGGCGACCTATCCCGCGGTCAGGATCAGCGAGCGCGCCGGCCGGCGCCCGGTGATCATCGCGGCATCGCTTCTGGGAGGACTGGGAACGCTGCTCTTCACCTTCGCCTCGTCGCTGACGGTGGTAGTGATCGAGGCCATACCCGTCGGCATCGCCTTCGGCATGCTGGTGTCGGTCGACTGGGCGTACATGGCCGATCTCGCGCCCAAGCAGCGCTCCGGCAAGTTCCTGGGGTTCTCCAACATCGCCGTCGCCGGCTCCCAGGCGTTTGCCCCCTTCCTGCTCGCGCCGGTCATCGACGCCGTCGACAACAGCACGCACAGCACTCTGGGATACCGAGTGATGTTCTTGACTGCGACCGTGTTCTTCGTGCTCGGGGCTGTCGTCCTCAGCCGCGTGCGCGTGCACAAGATCGAGGATGAAGAGACGCTCGCCCCGTTGGCGTTGCGACTCGCCGATACTCGATGATTCCGGACGCGGTTGGCGTCGCCCGTCGGTAGAGTTGCCTTCGTGCTCGATGTCTTGCGGAGCGTCGCCTGCGGGGAGCTGACTCCCGAGGAGGCGGCGGCAGTGCTGCGCGCCGAGGGGGTGTTGCGGCTTGGCGACGTCGCGGCGCTCGACATCGAGCGGCGCCTGCGGACGGGGATTCCCGAGGTGGTGCTCGCCGAGCACAAGCGGTCAGGCGACGTCGCGGAGATCGTCGGCGCCTTGCTCGAGCGCACCGGGGCGGCGTGCGTCAGCCGGATGCGCCAGCGTCACGTGCGCGCCGTCGAGCGCGTCGCCGCCGAAAGCGGGGCGCGGCTGATCGCCTATCGCCGGCGGTCGTGCCGGGTCGTCGCTGGGGCGCACACGCCACCGGCGCGGGGTGGGCTGGTGGGGCTGATCAGCGCGGGGACATCGGACAGCGAGGCGCTCGCCGAGGCGCACATGGTCTGCGAGGCGGTGGGTTGCGAAACCGCGCGGATCAGCGACGTCGGCGTCGCCGGGCTGCACCGCCTGCTGCGTCCCCTGTCACTGCTGCTGCGCCGCGACGTCGACGCCATCGTCGTCGCCGCGGGGATGGACGGGGCGCTGCCGTCGGTGGTCGCCGGGCTGTCACCGGTGCCGGTGATCGGGCTCCCGGTGTCAACGGGGTACGGCAGAGGCGGACGGGGCGAGGCCGCGCTGCTCTCCATGCTCCAGGGGTGCGTGCCCTCGCTCTGCACCGTCAACATCGACAACGGCGTCGGCGCCGGTGCGGTGGCGGCGCTCATCGCGCGGCGCCGATTCGAGGCGGGCACCAGCAGCGACGCTGCGGCGACCGGCGCCAGGGTCGAGGAGACGAGCGCGCGCCGGTGATCGCCCGGCTGGCGGGCCGCGAGGTGCGCGCCGTCCTCTTCGACTACGGCCTCACCCTGGTGACCTTCGAGCGCCCTGCTGCGGCACTGCACCGCGCCTACACCGACATCGCCGCGCTGCTGGCCGGCCGTGGTGCCGAAAGCATCGACGCCGAGCTTCTCCTCGACAGGGTCCACGACGTCGTCGAGGAAGCGGTGCGCGGCAATGAGCGCTCCGGTTCTCTAGCCGAGGTCGACATCGCCGGCACGCATCGGGACGCCTACGCCGCCCTCGGACTTCGCCTCGACGACGAGACCCTCGACGAGGTGCAGCGCATCGAGCAGGACGCGTGGGCCGAAGGCATGCGCGTGGCTCCCGGGGTCGTCCCCACGCTGGAATCGCTGCGCCGCGGCGGCCTCCGACTCGGCCTGTGCTCCAACGCCGCCTGGCGGCCGGCCAGCCTGCAACGCCAGCTCGAGCGGCTCGGCCTCGACCACCTCCTCGACGCCGTGGTCTTCTCCAGCGCCGTGGGCTGGCGCAAGCCGTCGCGCCGGATCTTTGCCGCCGCCCTCAGCGCGCTGGGGACCGCGGCGGAGGCGACGGTCATGGTCGGTGATCGGCTTCGCGAGGACGTCCTCGGCGCCCAAGCCGCGGGCATGCTCGGAGTCCTCCTCCTCGAGCACGGCGGCGACGCCGGGCCCGGCGATCCCCACTCCGCCAACGCCACCCTCGTGCGACTGGCCGACCTTCCGGCGCTGCTCGGCCTGGGTTGACCCACCCCGGCGACGGCGGCGGGTCTAGGCGAGCGCTATAATCGCCCGTCTCCGTTTTGCATCGTTCGATGCCGAAGATCGTGCTTGAGTGGAGACGCCGGGCGTTGGATTTTCGCGACTTTCTCAAAGAGCGTTGCCGCGACCGTGGCATCTCACTGCACCGCCTGGCGCTGCTCTGCGACCTCAACCAGATCTACTTCTACCAGGCGGTCAACAAGAACAAGGAGAACCCGCCGCCCTGGGTGCTGCGACGGGCGGCACCGCATCTCGGTGTCAGCTACGTCGACCTGCTCATCGCCGCCGGTTACCTGCGCGACAGCGACATCACCGAGTGGCAGGAGCAGCGCCGCCGCGGCGCGGTGCCGGGGACGCCGACCCGGACCGAGCACGCCGCGACCGCCGGCGTATGAGCGGTGTGGCCGTCGACGTCATCGCGGGGGCGGCACCCGGCTCTGATGGGCGTGTCATGACGGCGGCCGCCGAGGACAGCGCCCTGGTCGCCGCGTTCCGCGGCGGCGACGTGGCTGCGTTCGAGACCATCTACCGGCTGCATCATCGCTACGTCCAGCTGCAGGCGCGGCGGGTGATCAGTGACGCGCATCGCGCCGAGGACATCGCCCAGGAGGCGTTTCTGCGACTGGTGCGCCAGCTGCTGACCACCAACGGCGAGATCCGCCTTCGCGCCTGGCTGCACCGGACAACGACCAACCTGGCCATCGACGAGCACCGACGCACGCGCACCATGCAGCAGTACCAGGACCACGGATCGCCGATCGACGAGCTGCACAAGACGCTGGAGCATTACGACCAGGGTCACCCCGAGCGGATGATCGAGCAGGGTGAGGTGCGCGACACCATCGCCAGGGTCATCGATCACCTGCCGTTGCGCTACCGCCGCATCCTCGCCCTGCGCGAGCTCGAGGGACTCGACTACCCGTCGATTGCCGCGGCGATGGAGCTGTCACTGTCGGCTGTCGAGTCGCTGCTCTTCCGCGCCCGGCGGCGGTTCACCGAGGTGTACCAGGAGCTCACCGACGAACCAGCTCCGTCGCAACGGCGCCGACTGCGGACGCCGCCGCCGACTCCGGTGCGCGCCGCTCGGCCTTGAACCCGGCGACGCCGGTCGCCCCTGTCAGCTGGGGAGATCAGCGGGGAATCATCCACCTCGACCTCGACGCCTTCTATGCGTCGGTCGAGCAGCTGCGCCGCCCCGAGCTGCGTGACCGGCCGGTGGTCGTCGGCGGTGCACCGGGACCGGCCGGCTCCGCCATCCGGGCGCGCGGCGTGGTCAGCGCGGCGTCGTACGAGGCGCGACGCTGGGGAGTGCGCTCGGCGATGCCGCTGGCGACCGCCCTGCGCCTGTGTCCCACCGCGATCGTCGTGCCCGTCGACTTCACCGCCTACCGGGAGGCTTCTGCGCGAGTTTTTGCCATCGCTCGCAGATACACGCCACTGGTGGAGCCGCTCTCGCTCGACGAGGCGTACCTGGACGTGAGCGGATCGCGCCGTCGCTTCGGCGATCCCGTGCAGATCGCCACCGACATCCGCGACGCCATCCTCGCCGAGTGCGGTCTGCACGCGTCGTTCGGTGTGGCCACCGGCAAGACGGTGGCCAAGATCGCCTCCGACCTGCGCAAACCGCGGGGCTTCGTCGTCGTCGTTCCCGGCGACGAGGCGGCGTTTCTGGCGCCGCTTCCGCTGCGCGCGATGCCCGGCCTGGGGCCGGCGTCGGAACGGGCGCTCGACGGGCTCGGCGTGTCCACCCTCGGTCAGCTGGCGGCGCTGCCGCTCGACGTGGTGCGGCGCCGCCTCGGTGACGCCGCCGGCACCTCGATCTGGCAGCGCGCTCGCGGGGTGGACAGCAGCGAGGTGACCCTGCCGGGGCGACCGAAGAGCGTCTCCCGCGAGGAGACATTCGCGCACGACATCAGCGACCGTGGTGCGCTCGCGGCGCGCATCCGCGAGCTTGCCGCCGACGTCGGGCACCGGCTTCGCGCCGGCGGCTGGCGAGGCCGTGTCGTCACCCTCAAGCTGCGCTACGGGGACTTCACCACGCTCAGCCGGCAGGTGTCGCTGCAGGCGTCGACCGACGCCGACCGGCCCATCGCCGCGGCGGCGGCGCGCCTGCTCGACACCGCGTGGAACAGCGCCCCGGTGCGCCTGCTCGGCGTCGGTGTCAGCGGCCTCGAGGACGCCGGCCAGCTCGACCTGCTCGACCCTGAGCAGGAGCGCGACAGCCGCCTCGACCGCGTCCTCGACAGTCTTCAGGATCGCTTCGGCGACCACGCCGTGCGTCGCGGCGCTGCCGTCCCGGCGTTGAGCGACCTCGACTTCCGCAGCGACGACCTGCGCCGGCTCGCCGGAGAAGGCCAGGACTCGCGCTAACCTGCGCGCCGTGGACCTTCTCGTGTGGACCATCGCTCGCGGCGACAACGTCGCCCGCGTCTGCGAGGACGGCACCGTGAGCGGTGACGAGGCGCTGGTCGCCGAGCTGCGCGCTCGCCTGGCGCAGTCGATCACCGTGTACACGCGCGGCACCGTCGCCGCCGGCGCCGGCGCAACCGCCATCGAGCTCGCACCCGACGACCGCCGCTACGTCGTCGCCCGCATCCGCACGCTCTGCGCCGAGGATCCCGCCTTCCAGATCGTGGACTGCGACTGGAGGTAGTGCGGGACGGTTCTTCCGGCTCGCTGTACGTACTACTCCAGGTCGTCGAGGTAGGGGAGAAGGGTCACGTCGTTGATGGCCCGGGCCTCGGCGAGCATCGCCCAGAGGGTGTCGACGCGCTCCGCGGTCCACTCCAGGAACGCGGCCAGCTCAACGGTCGTCGGCTCGCGGCCGAGGCGGTGGACCAGCTCGAGCTGCGCCGCCTCCAGCAGCCGGCTGTCGCGCACCAGCGCCTCCTCGCTGCGCTTCGCCTCCTGCTCGCGCTCCAGCGCAGCGTCGAGGTGGAGGTCGACGATCCGTTTGACGTAGGCGCGCAGCCCCGCGGCGTCGCCGGCACGCGCGGCGTACTCCTCGACCGCGGTGACCACCGCCACCGAGCCCTCCTGGTAGAGGTCGCCGACGTCCAGTCCGCGGTCGCGCCTGGCCAGGGCGCCGTCGAGGGCGACGCCCAGGTGATGGCGGATGAGGGTCGCCTCCGCCGGGCCCCGAGGTTCGCGGTGGGCCTCGCCGAGGAGCTCGATCACCGTCTCCTGCTGAAGCGGAGGGTGAGCCCGCACCTGGGCGGCGATGGCGTCCAGGATGGTGTCGTCGAGCGCTTCCATCAGCGCGCGACCGCTGGGTCCTTGCGCTTGAAGCGCGCGGCGAGCTGCTCGACGGCCCGGGCCACCTCGCGACGGGCGGCACCGACACTGGCCCGCTCCACGGCGCCGCCGATGGGTCCGCCGCCGACCACGTAGGCGGCCACCAGCTCCAGGTTTGAGCCACCGCCGACCTCGGCGACGGTGATGGTGATGGTCAGGTCGAGCCCGTCCTCCAGCGCGTACACCGCCCGCCGCGGCGGCTCGAGCTCACGGCACACCAGGACGCCGCTGAGGTGCCGTCCGATGAGCCCGACCTCGACCGCGTAGCGGGCACCGATGGTGCCGGGCTCGCCGGCGATGCGCCGCAGGCCGCGCACCGCGGGCAGCCAATCGGCGTTGTCGAGGTCGGTCGCCGCGGCGAAGGCGTCGGCGGCGGGGACGGGAAGAATGGCGTGGGCGCGGGCCTCGATCATCGGGCCACGTTATCACCCCGGTCACCCGCGATCGGCGGCGGCACTCAGAACATCAGGGTGGCGTACTCGGCGACAGTGGTGAAGCCGAGGTTGGCGTAGACGGCGCGCGCGGAGATGTTGAAATGGTTGACGTAGAGGCAGCAGCAGGGAACGTCGGCGAAGAGCGCGCTGCACACCGCGGCCAGTCCGGCGGTGGCGACACCCCGGTTGCGCCGCGACGGCGCGGTGTACACGCCCTGCAGCTGCGCGGCGTGCGGCGTCCAAGCGCTGAGCTCGGCTTTGAACACCACCTGGTCGCCCTCGCGCCACAGGTAGCTCCAGCCGCGCTGGACGAGCTGATGCATACGCGCCTTCCAGCCGCCGGGATCGACGGCGAGCGGATCGACGCCCATCTCCTCGTGGTGCATCGCCGCGGCGGCGACGGTGAGGTACTCGAGGTCGTCGGGGAGAGCGCGGCGTACCTGCGGGCTGGGCGCGACGGCAAGCGAGTCGCGAGGCAGAACCATGACCGGCTGGGGGTCGCGCACCTCGCGGGGCGGCGCCGATGCGACCCGCGCGGCCTGCAGCGCGAGCACGTGATCGCGCGGTCCGACCAGCATGCGCGGCGGGGCCTGCTGGTCGAGAGCGGCTGCCAGCGTCGCCGCAGCGCCGAGGTCGGCAAGCCAGGGGACGACAAGCGCACCGCCGAGGTACACGGCGCGCAGCCGGCCGCGCTCCTCGACGCCCCACCAGTTGCCGCTGCGCAGACCGTGAAGCCGCAGCTCGCTGCCCAGGTAGACGTTCTGGATCTCGTCATCGGCGAGCAGGGCGGCGAGGGCTCCGGCGTCGGCGGGGACTAGCCGTCGTGCTGGCTTCGACATCGCCGCGATCGTAGTCACGGGTCGGGGGGAGACGAGCGAGCGCATGGCCGGTGTTCGCCGGTGATCTGCGAGGATGTGCGACCCATGCTCATCGTCATGCACGCACACGCCACGCGAGGGGAGATCGACGGCGTCCTCGAGCACGTGCGCGCGCACGGCTACGAGCCGATCGAGCTCCCCGGGTCCGACCGCATGGCGATCGGTGTGCTGGGCACGGATCCGCGGTCGATCCAGGACCACGTCGCCGGTCTGCCCGGGGTGATGGACGCCATACCGGTCAACAAGCCGTACAAGCGCGTCGGTCTCGAGTGGCATCCCCAGCGCACCGTCGTCAGCGTCGGGGCGGCGCGCTTTGGTGGCGACGAGTTCGTCGTCGGCGCCGGACCGTGCGCAGTCGAGAGCGCGACCCAACTGCTGACCACCGCGCACGCCGTGCGTGATGCCGGCGCGGTGCTGCTGCGCGGCGGCGCCTACAAGCCGCGCACATCGCCGTATTCGTTCCGCGGCCTCGGCGCAGCCGGGCTCGACCTGCTCGCCATCGCCCGCGAGGAGACCGGGCTTCCCGTGGTCACCGAGGTACTCACCCCCGCCGACGTCGAACTGGTCGCGGACAAGGCCGACATGCTCCAGGTGGGTACGCGCAACGCCCAGAACTTCGCATTGCTCGAGGCTGTCGGCCAGGCGCGACGGCCGGTGCTGCTCAAGCGCGGCCTGAGCAACACCGTGGAGGAGTGGCTGCTCAGCGCCGAGTACGTCGTCTCCCAGGGGAATCGCGACGTCGTCCTCTGTGAGCGGGGCATCCGCAGCTTCGAGACGGCGACGCGCAACACCCTCGACCTCAGCGCCGTGCCGCTGGTTCGCTCGCTGTGCCACCTGCCGATCATCGTCGACCCGTCGCACGCCACCGGGCATCGCCACCTGGTGGCGCCGATGGCGCTGGCCGCGCTCGCTGCGGGCGCCGACGGCGTGCTCATCGAGGTTCATCCCGATCCCGACGAGGCGCTGTCCGATGGCGCCCAGTCGCTGACGCCGCAGCAGTTCACCGAGCTGATGCAGAGCCTGCGCCGCGTCGCCCCCGCGGTGAGCCGGGTGATCGCCGGCGCCGCGGCCTCGCCGGTGGAGGCCGAGGCCGGCTAGCGGGGCCCGACCAGGGGGCGGACGGCCACCGCGGTGGTGCTCACTCCGATGACGTTGAGCAGTCGCGGCAGCAGGGCGCTGCTCGCCACGACGTCGCCCGCCGCCGCGGCACCGGGTGCGTCGACGATACCGTCGAGCACGCGCAGCGCACCGGGCGTGTCGAGGTCGTCGTCGAGCCGCGCGAAGAAGTCCCGCTCGAGCTCATCGGCGCGCGAACGCTCGTGAGCTGTCGTGCCGCGGATGGCGTCGGTGTAGCGCTGCAGCCGCGCCTCGGCGTCACGGAGCTCGCCGGCCTCGTACGTCCACTCCTGTCGGTAGTGGTGGGTGTTGAGCAGCAATCGCACCGCGGCGGGCGGCGAGGTGCGCAGCAGATCGCCGACAAAGACGAGATTGCCCAGCGACTTGCTCATCTTGACGCCATCGAGCTGAGCCATGGCGACGTGCATCCAGTGGCGTGCAAAGGGCACACCGGTCACCGCTTCCGTCTGGGCGATCTCCGATTCGTGATGCGGATAGATGAGGTCCTCGCCGCCACCGTGGATGTCGAGCGTGGCACCGAGATGATCCCGGGCCAGCACCGAGCATTCGATGTGCCATCCGGGACGGCCCGCGCCCCAGGGGCTGTCCCAGCTCGGCTCATCGGCGAGCGAGGGCTGCCAGAGCACGAAGTCGATGGGGTTGCGCTTGCGGGGATCGTCGGGATCGGCTCCTCGCTCACGGCTCAGCGCGACCATCTCATCGCGGTCGAGACGGCTCAGCGCCCCGTAGCGCTCGAATCGCGTCGCGTCGAAGTACACCCACCCATCACGCATGTACGCGTACCCGCCGCGGATGAGCAGCGCGATCCACTCCACCATGGCGCCGACGTGAGCCGAGGCGAGTGGTGCCGCGGTGACAGGAAGGATGTGGATCGCCGCCATCTCCCTGTCGAATCGTTCCACCTGCTCCTCGACGAGCTGTCGGTAGTCGACAGCGCGCTCGCGGGCGACGCGAAGGATGTCATCGTCGACATCGGTGACGTTGCGCACGCTGCGGACGTCGTATCCGGCGCTCATCAGCCGGCGGGTGAGCACATCGAAGGTGTGATAGGTGAAGGCGTGGCCGAGGTGGGAGGCTTCGTAGGGAGTGATCCCGCACACGTACAGCGACACGCTCTGCCCGGCGGACTCGAAATCGCGCACGGCACGAGCCGCGGTGTCGTACAGGCGCATCGGAACTGGATTCTACGGGCGCCCAGTCGGGTCCAGATTCAGCCCGCGGCCGGCTGGAGAAAGGCTGTCGCCGCCGACAGCGCGGCGCGCAGGTCTTTATAGGCGACCCGCGCCGCCGCCTCGTCGAGGGGAACCCAGGCCACCTCGTCGACCTCATCCGCCTGGGGGATCAGCGGCGCGTTGCCTCGGGTCTCGACCAGGAAGAGATCCACGCGCTTGAAGACAAGCTTTCCGTCGCGCCGGCGGTAGGCGTACTCCGACGGTGGCAGGCCGGAGAGAATGCGCAGCTCGGTCAGCGGCAGGCCCGTCTCCTCCGACACCTCGCGCAGGGCCGCGGCCTGTGCCGATTCGCCGGGATCGCGATTGCCTTTGGGCAGGCTCCAGGCGTTGCCCACGCGGATCAGGCAGACGTCCCACCCGTCCGTGCCGCGACGGACGACGACCGCTCCCGCGGAGATCTCGTCGGGGCGGCGGCGGTGGCCTTGCATCTGCTCCAGCATGCCAGGGGCGGCGAAGAGGGCGATGCTAGACTCCGGCCCCGCGCGGCCCCGTGGTGTAGCCTGGCCTAACACGCCACCCTGTCAAGGTGGAGATCGTCGGTTCGAATCCGATCGGGGTCGCCACCGTTGTGTCCTCTCTCAGAGCACTAGCCTCCTGCCACGGCGGGCGCGATGAACACCTCGGTGCCGTCGTGCACGGGAGTGTCGAGGTCTCCTTCGCTTCGCAGCATCACGCCGTCGACGAAGACCAGCACGTGGGGACGGAGCAGCCCGCGCTCGTCGCGCAGGCGTCGCTCCAGGATTGGGAGACGCCGGCCGACGTCATCGAGGACGTCGCGCAGCGTCGCGCCCTCGACCGACACCTCGCGTGATCCGCCGGCGCAGTCGCGCAACGCGGTCGGCACAACAAGCCTGACCGTCATGCGACAACCGCGGCGCGAACCGACAGCACATCGGGGAGGTGTGTCGCCAGGATGCTCCAGGTGTCGCCGTCGTCGAGGCTGCTGAAGACCTCACCGACACGAGTGCCGAAGTAGATGCCCGCCTGATCGGCGCCGTCGCTGGTCATGGCGTCGCGAAGCACCGCCGCGTAGTACGGCGGTTCGGGAAGCCCGGCGCTGAGCGGCTGCCAGCTCTCCCCCGCGTTCTCGCTTCGGTAGACGCAACAACGACCCTCCACGGGCATGCGCTCCACGTCGGCGAGCAGCGGGAACGTGTAGATGGTGTCTGGCCGGCGCGGGTGGACGACAAGGGGGAAGCCGAAGTTGCTGGGCAACCCGGTCTCGATGGCCTGCCAGGTGTCGCCGCCGTTGTCGCTGCGGTAGACGCCGAAGTGATTCTGGGCGAAGAGGCGTTCAGGCCGGCTGGGGTGCATGGCCACCTTGTGAACACACTGCCCGTACTCAGGAAAGCGTTGGTCCTCGGGAAGAAACACCGCCTGGATGCCTCGGTTCGCCGGCTCCCAGCTGGTGCCGCCGTCGCTGCTGCGGTAGACGCCGGCCGCCGACATCGCCACCAGCACCCGCTGCGTGTCGCTGGGATGGGTGAGCACGGTGTGCAGGCAGGCTCCACCACCTCCCGGCATCCAGCTGGGCCGGTGAGGGTGCTCCCACAGGCCGGCGACCAGGGTGAAGCTCAAGCCGCCGTCGTCGGAACGGAAAAGCGCATGAGGCTCGACACCCGCATACACCACATCGGGCTGGTTGGCTGCAGCGGGATGGATGTGCCAGATGCGTACCAGCGCGGTCTCGGTCCCCTGCGGGAAGGCGACCGGCGCACCCTCCGGCTCCGTCCAGGTGCGGCCGAGGTCGTCGGAATGGGCGAGGGTCGGACCCCAGTGACCGGCGCCCACGCCGGCGAACAGCCGGGGTGGATCGCGGCGGGCATCAACCGCGACCGCGTACACCTCCTGGTTGGCGAACTGCATCGGCTCGACGTTCCAGGACCGGCGGTCGCCGTCGCTGCGGGCGATGACCAGACCCTTGCGGGTTCCGATGAGGACAATCGCTTCTGCCATGCGCGCACCCCAGGGACGATATCCGGTGATCTGCGGCGGCAGTCTACGCGCCGGGCCGCGCCGGCGGCATCGCAGACCGCGACGGTTCGATGTCGGCCTGCACAAACCGGACGGGCAGGGGCATGATCGTTGTGTGCAGACGAGTGGGGGGTGGTGGCGTGTGGCGTGATCAACTCGTCTCGCTGATCCTGCCGACGTACAACGAGCGGGAGTCGCTGTACGACGCGGTCGTCGAGGCCCTCGAGACCTCGCTGGTCGACGAGGTGATCGTCGTCGACAACAACGCCGCGCCCGGGTCTGCCGATGAGGCGCTGCGCGCCGGGGCTCGCGTCGTCCACGAGCCGGTGCAGGGTTACGGGGCAGCGATGCAGCGCGGTCTGCGCGAGGCGCGGGGCGACCTGCTGGTCATCAGCGAACCCGACGGCACCTTCTCGGCGCACGACATCGTCAAGCTGCTTGCCTACTCGGACGACTTCGACGTCGTCTACGGGACGCGCACCACGCTGCAGCTCATCTGGGGCGGCGCCAACATGGGATGGTTTCTGCGCATCGGCAACATGGCCGTGGCCAAGTACGCCGAGCTGCTCTACAACACCACCCAGCTCAGCGACGTGGGCTGCACCATGCGCCTGTTGCGGCGATCGGCCTACGTCGAGATGGCGCCGCGTTTCACCGTGCGCGGGTCCCACTTCGGTGTCGAGATGATGGCGCTGTCGTTCCTGCTCGGCCAGCGCGCCATCCAGGTGCCGGTCAACTACCGGCGACGCGTGGGGCGATCGTCGGTGACCGGAAGGCGCGCCGTGGCCCTGCGCGTCGGACTGCAGATGATCGGCCTGCTCAGCCGCTACCGCCTGCAGGCACGCCGCGTCGAGCGACCGCCGCAGCGGCAGGGTTGGTCGATCGACGTGGTCGGCCACGACGTAGCCGACGCAGCGGCGGCCATCAGCCTCGCCGACGACGGGGAGCGCGTCGAGCAGCAGGTCTCGTGACCTCGATGATGCTGGCCGCGGCTGGGCGCAGCCTGGGCGCGTGATTCCCGACGATGGGCCGCTCGGCCTTTCGCACGCCGCCGCGCGTCCCTACGCGGTCGCCCTGTTCTGCGTCTGCGCGGTGCTCGCCGGTGTCGTCGCCTTCCGCCCGCCGCGAGGCGAGCGCTCGCGGCGGCTGCCGGTGTGGGTGCCCATCCTCGCGCTTGCGCTCGCCGTCCGCGCGCTCGCCTCACTCGCCGTCGACGGGCAGTTGTACGACGTGCTCTTCGCCTATCGGCGCATCGGCGGCAACCTGTTCAACGGCAGCGAGATCTGGTCGGGTGACACCGCGGGGATGGCCAACTACCCGCCGACGCTGTATGTCTGGTGGGCAGTAGCCGGCCTGGTTCCGGCGAATCATCCGCACGTCTTCGCCGCGCTGGTGCGCGCTCCTTTCTGGATCGCCGACGCGGCCATCGCCCTGGTCCTGCTGCGCGGCGTCGGCGGCGAGCGCGGGCGGCGCGCCGCGTGGTTGTACGCGCTGTGCCCGGTGGCCATCGCCGTGCCGACGCTGCACGGGCAGGCGGATCCGGTTGTCGACCTGCTGCTCGTCGTCTCGGTGATCATGGCGACGCGCGGCCGCAGTGTTGCCTGCGGGCTCTTCGGCGGCATCGCCGTCGCCATCAAGCAGTGGCCGCTGTTCTTTCTGCCCGCGCTGCTGGCGGCGACGCCCCGGCGCCGCGCCGTCACCCTGCTGCTGCTCTTCGCCGTCCCGGTCCTGCTCGTCTATGCGGCGTACGCCGTGGTGCATCCCGCCGATGCGCTGCGCGGCATGTTCGACGTCGCCACCTATCGTCCACACCGCGCCGGGCTCGGCACCGCGCTGCTCTTTCCGCTTCCCGCGGGACCGATCATCGCCATCAACCTCGCGGTGCTCGCCACAGCAACGTTGTGCGGAGTGCTCGCGGTGCGCGCCGGCTGTACCCTCGCCGAGGCCATCGCCCTGGACATGCTGCTCATCGTCGGCCTGTCGCCGACCGCCTACGACCAGTACCTGATGTGGGCGTTCCCGATGCTGCTGCTCGCCGGGCGGCTGCGCACCGCAGCCCTGCTCGGTGTCGGCCTTCTCCCAGCGGTGCTCTCGCTCGACCTGTGGACAGCGCAGGGTGACGGTGACACACCGGACGTCCTGCTCATCCTCAGCACGGTGTCGCTGCTCGCCGCCGCGGTGTCGCTGCTGCCCTTGTCGTGGCGCCGGCGATGGCGGCACGGCCGGCCGCGGGATGATGTCGCGCGCCGTTCAGTGCACCGATACGCCGGGTCTGTGGAACTGAGCTGATGCGGCGACGACGCTGAATCCCAGCCGCTCGTAGAGACGTCGCGCGTTGCCCTGCTCCGCAGTGAAGAGCATCAGCGCGACGTCGCCGGCCGCGCGGCTCTCGCCCATGATGCGACCGATCAGCGCTGTCGCGATCCCCTGCCGGCGGTGACGCGAAGCCGTGGCCACATCGTCGATGAGGCCGACTCGCTGCAGCGACAACAGTGTCGCCATCCCCGCGGTCTCGCCGT
>DASZGL010000064.1:0-49025 GCA_035938875.1 Candidatus Dormiibacterota bacterium
CGTTCGCCCGCGCCAACCTGGTGATCCGCGTCCATCAGCGTAGCGCCGGGCTGCGCGCTGCCCGGAGAGCGGGTGTCGAGGTACACGTGCTCGAGGTCGCCGGCCGTGGCTGGGGGCTCGACTCCGCAGGCGCCGCATCGCACATCGACGCAGGTCGCTCCGTCGCGCGGCGTTGGCTCAACGGGACTGTGCTCGGCTTGCCTCAACCGACCAGCGCGCCGACTCCTTCACAGACGCGCAGCCCGGCGACGTCGCCGAGCCGGGCACGCATCACCGCCACTGCGTCGGCGCTGCGGTCGACGAGCAGGAACCGCCGGCCGAGCTCCTTGGCGGCGACGCCGGTGGTTCCGCTGCCCGCGCACCAGTCGAGCACCAAGGCGCCCTGACGCGTCGACGCGCTCAGTGCGCGGCGGACGATGGCCAGCGGTTTCTGCGTGGGATACCCGGTGCGCTCCTTCGACCCGGTGGGCACGATGGTGTGCCACCACACGTCGGTGGGCAGCTTGCCTCGCGCCGCCTTGGCCGCCGTGACCAGTCCCGGCGCCATGTACGGAATACGATCCACGGCTTCGTTGTCGAAGTGGTAGTGACGGGGATCGCGGACGTAGACGAGGATGACGTCGTGCTTGGCCGGCCAACGCCGCCGCGGTCGAGCGCCGTAGTCGTACGCCCAGATGATCTCGTTGAGAAAGCAGTCTCGGCCGAAGATGCCGTCGAGCATCACCTTGGCGTAGTGCGACTCGCGGGGATCGAGGTGGAGATAGAGGGTCCCGTGGACCGCGAGCACGCGACGTGTCTCCTCCAACCTGGGACGGAGGTAGCCGATGTAATCGCCATGGTTGTCGACAAACGACTGCAGCTGCTCGGTGCTGGTGCGGTAACGACGCCCGGCGAAACCGGTGCGGTCGCCGTTCTCGTCGGCCGAGGTTCGCATGCGGACGCCGCGCCGCGTACGCCCGGTGTTGAAGGGAGGGTCGACATACACCATGTCGACGCTGCCGTCACCAAGCGCCTCGAGCACGTCGAGGTCGGTGGCGTGGACGATGGCGCCGGTGGCGATGTCGAGCACCGTCGTCGAGTATAGGAACGCCGGGGCGGCACTTCGCGGCCCCACGGATTCGCGGTGGCCGCGTGCGGATCTCGGGGGTCCCCGCGGATTCGCGGTGGTCGGGTGCGGAATCCGTGGGGTGAAATCCGTGGGGTGAGTCCTACGGGGGATCGGCGATCGGCGTTCCCCGGCGGCGCCGATTGCAGCGCATCAGCCGCCACAGCGTCTTGGCGGTGGCGGGTACGAAGCCGTACCGCTGGTAGGCGATGAGCCCGTACTCCGAGCAGGTGGGGGTGAACCGGCAGCCTGTCTTCAGCCGAGGCGAGACGCCGGCGCGATACGCCTCGATGAAGCGAAGCGCAAAGCGCGACGGACGGGACAGCCAGCGGACCTGCCGGTCCGGGGTCATTCCTCTGCGGGCGGTGGCAGTGGCGGTGGCGACTCCGTCTGCGGCGACGTGGGCCACGGTGACGTCGGGGGCGCCTCATGCGGCGGCGCCTCGGGAGCAGCCGGCGGGGCCTCCGTCGCTGCCGCCGCGACGCCGGGAGGTGCGGGGAGCGGGGGCTCGTAGACGGGGACGGTCGTCCTGGCGCGTTGCGCCTGCCACTGGGCGTATCTGGCGGCGATTCTCCGGTTCGTCCGCCGCACCGCCACGATTCTGGCCAGCGACGGCAGGATCAAGCCCACGAGGAAGCCGGCCACCAGCGCCTTGATGGTGTAGGCGCGTGTCGGATAGACGGTGCCGTTCAGCTCCATGAAGAAGACGGTGAACAGGCTGCCGATGATCCCTCCCAGGGTGCCGATGATCGACCACCGCGGCCGCCACCGCGCCCTCGGCAACCGCGGCGCCTTAGGACTCGCCACACCGGGAGCAACAGGCATGGCTCCCGTCATCACCAGGGCGGTCATCAGCAGGGCCATGGGCAGCGCCGACCCGCAGCAGCAGGCGGAGCCTCCTTCTCCCTCGTAGTACTCAGCCGGCGGCCCGGCGTTCGACGAGTAGTCCGGGCCAGCCGAGGCATCCGTGGTCTGACTTGGGATGAAGGCCGGGCGGGAGCCGGCGAGCACAGTTCCGGCGGTGACGCCCAGCCCGCCCAACGCCATGCCGCCGACCGCGGCGTAGCCGAGATAGGACGAAAACACGCCGCCGCCGATCCTGACCAGGGCGGCACCGGAGCAGTTGTGGTTGGGCCCTGTCGTGGCTTGGACAAGGTACAGCCCGGTGACCTTGGCGTAGTCGCTGACTTTGATGGAGGTCGTCGACCCGTTGCCGTCCTTGCCAATCGCGAACCCGCCAACCAGCCCGTAGTCGGTGTGCACCGTGGGCGGGTTGCCCGTGTCCCCGCTGAGGTCAACGCTGATCGTGGCGTCCTGGTCGATCGGGATGGCGGTCCTGTCATCCCCGCTGTTGACGCCGGCGACGTCGACACCGTTGATGTGGCCGCTGCAGCCGGCGCCGTTGATCTCCGCGCGAGCGTCGAGAGGCGGACCGAGTAGGGCGAATCCGGCCATCGCGATGACCCCACCGAGCAGCAGCCGGCCGACAACGCGCGGACAGCCAATCCGACGGGCTTTGCTCTGAGCTCCCCTGAGCGCCATGCTCTCCCCTCCGGCAGCCTCGAGGGATGGCCCCTTGGCAGCGGACCTTAGCCCGTTGCGGCCAGAGCTGACAAGAGGTGTGCGGAACTACGACTGCTCGGACGCAAAGCGTCCAGCGCAACGCCGCATGGCGAGGACGTAGATCCCCGATGAGCGATACCGGCGTGGTACGCGACGATGGAGGGAGCGCAGCGAACGGGTTACCCCGGCGTACCAGCCTCGGTTCGCCCGAGTCCAGCGGACCCCGAAGCACTGCCGGAACGGAGCCGGCAGCATCCCGATGGTCAGAAAGGCGGCAGCGGAGAACGCCGGCCTGGCAGCCTCGGTGGGCAATGGAGGGTTGAGCACGATCCGGGCCGCCGCGCGTGAGGCCGGCGGGGCGCGGTCCAGGCGCTGTACCTGCGCCGCGATGTAGCTGTCGAGGGCGCCCGCACCCGGCCACAGCAGCTCAGCGCTCACGCCCATGAGCAGCGCCACCGCGTTCCACTCGCGCACCAGGGCGTCGCGGTCGGCCATCGTCAGGCCGCCCACGAAGGTGTCGTGCATGACCAGCATCGACTGAACGATCGTGGCGTGCACCCAGCGCGCCAGCGCGGGGTCGCTGGCCACGTAGGGCGTGTCAGCGTCGAAGCCGCGGCTGGCATTGTCGGCTGCCAGGGTGCCGCGCACCCGGCGATGGAGGACGTTGACCTCGCGGATGGCGGCGATGGCTTCCGCGCGCGTGCCAAACATGACGGCGATGAGCCAGCGCCCGGTGCGCACCAGACGACCGAGCGGATCGCGCTCCAGGTCACTGTGATCAGCGACCGCCTGAGCGATCAGCGGGTGGGCGAGCTGCATCAGAAGGGCACGGCCCGCGCAGAGGATGAACAGCGGCTCGCGCGCCACCCGCCAGGTGGCCGAGTCTGGGCCAAAGAATCCGGGATCCGTTCCCAGATCGCGGAGCAACGGGGCAACGCGGATGCCGAAGCGCGGCCCAACCAGCAGACCGACCAGCTCACGGAACGAGCTCGTCAGCGCCGTGGGCGCCGTTGTCGGCGGGTGGGGCGCTTCCAGCGACTGCATGTGACGCAAGTGTTCCACGACGCGGCACGCCGCGGCCGGCGGCCCCACCGCGAAGAATCACCGAGCCGGGCTAGAGTTGGGCCTCACCCACCACAGGGAGAGCGCCTGAGTGCAGTTCGGTCGCTATTTCGAGGAGTTCGAGGTCGGCGCCACCTACAGGCACTGGCCGGGCAAGACCATCACCGAGGCCGACGATCACCTCTTCTGCCTGCTCACCATGAACCATCATCCCCTGCACCTCGACGCCCACTACGCGCAGACGCGCACGCAGTTCGGGCGCAATGTCGTCGTCGGCAACCTCGTCTACAGCCTGGCGCTGGGCATGAGCGTCGCCGACGTCAGCGGCAAGGCGATCGCCAATCTCGAGGTGGAGTCGCTGAAGCACGAGAACCCGACGTTCCACGGCGACACCATCTACGCCGAGACGACCGTGCTCGACAAGAAGGAGTCGTCGAGCAAACCGGATCGCGGCGTGGTCTACGTGGAGACACGCGCGCACAACCAGCGCGGTGAGCAGGTGTGCGTCTTCCGCCGCCGGGTGATGGTGCCCAAGCGCTCCGCCGTCGGCGAGCTGCAGCCCGCGGACAGTCCGCCAGGCGCGTAGCCGGACGGTGAGCGGCGTGAAGGCGCGCGATGCAGCGCGCTTCTCGGTGCGGCCCTTGATCCCCGGTCCCGAGGACGCGCTTCGCGACGCCGTGCTCGCCCTGGGCAGCGACAGCCTCCCCGAGCTCGCCCGGCACGGCGCCGGCGAGGCGCTGGCCTTGCAAGGGCTCGCCGCCGACGAGTCCCGTGTGCTCGAGCGCGAGCTGCGCAAGCTCGGTGGCGTCGCCCTGCTCAACGCTGACGCTGACCGCGCCGTGCTCCTCGGTCCTGTCGCGGTGCTGGGCGCGCTGCCCCAGCGACTGGAGGACTGGGGCCAGCGCACCGAGCCCCTGGGGGCGGCGATCCGCGCCGGGCTTTCGGGCAGGGGTTCGGTGCCGCCCCCGGTGCGCGCCGGGCGTCACGTCCTCGACGTGGCCACCCGCACACTGGTCATGGGAGTGATCAACCGCACGCCGGATTCCTTCAGCGGCGACGGGGTGTCGGGCGACGCCGACGCAATCGCGCTTGGCGTCACCATGGCGCAGGCCGGCGCTCACGTCATCGACGTCGGTGGTGAGAGCACGCGGCCGAACAGCGTGGTGATCAGCGTCGACGAGGAGCTCGCCCGTGTCCTGCCGGTCGTCCGCGAGCTCAGCGCGCGCCTCGACATCCCGGTGAGCATCGACACCCGCAAGGCCGCCGTCGCCGAGCAGGCGCTCGCCGCCGGGGCCAGCATGGTCAACGATATCTGGGGCTTGCGGGGCGACGCCGCCATGGCAGCAGTGGTCGCCGGCAGCGACGCGGCGCTGGTGGCCATGCACAACCGCGACGCCATCGTCGAGGGCGATGTGGTCGCCGAGGTCGCCGCCGGGCTGCGCCAGAGTCTCGCCGTCGCCGAGGAGGCGGGCATTCCCCTGGAGCGTGTGCTCATCGACCCAGGGCTGGGGTTCGCCAAGACGCCGGCGCAGAACCTCGAGATCCTCCGCCGCCTCGGCGAGCTGCGCGGCATGGGCCGGCCGATCATGGTCGGCGCGTCGCGCAAGTCGACGATCGGCTACCTGCTCGGCGGAGCGCCCCCGGACCAGCGCCTCGAGGGGTCCCTGGCGCTGGCCGTGCTGGCTGCGGCCCGCGGCGCCAACGTGGTGCGCGTCCACGACGTCGCGGCGACGGTGCGCGCTCTGCAGGTTGCCGACGCGGTCATTCACCTCATCCCCGACGGCATCCATGCCCTGCCTGCGCCGGGCCCCACCGGGTGACCGAGCCGGCGAGCGTCGCCTGGATAGGCCTGGGCGCCAACATCGGGCGCCGCGAGGCGAACCTGGCGCGCATGCGCGAGCGCTTCGATCGTCACCCGGTGCACATCGCCGCGGCATCCCGCGTGCTGGTGACACGTCCGATCGGCCCAGGCGCCCAGCCGGACTATCTCAACCAAGTGTTGCGGGTCGAGTCGCCCCAGTCGCTCCGCCCCGAGGAGTGGCTGACGTTGTGCCGCGAGGCGGAGACCGCCGCCGGGCGGCGTCCGACGTACCGCTGGGGGCCACGCCGCGGCGACGCCGACATCCTCGTCCTCGGCGCTCGCGGTCAGCTGCGCGTCGACCGATCCGACCTGGTCGTCCCCCACCCGGAGCTGGCCAACCGACCCTTCGAGTGCGCCTTGCTCGCCGAGCTCGACCCCGACCTCGAGCACCCCGACGGCTGGCGCTACGCCGACCGCGCGGGGATATTTGTGAGGCAATAGGGCCTCTGGGTCGCACCCGCGCGGCGCAGGCCGCGCCCGGCGGGCAGGCCCGCCGAGGAAGGGTGAGACCGGTCGGGCTCTGCCCGTCGGTCGAGGGGAGGGCCGCCTCCCCCGTTAAATCGGCAACCTATCGGCGAGCTGGGGAATGACGCGTAGGGCGCCGCGCACCTGGCGGGCCATGGCGGCGAAGTCCGGCGGTTCGTCGAAGTCGATCAGCCAGGAGTGCTCCGCGGTGAGCTTCTCCACCAGCACCGACGACCCCAGCGCCGCCAGGCCGACGTGGACGCTCGGCCGGTCGTCGTCGGGGAACACTTTGCCGAGCAGGCCCTGAACGGTGTCGACCCAGCCGCCGACCTCGGAGACGTCGAGCAGCTCGTAGCCGCCGTCACCGAGGACGAATTCCGCCTCCACCTCGACGAACGGCTGCGGTGGCAGGCGCTGATGGGGGCACTCCCCCTCCTCCTCCTCGTCGTGGTAGAGGTCGCAGTCGGCGCCCGGGCCGTAGGCGGCGATGTAGGTCATCAGCGCATCCCAGGCGAAGCTGATGTGGGCGTGGTAGCGGGATGGGGGGTCGGTGGGCTGCAGCCGGATGGTGCACTCGAAGCGGCGCTCGCCCGAACCCGGCTCGAGCTCGTGGCGGACGTCCTCGATCGACAGCCCCGCCTCGTCGAGGGCCTCGAGCAGCTCCGAGGCCAGCTCCTCGTAGCTGGGAAAGGGGGAGTTCCGCTCGCTCTGCGGTCCCCCGAGCGAGTCGCCGGGATGGGCCCGCTCCACGTGCTACCGCGTCGCCCGGCGCAGATAGCGCAAGGCGGCGGCTGTGACGAGGAAGACGACCGCCGACAGGAAGACGCCGAGATCGCTGAAGAACAGGGGCCGCATCGCCGCCGGGGTCTTCCAGTCGTAGACCGCCAGAAAGCCGCCCAGAGCCAGGCCGGCAACAGTCAGACAGAGGAGCATGACGGCGATGGCGACCACCGGGTCGGGGCGTTCCAGCTGGGGCTGCCGGACGGCGCGGGCCTCACGCGGCTGCAGCATCGGCGGGGTGCGCACCAGGACAGTCTAGGGCAGCGGCGAGCTACGGCTTGGTGGCGGTGAAGCGATAGCCGACGCCGGGCACGGCGAGGATGTGCCGCGGATGCGAGGGATCGGGCTCGAGCTTGCGACGCAGGTTGCGGACGTGGACGTCGATCACCCGCGTCTCGATCGGGTACTCGTACCCCCACACCGAGTTGAGGATCTTCTCCCGGGAGAGCACCTTGCCCGCGTTGGAGGCGAGGTAGGAGAGCAGGTCGAACTCGGTGTGGGTGAGGACGACCTCCTCGTCGCTGCGGAAGACACGGCGCTCATTGACGTCGATCGTGAGGTCGCGGAAGACCATCCGGCCATCGCTGTCACGCTCGTCCTCGAGGCGCGACTTGCGCAGGTGGGCGGCGATCCTGGCGAGTAGCTCACGCGGCCGAAAGGGCTTCACGATGTAGTCGTCGGCGCCGATTTCGAGGCCGACGACGACGTCGATCTCCTCGCTCTTGGCGCTGAGGATGAGGATGGGCACGCGCGACCCCGCCCGGCGGATGTCGCGGCAGACGTCGAAGCCGCTGATGTCGGGCAGCATGAGATCGAGGAGGACGATGTCGGGCCGGAAGGAGTCAAGCCGGGCCAGCGCGTCGGTCCCGTTCTCGGCCTCCTGGACGGCGTAGCCCTCCTTTTCGCAGGCGAGGCGCACGGTCCTGCGGATCATCGCCTCGTCGTCGATCACCAAGACCTTGCGCTGTCCGCCGTTCACACTTCTCCAGCAGCTTCGCCTGACCGGCCGGGATCGTACATCATCGTCCCCGCCCTCCCCGATCGCACGAAGGGGTCGTTGCAGAGGAGTGGCACAGACGCTTCAGCCACGTTCCTGCCAATTCGCGCCGAAGCGCCAATAGAGCAAGTTGCTCATTTGCGGGTACACTACGCCCCTCGCGGGCTGGGAGCTCCGCAAATGGCGCTCTGAGCTCGGCGGACAGCCTGGCATTTGGGCGGCATTGGAAGGAGCACAGCAAAGGGTGCAGACGCAGGGCTCGCTGACCGACACCAGTCTGGCGGCGCTCCTCGAGGCAATGCAGTCGGAGCGCGCGACAGGGACACTGTCTGTCACCAACGGCGGTGACAGTTGCTCGCTCTACTTCCTCTTCGGCCATCTCTTCCACGCCGCCGGCGACACCGGCCAGGGCGAGGAGGCGGTGATCGACGCCCTGGGCTGGCACGACGGGCAGTTCACCTTCGATCCCCGCGCCAAGCTCCCCGCCGAGGAGACCATCAAGTCGGCAACGGGCGATCTCCTCGCCGAGGCGGAGCGCCGCGTGGGCGCTGCCGACAGCAACGGCAACGCCCCGATCCCCGTCGAGGGGATGGCGGCGACAGAAGCGGTCGACGGCGCACTCGCCGAGCCGGCTGCGGTGTCAGTGTCGACCACGACTGGAGAGACAACGGTGCCAACCGCAACCTACCCCGCTGCCCCGGCCCCGGCGCCCACCCGCGAGCTGCTCGGCAACCCCAGCGCGGTTCCCCTGAGTGAGCTCTACCCTCTGCCCGCCGGCAAGGCGATCTACGAAGCGCTGAAGAGCGCCTTCGTCGACTTCCCCAAGCTGCTCCGCACCCTCGACTCCGACAAGCACACCGGCTACGTCCGCCTGGAGGGTGATTCCTTCGACGGCGTCCTCCTGCTCCACGACGGCCACGTCCTCGAAGCGCTGTACAGCGACGGCTCCATCGTCCAGGGCATCGACGCCTTCCAGCGACTCCGCACCCGCATGGAGCACGGCGAAGGGCTGCTCGACGTCGTCGAGCTCAGTGGGGAGACGGTGGTGGCCCTCGCGCAGCTGCTCACCGCCCCGCCGCTGTTCACCGGGCTGCTCGGCCGGTTCATCAACTTCGAAGCGCTGCTCGAGTACCTCGCCGAAGAGCGCGTCGACGGCTCGCTGGTCGTCGCCGGAGGCTCGGAGATGGGCGTCATCCTGCTGCGCAAGGGCGAGATTCATGGCGCATACACGCACTCCAACCGCAGCCTCCAGAGCTCTGCGGCCACCGTCGGCGAGCTGGCCACCGAGAGGACGGCTCGTATCGAGGTGAAGGCTGGAGCCGGATCGCCAGAAGGCATTGACGTCGCGGCGGCACTGCGCACGCCGGTCTGACCCTTCACCGGTGGGTAGGGCGGCCACGGCCGCACGCTGTCTTGTCGTCGGCTCCCTCGTCCTGCCGCTGACCGCCTGCTTCAGCGCACCGCCGCAGATCTCCGCGCTGGTCCCGGCGAACAACGCCGGCAATGTCGCCGCCGACGCCCCGGTACGCATCTCCTTCGACCACGGCATCGACCGAGGTAGCGTCGTCGCGCGTCTGCACGTCTCCCCGCCGATCCCCGGGTGTGACCTGCAGGCGGCCTTCGTGGCCCGCAAGGGGGCCCCGTGCCGAATCAGCTGGAGCCCGGACGGGAGCGTCCTCACCCTCGACCATCGCGGTGCCCTCTTCGCGCCGGCCACGACGTACGGCTTCAGCCTCTCCCCGGGCGTCGGTGACAGCAAGGGCGCGGTCAACTCGCTGGACCACCATTGGAGCTTCACCACCGCCAGTGCGCCCTCTGTCCGCGGGCTGAGCACCGGCGACGGTGTCACCGATGCGCGTGTCGACGCACCGATCGTGGTCGCCTTCAGCACGGCGATGGACACGGCGACCACCGCGGCGGCGATCAGTCTGCGCCCGGACGTCCCGGGAACCAGGGTGGTTGCCAACCAGGGCGACCACAGCCGGTTCGTGCTGCTTCCCGGCGAGCTGCTGCGCCCGGTCGCCCAGTACACGCTCACGGTGTCGCGAACCGCGACAGACGAGCACGGGCAGCCGCTGGACAGCGCCGCGGTCGCGCACTTCACCACCGGTGGCCTGACCGGTGCGCCGGGACACGTCCTGGTGCTGCTCCGCGCCAACGGCGAAGCACCGACGCGGGTGCTGCTCACCGCGCTGGGCCCGGGGCAATCCGGTGACCCGGTGGCCGCGGCGACGGTGCTGTCCGCGCCACGCTGTGGGATCGACTTGTGCGGCACAGCACAGCGCGGAGCGCCCACGACGACCTTCGACGCCGTGGCGCTGTCCCCCGACGGGCAGCGCCTCGCGGTGGTCGAGCGCGACCAGACCTCGGCGGCACCGCAGCCGCTGAGCCTGCACCTGATCGAGCTGGCATCGGGCGCCGACATCACCGTCGCCGACGGCGGTCACCTGCCCTCGTGGTCGCCGGATTCGGACCAGCTGGCGTACGCCACCGGCGACGCTGTCCGCATACGGTCCCTCGACGACGGCGCGGACTTCGCGCTGCCCATGGGTGACCCTCTCGTCTCGCCGCCGGTCTGGAGCGGCGACAGCGCGACTGTCGCCCTGCCCGTCCGGGATGCGGCTGGTATCGCGCACGTCGATCTCGCCAGCCCTCAACTGCGCATCCGCTACCCGGTACCCTCGCTGGGCGGAGAACTGGCCGATCCTGTCCTCAACCAGGACGGCACCACCCTGGCGTTGCATCACAAGACGCCGTCAGGGAGCGGGACGTGGCTGGTGCAGCTTCGTACCGGCGACGCTGCTCCGCGCCGGCTGGGCGCCGACCTCGTGCCCCTCGCATTCGCCGACTCCAACACCGTGGTGGCCGTCGAGCGTCCCGTGGACGGCAACCCCGGTCTGGTCCGGGTCACCGTCAGCGACGGCAACGTCAGCCGTCTTCCCGCGGGGCCCGCGAGCTCCGACCTGTCGAGCGTCGCCGTCGCCCCCGCGGCTCGCCAGCTCGCCTACCTGGAGCGCGACGCCAAGGGCGTCGTCCAGGCGGTCATCGTCAACGCCGACGGCAGCAATCCGACGACGCTGACGACCCTCGCCCCAGCCGATCAGTTCGACGCCGTGGCCGTCGGCTTTGGCGGCTGATCTTTCGAGGGGATGCTCCCGCCTCTCAAAGGGGGGAACTCCCCCCTAGGACATTGCCGACCGGGCTAAGCCCGGATCGGCCTTACCCCCCTCGGCCGTCCTCGACGGCCGGCGCGCCCTGGGGCGCGGGCTTGACGAGCGACAGTAGCTCGCTGAGGTCGGCGATGACCGGGCAGTCGACCTCGACCGTTGTGGTGCCGCCGATGCCGTCGCGCAGAGCGAAGTCGAACATGCCACGGCCTCCGCTGCGACTGCGATCGAGCAGCACGGCGTCCATCCCCGCGGCACGTGCGCCGAGGACGTCGGCGACATAGTTGTCACCAACGTGGAGGGCGGCGGCCGGGTCGGCGCCGGTGCGACGCAGCGCCTCGCGGAATATGGCAGTGTCGGGTTTCTGCGCCCCCATCGTCGCCGAGGCGACCAGGCAGTCGAAGTATCCGTCGAGGTCGTGGGTGCGGCAGACGGCGATCAGCGCATCGGTGAAGTTGGAGATGACAGCGAGCTGCAGGCCGGCGTCGCGGAGGGCGGCGAGGACGCTGTGCACCTCGGGAAAGACTCGCCAGGCACGCGGCGCCCAGAAGCGCTCGGTCAAGGCTCGTGCCATGTGCGCCACGTCGCCGCGAGCCCCGAGCTCGCCGAGGATCAGCTCGTTGTACTCCTGCCAGAAGGCGCGTGCCTCACCGAGCGACGACTCGAACGTGCGGCCGCGGCGCAGCGCATCCCGGTACATCCGCTCGCCCACGTGCAGCGCCGCGTCGACGGTCGCGGCGTCGACGTCGAGGCCCAGCTCGACACACGACTCTCGATACAGCGTGGGCACGTCGGGGTGCACGTACATCAGCGTGTCACCGAGGTCGAGGAAGACCGTGCGCAGCGGCGGCGCGTCCGGTGGCCGCAGCGGCCGCGCGCTCAGAGGCAGGCGCAGGCCTCGAGAGCGCCCGCGGGAACGGGATCCTCGACACAGTCGTAGAGCGCGACGAGACGGTCGGTCGAACGCTGCCAGGTGAACCCTGACGCCCGGTCACGCGCGGCGTCACCCATGCGTGCACGAAGCGGGGCGTCGCCGAGCAGGGCGATGATGCGCGAGGCGAACTCCCCAGCGTCACGGCCCTCGACGAGGTAGCCGCTGACAGAGTCGGCGACGATGTCGACCAGCCCGCCGACGGCAGCAGCGACAACCGGCGTGCCCGACGCCTGGGCCTCCAGGGCGACCAGACCGAAGGTCTCGGTGTGAGAGGGCACCACGCAGACGTCAGCGAGGGCGTAGAGATCGGCAAGCCGCTGCGGCCCCGCGGCGCCAAGAAAGCGCACCCGGTCGCCGACACCCAGCGATTCGGCCATGGCCATCAGCCTGCCGCGCTCTCCGCCGGAGTCCACCGCCTGGCTACGACCGTCGCCGCTGTCCTCACCGACGACCAGGGTGACGACGTCGGCCATCTCGGCACGATGCGCGACCGCGGCCATCGCCTCGAGGAGGGTGTCGGCTCCCTTGAGACGCTCCAGCCGGCCCGCGTAGAGGACCACGCGGCGGCCCAGGAGACCGAGCTCGCGGCGCAGCGTTGCGGTCGGTCGTGGCGAGAACTGGTCGAGGTCGACACCTGGGGGAACGACGCACACACGCTCGGGCGCGGCGCCGTACAGGTCGACGAGCGCCGCCTCCTCGGACGCGCTCATCGCCACCATGCGATCGGCGGCGCGGACCAGGATCGCCTCCACCTCGGCCCGCTCGGGGTCTGCGGGCAGACCGACCGACTGCTTCAGCCGCGCCAGGGTGTGGAAGGACTGCACCAGGGGAATGTCCCAGCGCTGGGCGACGCGGCGGCCGGCCCACCCGCTCAGCCAGTAGTGGGCGTGCACCAGGCGATACCGGCGCTGTTCGGAGTCGGCGTGTTCGAGCAGCCGGCGGCTGAATGCCGGGAGATGGCTGAGGATCTCGCTCTTCGGCAGCGGTTCACTCGGACCCGCATTAAGACGCACCAGGCGGCTGCCCGGAGCGAGCATCTCCTCGGCGGGACTATGGGGATCGTCGCGCCGTACGAAGACGTCGCTGGGGATGCCGCGAGCGGCCAGACCGGCGCACAGGCGGTGGATGACGTGGTTCATGCCGCCGTTCTCGCCGCGGCCGAGCTCGCCGAGTGGCGACGCGTGCACCGACAGCACGGCGAGCGCCCGCGGGGCACCCCCGGGTCCGTCAGGCACGGGGCGCGTCAGCGACATGAGAGAGACCCGGCTAGGGTAACGCACATGGGCGCACCCCTCCTCTTCCTCGTTGCCGACACCGGAGGCGGGCATCGCGCGTGCGCCGGCGCGGTGGCGCGCGCGGTCGCGACGCGCTATCCCGGGCGCTTCAGCACCCACGTCCTCAATCCGTTCGACGACGCCGCGCCGAGGCTCGTCGGCAACGTGACGCGCCTCTACTCGCCGCTGATCCGCCGCGCGCCGTGGCTGTGGGGGGCGCTGTACCACGCCACCGACTCGGCGGCGATGGTGAGCGCGCTCCGCACCTCGGTGCTCCGTTTCGTCGAGCCCGGCCTCGACGACGTGCTGCGCACCGTGCAGCCGGCCGCCGTCGTCTCCTTCCACCCTCTGCTCAACCACGTCGCCGCTCGGTCCCGGCGACGCGTGTGTCCGGCGGTGCCGCTGATCACCGTGGTCACCGACCTCGTCGATGTACACGCCGCGTGGATCTGCCCGGACGTCGATGCCCTGGTCACCGCGTCACCGGTGGGCCGCGACCGCTGCCGCCGCGCCGGCATCCCCGCCGATCGCTGCCTGGTCCTGGGACTGCCGGTCGACGCCAGCTTCGCCGCAGAGGCACTCACCCCGGCAGAGCGCCGGGTGCTTCGCAGCCGCCTCGGCCTCGATTCCGATCGCTTCACCGTCCTGCTCACCGGTGGCGGCGAGGGCTCTGGCGGCATCCTGCGCCGTGCCCGAGCCCTGCTCGGCAGCATCCCGGGATTGCAACTTATCGTCATCTGTGGCCGCAACGCGTCACTGGCTGAAAGGCTTTCCGCGCTGCCGATCGCAGAAGATACGCGCCTGGTGGTGCAGGGATTCGTGGACAACATGGCGGAGTGGATGCGAAGCGCTGACGTCGCGGTCAGCAAGGCCGGTCCGGGCACCATCGCCGAGGCTCTCTGCTGCGAGGTGCCGCTGCTGCTCACCGCCCATCTCCCCGGTCAGGAACACGGCAACATCGACTACGTGCTCGCCACCGGAACGGGCAGCTACGTCCCCCGGATCCGCGACCTGGTCGGCGCCGTCGCCGAGCTGGCCCGTCCCGGCAGCGCAGCGCTCGCCTCGATGCGTGACGCGTTGCACCGCATGGCGCGGCCGAACGCCGCCGTGGAGACCGCAGCTGTCATCGCCGAGCACATCGACAACGCGTCCGTATCGAGGACTCCGTGAGTCCCCGCACCTGCCGCGTCGAGCGGCTTCGCCTATTTCGCTTTCGCAACTACAGTGACGAGACGGTCGAGCTCGCCCCCGGTCTCAACGTCGTCAGTGGCGCCAACGCGCAGGGCAAGACCAACCTGCTGGAGGCGGTGGCCACCCTGGCGCTCACCCGATCACCACGCGCGGCGTCGGCAGCAGAGCTGATCACCTGGGGTGAGAACGCGTGCAGGCTGGAGGCGCGGGTCATCCGTCCCGACGGTCCAACGCTGCTCGACGTCAGGGTGGAGCGGACCGCGAGCGCAGCCGTCGACAGTGAGGTGGCGGCCGGCGAACGGGCGGTGCGCCGCACCCTCGTCGACGGCAAGGAGCGTGCCGCGCGGTCGCTGCTGGGGCTGTGCCCGGTGGTGCTCTTCTGGCCCGAGGACCTGATGCTGGTCAAGGGTGGTCCTGAGGGACGGCGGCGCCTCCTCGACGTGGTGCTCTCCCAGCTCGACCAGCGCATCGCCGTCGAGCTCCTCCGCTACCGGCGAATCCTCGAGCAGCGCAACGCTCTCCTCCGCCAGCTGCGCGGCTACGGCGCAGCCGACGCCACCCTCGGCGCGTTCACCGAGGAGCTGGCGCGCTCCGGCGGCGCCATCCGCGTTGCCCGGCATCGCCTGTCCAGCGCGCTGAGCCCGCTCGCGGCCACCGCCCACGACGAGCTGAGCGACGGAGGCGAGGCGCTCTCGCTGCGCTACGTCGGCGGGGAGGACGCGACCGCCGGCGGCGAGGGTGCCGCCGCAGAGCTCGCCGCGGAGCTGGCCTCGCGCCGCAACGAGGAGCTCGCCCGCGGCGTCACCGTGGCCGGGCCCCATCGCGACGACGTCGAGTTTCTTCTCGACGGCCGTCCAGCCCGAACCACGGCGTCGCAGGGGCAGCAGCGCAGCGTGGTCCTGGCCTGCAAGCTCGCCGAGGTTCGCCACGTCGCCGCCGTCGCCGGCATGGCCCCGGTGCTGCTCCTCGACGACGTCCTCAGCGAGCTCGACGGCGAGCGTCGCCGCCGCCTGCTCGCCGGACTCGGCGCCGGGGCTCCGTCACAGACGCTGCTGACCACGACGGAGACGTCGCCACTGCACCTCGACGACGACGCGGCCGAGGTGCGGCGGCTCGTGGTTCGTCAGGGGCACGTCGAGCACGTTCGCGACAGCGGTACGGTGGTGCCGACATGAAGGAGCGCCTCCTCGCCGACGGCTTGGACGCCGCCCTGCGCGGCCTCGGGGTGCGGCGCCAGGTGCGTGAGGCCCAGGTGGCGACGGTCTTCGCCGAGGTGATCGGTGGCCAGCTCGCCGCCATCTGCCGTGCGGTCTCGTTGGAACGGGGCACGTTGTGCATCGCCACGGCGCACTCGGCGCTGGCCCATCAACTGCAGCTCGAGGCACCCCAGCTCATCGCCGCTCTCAACGCGCACATGGGCACCGATGCGGTGCGCCGCCTGCGCTTCGTTCCGCTATCGGGTTAGGCTCCTCGCGCGCGACGCGCGACCGCTACATCGGCACCCGCACCGGCATGACGATGTACAGGTAGTCGTCGCGTCCCACGGGTCGGATGACCCCAGGGCTCAGCGGGCCGTTGAACCCGAGCTGCACCTGCTCGGCCTCGATGACGCTGAGCGCGTCGAGGACGTAGCGGGCGTTGAAGGCGATCTGCACCTCGCTGCCGTTGACGTTGGCGGTCAGCGGCGCCTCGTCGTCACCGACCTCCGCAGTCTGGGCGCTGAGGGTGAGGGTGTCCTCACCGGTGGCGAAGCGCACCACGTTCGCGGCATCCTTGGCCAGAACTGCAGCGGTTCTGGTCTCGCGCAGCAGCGCTGACGAGGGCAGGGTCACCGTCGTCGTCGACTCCGCAGGGATGACCTGTGCGTAGTTGGGATAGTTGCCCTCGATGAGCCGCGAGGACACCTCGACGTCGCGCATGGTGAAGAAGATCTGGTTGCGCGCCGCCGATACGGTGACGCCGACCCGCGTCCGTGACGGGTTGATCGCCCGAGCCACCTCGCTCAGGTGTCGCGCCGGGACGATGACGCTGAGCGCCGGCGCATCGCTCGGGGTGTCGACGATCAGGTTGCGCACCGCGAGACGATGACCATCGGTGGCCGCCAGGGTGAGGCGACCGCCGTCCAGCTGGAAGAGGACGCCGGTGAGCACCGGTCGAGCCTCGTCGCCGCTGGCCGCAACGGCCGTCTGGCTGATCGCCCCCTCCAGGGCGAGGGCATCCAGCTCCACCGTCGTCTCGGCGTCACGCGCCGGCAGTGGTGGGAATTCGACGGCGTCGATGCCGTGGATGTTGGTCCGGTGGATGCCGCAGCTCAGCTTGAGCACCTGGGTCGCCGGGTTGAGCTCCAGCGTGCACGGCGCGTCGACAAGCGAGCCGACGTAATCGGCCAGCAACCTCGCCGGCACCGTGATCCTCCCCTCGTTCTCTACTGTCGCCTCCACCGTGGCGCTGATGGTCAGGTCAAGGTTGGTGGCCACCAGACGAAGACCATCGGGTGCGGTCTCCAGCAGCACGTTGCTGAGGATGGGCAGAGTCGAACGCGGCGAGACGGCGCGCGAAACCAGGCTGAGGGCATTGCTCAGCACCGAGGCGGAGACGGTGCACTTCATCGGCGACTGATCCTACTTGTCACAGGCAAGGGTTAACACGACTCCTAAGCTGTTTAACAGAGACTCGTAGTAGCGCGTGGGATGTGGGGGATAAGTGGCGGCGCCGAGATCGAGGGAACAAGTCGTCGCGTCGTGAGCCTGTTGAGAATGGGACGTCACGTCCCCACGCCACCCACAGGCCTGGCGGCGCCGCGCGAGTGTCCCCCGCTGCTCCGCCGCGAGTCCACAGCCATGTCAGCGTGCCTGAAGCCGCTCGCGGAGCTGACGCAGGTCCTGCTGGAGACGCGCGTCCTCGCGGCTGAGCTCGGCGATCTTCTCGTAGGCGTGGAGCACGGTGGTGTGATCCTTGCCGCCGAACGCCTGGCCGATGGACGGCAGGGATGAGGCCGTCTCTTCGCGGATGAGGAACATGGCCACCTGGCGGGGAAAGACGATGTGCTTGTCGCGGCGCCGGCCCTTCATCTCGTCCAGGCTGATGTTGTAGTAGCTGGCGACGGTCTCCTGGATGACATCCACGCTGAGCGGCCGCGTGTCGCCTGCCGGGAGGATGTCACGAAGGATGCGCTGGGCGGTCTCCAGGTTGACCGGCTGGCCGTTGATCGACGCGTGGGCGAGAACGCGGATGAGGGCGCCCTCGAGCTCGCGGATGTTCTTCTGGATCTTGTGGGCGATGAAGGAGCAGACCTCGTCGGGAACCAGCCGGCTGTTGGTGCCGAGCTTGCTTTTGAGGATGGCCAGCCGGGTCTCGAAGTCGGGAGGCTGGATGTCGGCGATCAGCCCCCATTCGAACCGGCTGCGGAGACGGTCCTCGAGAGTGGGGATGTCCTTGGGCGGCCGGTCGCTGCTGATGACGATCTGCTTCTGGATCTCGTGGAGCGCGTTGAATGTATGGAAGAACTCCTCCTGAGTTCTGTCCTTTCCTGCCAGGAACTGAATGTCGTCGATGAGCAGGACGTCGACAGTCCGATAACGAGTGCGAAAGTCGTTCATCCGGTTCTCCTGGATGGACGCGATCATCTCGTTCATGAACTTCTCGCTGGTCACGTAGGCGACCTTTGGTGGCCGGCGCACGTGGCCCTCGCGGACCGCGTGGCCGACGGCATGCATCAGGTGGGTCTTGCCCAGACCCACGCCACCGTAGACGAACAGGGGGTTGTAGGCCTTCCCGGGAGCGTCGGCAACCGCACGACAGGCGGCGTGGGCGAAATGGCTGGAATTGCCAACGACGAATGCTGAGAAGGTGAAGCTGGGATTGAGACGGGCGACGCTGGAGCCCTGGGTCTCGGCGTCGAGGCCCTCGGAGATGATCGCCGCCGACGGCGCGTCGTCGGGAAGCGGCGCCGGTTCATCGAGCGGCGGGGCCGCCGCGGGATCGACGGTGATGGTCACCTCGCACTCGAGCGAGGTGAGCTCACTGAGGGTTTCGCGAATCAACGGCACATACCGCTCGGTGAGCCAGTCGCGGGCAAGGCGCGTGGGCACGCCGATGGTGAACATCCGGCCCTCTTCGCATTCGAGGAGGACTGCGTTGCGCAGCCACGTCTCGTAGCCGGGGCGGGTGAGTTGGAAGCGGAGTTCCTCCTGCGCGGCCTGCCAGATCTGCATCGCTTCCATGGGAACGAGCTGACCCCCGGTCCGTGGCTGGTGGTCCATTGTCGACTCGATTCCCCCTGTCGAACTGGATCGAACGAATGAGTGCCACAAGGCGCTCATTCGTTTGTCTTGCGCCGCCACGTGACCCTGTCGCGCAGGAACGGTGTGTGTGTGTGCACAGGTTGTGCACAGCCGTGGAAAAGCGAACGGACGCGCTCTGGTCGGGGTGTGGATCGAGCGGGGACGTCAGGGGGACGCACCTCACCGGAGCAACGGCGGAGTCTAGCAACGGGGATGGAGCACCACAACGGCCTTGACGAACGAGGCACGAACGTGCATGAGGGCTGATTGCGGCCGGGGTGTTGCTATACTCGTCGCGCCCCGCCCCCGGCGCGGCCGCGGCGCCGCTGTGCCCCTGCCCGGGTGAGATTCGAAACGACCGGAGAACACTCCTGAAGCGCACGTTTCAGCCGAAGAAGCGCTACCGTCGTAAGACGCACGGCTTTCGCATCCGCATGTCGACCCCCGGAGGACAGCAGGTGCTCAAGGCGCGACGCCGCAAGGGACGCAAGCGTCTGACACCCGCCAAGGTGCGGTGAACCGTCGTCACCGGCTGAGCGGCCGCCGGGCGTTCGCCGCGGTCCGCGCCCAGCGGATCTCCTCGACGAGCGGCCCGATACGCGTCCACGTTGCCGGCAACGACCGCGGGCTGGCCCGCGCCGGGTTCAGCATCCCCAAGACTGTCGGCGGCGCCGTGCAACGCAACCGGGTGCGCCGCCGGCTGCGCGCCCTGCTTGCCCCACGGCTGCAGGCGCTGGGTGCTGTCGACCTGGTCATCGCCGTATTGCCGGCGGCCGGCAGCCTCGACACCGCGGCACTGGCCGATCACCTCGAACACGCCCTGGGCAGCGCGCTCAGCGTGCTCTCGGTGCGAGTCTCCGTCGGCGCCCGGGGTGGCGGTGCCACCACCCTCGCGCCACGGCCGCAGCCGGCATGACCCGCCTCAGCCTGCTCCTCATCCGCGCCTATCGGGTGACGCTCGGGCCGCTGTTCGCCGCGTTCAGCCAGTGTCGCTATCAGCCAACCTGCTCGGCCTACGGCTATCAGGCGATTCAGCGCTTTGGACCACGGCGCGGATGGTGGCTCGCCGTCCGCCGCATCGCCCGCTGCAGCCCCTTCGGCGGCCACGGCTACGACCCCGTGCCCGAGGAGTACGTCAGCTGGCGGCAGGCGCGCCGGAGCAAGCGCGCTGCCGCCCATGGTGACGTCGCGTGAATCCCCTCAGCATCTTCACCGTGCTCGGTCCGCCCATCCAGTGGGCGCTGACGCACCTGACCACGTACTTCGACGGCTTCGGTGTCAGCCAATCCATCGGCGCATTCGGCCTGGCCATCATCGTGGTCACGCTGGTCATCCGCGGTGCGCTCTTCCCCGTGTTCGCCTGGCAGCTGCGCACCACGCGCCGCATCCAGGCCGAGCAGCGACTCATCGCCCCGCAGATGCAGGAGATCCGCAAGCGCTACAAGAAGGAGCCGCAGAAGCTGCAGGAAGAGATGATGAAGCTCTACCGCGAGCACAACATCAGTCCCTTCAGCAGCCTCACCGGGTGCCTGCCCATGCTGGTGCAGCTGCCCATCATCTACGGGCTGTACAACGGCATTCGCAGCGCCACCGGAGATCTCAGCAAGAACAACCTGGGATTCCTCTGGATCCATGACGTCAGTCAGAGCCCAAGCAGTGCTGGCGGCTTCGGTCATCCCACCGCGATGATCATCCCGCTGCTCGCCGCAGCGGCGACCTTCGTGCAGTCGAAGATGATGATGCAGCCGCCGCGGCCGAACATGTCGGACCAGGAACGGCAGATGTACAGCATGAGCAAGAACCTCATGTTCCTGGCCCCGGCGATGGTGCTCATCTTCGGCATCAACCTGCCCCAGGGGCTGGCGCTGTACTGGGTGACGCAGAGCATCTTCATGATCATCCAGCAGTGGTACGTCCTCGGCTGGGGCGGCTTGAAGGTCCCGGCGTGGTTCCCCGGAGCCGGCAGAGTGACCAAGCTGTCCGTGCCCCAGCAACTCCCCGCCAGAGCGGGCGCCGCCGGTGGCGACGGCCGCGGCCGCGACGCCACCAGGGGACGAGAGGCGAGGACACCCGTGGCGCAGGGAAAGCAGACTCAACGGTCGCAGAATGGACGAACGACGCTGCCGCAACGGAGTGCACCGCGGCGGGTGACCCACTCCAGCGGCTCGCGCCGCAAACGAGGTCGCTGACGGGGGCCTGCAGCCACCCCACGACCAGGTATATAGGGATGACGAGGTGAGCGACACCATCACGGACGCTGACGCGTCCCTGGAGAAGACCGCCGAAGCGACGGGGGCAACACTCGAAGAGGCGATCAGCGCGGCGCTTGCCGAGCTCGGGGTTGCCCGCGACGAGGTTGAGGTCGAGGTCCTGTCCGAGGGCGCCCGCGCGGTGCCCGGAGAGCGGCTCTCGGCAGCGCCGGCGCGCGTGCGGGTGCGCCCCGTGGACACCTTCGCCGCGCGAGCGCGGGAGACGCTCAGTGAGCTGCTCCGGCTCATGGAGATCCCGGCGCGGGTGTCGGTGCGCCGTGCCGTCGCGGCGAGGCCCGCCGACGTCGGGCGCGAACCGATCATCCTCGACATCAGCGGCGACGACCTGGGACTGCTCATCGGTTGGAGAGGCGAGAACCTGCGCGCGCTGCAGACCGTCGTCAACCTCATGTCAGGGGACAACGAGGGCGAAGGCCGACGGCTCATCCTCGACGTGGAGCGGTACCGGTCGCGGCGCGAGGAGCAGGTCAAGGACCTGGCTCTGCGCCTTGCCCACCGGGTGAAGCGCACCGGCCAGCGCTACACCCTCGATCCCATGCACGCCTATGAACGGCGGGTCATCCACATCACCCTTGAGGGCGACGAGGGAGTGCGCACCGAGAGCACCGGCACCGAGCCGGCGCGGCGGGTGACCATCCATCCCACCGGGCCTGCCCAGGGCGGTCCCGAGGAGAGCACCTTCCACGGGATTCCGCGGGGTCCACGGCCGCCGTTCCGCGGCGACCGGCGCGGTGGTCCTCCCGGCGGGGGCCGCGGCGCCTACGGTTCCGGCCGGCCGTCATATCCGGGACGTCCGCCGCGCCCCTGATGCCGCTGCGGCAGCGCTGGGCCATCGCCTTGGCGGCCGGCGTGCTGGCCGGTTGCGGCTCGGCGATCTCGTCGACGTCGACGGCGCGGCTGTTGACCGGCGATCCCGTTCGATACCTGGTGCAGATCGACGACCTCTCGGCGCCCGGTTTCACCGTCGCCGAAGCGGCGCGGGCGACGACCGCCGCCGAGATCGCCGGCAGCGACAGCTCGCTGGCCGGAGCACTGCATGACGGCGGCCTGAAGGGGGCCGCGGTGGTGCGATACCTCCACGCCGAGCCGCAGCTGGCCACCGCCAACGGTCCGCTCGACGTCATCTCCACGGTGGAGCTCCTGGCGAGCAGCGACGGCGCCACAGAGGCATACGCGTCGGCCGTGCGGCATGCCGACGCCGTCAGCGGTGCGGTGGCGGTGTCAACGGGCCCACTCGGCGCGCAGGCGCACGCCGACATGCTGGTGGCCACCGCATCCGATCAGACCCAGGTGGTGCAGTTCACCGTCACCTTCCGCGTCGCCAACGCCGTCGACGTCCTGGTGACGCGCGGCCGGCTCGGCGGGACGGCGATCGCCGACGCGCTGATCATCGCCGGCAAGCAGGCGGCGCGCCAAGCGGCGGGCTGAGCCGGATCGCGCCCCGGGGCACCGCCGGGCGCCCAGTGACCGAGCCCTACACTGGTCGATAGTGCCTGCCGCCGCCGACCAGTCGACGTATCGCCTCACCAGGCTCGACGGTGGCGCACGCGTCATCGTGGCGCCGATGCGCGAGCGCGCCTCGGTGTCGGTCGCGCTGATGTTTGCCGCCGGCTCGCGTCACGAGGACGCCGAGGCCAGTGGCCTGTCGCACTTCATCGAGCACATGTTCTTCAAGGGATCCCAGCGATACCGCAGCAGCCGGGAGATCTCCGAAGCCATCGAGGGTGTCGGCGGTGTGCTCAACGCGGCAACCGACAAGGAGCTGACGCTGTACTGGACGCGAGTCCCCGCGGGTCGGTTGGACTTGGCCCTCGACGTGCTCAACGACATGATCTTCGGCGCACGTTTCGACGAGCTCGAGCTGAGCAAGGAACGTGACGTGGTGATCGAAGAGCTGCGCATGTACCAGGACAACCCCCAGGAGTACGTGCACACCATCTTCGAAGAGGTGATGTGGCCCGACCATCCGCTCGGCCGCGACACCGCCGGGACCGAGGCGACGGTGCGCAGCTTCACCCGTGACGACTGTCTGCGCCATCTGCGTACGCACTATCACAGCGACCGGCTCGTGATCAGCGTCGCCGGTGCTGTCGAGTACGAGCACGCGCTGGAGAAGGCGACCGCGGCGGTGGGGACCTGGGGGAACGGTGCGACCCCTGCCTGGCGTTCGGCAGAGCCGGTCGAGCCGCAGGCGCAGATGCGGGTGACGTACCGGCGCACCGAGCAGGCGAACATCGTCTTCGGGTCCCGCGCGGCCTCCTACCTCGACGCCGACCGCTACGCGGTGGACATGCTCAACGTGGTGCTCGGTGAGGGCATGTCGAGCCGTTTGTTCCTCGAGCTGCGCGAGAATCGCGGGCTTGCCTACGACGTGCACTCGTTCACCGTCAAGCATCGCGACAGCGGCGCGCTGGCGATCTACATCGGCTGCGAGCCGCGGCGCGCCGTGCAGGCGATCGACGCCGCCATAGCCGAGCTTCGCCGCCTGGCCGAGGAGCCGGTGGCAGCGGACGAGCTGCAGAAGGTGCGCGAGTACGCCAGGGGGCGGCTGCTTCTTGGGCTCGAGGGAACCAATGCGATGTGCAGCTTTCTCGGCCAGCAGGAGCTGCTCACCAGTGAGATCCTCCTGCCCGCGGCGATCGCGGCGCGCATCGACGCGGTGACCGCGGAGGACATCCGCGCCGCCGCGGCGGCGGTCCTGGCTCGCGGCCTGCGCGGCGCCGTCATCGGACCCTTCCGCAGCGCTGATAAGTTTACGCAGGTATTGTCATTATCATGAGGCGGTGATGACACTCGCCCGATCAGCTGTCGAGGAGGTGTGATGGCAGGCGAAAGGACGCTGGTGCTGGTCAAGCCGGATGGGCTGCAGCGAGGACTGGTCGGCGAGATCATCGGCCGCTTCGAACGGCGCGGCCTGCAGCTGGTGGGTCTGAAGCTGATGCGCATCGACACCGCGCTGGCCGAGCAGCACTACGCCGAGCACCGCGCCAAGCCGTTCTTCGCCGGCCTGGTGAGCTTCATCACCTCGGCGCCGGTGGTTGCCATGGTCTGGGAGGGCCCTGGCGCGGTGCCCATGGTGCGGGCCATGATGGGTGCGACCAACCCGGCGAACGCGGCCCCCGGGACGATCAGGGGCGACCTCGCGGTGGCGTTGGGCATGAACGTCATCCACGGCAGCGACTCGGCGGAACGGGCCGCCCAGGAGGTTGCCCTCTTCTTCCCTGAGGACGAGCTGGTCAGCTGGGAGCCGGCGAGCCAGGCCTGGATCGTCGACTCATAGCAACCCGCCGCCGCCACCAGAACGGGACGGGGATCAGCGCGGCGGCGGTCGCCAGAGTCGGTCCCTGGCCCAGGAAGCCGAAGTGCGACAGCGGCCAGATGCGCACCCACGCGCGGCCGAGGATGTTGTTGCGGGGGATGAGGCCGATTGACCGCGAGTCGCGGGAGTGATTGCGGTTGTCGCCGAGGACGAAGTACATGTCCTGCGGGACGTGCAACCACGTCGGCTCGCCGGTGGCGTGGCCAGTGCTGTCGCAGCAGAAGACCATCTCCGTCCACGGCTCCTTCTTCTGGTCGGGGAGATACGGTTCCTTGAGTACCTGGGGTGCGCAGCTCAGGCATGTCTTGACAAGCACCGCCGCCGAGGTCGAGCCGTCCGCGTTGAGATGCTTTCCGTCGATTTCGACAAAGTCGTCAGGAACAGCGACGATCCGTTTGATGAAATCGGTATTGGGTTGATCGGGTGGGCGCAGGACGATGATGTCGCCCCGCTCCGGCGCATGGAGGTGGTAGGAGAGCTTGTCGGCGAACAGGAGGTCGCTGTTCTGCAGCGTCGGTTCCATGCTTTCGCCGTCGACGCGCACCGTCTGCAGGGCAAAGGCGATGACGATGTAGAGGGCGAAGGCGAGCGCCAGGACCTCGAGTATGTCGCGCAGAAGCGTGCGACGTCGGCGTGAGGACTTCGCCGGAGGGGGAGAGGGAGGGGGTGGCTCGCTGACCAGCTCCACCGGCGGTGGCGGTTCGACGACCGAGGACACCCCGGGATTATATGGGCGCCCTGTCGGAGACCCCGGGGCGGTGATCGGCCCGCTACAGCGGCGCGCCATCGCGGCGACGCCGCGCATCGGCATCGCGGCTGACACCCTCGGGGTATCCCCCTTGCCACAATGGAGGCATCGTCATGTGCGACGTGCCGGTCCGGATCGGCGCGCAGGGTGCGGAATGTGAGGTGTGCGATGGCGCTGTTGACGCAAACGCCCTACAAGCAAAAGGAGTTCAAGCTCAGCGGTCTGAATGGCATCTCCGACAAGACGCTCGAGCTGCACTTCGGCTTGTACGGCGGCTATGTGAAGAACACCAACCTGCTCAACGAGCAGCTGGTGAGCCTGATCCACGACGGCAAGTCGGCGACGCCCGCATACGCTGAGATGACTCGCCGGCTTGGCTTCGAGTACAACGGCATGGTTCTGCACGAGTGGTACTTCGGCAACATGACCAGCTCGGGCGGTGGCGCCGATGTCGCCGAGTCGTCGGCTCTGGGCAAGGCCATCGGTGAGTCCTTCGGCTCCATCGATGTCTGGCGCCAGGACTTCACCGCCATCGGCAGCATGCGCGGTGTCGGCTGGGCGGTGCTCTACCTGGACCCGGCGAGCGGGCGACTCAGCAACCACTGGATCACCCTTCATGAGGACGGCAACATCGCCGGTTTCAAACCCATCGTGGTCATGGATGTGTGGGAGCACGCCTTCCTCCTCGACTACAAACCCGCGGAGCGTCCCAAGTACATCGAGGCCTTCCTCAGCAACCTCGACCTCGGTGTCGCCGAGAAGCGTCTGACCGGGAGCGCCGACCGCCCGCTCGGCTGACGCTACAGAGGTGGGCCGCCGAGCCTGGTATAGAGCGCGTCGAGGTCCTCGTCGCTGTAGAAGTCGATGACCAGCCGGCCGCCGCGCCGGCGGCGCTGCAGCTGCACCGGCGTGCCCAGAGCCTCCTCCAGGCCGCGGGTCAGGGCGACGTCGTCGACGCTCTGCCGCCGGGCGGTCGCGCTGGCGGGCCGTTCAACCGGTGGCTTGGTCGCCGCAACCCCGCCTGCCGCGGTCGCCGCATAGCCCGGGACGGAGATCGTGTCCGGCGGCTGCCCACCCGGCGCCGGCATCGCCTGGGCTGCCCGCTCCACCTGGCGGACGGTCAGGCCGTGCTCCTCGATCTCGTGAAGGAGCATCTCCTGGTCGCGCGCGCTGGGCAGGGCGAGGAGCGCGCGAGCGTGGCCCGCGGTGATCCGACCGGCGGCCAGTGACTCCTTGACTGGCGGAGGCAGGGCGAGGAGGCGAACCGCGTTGGTCACCGCGGCGCGGCTGCGCCCCACGCGCCGCCCGATGGCTTCATGGGAGAGCCCGAAGGTGTCCGCCAGGCGGGCGTACGCGGCGGCCTCCTCGAGCGCTGACAGGTCGGTGCGCTGCAGGTTCTCCACCAGCGCCAGCTCCAGGGCATGGCGACCGGACTCGGTCGCCGGTCGAATGATCGCCGGCACCGCCGTGAGGCCCGCCTGCTGCGCCGCTCGCAATCTGCGCTCCCCGGCGATGAGCCGATAGCCGCCGGCGTCGGGTTCCACCACCACCGGCTGGAGAATTCCGTGGGTGCGCACCGAATCGGTCAGCGCCTCCATGCCGCGGGCGTCGAAGTCGCGACGGGGCTGCTCAGGGTTGGGGGCGACGCGGCTGATGTCGATCTCGACCAGGGCGCCCTCGATGCTCTCGTCGCTGCCCGCCGGTGCGGGCACCACGCTGGTCGAGCTGAGCAGGGCGCTGAGCCCACGGCCGAGGCCGCGACGGCGGTGCCCGGGTGCCGCCGGCGTGCCCGGCGTCTCGGTCACCCGGGCACCGGGGCGGTGGCCGGTGTCGCCAGAACGGAGTCGGCGCGCCCCGCCGACCGCCCGAGGACGCGCCGGTCGAGCTCCTCGGCCAGGCGCTGATATGCCGACGTGCCCTTGCAGCCCGGGTCGTAGCGACTGATCGGCAGTCCGTGGCTGGGCGCCTCGCTGAGGCGCACGTTGCGTGGAATGACGGTATCCAGGGTCTCGACGGGGAACATGGCGCGCACCTCGTCGACCACCTGGGCTGCCAGGGTCAGTCGGTGGTCGAACAGGGTCATGACGATGCCGTCGACGATGAGATCGGGGTTGAGCTCCTTGCGGAGCAGGTCGATCGTGTAGGTCAGCAGGCCGAGACCCTCGAGCGCGTAGTACTCGCACTGGATGGGGATGAGCAGGGATCGGGCGGCGACCACAGCGTTGACGGTGAGCAGGCCGAGGCTGGGCGGGCAGTCGAGGAGGATGTAGTCGTCGTCGCTGGCGTGGGCGTCAAGCGCGTATTGCAGCCGGCGCTCGCGTCGGGGCAGGGCGACGAGCTCGATCTCCGACCCGGCGAGAGCGATCGTCGACGGCACCAGGTCGAGGTTGGCCACCATCGTCGGCATCCTGGCCTCGGCCAGGGGCCGGCCGAGGACGACCACGTCGTAGATGCTGTTCTCCACCATCGTCCGGTCGACGCCGAGGCCTGATGTCGCGTTGGCCTGGGGGTCACAGTCGACGATCAGGACGCGGCGTCCCATGTCGGCGAGCGCGGCGCCGAGGTTGATGGTGGTCGTGGTCTTGCCCACGCCGCCCTTTTGATTGGCGACGGCGATGACGCGCGCAGACACAGCGTGGCGGATTATGCGAGCCGGAGGCGGATCTCAGCCTGCGGCGCCGTGCGGCGGCCTCTTTTGACCGCCCGATCAGTAGCCGGGCCAGTTATCCCGATGTTTTCCACGTCCCTGGGCCGGTGTCTGAGATTGTTTTGCGGGCTGGGGGCGGCGATGTGTGGATAACTTCTGTGGCTGTGGCGCCTACGGCGATGGCGCGGCGGCCGATGGCGCCCAAAATGTACCGATCGTGGGCACCTTGGCTGGCCGGCGCGGGATCGCGTGGACGTCGAGGTTGATCTCGTAGCTGTGGCACATGGCGTCGAAGCGGGCGACGACGTGGTCATCGAGCCAGTCACGGTGCCGCTGGATGAGAGGAGCGACAACCTGGCGAAGGTATGAGCCGCGGACCTGCCACTGGTAGTATGAGCGGCCGCCGTGGTGGTAGGGGCCATAGAGGGCACCGCCAGGAAATCGCGCCACCAGCCAGTGGAATAGGGCCCGGTGGCGGGTATGCATCCGCAGGGTGATCTGCGGCTGGCGTCCGTCGCCGCCGAAGTGACCCTCGCCGGCGAGGATGCCGAGGAGGTAGCCGAGGGAGAGATCGTCGAGGTCGCGGAGCGGCCCGTTCACGCGCCGATTGTCGTTTAAGAGTTGTTTCACCGTCAAGATTCCCGTGGAACGACCCTGACCCAGAGCCAGCCTCTGGCGGGAAGGAGAAAGCCGCCGGCAGCCAGGGCGGCGCCGCCGGCGACCAGCACCGCCTGGGCCGACGTCGAGGCGCCGAGCAGGATGGTGGCGTCGTAGACGGCGTGAGCGACGATCGCCGCCCACAGGCCGCCCGACGTGCGCAGGGCCCCGAAAACGAACCCGAGGGCGACGATGATCAGCTGGGGCGCCGCCGGCAGGCCGTTGCAGGTGTACTGGAGGTGAAAGCTCGCCCAGAGCACCGTGGACAGCAGGATGCCGATGCGCGGCTGGAGCGCGCCCCTGAAGAGCAGCTCCTCGCCGACGGCCGCGGCGACGGCGATGCCGACCTGTTCCAGTGCGGTGCGCATCTCGCCGCTGAGGCTCTGCAGGACCTGCTGCTGCTGGACCGTGCAGTCCGCCGGCGACAGGTGCTCCAGGGCGGGGACCAGGCGATCGCCGGCGGGGACGAGCAGGACGCCGATCACCAGGGCTAGGCCCCACCACGCCGGGCTCAGCGGCAGAAGCCCCAGACGGCGAAGGGTGGCGACAGCCCCGCGGCGCACCCCAGGACCGACGGCGGCGAGGCCGACGACGGCGAACAGGCTGCCGCCGGCGATGAGGTCACTGGCCTTCTCCGGGGTCTGCACAGTGGCGGCCACGGCGGCCATGGCGGTCGCGGGAACGAGATTGGCGGCGAGGGAGAAGAGAAACAGGCTGAGCGCAAGCCATGACACCGGGGCGCGCTGGCGGAGATGCCGCAACCCCGGGACCCACCGCGTTCCGGTGAGGAACAGCAGCAGGGTCGCAAGGCTTGACCCGGTGACCAGGGCACCCTCGGCGAGCAGCCCGTTGCGGTCGTCGCTGAGCCCGAGGTTCTTGCGCAGGCTGGAATCGCCGAGACCGCCGAGAAGGTCGACCAGTCCACTGAGCAGCAGGTAGACGGTGAGCATCACCACGACCGCGCGGGCCACGGTCGCCGAGCTCACCCGCGGTGTGGTCGCGGTGTTGCCCGACTCTGCGCTGCTCAGCGGCGCGCCGTGGTCGGGGTCGACGGCCTGACAGGCGATCGCAGCCGCGGCGACACCGCTGAAGACCACGACGGTCGACGCGTCCATGCGCAGCTACTCGACTCGGGCGGGACTCATCCCGATCGACGATAGCCGCCAGCCCAGCGCCGCCGTGAGCCTGACAGGCGCGCATACAATGCCGGCCATGTCCGAACGGCTCGCGCGGTCGCGCCAGTCGTGGCGTTTTCTCAGCGCTGCGCCGCCGCGCGAGATCTTCGCCATCGTCGAGCAGATGATCGGCACTCCGCCGTTCCGCTACGAGGTCACCGGCGCCGACAGCGCGCGCGCCGTCGAATTCGAGCGGAAGCATTTTCTGTTCGGCAACTGGCGGGCTCTGGAGAAGCTCGACGGCAACGGCGCGCGCCACTGGAAGCCACGGGCGCGACCGCGATGGGTAACGGTCCGCACAGTTTCTGCCGATACTGGCACAATCGTCGAAGTCGAGGCGAGCAAAGGCCTCGGCGCGCTTCCGCGAGGGCTGCAGGTGGTCTACCTGTTGAGCCGCGGCAATCGCGACCGGCGAACCATCTACCGTGATCGGACGACGCCGCCCGGTCCAGTGACACTGGTCGCCTCGTGGGCGGGAACGCCGTACCTGCTGTTCGAGGGGGCCGAATTCTCCGCCGCTCGAGGGGAGAAGGTGTACACGGCCACACCGCTGATTGCGCTGAGCAACCACGGCCCATTCGTCAAGGTGCGACTGCGCACCGGTGTCGAGGGATACGTCGAGCGCGACCAGCTGGTTCCCGCTCCCGCCGAGGCGACTCGCGCCGCCCAGGTGCGCACCGCCGTCCACGGCTGACCCCCGTCACTCGCGGCCAGGGGCAAGTCGCCCCCGCGCCGCAGGGCGCGGCGGCCGTCGAGGACGGCCGGAGGGGGGTAAGGCGGACGGGCTTTGCCCGGCCGCAAGTCATAGGGGGAGCATCCCCCCTCCGTTAAAAAGCGCGGGGCGTCGCCGCCCCGCGCTCAGCGCGTTGGTGAGAGACCGCGGGCCGCGGTCTGCGCCTCCCGGTGTCCCGACGGCGAGACGTTCTCGCGTGCCGAGACACCACTCCTAATGCTTCCCGGCGGTCAGCTCCTCACCTTGGCGCTGGTCGGGACGGAGGTGGTACTGGAATCGGGCATGGGCAGGATCCTCCTTTTCTTGGAGTGCCGGCGCACAGCCCACTGCGTCAGTTGAGACGTGGGCGGCGCTACGGCCGGAGACGCACGCTTCAGTGTAGCCGCAGACCGAGCGCACGATGGCGCCGAGTGCGGGTGGCACGGTGTTCCGTAAAGCCCCGCCAGAGGTGCCGTCTTCCGTATCTACACTGGGGCCATGGTCCTTCCCGACAGCGCAGGCCGTACCGCCGCCGGGCATCTCAGTGTCGGCGGTTGTGACCTCGGCGAGCTGGCCGCACGCCATGGCACACCGCTGTATGTCTACTGCGAGGCGACCATCCGCAACCGGCTTCGCGCCTATCGGGCGGGGCTCGACGCGTGGCCCGCTGGTGGTGACGTGCTCTACGCCGCGAAGGCATACCTCAGCCCGGCGCTGGTGCGCATCCTCGTCGAGGAGGACTGCGGCGTCGACGTCGTCAGCGGTGGCGAGCTCGAGGTGGCGCTGCGCTGCGGGCTCGACCCGCGTCGTGTCAGCTTTCCCGGGAACAACAAGGACGCAGGCGAGGTGGCCGCCGCGGCCCATGCGGGCGTCGGCCACCTGGTCATCGACTCCGAGCGCGAGCTCGACCTGGTCAATGGCGCCGCCACGGACACCCGGGTTCGGGGACTTCTCCGGCTCTCTCCCGGAGTGAAGCCGGACACGCACGACTACATCAGCACGGGGCAGCTGGACAGCAAGTTCGGTTTCGGCATCGAGACCGGGCAGGCGATGGCAGCGCTGGACAAGGCGCTGACCATCGCCAACCTCGAGCTGCGCGGCGTGCACATGCACATCGGCTCGCAGATCTTCAACCTGGGCAGCTACCCGGAAGCTGTCAACGTCGTCGCCGACTTCCTCGTCGAGGCGCGGCGCAAGCACGGTTTCGTCGCCCAGACCTTCAGCGCGGGAGGCGGACTCGGCATCGCCTACACCGACGACGACGAACCCCCAACCGTCAGCGAGTTTATGCGAGTAGTGACGGAATCTGTCGGGCGTGCCTTTGCGGCGCGTGACCTGCCGCTGCCCACGCTGCTGGTGGAACCCGGTCGCAGCGTGGTCGGCTCGGCGGGCGTCGCGCTGTACAGTGTTGGTGCGCGCAAGGAGATTCCCGGCGTGCGCACCTATGTCGCCGTTGACGGTGGCATGGGGGACAACATCCGACCCAAGCTCTATGGCGCGCGCTACCAGCCGATCCTGGTACGTGCGCCGGATTCACCGGGCGAGGAAGTTATAACCATAGCTGGCCGTTACTGCGAATCGACCGACATCCTGGTGCGCGACTGCAGCCTCCCCACACTGCGCGAGGGAGACATCATCGCCGTGCCGGCGGCCGGCGCCTACAGCCTGGCGATGGCGTCGAACTACAACGCCAGCCCACGTCCTGCGGTGGTCTTCGTCAGCGGCGGAGAGGCGCGTGTCGTGCGTCGCCGCGAGACCATCGACGATCTGCTGCGCAGCGAGGTGATGGACGGAGTGCATTCGCCAGCCGCGTCCTAGTGCTGTCGCAGGGCCGTCGCCAGATCGGCGCTAAGGTGGAGTCATCGATGGACACCGACTCGACGGCGGGCAGCGAGCCCCAGGGCGATCCTGGGCAGCCGCCGTACCGGCTGCCCCCGCCTCTGCGGCGCAACGTCCGCTCGATGCCCGTGGCGGAGACGGCGCCGCGCGTGCCTGCCGCGCTACGAGCGTTCAACCGCGGCACCCCGAGCGTGCTGCGCACGCCAGCAGCAGCACCACCGTCTCCATCGGCGCCGGTCGCGGCGCCACCGCCGGCTGCCCAGCCGGCGCCCCCACCGCCAGCCGCACAAGAAGCGGTGAGCGCCCCCGCGCCCGCTCGCCAAGCGTTGACCGCACCTCCCGCAACGCAGCCGATGCCGCCGGTGACGCGAGAAGCAGCGCCACCCGCTCCACCGCCACTACCGGTGGCGCGGCCCGAGCCATCGATGATCCCGAAAGGCGTCGCCGTGCCAGTGGTCACACCCGCGCCGCTCGCGAGTCCTCTTCAACGCCCGGCGCGGCCAGCCACCCCCCGGCCCCTGGCCTCCTCCCCTTCGGAGCTTCGCGCCGCGTCGGTCGGGGCGCTGCAGTTGGACATCGATGCTGCGCGGGCGGAGCGCGTTCCCCTGTCCGGTGTCCTGTCCCGCCACTGGACCAACGCCGTCGCGCTTCTCGCTGTGGCCGCACTGGTCATCGGTGCCATCGCCTTCATCCGCGCGCGTTCCAGCGCCGGTGTGCATACGACCCCGGCGGGCTCCGAAATCGCCGCGCTGATCGACCAGGCGCGGCAGCAGGCGGCTGCGGGCGACGCCGTCGACGCCGCCACCAAGCTGGAGAAGCGCGCCGACAGCGCCAGCGGGGCTGACCGCCTCCAGCTGCGCGAGGCGGCGGCATCGCTGCTGCTCAACGCCTCGGGCGCGGCCCTGCAAGCGGGAGATCCCCTGACCTCTCTGGACGACCTGGAGAAGGCGGTCGTTCTCGCCGACACCCAGGGAGCGGTGCAGGCGCGTCTTGCCCTGCCAACGGCGCGGGTGACCGCGGCGAGGTACCTCGTCAACAAGGACACGGCAACCGGCCAGGCTGCCGACCTGCTTCGCCAGACCATCGCCGACGCGCCGCTCTCGAGTGCCGCGACCGCGGCGCGAGACCTCCTCGCCGCGCCCGTCAAGGTCCGCGGCCAGCTCACCCTCGCGGGCCAGCCCGGTGCTGGGCTTCGCGTGGTGCTTCTCCCGGTGTCGCCATCGAGCGTCTCGGCAGCCAGTCCCGAGCCGGCGACCCTGATCCCCGCGGCCACCGGGCGCAGCGACGCGGCCGGCGCCTTCGACCTTGGCGCGGTCGCACCGAGCAGCTACATCTTCGGTTTTCTCGACAACGCCGGCCAGCTTCACCGAGCGCCAGGTCGCACCGCGCTCGTCACCCTGGCTCCGGCGCAGCTCAACGGGCTCACCGAGGCCATCCCCTCCTGACCGCCGTCTACAGCGGCTCGCGGCCGCCGAAGCCGGCGTCGCGGTCGTGCCAGTGAGCCACGGACTCCTCGTCGATGCGCCAGCACAGGTAGACAGGATGGCCTTCACGCTCAGCGGGGAAGTCGATGAGGCCGGTGGAGGGGTCGCGCACGACGATGCCGAGTTCCTCGATGTCGGCGATCAGCCGGGCCAGCTCGTCGCCGACCTGGAGCATCTCCCGCGCGGTATCCCCACCGCCGTTGCCGCCGACGACGGCGCGCAGGTGACGGCGCCGTTCCTCGTCGCCGGCGACCCGTGCCGCCTGGCGAAGCTGCTCAAGGAGCGGACGGAGCTGAGGAATCAGCTGGTTGGCCTGGTCCTGGGTGAAGAGCCGCTCGGCCACGGCTCGAAGCCTAGTCCAGGGAACCGTCGTGGCGGTGAGATCGCGTGGTTGCGGACACTGCCGCGATCAGGGCGTCGGCACGCTGATGCGCAGCACCTCGGTGCCTCGCGGGTAGTCGGTGTTGCCGGGCGCTTCGCGCGTCGTGGCCACGGCGGCGTACTGGCTGACGTCGGCGTTCATTGCGGCCGTCCAGTGCTTGCCGTCGGGCGTCGGCGTCAGGAAGGCCGCGGCTGTCGGCGAGCCGTCCGGCCGGATCAGCCACACCTCGTACATCGCCGTCGGGCGGCCGTTGACCGTCTCGATCGGCGTGAGGCCGTCGACGCTGAGCACCGCCTGGCGAGCGTCGGGGACGTAGGTCAACGTCGCGCAGGCGCCAGGGGCGGCGGTCAGCCCGCAGCTGCGCGCGATGAGCGTGGCGTCGCCCGGACCGCGGCGCAGCAGCACCGCGACCAGCGCTGCTGCCGCCACCGCCGCCAGGGCCGCACCGGCTCCGGCCACCGTGAGGCCGCGCCCGCTGGGGACCACCGACCACAAGCGCCGGTACCAGGGCTCGCCGGGCACCGGCTCGCCGGCCGCCTCGGCGTGAACCCGAGCCATGATGCGGCTGCGCAGCGCCGGCGGCGGCGTGACCAGGTCGACGCCCAGGGCGAGGAACTCCGCGGCCTGCACATAACGCGTGCCCTCGTGCCGGCAGCGGTCGCAGTCGACGAGGTGGCTGCGCAGCGGCAGCCGATCGTCGGCGTCGAGGGCGCCGACGGCGTAGGCGGCGAGCAGCAGATCGGCGTCGTCGCAGGTCACGTCGTGTTCCAGCCGACGCCGTGCGTCTCGAGCGCTCCGCGAAGCTTGCGCAGCGCCATCCGGGTGCGACCCTTGACCGTCCCCAGGGGGACGCGCATCAAGTCGCTGATCTCGCTCTGCGAATAGCCCCCGTAATAGGCGAGCTCGATGGTCTGACGCTGCTCGGCGGGAAGGCCGCCGAGGGCGGTGCGGATCTGATCGCGCTCCAGCGCGTCGGCGACGATCTCCCAGGTGTCGGTCACCGCGGTCTCGGCGGTGGCCTTGTCCAGGGTGAGATCGAAGCGTGCCCGTCCGCTTCGCCCGCGAAGCCGGTCGAGCGCGCGGTGATGGACGATGGAGCACAGCCAGGTGCGCAGGCTGCCCCGCGATGCCTCGAATGTCGACGAGCGGCGCCACACCGAGAGGAACGCGTCCTGGACCACGTCCTCGGCGGCGGCGCCGTCGCCGAGCACCCTGAAGGCGAGGGAATAGGCAAGCCGCCCGTACCTCTCGTACAGCATGTCGATCGCCTGGGGGTTCCCTTCGGCGAGCAGGGAGACGACCTGTTCGTCAGTCGAGGTCACGGAGATGGCTGGACCACGGGTCTCCTCGGTCACTGCGGATACGCTGTTGCTGCGGCGAACGGATCACACATCTCGCCGGCAGCGCCAGTCAGCGCACGGTGAGGCTGCCGTTCATCCCCGGGTGGATTGTGCAGTGATACGAGTAGGTTCCCGCCACGGTGAATTTCACCTGGTACTTGTCGCCGACGTTCATGGTGTTGGAGGAGAGCGCGGCGTAGTCGTCGAAGATGACGTTGTGCTGCTCGGTGCCGGCGTTGTCCCACTCGATGACGTCGCCGGTCTTAATGCTCGCGTCCGCCGGCGTGAACACCGCCGGACTGTCGGTCTCCTTGACCGTGGTGGCTGCCGCCTGGCTGCTGACCACCTCGCCGGGCGGAGGCGGCGGGGTGAAGACAGGGCGCGCACCCGGAGTGGCGCCGGCGGCAACCGGCGCCAGGGTGGGGATGGTCGACCCCGCCAGCGTGCTGCCGAGGGTGGCAAGCCGGTTCGCCCGGCTCACCGAGTCGACCTGGCCGAGGACGATGCCCACCTCGACGACGGCGTCGCCGTATTGCAATGACAGAAGCGACGTCGAGGTGCTCTCGAGCAGCTGCGCGGGGCCGAGGACCGCACCACCTTCGGCCACCGCTGACAGCGCGGTTTTGGGCAGCACGGTGACGATGACCTGGCCGCCGTCCAGCGCCTGGTACGTGCAGACGCCGGCGTTGACCGTCTTCTGGCCGGCGGTGACCGCACGCGCGGCGTAGGTCGGCGGCAGCACGGTGATCGTCGCAGCCGGTGTCGGCGACGGCGTCGGCACCGGTGTCGCTCCAGGACTCGTGGCAGGCGTGACGCTCGGGCTGCCCCCGGGTGCCGGACTCGGTGCCGGGGTCGCCGCCGGCGCCGCGAGGGCGTTGGCGACGTCGCTGTCGAAGAGCAGCGTGCAGGGGTCGGGGTGGATCCTCGCCGTGCTCGCCGTCTTGTCGGGACTGATCTCGGCGCCGCCGCAGGCAACGACGAGCACGACCACGCCTCCAAGCAGGGGAAGCAGCGCGCGTCGCCGGTGGTGATCGCGAGCACTCACGGAGTGCAGGATGCTACCAAGGGGGTGAGGCCGATCCGGGCTCGTTGACGGGCTGACTGAGCCCGGCCGTCAAGTCACAGGGGGGAGCGTCCCCCCTCTAATAAATCCCCAGTTCGAGCTGGGCCTCTTCCGAGGCCATGGTGCGTGGGTCCCAGGGAGGCTGCCACACCAGGTTCACCTTGACGTCGCTCACGCCGGGCAGACCTGCGCAGACCGCATGAGCCTGGCTCTGGATGATGTTGCCCATCGGACAGTAGGGCGACGTCAGCGTCATGTCGACGCTGAGCACCCCCTTGTCGTCGAGGGACGTGTCGTACACCAGGCCGAGGTTGACGATGTCGATGCCGATCTCCGGGTCGAAAACCTGGCTGAGCGCGTCGAGGATCATCTCGCTGCTGGCACGCTCGCCGAACGGTCCACCGGTCACCGCTGTCGACACCGTGGGGACGGCGTCGCTCACGTCGGGGGGATCCGCCGCGGCGACGATGTTGGGATCGTCGTCGGCTGACATCTCGCGCATGGTCATGCCTCTGGACCCTCCTCGGTGGTCACCGTGCCACCACCCCGTTCCAGTCCTTCGCGCAGCGCATTCCACGGGAGCACCGCGCACTTGACTCGAACGGGGATGCGGGCAACGCCCTGCAGCGCCTCGAGGTCACCGAGACCGTCGCTGCTGCCGCCGTCCAGCATCATCGTGCGGAACCTGCGGATCATCTCGGTGGCGTGGTCGACACTCTGCCCGGCCACGTCCTCGCACATCATGCTCGCTGACGCGCGGCTGATCGAACAGCCGTGTCCGGTGAATGCGATGTCGGCGATGGCGCCCTCGCTGACGCGCATGCTGAGCAGCACCTCGTCGCCGCACAGCGGGTTGTTGCCTTCGACGACGACGTCGGCCGGCTCGACCCGGCCGAGGTGGCGAGGACTACGCCAGTGGTCGAGGATGATCTCGCGGTAGAGCTCGTCTTCGACCCGATTTCCGACTGCCATGGTCAGGATTGTACCCAAGGTGGCCTGCCGCCCTTGGGCAGCCACTGCTAACCGAAGAGACGGCGGACGGCGTGGAGGCTCTCGCCGAGGGCGTCGACCTCGTCGTGGGTCGAATAGAGGTAGACCGAGGCTCGCGCCGTCGCCGGGACGCCGAGGCGGTGCATCAGCGGCTGGCAGCAATGATGTCCTGCCCTGATGGCCACGCCCTGACGGTCGAGCACGGTGCCGATGTCGTGGGGATGGATGTCACCCATGGTGAAGCTCACCGTGCCGCCGCGGGCGGCGGAATCGCGCGGGCCGTGCACGGTGACCCCGCCGACCTCGTCGAGCACGTCGACCAGGTGCCGGCTGAGCGCCAGCTCGTGCTCATGGATGCGGTCCTTGCCGGCGGCTTCGAGGTAGTCGCATGCGGCGGCAAGCCCGGCGACGCTGGCGACGTCAGGCGTACCCGCCTCGAACTTGTGCGGCACCTCGTTCCAGGTGGAGCGCCCCAGCTCGACCCGCAGGATCATGCTGCCCCCGGCGAGGAACGGCGGCATGCGCTCGAGCAGCTCGGGGCGAGCCCAGAGCACCCCGACGCCCATCGGCCCGCACATCTTGTGGCCGCTGAAGGCGAGGAAGTCGACGTCGAGGCTGCGCACCGAAACCGGCATGTGAGGAACGCTCTGTGCCGCGTCGACGCACACCAGCGCGCCGCAGCGATGCGCCATGGCGGTGATGGTGGCGATGTCGTTGATCGTTCCCAGCACGTTGCTCTGGTGCGTCACCGACACCAGCCGGGTGGGCTCCTGGAGCAGCTGCGCGGCCTGGTCCATGTCGAGCGTGCCGTCGTCGCGAACGGCGATGAAGGCGAGCTCGAGTCCGGCGCGTTCGGCGGCGAGCTGCCAGGGAACCAGGTTGCTGTGGTGCTCCATCTCGGTGAGCACGATGCGGTCACCCGGCGAGAGCAGCTCGCGCGCATACGACGCGGCGACGAGGTTGATCGCCTCGGTGGTGTTGCGCACGAAGACGACGCCGCGTGGATCCGCGTCGATGAAGGCAGCCACGCGCCGGCGCGAGCCCTCGAAGAGGTCGGTTGCCTCGTTGGCCAGCGTGTGCACGCCGCGATGGACGTTGGCGTTGCTGGTCCGGTAGTAGTGCTCCACGGCATCGAGCACCTGCACCGGCTTCTGCGCGGTGGCCGCCGAGTCGAGGTAGACCAGCGGATGATCTCCAACCATGCGCGCCAGCACGGGGAAATCCTCGCGGATGCTTTGCACGTCAAACCTGGGTACGGTGATCGCCTCAGTCATGGTTGAGCGCAACCTTGATCAGGCCGTCCTCGACGACGACGTCGTGGACCCGCACCGGAATGACCGCGGGAAGGGACAGCGGCTCGCCGCTTCGCACGTCGAACGTCGAACCGTGCAAGGGGCATTCGATGGTGCATTCGTCGACGTCCAGCTCGCCCTCGCTGAGCGACGCCTCGGCGTGCGTGCAGGTGTCGTCGAGTGCGTGGAAGTCGCCGCCGACATTGAACAGCGCCACGGGCACACCCTCGATGATCAGCCGCGCGGCGTGCCCCGGGGGGACATCCTCGACACGGGCGACCTCGACCAGCTGGGTGCTCATGCCGCGTCCACCTCCGGGGCAGTGATGCCCGCCTGCGAGCGTCCGGCGATCTCCTCGTCGAGGAGCTGGGCGGCGAATGCGCGGACGCCGTCGTGGGGGCAGCGGTCCAGGGCGTCTTGCATGAAGCCGCTGACGATGATCCTGTCGGCCACCTCGGCGGGGACACCGCGTGACATCAGGTAGAAGCGCTGGGCGGAGTCGATGTGGCCGGCGGTGGCGCCGTGACCGCAGCGGACGTCGTTGGCCCTGATCTCCAGCCGCGGCACGCTGTCGGCGATGGCACCGTCGCTGAGGATAAGGTTGCGGTTCTGCACGTAGGCGTCGGTCTGCTGGGCTTCGCGCTCGACCTCGATGAGCCCGCTGTACACGCTGCGGGCCCGGTCACGCACGGCGACCTTGAGCAGTAGGTCGGTGTGCGTACGCGGTGCGCGATGGAGCTGCAGGGACTGATGGTCGAGGTGCTGGGTGCCGTCGCCGAAGCACACCCCGCTGAGCAACGCCTCACTGCCTGCGCCGTCGGCGATCACCTCCCAGTACGCCTTCTGCAGGCGAGCTCCCAGGGTGGCGCCGAAGAAGCGAAGGCGCGCGTCCTTGGCCAGTGTGGCGCGATGCGTCGCCATGTGCCATGCGCCCGCACCCCAGCGCTGCACCGTGCAGTAGTCGAGCCGGGCCCCCTGTCCGATGACCAGCGCGCTGACCGCGTTGCTCAGCAGCGGCGCATCCGTCGCCGGCGAGGCGTAGGCGTCGATCAGTGTCAGCGAGGAGTTGCTGTCGAGGACCACGATGGTGGCGGGGAAGATCGCGGCGTTGTCTCCGGCGGCGGTGTGCGCGGCGAAGACGGGGATGCGGGCGTCCACCGACGGCGGGACGTAGACGAATGTGCCGCCCCACCACAGGGCGTTCCACAACGCCAGGAATGCGCTGTCGGGCGGGATGGTGTCGAGCCCGCGCTGGACCAGCTCGGGGTGGTTTCGCGCCGCTGCGTCGAGTGAGCCGACGATGATTCCCTGCGCGGTGAGCTGGTCGGTGTCCTCGCAAGCGCGATTTCCCAGCCGGGTGCTGGCCACGAACGCGGCCCCCGGTGCGGCGGCGTCGCGCATCGCCCGCATGGCGTCGATCAGCGCTTCACCGTGCGTCGTCTCGCCTGGGTCGGCGACGAAATCCTCGATGCGCAGCGCGCTGATATCGGTGCGCCGCCAGTCCTCGTCGCGACTGGACGACGGCAGTGGTAGCTCGGTGTAACGCCGCCATGCCAGCTCACGACGCTGCTGCAGCCACGCCGGAGCGTGCTCGAGACGTGCCTCGAGTGCCCCGTGGCCGACAAGCCCGGGGACGGGTAGATCGACGGTCATCAGCCGACCGCCCCCTCCATCTGCACGGCGAGCAGACGGTTGAGCTCCACCGCATACTCCATCGGCAGCTCCTTGACGAACGGTTCAAAGAAGCCGTTGACGATGAGCGTGGTCGCGTCGCTTTCACTGAGCCCGCGCGACATCAGGTAGAAGATCTGCTCCTCGCCGACCTTGCTGACGGTGGCCTCGTGGCCGATCTCGACGTCGGCGTTCTCGATGTCCATGTAGGGATAGGTGTCGCTCTGCGCCTCCTCGTCGAGGAGAAGGGCATCGCAGCGCACGTTGACCTTGACGCCACTCGCCTTGGGATACACCTTGATGTGACCGCGGTACGACGTGCGTCCCGTGCCCTTGCTGATCGATCGCGAGATGATCTGGCTCGTCGTGTTGGGGGCGACATGGATGCACTTGGCACCGGCGTCCTGGTGCTGGCCGTCGCCGGCGAATGCCGCGGAAAGGACCTCACCGTGGGCGCGCTCGCCCATGAGGTAGATCGCCGGGTATTTCATGGTCACCTTGCTGCCCAGGTTGCCGTCGATCCATTCGACGGTTGCCCCCTCGTACGCCACGGCCCGCTTGGTGACCAGGTTGTAGACGTTGTCCGACCAGTTCTGGATGGTCGTGTAGCGCACGTGCGCGTTCTTGTGGGCGATGATCTCGACCACCGCGCTGTGCAGCGAATCACTGGAATACGTCGGTGCCGTGCAGCCCTCGATGTAGTGAACGAACGATCCCTCCTCGGCGATGATCAGGGTGCGTTCGAACTGGCCCATGTTGTCGCTGTTGATGCGGAAGTACGCCTGCAGGGGAACGTCGACGTGGACTCCCGCGGGGACGTAGACGAACGACCCTCCTGACCATACGGCGCTGTTCAGCGCGGCGAACTTGTTGTCGTTGGCGGGGATGATCGTGCCGAAGTACTTGCGGAAGATCTCGGGGTGCTCGCGAAGCCCGGTGTCGCAGTCGCCGAAGATGACGCCGAGCTTGTCGAGGTCCTCGCGGATGCTGTGGTAGACGACCTCGGAGTCGTACTGAGCGGAGACTCCGGCGAGGAACTTGCGCTCCGCCTCGGGAATGCCCAGCTTGTCGAAGGTGTCGCGGATCGACTGGGGAACGTCGTCCCAGCTGCGGCTCTGCTCCTCGACCGGCTTGACGTAGTAATAGATGTTGTCGAAGTCGATGCCGCTGAGGTCTGCGCCCCAGGCGGGCATGGGCCGCTTGTAGAAGTGGTTGAGCGCCTTGAGTCGGAACTTGAGCATCCACTCCGGCTCTTCCTTGTGCGCGCTGATCGCTGCCACGACCTCGGGCGACAGGCCCTTCTCAGTGCGAAACACCGAGATGTCGATGTCGTGGAAGCCGTATTTGTAGTCCTTGGTCAGCGCGTGTGCTTCGACTGCCATTGTGCTGCTCTTCTTTTATGCGGCGACGAGGGACTCGTAGCCCTCGCGCTCGATGCGTCGGGCCAGATCGTGATCACCGGAGGCAACCACGCGGCCTTCACTGAGAACGTGGACCCGATGGGGATGGAGGTACTCGAGGATGCGCGGGTAGTGGGTGATCAGCAGGATCGCCATATCCGGTCCAGCGATCCGCTGCACGCCCTCGGCGACTGTGCGCAGGGCGTCGACGTCGAGTCCCGAGTCGGTCTCGTCGAGGATGGCCATGCGCGGTCGCATCAGCGCCAGCTGCAGGATCTCGGCCCGCTTCTTCTCGCCGCCGCTGTAGCCGTCGTTGATGTAGCGAGAGCGGAAGCTCTCGTCGATCTTCAGAGCCTGCATCTGCTCACCGAGTGTGCGCAGAAATTCGCGGGCAGGCGTCTCCTTGCCCTGCGCCTTGAGCGACGCGCGCAGGAAGTTGACCATCGTCACCCCGGGAATGGCGGTGGGGTACTGGAAGGAGAGAAACAGGCCCAGGCGCGCCCGCGCGTCGGTGGTGAGCGGCAGCAGGTCCTGGCCGTCGAAGGCCGCGGTGCCCGCGGTGACGATGTACTTGGGGTGACCCATGAGGGTGTAGGCGAGCGTGCTCTTGCCCGAACCGTTGGGCCCCATCAGGGCGTGGATCTCTCCGGGCGGCACCTGCAGGTCGACGCCGCGGAGGATCTCCTTGTCGTCGACGCTGACGCGGAGGCCTCCGACGCGGAGCGCGCCCTGCTCAGACATCGAACTCCTCCGACGCTTTGACAGGGACGAGCGTGGCGATGAGGCTGTGGTCGGTGACCAGCTCGGCGAGCGTCGTCGCCGAGAGCACCGCGTCGATCGACTGCTTGAGGCGCCGCCACAGTGCCCGCGAGGCGCAATCGCCTTCGCGAAGGCAGGTGCCCGATTCGTAGTCGTGAGAGACGCACTCCACGGGGGCGACCTCGCCTTCGAGCTCGGTGACGATGTCGAGGACGGTGATCTCCTCGGGAGAGCGGCTGAGAACGTAGCCGCCGTGGACGCCGCGGGTGCTCTGCACGAGCCCGCCGCGGCGGAGCTGGCCGGCGAGTTGCTCCAGGTAGGCGAGCGGCAGCTGTTCGACCCGGGCGACCTCGGCGAGGCTGAGCGGGCCCTTGCCGTAGCCCTTGGCGAACTCGGTCATCATGCGCAGGCCGTAGTGGGCCTTGGAGCTGACCCGCATGGAGAACGGGGCGGCGCGGCTAATTCCGACTGTCACGGTCAGAATTATCGCACAGGGTGCGGCGCACCCGCCCGCGTAGCGCCGGCGCCGCAGGGCGCTCCGGCCGTCCAGGACGGCCGGAGGGGGGTAAGGCCGATCCGGGCTCGGCCCGGTCGGCAATGAATAGGGGGGAACATCCCCCCTCCAAGGACGGGTAAGGCGGACGGGCTTTGCCCGGCCGCAAGTCATAGGGGGGAGCATCCCCCCTCAGTCAGATCCGGACCGGTAACGCCTCGCGAAGCTGGCGGACGGCACCGACGATGACCTCGCCGGCCCGCTCGACGTCGGCGGCGGTGCTCGTCCGGCCCAGAGTGCAGCGCAGCGCCCCGGCGCACACCGCGGCGGGCAGTCCCATGGCGACGAGCACGTGGGACGGCATGTGCGCCCCGCTCGAGCAGGCCGATCCCCCGGAGGCATAGACGCCCTCGCCGTCGAGGACGGTGAGCAGCAGCTCGCTCTCCACCCCGGCGAAGGCGAAGGTGGCGAAGGAGGGCAGCCTGGGGGCGCCCGCGGCGGTGACCACCACGTCGGGGAGAGCCGCCGACACCCGCTGCACCAGCTGCTCGGCCAGGGCAGCGAGTCGAGGCGCTTCACGCTCGCGCTCGGTCTCGACCAGGCTGGCCGCGGCGCCGAACCCGGCGATGGCAGCGACGTTCTCGGTGCCGCTGCGCCGGGCTCGCTCCTGGCCACCGCCGGTGATCTGCGCCTCGACCGCCACCCCCTGGCGAACGTAGAGGGCACCGGCACCCTTGGGGCCGCTCACCTTGTGTGCGGTGACGGTGAGAAGGTCGACGCCCATCGCGGCGACGTCGAGGCGCAGCTTGCCCAGCGCCTGGACAGCGTCGCTGTGCACCAGGGTGGCCGGGTTGCGCCGCTTCACCAGCTCGACCGCGGTGGCGACGTCCTGGATGGTGCCGACCTCGTTGTTGGCGAGCATCATCGACACCAGCACGGTGCCGTCGCGGACCGCGGCGGCGACCTCCGCAGGGTCGACGACACCTCGCGAGTCACAGGGGACGACGGAGATCTCGGCGCGGCCGCTCTCGGCCAGCCACTCGGCGGTCTTGAGCACGGCGTCGTGCTCGATGGCGGTGATCACCAGGTGCCGCCCGCGTCGCGCGTGGCGCTCCAGGGTGCCGCGCAGGGCGAGGTTGTCCGCCTCGCTGCCGCCGGAGGTGAACACCACCTCACGTCCCGCACAGCCCAGCGCCGCGGCGACCTGTTCTCGCGCCTCGTCGACGGCGTTGCGGGCCGTCCGGCCGGCGGCGTGCGCCGACGACGGATTGCCGAAACCCTCGCGCAGCAGGGGGAGCATCACCGTCATCACCTCGTCGGCGACCGGCGTCGTCGCCGCGTGATCGAGGTACACCGCAGCGGGCGCGCTCATGGTCGCAGTGTAGACCTGGCCGCGCGCGCCTTCGGGATGGCGGCGTCGAACCGGCCGGGGATCAGCCGGCGGCGATCACTCGCGCGACGATCGACCGTGGTGCGCGGGGGCTGTCGAGCGGAGGAGGTCGGTGATCGGACCGTCGTGGTCGCGAAGCAGCTCGTGCAGGTCGAGTAACTCGTCGGGCTCGATGGGCGGCGCAACCGGCTTCCGCGGAGGACGTTGCCGGCGGGGACGAGGTCGCGCCACCGTGCCGCTGACCTCGGGTTGATCGCGCACCTGGAGCACGACGACGAAGGTCACCTGGCACCTCGCGCAGCACACCTGCACTGTGTACAGGGGATCCTCATCGCGCACCAGGGTGAGCGAACATCCGTCCAGGGAGCGCTTGCACACCGGACAGTCGTAATCGCCCGCCCGCTCCTTGATGAGCCCCAGGATGTCCACCGGATCCCTCGTCTTGCAGTGCTGCCGAGTATAACGACGGGGCGCGAGCTCAACCTGCGATCAAGTCGCTAGTCGACGCCGAGCGACCCCCACACGTCGAGCTTGGCGCGTACACGGTCGATGATGGCAGAGGTGAACTCGTCGGTGAACGAATGACCGCCGAGGTCGGCGGTGCGCAGGCCTTCGCGGACGGCCTCGAAGACCGACTCGTAGATGGCTCGCGACGCCTGTCGCGTCGCCCGGTCGTCGATGAAGCCGAGCAGCGACGCGCCGGCGAGGATCATGGCCATGGGGTTGGCGATGTTCTTGCCCTGCAGCGACGGCGCGGTGCCGTGCGGCGCCTCGGTCATGACGACGTTGGGATGGTCGAGGTCGTCGCCAGTGAAGCCGATGAGAATCGACTCCGCACCGGCGATGCTGCCGAAGAGCTGCAGCACGAAGTCGCTGAGGCAATCGCCGTCGCGGTTGAGCGCGGGGATGACCAGCGGATCGCCGCCCATGGTGAGCAGCAGCGCGTAGGTGGCGTCGATGAGCTGAGGCTCGTAGGCGACATCGGGATGACGGGCCGCCGCGGCGTCGAGCTCCTCCTTGAACATTCCCTCGTACACCGGTGAGACGGTGAACTTGGGACCGCCGAAGACGCGCGCGTGCATGCGCCGCGCGTGCTGGAAGGCGAACTCGGCGACCGCGCGACTGGTGCTACGCGAGATGTGCTCGGTGCGGAATGCGACCTCGTCGCCGCCCGCGCCGGTGCGCCATTCCTCGGCGCCATAGGCATCGTCAACGGCCATGCGCACGACGCTGATCGGTGCGCTGACGCCGGCCACGGGGGCGACACCGGCGATGCGGCGCCCGGTGCGCACGATGACCTTGCCCCCGACTTGGGAACGCAACACCGCATTGGGACTGCCGACATCGCCGTGCTTTTCCGGCGTCACCGTCGCCGCCTTGATGCCGAAGCCGCAGGCGACCATCGCCGCGGCCGCCTCGTGGACGACCTGGTTCTGCGTCGCACGGCGGTTGTCGAGGGAGAGGTCGAAATGCCGCAGGTCGAGCTCGACGCCGATGACCGCGGGGTCGAGGACCTGCAGAGCCTGCTCGAGCAGCTCCTGGCCGGTCTGGTCGCCATCGAGAACCGCGACGGTATGGACCATGGACCAAGCCTAACGACCGGCCGCCGGCACCTGCCCTGGCATCATCCACGGGGTGATCCCCTCGCCGACCCGGTCCGAGCGTCCGGCCGCGGACGGCGAGGACGAGCGTCGCCCGACCGCGCTGTTGCTCATCTACACCTGGGACATCCTGCTGGCCATCGGAGCGCTCATCGAGGGTGTGTTCGCGCCCTTCGGCGGCGCCGTCCAGGTCGGCGACCGCACCCTGCCGACGCCTGTCGCGGTGCAGATCCTCGAGGCGATCTCGAGCGCGGCTCTGGGTGGTGCGCTCATCCTCATCGGCACATTGCTGACGCGTCACGACGCCTGGGTGCGACGCGCCCAGGTGGTGGTGTTGTCCATGGCCGCGGGCATCGGCGCAGCGTCGTACGCGGTGGTCGCCGCGGTGGCGCGCACCATCGACGTCGCCGGCATGCTCGGCACCGCGTTGCTGGTGCTCGTCGACCTTGTGGCGCTGTATGCGCTCACCGCGCACAAGGTCGTCGCCTGGTATCGGGACCCCGGCCCGGTACCCATGTACATGGGAGCGCTGATCACCTTCTGGGCAGCGACCAGCGTCGCCTTCGTCACCCTTCGCGCGCTGTCTTGAACCGGGCGGCAAGCAGTAGAGGCGAGTGATTGCACCTGCCGCTGTAAGCGGCCCGGCGCACGGCGCCGGCGGCGGTCGAGGACCGCCGAGGGGGGTAAGGCCGATCCGGGCTTAGCCCGGTCGGCAAGTCATAGGGGGGAGCATCCCCCCTCGTCATAGATGGCGGATGAGGTCGCGGAGCATCACCGCCAGCTCGTCGCCCTGCACCGGTTTGCTCACCACCGCGGCGGCACCGAGCTGCTGAGCGTGCTCGCGTTTGCGGACGTCGCTCTGTTCCGCGAGCACGATGATGCCGCCGCGCGGCGCTTCGGGTGCGAAGCGCAACGCCTGGAAATACTCGAGGCCGTCGGTCTCCAGGGCGGAGTCGATGAGCACCAGGTCGGCGGGATCGTCGCGCAGTTCGGTGCGCGCCTCGCGGATGGTGCGCACCCAACGGACCTTGTGCCCCTCCGGTTCGAGCCGGCTGGCGACGGCACGGGCGACTGATCCCTCGTCCTCGGCGATGAGGATGCTTGCGCCGCTCTTCGCCTCGCCTTCCATCCGGGGCCATCGTACTGAGCGCGCACCGGGTGGCGGAAGCGCCGCTCGCCGCCGCGCGATCCCCGGTGGGCACAATGCCGCGATGACCGGTGCGGACATGCTCGAGGATGGCGTCTTCGACGTCGTCGTCGTCGGCGCCGGAATCACCGGCGCCGGTGTCGCGCGCGATGCCGCGCTGCGCGGCCTTCGCGTTTGCCTTGTGGAGCAGCGCGACTTCGCCTCGGGAACCACGTGGGGAAGCAGCGGCATGATCCACGGCGGGCTGCGCTACCTCGAGCACGACTGGGAGACGACCAGGATCTCCTCCCTCGATGGCGGCTACATCAAGCGCATCGCCCCTCACCTGCTCTTTCCGGTGGTGTTCGTCCTGCCCATATTCCCCGACACCAAGATGGGCATCGAGACAGCCGAAGTCGGCCTCGAGGCGTACGACCGGTTCCAACCCCTCAAGGCAGGCCGGCCCCACGTGCGCCTCAGCCGCGAGGAGGCACTGTGCCTCGAACCTGGGCTCAACCCGGCGCTTCTCGGCGCGCTGACCATGGACGAGTGGGGAGTCGACGCCGCCCGCCTCGTCGCCGTCAACGCCCTCGCCGCGGGTGAGGCCGGTGCGGTGGTGCGCACCTGGACCGAGGTGACGTCGATCATCGTCGACGGTGGCCGGGTCGGCGGCGTGCGGGTGCGCTCGCGACTGTCTGGGGTCGAGGAGTCGATCCCCGCGCGTGCGGTCTGCAATGCCGCGGGCCCGTGGGGAGCCGAACTGTGCGGCATGGCCGGAGCTCGCCTACGACTGCGTCCAGCCAAGGGAATCCATCTCATCTACGACAGGCGCATCACCAACGTCGCGCTCGGTGTCGAGGCCATCGACGGACGCAGCCTGCTGCTGGTGCCGCACACCAACCAGACCATCCTCGGCACCACCGACGACGACTACTACGGCGATCCCGAGCACCTCGAGATCACCGAGGACGAGATCGAGTACGTGCTCGAGGCAGCCGACCGCGTGCTCCCCGGAATCCGCCGTTATCGCATCGCCCACGCCAACGCGGCGGTGCGACCGACGCTCTACGAATGGCGCAAGTACGAGGACGATCTCACCCGTGAATACGAGGTCTTCGACCATGGCAGGCGTGACGGCGTCGCCGGGTTGGTGAGCATCGCCGGGGGCAAGATGTCGATGTTCCGCAAGATGGCGGAGGACACCGTCGACGAGCTCCTCCGCGTGCTCGGCCGGCCCCCGGTGCGCTGCACCACGCATGAGGTGCCGCTCCCTGGAGGAGCGCACCCGGTGTCCGTCGAGGACGTGGCCGGTCGTTTCGACCTGCCCTTGGCGGTGGCGACGCGACTCGTGGCGCGGCACGGCGACCGCGCGGAAACCCTGCTGGAGCAGGCCGACAACGTAGAACGGCGCAGTGTCCTGTGCGAGTGCGAACCTGTGACCCGCGCCGAGGTGCGTCACGCCGTGCGTCACGAGCATGTCGAGCGCCTCGAGGACCTGTTCCGCCGGGTGCGCTGCAGCAGCGGCGGATGTCTGGGGATGCGCTGCTGCTGGAGCGCCGCCCAGGTGATGGCCGAGGAGCGCGGCTGGAAGCAGGGGCGTATCGAGGAGGAGGTTGCCGATTTTCTCGACGCCCGCTGGCAGCAGCGACCCGCGGTACTTCAGCACGGCGTCTCGGCGGCACAAGAGGAGCTCTATCGCGGAGCGATGTACAGCTTTGGCGCCTTCGGCGATGCCGCGATCGCCGGTTCGCCGCGGCGCACCACGGAGCCCGGCTGATGCCGGGAAGGTGGCAGCGTGCCAATGCGCTGCGGCGCCTTGCGGTGCTCTACGCGCGCCACACGGTACGCCGCAGCCTTCACCGTGCGCCCGACGACGGCTTGGCGCGGTTCGAGGAGCTCTACACCCCCGAACGGATCACGGCGATCACCGCATCGGAGCGCGAGCAGATGGCGGCGCACGGGCGCTGCATCGGTTGCGGGCTCTG
>DASZGL010000065.1:0-1613 GCA_035938875.1 Candidatus Dormiibacterota bacterium
GGCCGGCCGGGTGACGGCGTTCCTCGGAGTCGGCGGCGCTGCCCCGGTTCCAGCCGAGCCGCGCTGATGCACTACCTCGAGACGCTGCGCTTCGCTCCCGACGGCAAGAACGGCAACTGGCGGGACACCTACTGGGAGGCGCTCGCCGGCACCCTGCAGCCACTGATGTCGAATTGGGGGTTCGAGCTTGTCGGCACCTGGCAGACGCCGATCGGCGGCGGCAACGGCAACGAGTTCACCGTGCTCTGGAGCGTCGCCGACGACGCATCGTGGGCGGCGTATACCCGCGCCACCAGCGGGCTCAGCAGCGACTCGGCGCTGCGCCGCTGGCGCGAGGTGGCCACCCGGTACGTCGAGCAGAGCTTCGGCCGGCTGCTCCTCGAGTCACCCGGCCACCAGGTGACCATCCTCGGCCGACACGCAGCCGGCGAGGACACGGGCGTCGTCCATCGCGATCGCCCGTGGCTGTACGAGATGGAGTTCACCGAGTTCCGTGCCGACGGCCGGGACGGGCACTGGCGCGAGGACTACTGGCCCGAGTTTCGTGAGCGGCTGTATCCGACGCTGGTGCGGCTGGGCGTCGACCTGGTCGGCGCGTGGGAGACGGCGCCAGGGTCGGGCCTTGCCGATGAATGTGTCTTCCTGTACCGCACCCACGACTTCGCCTCGTGGCAGGGGTTCATCGACAGTATCGGCGGCTCGACCAAGGACCCGGTCCTTCGCGCCCGGCGTGGTGAGATGTGGGTCTGGCGCGAGCAGTGGTACAGCAAGATGATGATCCCGTCGGCAGGTCATGCGGGGTCTTCACTGCGCCGCGAGCTCGAGTGACATGAGCGCCGGTGAATGGGTGGTGGTCACCGGCGCCGCGTCGGGGATCGGCCGGGCGACGGCGCAGCGGCTGCGCAATGATGGATATCGCTGCTTTGGCGTCGACCTCGCGCCATGCGGCAACTGCGATGCCTGGGCTCAGGCAGACGTGCGCAGCCCCGCTGATGTTGCCCGCGTCGGCGAGGCCGCGGAGCTCGCCGGTGGTGTCGCGGCGCTGGTCAATGTCGCCGGCATCAGCATCCGCCGTGATTTCAGCGAGCTCGACGAGGACACATGGACGGCGATCGTCGACGTCAACCTGTCCGGTACATATCGAATGTCGCGGCTCTTCTGGCCGGGCATGGTCGCGTCGCGTCGCGGCGTGATCGTCAACGTCGCATCGAGCACCGCCTTCCGCGCCGGCCAGGGCATCGCCGCCTACGCCGCATCGAAGGGCGGCGTCGTCGCGCTGACGCGATGTCTGGCCCACGAGGGAGGCCCGTTCGGCATCCGCGTCAACGCGGTCGCGCCCGGCCTCACCCGCACTCCGCTGACGGCGAGCCGCATCTGGACCGACGAGGAGTGGCAGCGACGCGTCGCCCAGATCCCGCTGGGGCGCGTGGGGGAGCCCGAGGACACCGCCGACGTCATCGCGTTCCTGCTCACCGACGACAGCCGTTACGTCAGCGGCGAGGTGATCATGGTCAACGGCGCGGGGGTCAGCCTGTGAGCGGTCAGCTCGAGTCCCGCGTTGCCCTGATCAGCGGCGCCAGCAGGGGACAGGGTGCTGCCGAAGCGCGGCTGTT
>DASZGL010000066.1:0-15338 GCA_035938875.1 Candidatus Dormiibacterota bacterium
GGTGACCATCTTCTCGGCGACGCTGCGCAACGGGGGCTCCACGTCCTTCTACTCGCTGGTCGGCGCCTTCCTCTACGCCCTGGCGGCGTCATTCTGGACGCGACAGAGGTTCAGCTATCTCAGCGTCGACGGCGGTGACCTGGTGGTGCGAATCATGATGGGTCGACAGCGGATCCCACTGAGCCAGGTGCGTCGCGCCAGGGTCGCCAGGCTGGCGAGCAAGTTCTCGCGCCCCGAGAAGCGTCGCCTTCTGCCGCGGCCGCGCAACCACTGGCTCGAGACCGACGCCGTCATCGTCCGGCTCGACTCCGATACACAGGATCTGGTGCGGCTCGCTCGACTTGTCGGCTCACGCTGTCTCGACGGCAATGACCTGGTGGTGCCCGTCGCCGATCCTGCTGCACTGGTGGCCGAAATCGAGGAGCACCGTCCAGCGCCGGCACCGGTTGCCGCCGCGGTGGTCGCAGCGAAGCGCAGCAGGCGCCGGCGATGACCACCACCGGGGCTCCCAAGGCGGAGGTGGAGGAGACCGACGAAGGCATCGAAGACCTCGGCACCGCCCCCCGCGCAGGCGCCCGCGCGTTCCTGGCCCTTGATCGCGTCGACCTGGCGTGGCTGGTGGTGCTCGTCGGCCTCGCCTTCTTCCTGCGCGCCGCGAGTCCGATATTCCCCGACGCACTCAGCCATCCCTTCGGTGGCGCGCCGCTGACCGCGTTGGGCGCCGCCTACCCGCAGACGCCCAGCGCATGCCAGGACGTTCCCGCGGGACCAAACGGGTCGACGCAGAAGTTCTGCGGCCTGGTCTTCGACGAGGTGTACTTCCCCGTCGAAGCCGCCAAGGACTTGCACCAACCGGCGATCGACTACTTCGACGACAAGCCGCCGCTGTCGATGCTCCTGATGTCGCCGCCGATCGCCGCGTTCGGATTCGGGAATCGCTGGTCGTGGCGGCTCACCGTGATCATCGCCGGCAGCCTCTTCGTCGGGCTCGTCTACGTCATTGCGCGCCGGCTGCGGCGGGATCGTTTCTTCGCCGTCTGCGCCGGCCTCTTCGTCTGCGTCGACGGTCTGGCGCTCAGCGAATCGCGCACCGGCGTCATCGACATGATCGCCATCTTCTTTGTCGCGCTCGTCTACTACCTGTTCCTGCTTCATTGGCAGGCACGAACGCGACCCCAGTGGCGGGCAACGCTGTATCTCACCGCCGTCGCCGCCGGCCTCGGCCTTGCCGCCAAGCCCAACACCATCGCGCCCGTCGCGGTGATGGCGGTGCTGGTCCTCGGCCGGGCGCTGGAACCGTGGGCCCTGCGTGCTCTCCCCCTGGCCCGACGGATCCGCAACGGTTGGGGAGGCGAGTCGGAGATGTGGCGCGACGCCGGTGGTGGAGGACGGGCGGTCGCCCATTACATCGCGGCGGTGTTTCTCGTCGGGGCGACGTTCGCCGCCTGCTATTCGCGCTACCTCACCATCGAGCACACCGTCTACAACTACACGGGCTGCGATCCGCAGACGGGTGTCCAGGCAACGTCGACCCTGCAGAAGATCCCGGTGACGAAGCTGGGTTCGCTGACGGTGCCGGACATCCCTGTGGCCTTGTCGAACGTGTTCGGACACTACAAGTCGGGGCTGCAGTACCAGAGCATCGAGTGTCGCCGCCACCCCTACGAGTCACGGTGGTACACCTGGCCGGTGGACGCCAAGCCGGTGCTCTTCTACGCGGACTACACGTCAACGACGACGCCGAACGGCTCGCCGGAGGTCGGCTGGATCGCCGATTCCGGAAACGTCGCCGTGTGGTGGCTGGCAATTCCGGCGCTGCTCTTCTGCGCCTGGACGATGACCCGAGGCCCAACCTGGTGGCGGCTGGGCGTCATCACCGTGGGCGCGCTGGGGCTGATCCTCCTCGTCGCCGGATTCAACGCCGCCGAACGCGGCGACACGGTGCGCGTCTATCCCGGCGCGGTGTTCTACGCCGGCGTGCTGGCGATCATCGCCTTCGCCATCGCCACGGTTGCCTCGGCGATCATCTCGCGACGATTCGTGCCCGCGTTCATCGTTCTCGGCTACCTCGCCGCGTGGCTGATGTGGGTCGTCGGCAACGAGCGTCGCATCCTCTTCTATTACGCCATGCTCGGCGCCCTCGCGTTTGCGGCGATGGCGCTGGCATATGCGCTGACCGCGCTGCGCCGGACGGAGGTGTGGATCTGGGGCGCCTCGCGCAGTCTCGCCCCATTTGCCTATGCGGCGGTCGGTCTTGTTGTGGCCGCTTTTGTCTTCTTCTATCCGATGTGGACGGGGATGCCCCTGCCGCAGGCCGACCATAACCTGCGCCTCTGGTTGCCGGACTGGTGACACTCCTGCTGGTCGGCCTCTACTGGCTGACCACCGCGGTGGCCGGGGGAATGGTGGCGGGTCTGGTTCGGGCTCCGCTCCGGCTCGAGGAGCGGCTCGCGCTGTCGGCCGTGGTCGGCATCGTCGGCGGGGCGATGCTCTCGTTCGTCGTCGCGCTGGGGGCGGGGATCAGCGACATGAGCGTCTTCGCCGGACCCGTCCTCGTGGGCGCGCTGGCGGCTCTGGTGGCGCAGTTCGCCGGCGATCCCCGTGGACCGTGGCGCGAGTCTTTGACCGAGGCGCAGGAGCGATGGCACAGCCGCGCCTTGATTCCCATGGTGGTGCTGGTGGTCGTCGCCGCGATCGGCTTCGGCCTCGGGCTGGCGCACGGCCTGTACAGCGACAGCGCCGGCAACATCGTCTCCGGGTACAACACGGTGTGGGCGGACTGGTCGCTGCATGCGTCCATCGCCAGCAGCTTCGCCGTGGCTCACAACCTGCCACCGCATGACCCGCTGCTGAGCGGGACGATGCTCTACTACCCCTTCCTTCCCGACTTCAACTCGGCGACGCTGCTCACCTTGGGCAGCTCGATGGCGTTCGCTCTCGAAGCGCCCACCGTGGTGCTCTTCGTCGCCATGACCGTGCTCGTCGTCTCCCTGGCACAGCGGCTGACGCGATCCTTCGCCGCTGGAGTTGTGGTCATGGCCGTGCTCCTTCTCGGCGGCGGGCTCGGCTTCACCGGCGTTTATTGGGACGCCTGCCGCCAGAACGGCTTCAGCGATTCGCAATGCTCACCAGCACACCTGCTCACCCACCCAGGCGACGCGTTCACCGTGGGTGGTGCCAACCTTCGGCAGTCCTTCGCTGTGGTGCACGACCAGCCGCGGTCGTATGACGGCCTGGAGGCCTCAGCGGCGGACAGCACCTTCGGCGACGCGCAGCAGTGGCCGACCCCGTTGCTGGGCTGGTGGCTGCCACAGCGAGGCTTCGTCTACGGCTTCGCCGTCGCCGTCGCCGTGCTGCTGCTCGTCCATGTCGGGCTGCAGCGGGCACCGCCGTGGGCATCATCATTCCGCCTCGCCGGGGCGATGATGGGGCTGCTGCCGCTGGTGCACGTCCATTCGCTCTTCGCGCTCGTCGTCGTGCTCGCGGTGATGGCTCTCTGGCGCCTCCGCCGCGCGTTTGCCGAGCTCTTCGCCATCAGCGCAGTGCTGGCGCTGCCCAGGCTGATCCAGCTTGCCGCCAGTCCGCACGGGCAGACCAGCGGACCTTTCGGCGACAACTCGTTCCCCTACCTCGAGCCGGGATGGAAGTGGAACGGTGATCCCCGATGGGCTCACGTGCACATCACCCTGGGAGCGTTCTGGAGCACCCTGGGCCGGACCGCCGACGTCTTCAAAACGCCGAGCTTCTGGGGATTCTGGGTGCTCAACACCGGCATCCTGCTACCCGTCTCGCTGGTCGTTGTCGCTGTTCTCATCCTCCGGCGATCTGCAGGAACAACGCGCATCGGCAAGGCCGCGGCGCGTGTCGCAGGGGCGATACCGTCCGACCTGCTGCTCGTGTGTCTGCCGCTGCTCGTTCTCTTCCCCATCGCCAACATCGTGGTCACCCAGAGCTGGGACTTCGACAACGTCAAGCTCTTCGTCTACTGGCAGCTGGGCGCGGCATTGCTCGCCGGCGCCTGGTTCAGTGCCTGGTGGCGGCGTGGCGGTTGGCGTTCGGGTATCGCCAGCGCGGGCCTGCTCAGCCTGATCGGCACCGGACTTCTTCTGGCCATCAACATGCTGCCGGTTCTTTCCGGCCGCAACCAGTACGGTGCGTACACGTGGGAGACGCTTGCTGCGCAGCGATTGGCTGCTCAGGTCGATGCCGCGGCGCCACGTGATTCGGTGATCCTCACCGGCGGTTCGCACCTCGAGCCACTGCTGACACTGGCCGGACGCAGCGCGGTGGCCGGCTACGCCGGCTGGCTCTTCAGTTACGGATCCGACGTCGGCAACCGGCTGACAGATGTGGCGACCATGTATCGCGGCTGCCCCGACCAACCGGTGAGCAGCTGCGCTGCAATCCAGCTGCTGCGGCGGTACAACGTATCGTTCGTTGAGCTCGGCCCTGCTGAGCAGCAGGCGTTCGGTGCCGACCCGTCCTGGTGGATCAGCCATTTCCCGACTCTGACCCACGTCGGCGATACCTTTGTCTACGATGTGCGGCCATCGTGAGCCCGCTCCCTTCGATCAGCGCGGTGCTGCCTGCTTACAACGAGGTGGCGGTCATCGCCGACGTAGCTCGCCGGACCGAACAGGCGCTGCGCGCTACGGGAATCGTCGACCTCGAGGTCCTCGTCGTCGATGACGGCAGCACCGATGGAACCGGCGATGCCGTCCGCGCCCTCGGCGAGGCTCACCCCGAGATCACGGTCGTCAGGCATTCGCACAACCGCGGCTACGGCGCCGCGCTACGCAGTGGCTTCGAGGCGGCACGCTGTGACGCCGTCTTCGTGATGGACAGCGATGCCCAGTTCGATCCCGCCGACATCCACTTGTTGCTGCCACATTATCGCGCGGACACGATGGTTGCCGGATACCGATCGCCGCGCAACGATTCCCTTCTCCGCCGCGCCAATCACACGGCGTTCTTCACCGTCGTGCGCGCCCTCTTCGGGCCGTCGCTGCGTGACGTGAACTGCGCCTTCAAGCTCTTCCCGCGGCGCCTCGGCGTGGGTCTTCGCTCGTCGGGGGCGATGATCTCCACCGAGCTCGCGCTGCGAGCACGCCACCTCGGCTACCTGATCGTCGAGGTGCCCGTGCCGCATTACGCGCGCACCGCAGGAACTCCCACCGGAGCCAACCCACGGGTCGTCGCCCGCGCATTCGGCGAGCTGTGGCAGCTGCGCCGCGACCCCGTGACGCTCCGCGACAAGGCGGCGGCGCCCGACCATGACCTTGGTGCGGAGCGTGGCCGCTAGTCAAGCGGAGTCGCGGGCGGCCTGGCGTATGGTCGCCGCGCCCTACCTGGCTGCCAAGGCGGTGAGCCTGCTGGTTCCGGTCCTCTTCATCTGGCAGAACAGCAGCACCCCTGGGTTCCCCAGTCACACCGAGTTACGCGCGGCGTTCCAGCAATGGGACGCGCCGCATTATCTCGACATCGCCGCAGGCGGTTATGGGCCCACGCTCGACTTCCACTATGGGTTCTGGTACGGATATCCGTTGCTCATCCGCGTGGTGTCGTTGGTGTCGCGCGATGACCTGATCTCCGGACTGCTGATCAGCGCGGTGGCCGAGCTGCTGGCCCTGTACTACATTGCCCGCCTTTTCCAACAGGAGCGCGACGACGAGGCGGCGAGGTTCTCGGTGTGGTCGGTGGCCATGTATCCGTTTGCCTTCTTCCTCAGCGCCGTGTACACCGAGTCCTGCTTCATCGCCGCAGCCGCGGCGTGCCTCTTCTACGCGCGGCGCCAAAACATGCTCGCTGCGTGCGTGGCGGGCGCCGTGGCCTCCTTCATCCGCATCTTTGGCGCGCTGCTCATTCCGTCGATCGTGATCGAGTACATGATGATGCGCCGGCGCTGGCGCCCCGGACCTGAGCTACCGTTGGTCTTGCTCGTCCTCGTGCCTATCGCGGCGTTCTCGCTGTACACACGGGTGCGGATCGGTGACTGGCTGGGCTACTTCCATGGCCAGGAGAAGTTGGGCAACATGATGACGCCTGCGTTTCCGTGGACGGGTGCTCGGGTCACCTGGGACAGCACAGTCCTCAGCCTCAACTCTGCGTCGAACACCTACGTCTTCGGTCTCGAGGTGCTCTTCGGCATCGGTGAGGGAGTCGTCTGCCTGGTGGCGCTGGTGAGCCGGCGCGTCCCGCTCTCATTCGCCGTGTACATGACGCTGCTCTGGCTGCTGATCATCTCCCGCTCCTACTGGCTCAGCCTTCCCCGGTTCGGTCTGTACATGTTCCCGGCCCTGCTGCTGCTCAGCGACGCGCTCAAGCGGCGGCGCTCCTGGCAGACGGGGTTGATCGCCACCAGCGGCGGCTTCATGGCCTTGGGATCGGCCATCTACGCCTCGGGTCACTGGCTGGGATGATCGTCGACGCCCACGTTCACGTCCTGCCGGATCGCGTTCGCGCCAACCTTGGCGATATCTGCGCGAGTGACCCATGGTTCGGCGCGTGCCATGTGCGGGGCTCGGCGGTGGCGTCTGCCGACGAGCTGGTCAGCAGCATGGACGCCGCCGGCGTCGATCGCGCGGTGTGCTTCACCTGGCCGTTCGCCGATCCCGCCCTGTGTGCCGAGGGCAACGATTACCTGGCGGCGTCAGTGCGCCGTCATCCCCAGCGGCTCATCGGGTTCGGCTCCGTCCAGCCCGCCTCTCCTGGCGCAGCTGAGGAGGCATTACGCTGCGCCCGGCTGGGACTACGGGGCCTTGGCGAGCTCAACGCCGACGCGCAGGGCTGGGCGCTCGAGGATGACGATGCGCTGGCTCCGCTGATCGAGACGTCGCTCGCCGCCGGGTTGCCGTGGACACTGCACTGCAGCGAACCGGTCGGTCACGCGTACCCCGGCAAGGGCACAGCGACCCCGGACCGCGTGGCCGCGCTGGCCTCGCGATACCCCGACCTGACCTTGATATGCGCTCACCTCGGAGGCGGTCTTCCGTTCTTTGCCCACATGCCCGAGGTGGCGGCGCTGTGCCGGAGGCTCTTCTTCGACACCGCGGCCGTGCCCTTCCTCTACCAGCCCAGCGCATACCTTCAGGTGATCGAGCTGTGCGGCGCCGACCGCCTGTTATTCGGCAGCGATCATCCGCTGCTCCAGGCGGAGCGGTACCTGCGCACGTTCGACGAGCTGGCTCTCGACCCGGCTACTCGCGCAGCGGTGACGGGCGGCAATGCCGCGTCCCTTCTGCGACTAGCATGAGGGCATGGCAGCCCCCCGCGGCCTTCACCTGCAATGTCACGACCAGCCCGGAGTCCTCCACCGGATCACCGGGGAGATCGCGTCGTCGGGCGCGAACATCCTCACAGTCGAGACCGGTGCCACCCACGAAGGCATCAGCAACCTCTACCTCGAGCTCGACGTCGGTGACCTCGACGGACTGGTGACACGGCTGCGTTCTCTGCCGTTTGTGGTCGACTGCAGTGAGCCTCGGCCGTTCCAGCGAATCTTCGGCTCGAGGATCATCGTCATCGGCGGCGGCGCGCAGGTCGCCGCGGTGGCCAGCGGCGCGGTGCAGGAGGCTGACCGGCACAACATCCGGGGTGAGCGCATCAGCGTCGACACCATCCCGCTTGTGGGCGAGGCAGAGATCGCCGAGGCCGTGCGTGCGGTCATTCGCCTGCCACGCGCTCGCGCTCTGGTCCTCGCCGGTAGCCTCATGGGCGGGGAGATCAGCGACGCCGTGACCGAGGTTCGTGCCCACGGCATCCCCGTGATCTCGCTCAACCAGGTCGGCTCGGTGCCGGCGGCGTGCGACCTCGTTGTCAGCGATCCGCTCCAGGCGGGGGTCCTCGCGGTCATGGCCATCGCTGACACGGCACGTTTCGACCTCGCCCGAGTACGCGGCCGCCACCTCTGATCGGCGGGCAATCGCGCCGCACGGTGCACAGCGCTGATCGTCTGCATGTTTTCCGTCCCGACCCGTGACCGCTTCGTCAAGGAACCCTCCGATGGTCTGTTCGTGTTGACGCGGACACTTTGCTCGGGGCGGAGGGTTCGGCGCCCGCCAGCCGGCCCCCGCCCTATTCCTCTTGCGCCCCGGCGCACGTGGCTGTAGACGCAGCACCCGGCGTCTGTCATCCCTTCGTGACGTGACTGTGTCCCACCGTCGCCGGGATCCCGCCCGCCGCCTCGCATGCGCGCGTGGAACATCGTCGAGCGGCTTTGCTCCGCAGCCCATCAAGCATGGAACCCGCTCCCATCCTGCCGCTGCCAACCGGGACCGAGGGCGCTGACAAGCCACCGGGGATCAGCGCTCGCCCTCGCCGCCACTCCTGGCTCAACACGCTGGCGGTGATCAGCCGCCGCATCACCGTCGCTCCGACGGCCATCGATGCCTACCGCGACATGGTCGACCTGCTCGCTGGAGCGCTCGACTTCGAATGCATCACCTACTACGAACCGGCGCCGGGCGGCGAGGTGCTGAACCTGGTGCATGCTGCCGGCAACAACCGTGAGCTGCTGGCAAGCTGCACCCCATGGCCTGCCGGCCGCGGCGTTCTCGGCCTCGCCTATCGCAGCGGGTCGACGGTGCTGGTCAACGACATCAGCAACAGCCCCATCTACGTCGCAGCACTTCCAGGCACAAACGCTGAGCTCGCTGTTCCTCTTGTCGATGACGACGAGGTCGTCGGCGTTCTCGACATCGAAGCGCGGCACCGCGGCTTTTTCTCGGCCACGGCTGTCGAGGTGGTCGAGGCAATCGCCGCACAGGCGGTGGTGGTGCGACGCGTTGCCCGGCTCCGCCGGCGCGAGAAACAGCAGCTGCACGAGCAGCGCGCCGTCCACAAGGCTGCCCTCGACATCCTCGCCGCCCGCCCCTGGGAGGAAACGCTGCGCTACGTGACCCGCCAACTGCGTCAGCTGTCGGGCGCCACCGCCGCGGGGTTGTACCTGGTCGAACCCGACCGCCGGGAGCTGTTGCTGGCGATGGCTGATGGCCTGCCGGCGAGCGCCACCGGTTCGCGCATGCCGATGGGAGCCGGGATCGCCGGCCTGGTCGCGGTCAACGGTCGCGCCGAGGTTACCCGCGACTACAGCACCTGGGAGGGTCGCGCGCCGACGTACAACGGCAAGCGCTGGCACGCTGCTGCCGGGACGCCGCTGATCCATGGTGGCGACGTCATCGGGGTGATCACACTGCTCACCGACGACCCCGATCGCGTCTTCGGCGACGACGAGGTGCGCGCCCTCGAGCTTCTCGCTGCACCGGCGGCGCTGGCGGTGAGCAACGCCCGGCTTGCCGAGAAGCTTGACGAGCTGGCCCGGCGCGACCCGCTGACGCTGACCGCAAACCGGCGTGCCTGGGAGGAGGAGCTGCCCAAGTACGTGGCACGCGCCGGTCGCGAATTCAGCGCGTTGAGCGTTGCAATGTTCGACCTCGACCGCTTCAAGGACTTCAACGACGTGCAGGGACATCAGCGCGGCGACCTGCTCCTGCGCGAGGTCACCGAAGCATGGCGCACCGAGTTGCGTGAGGGCGACTTGCTGGCGCGCTACGGCGGCGAAGAGTTCGCCCTTATTCTTGCCGGCTGCAGGCTCGAGGAGGCGGTGCAGATCGTCGAGCGCTTGCGCCAGTCGACACCGGCGGGCCAGACGTGCAGCGCCGGAGTGGCCTGCTGGGACACCCACGAATCCGCCGAGGCGCTGGTGGCGCGAGCCGACGCCGCGCTGTATGGGGCGAAGCTCAACGGACGCAATCGAACCGTGGCGGCGATGCCCGAGATGGGACAGGCAGAGCCGCAGGCGCACAGCGGTGCAACGCTTGCGGGCTGGACGCGATGGACCGGGGTCGTTCCGCGCCTGCTCGAGGAGCGCAGCCTGCGTTCTGCATATCAGCCGGTGGTGCGCCTCGAAAACGGCGCCATTGTCGGATACGAGGCGCTGGCTCGACCCCTAGGCATGGGCGCTGAAGCAAGCGTCGATGGCCTGTTCGCGGCCGCCCAGTACCGCGGTCTGGGACGTGACCTCGACTGGCTCTGCCGCCGCACCGCCTTGACCTGCGCGGTCGACATGCCCCTCGGTGCCTCGCTCTTCGTCAACGTCGGAGTGTCGGCACTGCTCGATCCGCTGCACGACGTCGACCAGATGCTGCTGGTCCTCGAGCATGCGGGCCGTCGGCCCGAGGACGTCGTCCTGGAGATCACCGAACGCGAGGCGGTCAGAGACATGGCGCGATTCAGCGAGGTGCTTGCCCTGTATCGCGAGAGTGGCTTTCGCTTCGCCATCGACGACGTCGGTGAGGGACATTCGACGCTCGAGGTGCTGGCAACCGCGTCACCGGAGTTCATCAAGCTGGCGCGGTCGCTGATGATCTCGGCGGGTCGACCAGGGCCGCGCTCGGCGATTCACGCCGTGGTCGCCTTTGCGCGATCAGCCGGTGCCGAGGTCATCGCCGAGGGCATCGAGACAGCGTCCGAGGCGGACAACATCCGCGCGCTTGGTGTCGAGCTCGGCCAGGGCACTCACCTTGGTCGTCCGCAGCTCGCGCCGCAGGCCTTCGGCACCGCACGCGCCGCCGGGTGAAGCAGCAGTAGCCCATGGCTTGTCTGGGGAGAGTGGAGCAATGAGTCAGATGCAGGGTCCGGTCTTTCCGCCGCCGGTTGCGGGGATGGTGTCGCCTGATGGCTATTACCTGTGGGACGGTGCCCGCTGGGTCCCTCGATGGCAACCGCCGGCGCCTGTGGTGCCCTTCTTTCGCTCGGGGAGCACGCTCGCACTGTGGGCACGGATCGGCATCGCCCTCAACATGCTGGCGCTGCTGCTGATGATCGTCGCCGACGCCGGTCGGGTGAACATCACCTCGCGGATCATCAGTGGCGAAGGTGTCAATCTCGTTGACGCGCAGGCCAGTGACGATTTCGTCCGCCTCAGCAGTGTGCTCGAGCTCGGCACGCTGCTGCTCGCCGCGGTCGCCTTCTCCTTGTGGATCCATCGCGCCACGAGCAACGGTCCAGCGCTGGGCGGCGCTCAGCTCCGCTTCACACCGGGATGGGCCGTCGGCTGGTTCTACGTCCCCATCGCCAACCTCTTCCGGCCCTTCCAGGTCGTCTCCGAGGTGTGGCGGACGAGCGACCCCCGGGTGGGCATGACAACCGCCGAGCAGCGGGCGGCGATGAAGGTCTCGCCCCTGGTCACCGCCTGGTGGACTCTCTTCGTGCTCGCCGCCCTGATCTCGCGGTACGTCTTCTTCAGCATCCGCAGCGACACCGCCGACTCACTCCACGGCGCCGCCATCGCCGACATCGTCGGCTCTGTGGCGCTGATCGTCGCCGGCATCCTCGCCGTCGCCCTGGTCGGCGCCATCGACACAAGGCAGACGCAGAAGCACCTCGCCACCCTCGCCCCGGCGCCCGCGCCCGCGTAGCAGACTCCGCGCCATGCTCGGCGCCGACACCATCGAAGTCGTCATGGTCTCCTTCGAGGGGCCGGATCAGTACAGCCAGGCGGGCGGGCTCGGAGTTCGCGCCAAGGAGCTGTGCCGTGCCCTGGCGGCGATGGACGTGCCCACCACCCTGGTGTTTGTCGGTGATCCTGAGCGGCCCTTCGAGGAGACCGATCGCGGTGTGCACCTGGTGCGCTGGGCGCAGCAGGTCAGCCGCCGCTACCCGGCAGGTGTCTACCAGGGTGAGCACGACAAGATCGCCGACGTCTGCGCTTCGCTGCCCCGCTACCTCGCCGACGAGATGGTGGCTCCGGCGGCGTCGCGACGCCGGTTGACGGTGCTGCTCGCCGAGGAGTGGCAGACCGCGACAGCCTGCACGCTGGTCAGCGACGTGCTCGAGGCTCGGGGGCTGCGCGACCGCTGCGCCGTGCTCTGGAACGCCAACAACCTCTTCGGCTTCGAGCGGATCGACTGGGCTGCGCTGCAACGCGTCGCCACGGTGACGACGGTGAGCCGCTACATGAAGCTGCTCATGCGTCAGTGGGGCGTCAATCCGCTGGTCATCCCCAACGGCATCCCCAGCGAATCGCTGCGGCCGGTCAACAAGGGCGCCGTGCGAACCATCCGCGATGCGTCACAGACGCCGTGCCTGGCGTTCAAGATCGGGCGCTTCAGCGAGGACAAGCGCTGGCACCAGGCGGTTGCCTCGATCGCCGACCTGCGCCGGCATGGGGTCGCGGCTCGCCTCCTGCTCCGCGGCGGCATCGAGCCGTACGGTGGCCAGGTCCTCGAGCATGCCCGAAGCCTCGGCCTCGATGTCAGTGATTGGGCCGAACCGGTGCGGGATGCCGCCGGAGTTGCTGCCGCCCTGGCGGCCACCGACGCCGCGCTGGTCAACCTGCGCTCCTTTCTCCCGGATGCGGTCGTCCCTCAGATCTACGCGGCGAGCGATGCTGTTCTGGCCAACTCCGGCCATGAGCCCTTCGGTCTTGTCGGCCTTGAGACGATGGCGGCGGGCGGTGTCGCCTGTGTCGGCGCGACAGGTGAGGAATACGCGCGACCCTACGCCAATGCCGTGGTCGTGGAGACCGAGGACCCGGCAGAGCTGGCCAGTGCCCTGCGCGGACTTGTCGAGCGCCCCGAGCTCGTCGAGCGGCTGCGCCGCAACGCACGGCGCGATGCCGCCGAGTTCAGCTGGCCGCATGTGATCGACGGACTCCTGGAGCGGCTCCGCTTCGTCAGCGAGCACCAGGGGGTGTCGGCGCCCGCGTAGCAGCTTGCGCTGCAGTCTTGTCGCGGCGGCTGACGCGCGGCGAGGACCCCGAATGCGTCAGGCCGCCGCTGGCGTTGATCGCAGCGTCAGCACGAACCGCGAGCCCTCACCGGGGGTCGATGCGACATCGACCCGGCCACCGTGCTCGGCGGCGATCTTGGCGACGATGCTGAGGCCGAGCCCGCTGCCACCATCGGCGCGCGACCGGCCGCGTTCCACGCGGTAGAAGCGATCGAAGATGTGGGGCAGCGCCTCGGAGTCGATGCCGATGCCATCATCGCGCACCGCCAGCGCCACCCAGCCCGGTGGCGCCGCCGACTGCTCGACCATCACGTGGCCGCCGTCGCCGTTGTAGCGGATGGCGTTTTCGACAAGGTTGGTCAGAGCGCGGCGTAGGCTGAGCTGATCGCCGACGGCGACCAGCCCGGCGGGCACGGCACTGCCCAGCATGACGCCTCGCTGCTTCGCGAGCGCTTCCATCTCCTCGATCACCGCGTCGACCAGTGGTGACAGGGCCACCAGGCCGTGGGGGTGCGGCTGCTCGCTGTCGACCAGGGCGAGCAGGTCCTCGACCAGGCGGCGCATGCGGGTGGTCGCCTCGGCTGCCTCGTTGGCGACGGCGCGGTATTCGTCGATGTTCGCCGCTGTGTCGCTGCGCACCGAATCGAGGCTCAGCTGCAGGGCGGTGAGCGGCGTGCGCAGCTCGTGCGAGGCGTCGCCGACGAACTGTCGCTGACGCTCGAAGGCGTCGTCGAGCCTGTCGACCATGTCGTTGAACGCGTTGGCGAGCTGGCGCAGCTCGTCGTCGGGATGCTCGAGGACGATGCGCTCCTTGAGGTTGCGCCCGGTGATGCGCCGGGCCACACCGGCCATCGCGGTGAGGGGATTCAGCGCCCGGCCGGCGATGATCCAGCCGATGACGACGCCGCCGATGACGATGGCCACGAAGCCGACGATGCTGAAGACACGCAGCCGTGCCAGGGTCTCCGCCTGCGCGTTGGCCTGGGCGGTGTCGACGAATTGCTGGCTGACCACGCCGTTGACCGGGTCGGCGACGTAGACACGTTCTATGGGGATGGTCGCCAGGTGGGCTGCCGCGTTGACGAAGAGCAGCAGGATGCCCGCGGTGCAGGCGAGCAGGCCGGCGAAGTAGAAGGTCAGGCGGAAGCGCAGCGACCGCGGGGAGCGCTGCTGGGCCGGCGGGCCAGTCGCCGGCGCAGTTGCCGCGGGACCGGCGGTCGCAGCGGCGGCATCCGTCGCGTCACCTGCCGCAGGCTCTCCCGCCGCCGAGGACGGACGGGCCACCGCCTCCTCAGAGGCGATAGCCGCGGCCGACGACAGTCTGGATGTGTGCGGGTCCATCGAATCCTTCGTTGATCTTGCGACGCAGCTTCATGATGTGCACACGCACGGTGTTGGTGAAGGGATCCGCCTCGCTGTCCCAGACGTGCTCGAGCAGCTCCTCCTGGGAGACCACCTTGCCCGGGTGGCGCATCAGGTACTCGAGGATGCCGTACTCCTTGCGGTTGAGGGTGATCTCGACGTCGCTGCGCCAGACACGCTGGCCCGCTGGGTCGAGGCGCAGGTCCTCGTGCTCGAGCACGGGCTGGCGGGCGACACGGTCGCGGCGAAAGACGGCGCGCAGCCGCGCCTGGAGCTCGTCGAGGTCGAACGGCTTGGGCAGGTAGTCGTCGGCGCCGGCGTCGAGGCCGGCCACGCGATCGCCGACCGCCGTCCTCGCCGTGACCATGAGGATGTAGCACTCGGGCTGGGCGGTGCGGATCTCGCGGCACACGGTCATGCCGTCGACCCCGGGGAGGTTGAGGTCGAGGAGGACGGCGTCGTAGTCGGCGGCAGCGGCGGCGTCCAGCGCCTGTGGCCCGCTGGCGGCGACGTCGACGGCGTAGCCGCTGCGGCGCAGCGCCCGCGCCAGGCTGTCGGCGATCGTGGCTTCGTCCTCGACGACGAGCAGGCGCATCCGTCCTCCTTCCCCGCGGCGTGGCAGGCGACACGGTACTAAGGCGGCGTCAACTCGGCGTGAACCGTCAGACGCGCGGCGCGAGGCCGGCTCAAGCCCACCCCGCTACGTGCGCCGCGACTCCCAGCGGAATCGCCGCAGGCCGACGAGCACGCCACCAACTCCCCACGCTGCCATGACCAGCAGGTCGCGGCCGATGAAGCCAGCGCTCGATGCGTTGGGGTCGAATGCTGAGAACACCGTGAGGATGAAATGGCGCACGGGGAAGACGTCGGCGAGGTGGCTGATGAACGAGCTGGGGTCGATGGGGAAAAAGGTCCCGGAGATGAAGATCAGCGGCAGCAGGACACCGTTGGTGATCGCCGGAGCGGCGTCGGCGTTGGGGATGAAGGTGCTCACCGCGAGACCGAGCGCGGAGAAACAGGCGACACCGACGACGATGTCGAGGACGAGGCCCAGCCACCGGCCGGGGACGCTGACGTCGTAGAACACGACGCCGACGACGATGGTCACCGCAGTCAGCAGCGCGGCGAAGATGATCGCGCTGCCGATGATGCCCGCCATCAGACCCCAGGTCGGCAGCGGCGTGCCTCGCAGTCGCTTGAGGATGCCGAGGTCGCGCCTGATGGAGAGGGAGATGGCAAGGTTGGTG
>DASZGL010000067.1:0-20662 GCA_035938875.1 Candidatus Dormiibacterota bacterium
AGGCGACGACTGATGCTCGCCAGGCGCCCGCCCCTTCCCGGCCGCCGCGAAGGTGACGCGTTCGACGAGTTTGGGGAGAACGACAAGATCCGCGGCACGGCGGTCGTTATCAGGAGAGTAGGAGGACATGACGATCATGACACCGACGCTCTCGTTGAACATCGACCAGCTGGCCGCGGTGACCGACGCCATGGCGCAGGAAGCCGACGAGATGGCACGCCGTCGCCTCGACGCCCTGCACCGTCTCGCCGACGTCGTCAGCGAGGCGGCACGCCGCGATCTCGCCATGGCTCGTCTCGAGGCTGCCCTCTTCGACGCCACGCCCCAAGCCGCCTGAGTCAGCTCGCTGTCGAGCCGAGCAGCCAGGGGAGCGCCTCCGCCATGGGGCGCACCAGGGCCTCGTGGTGAGGCTGATCGAGATCACTGCCGGCGAGTAGCGCCAGCGCAGCACCCAGCAGGGCGTCCTCTGCCTTGTGACCGACGTCGCCGTGCTCGACCCGCCACGACACCATGGCTCCGGGTCGTTCGGTGAGCCCGAGCAGCTGGTTGCGCAGCTCGTCCCACTGGCGAGCCCGGCCGCTGGTCTCGAGGACGTGGAGCGCGGCGCGCTCGGCCTTCCGATAGTCGTCGTGTGTGCCACTGCCCGCGTGGTGCTCCCAGCCCGAGGCCACCCGCTCGACACCGAGCGGAGACAGCGTCCGAGAGTCCTCGAGCAGGCGCTCGATGGCCGTCTGACCGGGCCGACTGCCGTATCCGTCTCTGTCCATTCTGTCGCTCCCTCTGCCGCGCCCCTCACCATGACGCCGTCTGCCGAGACGTCGATCAGCGTATGTGTCGCTGATGCCGACCTTCAACAGAGCGTCCGCCATCGCCATACACCCACGATGCGGTCCCGAGCGGTCGCTTCCTCAATCAGGAACCGGGATCACGGGCAGCCCGGCGCGCCGCCAGGCGATGAACCCACCGTCGAGATCGGTGGCGCGGGCCAGGCCGAGCCGCTGCAGCGTCGCGGCGGCGAGACTCGATGAGTAGCCCTCGGCGCAGATGATGACCACGACCTGGTTCCGGTCGGTCATCTCCGCGATCCGGGTCGGACACTCCGGATCGAGCCGCCACTCGAGGACGTTGCGATCGATGATCAGGGCGCCGGGAATGGTGCCGTCGGCGTGGCGCTGCTCGCTGGGCCGGATGTCGACGAGGAGCGCGCCGTCGCGCTGGGCGCGAGCCGTCATGTCGGGACTGAGCCGTACCAGCGTCGACCTCGCCTCGGCGAGAATCGCGTCGATTCCGCTCACACCGCGCTCCTCCGGCCGCTCAGTGCGAATGAGCGGGTAGGCGGAAGGCGAAGCTGGCCCCGTCGCCGTCACCCTCGTACCAGGCGTCACCACCCTGCGCCTCCGCCAGGCCGCGAACGATGAACAGGCCGAGACCGGCGCCGTACTGCGTGGCGTCCGCGTTGCGCGAGAACTTCTCGAAGAGGCGCGGTTCGAGGTATGGCGCGACGCCGGGACCTTGGTCGCTGACGTGCACCACCACGTAGCGACCCTCCGGTGAGGCGGTGATCGCCACCGGCGGCGCTCCGTATTTGTCGGCGTTGCTCAGGTAGTTGTGCAGCACCTGTTCGACGCGGATCTTGTCAGCGATCACCGTGATGTCCGGGGGGCACTCGACGGTGACGCCTGACATGCCGGCGTCCGCCATGCGCGCAACCGCCTCGTCGATGATCGGCCGCAGAGCCAGCGGTTCGACGCTGAATGTCAGGCGGCCGGCCTCCAGCTGCGCAGCCATGAGCAGGTCGTCGACGAAGACGTGAAGGCGGTCGACCTGCGCCTCCAGCGCAGCAACCATGTCGGCTCGCCGGGCCTCGTCGATGTCCTGCCTGTGGGCGAGCAGGTCGACGTAGCCGCGGATCACCGTCAGCGGCGCCCGCATTTCGTGAGCGGTTGTGGCCAGGATGTCGCTTTTCTCGCGGTTGGCCTCGAGCAGGGCGGCGTTGGTCGCCGCCAGCTCGGCGGCGGTTCGCTCACGCTCTTCCATCGCGCGTTGGCGCTCGCTGATGTCACGATTGACCTTGGCGAAGCCGAGCAGCGCGCCATCCTCGCTGTGGATCGCGGTGACCACCACGCTGGCCCAGTACCGCGATCCGTCCTTGCGCACCCGCCAGCCCTCCTCCTCGTATCGCCCTTCGGCGGCAGCCCGGCGTAGCTCCGCTTCGGGATGACGCGCGGCCTGCGCCTCGGGCGTGTAGAAGATCCGGAAGTGGCGGCCCAGGATGTCCTCTGGCCGGTACCCGCTGGTGCGCTGCGCCCCGGCGTTCCAGCTGCTCACACGACCCTCGGCGTCGAGCATGAAGATGGCGTAGTCGACCACGCCGTCGACCAGGAGACGGAAACGCTCCTCGGACCGGCGCAGCTCTTCGGCTGCCTGCACGCTGGCGGTGACGTCCTGGACCTGGAGAAGCAGGTATAGCGGACGACCATGGCGATCGCGGATCGAGGACAGTGAGCTGAGCACGACCGCGTCAACGGCGTTCAGCGCGTGCTGGAACTGCACCTCAGCCCGTTTGCCGCTGACGAGCTCGCCGACGGCTGCCTCGAGGTGTTGGGCGTCAGCGGCAGGCGCGAACTCCGAGTAGAAACGCCCCACGACACGTGGCAAGGGCTCAGCGAGCAGCTCGACCAGTGCCCTGTTGACCCGAACGAATCGGCCTGCGAGCGTGAGCGTGGCCACACCGATCGCTGCCTGATCGAACACGGCACGGAAGCGCTCGAGGTGTTCACCGAGAATCGCCTGAGCCTCTTTGTCGTCAGCGGAGCGGCCGACCTCGGCCGCCGTACCGGGGGACGGCGTCGCGGCGGGTTGTCCGGACTGAGGCCTCTCGACAGCGTCGAGCAGCCTTGCCACGAGCTTGCCGATGGGAATGCTCTTCTGGATGAAGTCGACAGCTCCCCGCCGCATCGCCTCATCGACGATGTCGTCTGCCTCGAATCCGGAGAACATGACCACGCGCGTGTCGGGCGAAGCCTGGCGGATCTTCGGCAGCGCCTCGAGGCCGTCCATCCCCGGCATGGAGACATCCAGGAGGAGAAGCTCGGGCTTGCAGCGGCGCGCCAAGTCGACGGCGTCGAAGCCCGTCGACCCCTCGCCGACGACGCGGAACGATCCCGAGCGTGAAAGCCGGAGGCTGACCAGGCCGCGGACATCCGCAGAGTCGTCGGCCAGGACGACATCCACCGGACCAGCGTGAGAAGCGGCCACTCCCCGTCGCTCCTTTTTGATTGCCTCACTCGAGGCTAACAGGTCGGCACGAAAACGTCGGTAAACATTTGCGTGGCGACGTCGCCCTCGGAGGAAGGGTGCCCGGCGTTCAGCCGGCGGGGCCAGACCCAGCCGGGCGCGGCCCGAGCCGCCGCTCAGGGACGCAGGCTCACATGGATGGGCTCCTCGCCGGGCACCTCGCGGGCGACGATGCGAAGCGCGTGCTCGGCTTGGGCCAGGGGCAGGAAGTGCGTCGCCATCCGCTCCAGGGGAAACCGACCCGAGGCGAGGAGACGCAGCGCGGCGTCGACGGACTCCTTGTCGTGGCCACCGGCGCCGAGGATGTGCAGTCCCTTGAGCACGACGACGTCGCTGACGAACCCGGGGATGGGGGCGAAGCCCTTGAGACCGGCGAGCACGACGGTCCCACCGGTGGCGCACATGTCGATCGCCTGGACCACGGCGCCCACCGCCTCCGCGGTGGCGTCGACGGCGACGTCGGCGCCCCGCCCGCCCGTCAGCTCACGCACGGCCGCCACGGGGTCTACTGCATCGGCGTCGATGGTGTGATGGGCCCCAAGCTGGCTGGCCATGTCGAAGCGACGCCGATCGGCGGCACGACCGACCACGATGACCGTTTTCGCGCCGGCGACCAGCGCACCGACGACGCAGCCCAACCCCTGCTGGCCGGGACCGAGGACCACGACGGTCGAACCCGGCCCCGTCCCCGGCAGTGTCCCCGCCCAGCGCAGCCCGTTGGCCACCGGCATCGCCAGCACCGCCACCTGCGGCTCGAGACCATCGGGCACCCGGTGGAGGTCGACGGTCGGCGCCAGGTAGACGTGGGTCGAATACCCGCCCCAAAGCCCGGGCGGCTCGTGAACCGGCACGGTCAGGCCGTAGACGCGCATGCGCTCGCAGCCGCGTGCGCCCTGGGCACATGCGCCGCACTCGCCGCAGCGGAGGACCTCCTCGAGCAGGACGCGATCGCCGACAGCGACGCCCCAGCGGCGCAGCGCTGACTCGCCGGCGCGCTCGATGCGGCCGACGATCTCGTGCCCGGGCACGACCGGGACCACGCTGGGGACGCCGCCGAGGCGGCCGCGATACTGCTGCACGTCGGTGCCGCAGATCCCGGCGGCTTCGACTCGGAGGAGTCCGTCGTCCTCGCCCAGAGCAGGCAGGGGCAGCTCCACCTCCTCCAAGACCGCCGCCTCGCGAAGCACGAGGGCGTGCGCCACCGTCGCGTCACCAGCGTCGGCACTCACGCGGAGCGGTCCTCGATCTCCCACGCGTGGTCGAGCGCGTGCCAGGCCATGCGTCGCGCCATGTATCGCGGCGGCCAGCCGTGCTCGCCGGGCGCTTTGCCACCGCGCGCTCGGCGCAGCGTGTCGGCGATGCGTTCGCGCAACAGAGCGACGTGGCCGTCTCGCCACTCGGTGGCGGTCAAGCCGATGCCGATCTTGCGCGCGTAGCTCCGCTCCGCCTCGGCCACGTGTGCATAGACGGCGTCGCGGTCACGCCCGCCACCTCGTGGTCCCTTGCGCAGCGTCGCCGGAGCGGCGGCGACCACGGCGTCGAGCTCGTCCCAGGCGGCGATGACAAGCGCGACGATGCGGCTCGCCGCGGCAGCGTCGAGCCGTGCCTTGTCGACGGCGGCGACGAGGTTGGGGGCGCCGAAGTCGGTGGTCGCGTTGCCCGTGAGCCTCTCGACGATGTCGAGGTCGGCCGCCGTGATGGCCGGCACGCGCACCCCCGCGCGCGAGGCCGCCCTCGCATATCGCGGTGCGTAGGCGGCGAGCGTCTCGATCGCCGTCACCTCGTTGCTGCCCGAGCGACTCCAACCCGGCCAGTCCACGGCGCAGGCGAAGACGCGCTTGTGCCCAGCCTCGAGATACACCGGAGTGCGACGCTTCGCAGCCACGATCGTGCAGCATGACACGCGCGCCGGCGGCCTGCCTCACCGGGGCGGCGACATCCACGGGATGCAACGAGGTCGGCTCGTTTGGGGTTAGGGGGGTGTGGGGACGCTGGTCCGATCGCGACCGGTGTCCGAGTATTGACGCGTGCGGAGGCGAGTGTGAGTCGGCGCGGGTGGCTGCTGTTCGGGGCGATGTGTGTCATCTGGGGAATTCCTTACCTGCTCATCAAGGTGGCTGTGACCGCCGTCACCCCGGCCACGCTGGTGTTTCTCCGAACCTCGGTCGGTGGTCTGCTGCTGCTGCCCCTCGCGATTCAGCGGCGAAGCCTGGGCCCGCTTCTGCCCAGGTGGCGCAGCCTGCTGGTCTACACCGTCGTCGAGGTCGCGGTGCCCTGGTTGCTGCTCTCCGATGCTGAGCGCCGCCTGTCCAGCTCGCTGTCGGGTCTCCTCGTCGCTGCGGTTCCCCTTGTCGGAGCGTTGATCGCGCTGCTTGTCGGTGGTGGCGAGCGGCTAGACGCCAGGCGGCTGGGTGGCCTGCTCGTTGGCCTTGCTGGAGTCGCCGCGCTGCTCGGTTTCGACATCGGTGTCGGCGACATCGGCGCTGTCGCCGAGGTGGGACTGGTGACAGTCGGCTACGCCACCGGGCCACTGATCATCTCGCGCAGGCTCTCCGATCTTCCCGCCGACGGCGTGATCACCGCGTCGCTGCTCGTCTCTGCTGCGGCCTACGCGCCGTTGTTCGCCACCCAGCTGCCGGCGGTGATGCCATCGACCCGCGAGATCGTGGCCATCGGCGTGCTCGCCGTGGTCTGCACCGCGCTCGCGTTCCTGCTGTTCTTCTCGCTGATCACCGAGGTCGGCCCGCTGCGCGCCACGGTCATCACCTACGTCAACCCCGCTGTCGCCGTGACCCTCGGAGTCGTCCTGCTCGGCGAGCCGTTCACCGCAGGCACGGGAATCGGCTTCGTTCTCATCCTCGCCGGATCGTTCCTGGCGACGCGGCGAACTCGCCAGCACGCAGCGCCTGCCGCGTACCCTGTCGAGGCGGAGGCGGTCGCTCTGCCGCGCTGATCAGTCCACCTGTTCGGTGGGGCGGACGAGGATCTCGTTGAGGGCGACATGCCGTGGCCTGGTCACCATGAATAGGACAATCTCGGCGATATCAGTCGCCGTCATGCGCTCGATCGAGCCGAAGCGACGCTGCAGGTTGGCCACGACCTCGGGGTCGGTGTTGTGCGAGGCCAGCTCGGTTGCGACAGCCCCGGGTTCGACGAGGCCGACGCGGACGTGCCGTCCTGTCACCTCCTGGCGCATGGCGTCACTGAAGGCGTTGACCGCCCATTTGCTGGCGTTGTAGCCCCCGCTGCCGAGTCGAGCCACCCTGCCGGCGACGCTGCTGATGTTGACGATGTCGGCGACGCCGCGCGGTTCTTGTGCCGCAGCCTCGAGAAGATGGGGGAGGGCTGCATGGCTCAACGTCATCAGCGCGGCGACGTTGAGTTCCAGCATCCGCCGCCACTGCGTCGTGTCCGCGCCTTCGACTCGTCCCAGGATCATGAGGCCCGCGTTGTTGACGAGGATGTCCAGCCGGCCGAGATCGGCAACCGTGTGTTGCACGGCCTCGCGGGCGCTCGACTCGTCGGTGACGTCGGTCTCCAGGATGAGGGCGTGCCCGCCGGCTCGGTCGATGCTCGAGGCCAGGCTGGCCAGGCGATCGCGGCGGCGCGCGACGAGTGCCACCGCGGCGCCCTCGCCGGCGAGCGCGGCGGCGGCGGCCTCACCGATCCCGCTGGATGCGCCGGTGACCAGCGCGACGGTGCCGGTCAGCCTCGGCGCCGTGCTCAGTGAACGCGCTCCACGGTGTGCGACGAGACACCGACGCGCACCGCCGTCTCGGGTGTCTGCGTTGCCAGGCGAGCCACCTCAACGCGAGCGAGCGGCAACGGATTCAGCGATGCGTTGGCGACCGCGTGTTCGAAGGTGGTCACGCCGCGTCGCACCGCATCGGCGAAGTCGTCGGCGCTGACGAAGAAATGCGCCTGCACCCATCGCTGTTCTGCATTGCAGGAGACGCGGGGACCACGTGCTTCGCTGATCTCGTCGAGCGCCGTAGCCAGCTTGTCGATGCCGTCACCGAGGGCTTCATCGCCGGGTTCCAACCGAGCCGAGCGCAGCTTCAACGCCCAGAAATCCATGGTGGCGCAGTGTAGTGCTAACCCAGGTGGCCACAGCTTATTAAGGTTCGGTTACGGATATCGCCCGGCGATCTGCCGCCGGCCGCGGGCGATCGCCTCCTTAACCTCGTCCTCACGCCTTCCTCGCCGGCGAGCCGTCAAGCTCGGGGTGCGGCCGGCAGTGCTTGCGCGAGCCATCGAGCAGCGAGCCGGCAGCCCGGTGCCCCAGCCAGGAAGGGACACGTCGGGTCCGGGCCGCAGAGGACGGTCCGGACCTCTGATGGGGGTGCCGTGGCGGTCTAGACTTGCGCGGCGTCAGCGTCCCTGGTGACCGTGAGGAGCGCCGATGAGCACCGCCGCGCCGCCCCGCCTCAACCACATCGCTCTGACCCTGCCGCGGCAGGCTCTCGATGAGCGTGGCCGCGCCGACATCGGCGAGTTCTACGGCGACGTCTTCGGCTGGGACGTCATCCCCGAGCTGACCAAGGACCGCGAACGCCTCGTGTTGCGTGTTCATCGCAGGGGACACTTCGTGTACCTCATCGGCGGCGACGAGACGTTGAGCGCGCCGCGAAGTGATCACTTCGGCATCGAGGTCGACACCGTCGACGAGCTCGACGGCATGCTGGCACGCGCCCAGGCGTTTCGCGTGCGCGATCCGCGAGTCGAGATCATCGACCGCGAGGTCGAGGACCATCAACGGGTGGTGCTGACCAGCTTCTACGTTCGCTACCTTCTGCCGCTGATGGTCGAGGTGCAGCACTACACGCGCCGCACGGACTGACCACCCACTCACCGCATCGCGCCCTCGGGCATGCGCGACCAGCGGGCGGCGGCAACCCTCCGGTGCTGGACACCCAGCCCGCCGGTCTCGGCGCGCAGCGCCACCAGGGGAAAGGTGAAGCGGTGCAAGCCGTACTCGTTGGTCAGCCCCGTCGCGCCGCTGACCTGATGCAGCTCACCCACCGCCTGCTCGGCGGCGGTCATGGCGGCGGCACAAGCAGTCGCCGCTGCGAGGGGAGGCGCACCCAACCATGCCGCCTCACACGTCAACCAGCGCGCACCCTCGTGCGCCACGCTGAGCTCGGCGAGGCGGTGCTGCACCGCCTGGAAGGAGCCGATCGGTCTGCCGAATTGCTCGCGGCTGCGCAAATGGTCGAGGGTGCGGGCCAGCGCGCCATCGAGAAGTCCGACCGCCTCGGCGGCGATGCCGACCTGCCACCAGTCGCGGAACCGTTCCGCGCAACCGGCGTCGAGCACCTCGTCGTCGACGATGCTGAGCCGCGCCGTGGCCGGCGACCAGGCGTGCCGCACCGGCCGGCACCCGGCGGGATCGAGTGTCAACAGGTGGGCTCGGTCAGCCTCAAGGATGAGCCCGCTGCGCGCCACAGCGCCGAAGCGCACCGGCGTGCCGCGTTCGCCGAGCAGCGCGAGGGGACGCGCGAATGGCCGGCCGAGAACCAAGGGACCGACCAGGATGTGCGCGGCCACGGGGATGGACGCACCGGTGCGCGCCACCCGCATGACCACCAGCGCCGCTTCCAGCGGGCTGAGCTCCGACTCTCCGGCGCGGTATCCGGCTTGGGCGATCGCGTCGTCGAGCGCCGAGTCGTAATCCGTGTCACCGGGAAGCTGCCGCTTGTCGCCACCGGCATGACGTCGGAGGACGCCGTCGATTCCGTCGAGGATCGCGTTCTGCGGGGCGTCGAGCTCGAAGTCCATCAGCGTTGCCGGGGGAGGCGCAGACCGCCGCGGGCGATGAGGTCGAGCTGCACCTCGGTGGCGCCGGCGGCGATGCCGGCGACCAGGGCCAGCCGCCGGTACTGAACGTCGGCGGAGCCGCCGGCGGCCAGACCCTCGACCCCCATGAGGTCGACGCAGAGGTTGCCGGCGGCCTGGTCGGCGCGCGTTGCGGCGACGCGGGCGAGGCTCGCCGATGCGCCGCGGGTCTCGCCGCGGGCCACCTCGTCGACCACCTTGTAGCTGAGCACGCGGGCGACCTCGCAGGCGACCCACGCCTCGGCGAGGCGTTCCTGCACGGAGCTGTCGTCGAAGCGGTCATGGTCACGGGCCCACGACGCGGTGCGGTCGACGGTGGCGCCCGTGCGCGTGTAGCGCCGCGACCCGACCCGCTCGCGCGACAGCGCGGTGCGCACCAGGTCCCAACCCCGGCCCTCGTCGCCCAGCCGGCAGTCGACGGGGACGCGGACGTCGCTGAAGAACACCTCGTGGAAGGCGTGCTCACCGACGACAGCGCCGATGTCGCGGACCTCGATGCCGGGCAGGCCCATGGGCGTCAGCAGGATGGTGATGCCCTCGCGCGGGTCGCCGCTCACCCCGGTGCGCACCAGCAGGAAGCAGAACTCCGCTTCGTTGGCATACGACGTCCAGATCTTCTGGCCGTTGACGACATAAACGTCGCCATCGCGGACCGCCTTCGTGCTCAGCGCGGTCAGGTCGCTGCCCGCATTGGGTTCGCTGAACCCCTGGCACCAGATGACGTCACCGCCGGCGATGCGCGGCAGGTGATAGCGCTTCTGCTCGTCGCTGCCGTGGGCCATGATGGTCGGACCGATCCAGTTGACGTTCATGTACTGCGGGCCGCGTGGCTCACCGTGCGCCCACAGCTCTTCGGCGAGCACCGTCATCCGCCATGGTGTCGCCTCTTGGCCGCCGTACTCCCGCGGCCAGTGCGGCGTCAGCCAGCCGCGCTCGGCAAGCCGCTTCGCGTACTGCCGCGAGAAGGCGACATGCTCGGATTCACTGGGATCCGCCTCACGCTCCACCCATCCCGGCGGGAGTGTCGCCGCCAGGAACTCGCGCAGCTCGCGGCGAAAGGATCGGTCCTCCTCGCTCCAGGCGAACTCCACCGGTGGCCTCCTCGACGAAATCGCTAGCGCAGCGGGGTCGTCCGCGCCAGCTCGGCAGCCTTGCGGGCCATGTCGAGGACGATGTCGCCGAAGGCTCGCATCTTGGGATTGTCGGCGTCACCCTTGACCACGCGGGCGTAGCCACCCTCGAGGACGATGGCGATCTTGTACCGCGCGAGGATGATGTAGTAGTCGAGTTCGTCGGTCGGGCGGCCGCTCACCTCCGTGTAGTAGGCGGCCATCTCCTGGCGCGACGGCATGCCGCGATAGTCGACGTATCCCGACGATGACCTGTCCTCGTCCTCGTTGGGCCACTGCATCAGCACCCAGCCGAGGTCGAGCAGCGGGTCGCCGACGGTGGCCATCTCCCAGTCGACGATGGCGGCAAGCTGCGCCGGCGCGCCGTCGCGGTACATCACATTGGCGAACTGGTAATCGCCGTGGAGAATCCCCGGAACGTAGCGGCTGGGTTTGTGAGTGCGAAGCCAGCCGGCGGCCTCGTCGATGCCGGGCAGCTCGCGGAATTTGAAACCCGAGAGGTGCTTGAGCCAGCGGTCCGCCTGGCGTTCGTGGAACCCCTCAGGATGGCCGAATCCCTCGAGCCCACGGGCCCGCCAGTCGATGCGCGACAGCCGGGCGATGCCGTCGACCAGCTGCGTGGCGAGACCGCCGCGCGCTTCCATGTCGCTGTCGAACGGCGCCGGCCAGACCCTGCCGTAGGACATCGGCGACCAGCCGTCGACGTGTCCCATGACGTAGAAGGTCGATCCCATCACGCTCTCGTCGTCGCAGGCGCCGAGGGCCTCGGGGTGAGGCACATCGGTGCCGTTGAGCGCTTCCAGAACGCGGTACTCGCGGAGCATCGACTCGTTGCGACCCGGGGGCACCTTGCGCGGTGGACGGCGCAGCACCATGCGGTGCTCGCCGCGCTGGATGTCGACGATGACGTTGGAGGCGCCGAGGGAGATCAGCCGAGCCTCGAGGGGCTCACCCGGACCCGGCAGCCCGTTTCTGTCCATCCATTCGCTCAGCCTTGCGGCGTCGATGAGGCCCTCCATGTCCGCCTCTGCCGCCGCAGCCGTCAGCTCGCTCATGCACATCTCCGGGGCGTCGTTGCCGGCCGCGCCGACGTCATGCATCTCTCCAACCGACCCAGGCCGCCAGCTTACGCGGTGGCTCGACGCCCACGCGCCGGCAACCTGCCAGTGCCCAAGCCATGCGCGGCCTCGTATCCTGGGAACTCAGTTGGAGGAGGCGTCACCCGGAGGGGACAGCCGTGGCGTGGGAGTTCGAGACCGATCCCGAGTTCCAGGAGAAGCTGGACTGGATCGACGGGTTCGTCCGCGAAGAGGTCGAGCCTCTCGACCTGCTCTGGGGTGACCGGACGTATCACCCGCTCGACGAGCGTCTGCGTCGCATCGTCGACCCCCTCAAGCAGCAGGTGCGCGAGCGCGGTCTGTGGGCATGTCATCTCGGTCCCGAGCTCGGCGGCGAGGGATATGGCCAGGTGAAGCTGGCACTGATGAACGGCATCCTCGGCCGCTCGAGATGGGCGCCGATCATCTTCGGGACACAGGCGCCGGACACCGGCAACGCCGAGATCCTGGCTCACTACGGAACCGACGAGCAGAAGAGGACCTACCTGCAGCCGCTGCTCGACGGCGAGATCTTCTCCTGCTACTCGATGACCGAGCCGCACGGTGGCTCCGATCCCAAGGTGTTCACCACCCAGGCGGTTCGCGACGGTGATGAATGGGTCATCAATGGCCGGAAGTTCTTCTCCTCGAACGCCAGCACCGCGTCGTTCCTGATCGTTATGGCGGTGACCAATGCCGACGTCAATCCCTACAAGGGCATGTCGATGTTCATTGTCCCCAGTGACACGCCGGGGGTGAAGATCGAACGCAACGTCGGTCTCGCCGGTGAGCCGCTTGGCGAGGGCATGCACGCGCTGGTCCACTACGACAACGTCCGCGTTCCCGCCGACAACCTGCTCGGCGGCGAAGGCGAGGCGTTCGTCATCGCCCAGACCCGCCTGGGCGGCGGTCGCATCCATCACGCCATGCGGACGGTGGCGATGTGCCAGAAGGCGCTGGACATGATGTGCGAGCGCGCCCTGAGCCGGGAGACGCAGGGAGGCCCGCTGGCCGACAAGCAGTTCGTCCAGGGATACATCGCCGACTCCTACACCGAGCTGGTCCAATTCCGTCTCTTTGTGCTCTACGCGGCGTGGCAGATCGATCGCTACAAGGACTACCGCCGTGTCCGCAAGGACATCGCCGCGATCAAGGCGCTGACGCCCAAGGTGATGCAGGACATCGTCTACCGAGCGATGCACGTCCACGGGGCGCTGGGGGTCTCCAACGAGATGCCGTTCGCGGGGATGTGGTCCACAGTCCCGGTGATGGCCGCGGCCGACGGACCGACCGAGGTTCACCAGGTGACCGTCGCCCGCGAGGTGCTCAAGGACTACCAGCCGGCGCCCGGTTTGTGGCCGACCGAGCACCTCCCCGAGAAGGTGGCACGGGCTCGAGCGAAGTACGCGGAGCTCGTCGAGCGCGAGGTCGCCAACGCATAGTGGGAGCACCATCTCCGCTCGGCCTGCTCGAGGGCATCGCCACCACGCGTGCCATCCGCCGCTTCCGGCCTGACCCCATCGCCGAGTCCGACCTGGCGACGATGTTCTTCGCCGCCAGCCGCGCGCCGTCGGGATCGAACAGCCAGGGCTTCCGTTTCATCGTGCTCCGCGACGGACCCGTGGCGGCGCAGGCCAAGGTACTCCTGGGGCGGGCGTTTCGCGAGCAATGGGTGGTGAAGCGACAAGCGGAGGGAATCCCCACCTCGGCTGACCCCGACAGCCGGCTGGGCAGGGCACTGGCTGCAATGGACACCTTTGTCCAGAACTTCGAGAGCACGCCCGTGGTGGTCATCGCCTGCCTGATTCGCCAGGCGGCGCCATCGCCGCGCGAGGGCGCCTCGATCTACCCAGCCTGCCAGAACCTGCTGCTCGCGGCTCGTGCGCTGGGTTGCGGCGGCGTCTTCTCCATGTGGCACACCGCGGTCGAGCCCGAGCTGCGCTCACTTCTGGGAATTCCTGACGGCGTCGCCATCTCGGCGACCATCCCTCTGGGACGGCCGCAGGGGAGCCACGGCCCGGTCCGCCGCCGGCCGCTGCGCGAGCTGGTCTTCGAGGAGCGCTGGGCGGAGCCCGCGGTGTGGGCGGTTGATCCTGAGGGCACCTCGTTCACGCGTGGCAACCAGCGACCGGCGTGGACCGGATCCCTGGACGACGAGACAGCGGTGGTGCGGTCCTGGCAGGTGACCGACGGACGATGACGGAGGTGACGACACCATGGTGATGACCGCGAGCAGACCGCGGCATCTGCTCTCCGACGCCCCCGGCGGTTTGATCCCCAAGGAGCGCTACGTTTCCCGCGAGTTCTTCGACCTCGAGATGGAGCGACTCTGGCCGCGGGTGTGGCAGATCGCCTGCCGCGAGGAGGAGATCCTGGAGGTCGGTGACTACGTCGAGTACAACATCGGCGACCAGTCGATCCTCATCGTCCGGGTCACGCCCGGCGACATCAAGGCCTACTTCAACACCTGCCTGCATCGCGGCACCAAGCTCGCCTCGGGCTGCGGCAGCCTGCCCCGCTGCGAGATCCGCTGCCGCTATCACGCCTGGAAGTGGAATCTCGACGGCACCAACAAGGAGGTCGTCGATCAGGACGACTTCGGACCCATCGCCGCGGACGACCTCCGTCTCAACGACGTCCAGGTGGGCCGCTGGGGCGGATTCGTTTTCGTCAACATGGACCCAAACGCGCTGCCTCTGCTCGAGTTCCTCGAGCCGCTGCCCACCATCTTGGCGGGCTACCACTTCGAAGACATGCGCTTCCGTTCCTACAGGACGACGATCCTGCCGGCCAACTGGAAGGTCGTGCTCGACGCCTTCAACGAGGCGTATCACGTGCAGGGTACGCACCCGCAGATCCTCGGCTGGACCGATGACGTCAACATCCGCTACGAGACCCTCGGTCTGCACGGCCGCCACGGCAACGGCAACCAGGGGTATCCCAGCCCGCGCCTGGGAATGCCGGAGAGCAGCATCAACCAGAGCGAGATCCTCGTCTCGTTGCTGGAGAACCTTCGCGGGCTCTTCTATCGGGAGGAGCGCGCCCTCGCGGAGACGTGGAAGGGGCGCGAGGTGCCCCCGGGGATGACCGCGATCCAGATGTTCGCCGGGATGCGCCGAGAGTTCGCCGCCTCGAACGGGATCGACCTGTCGGAGCTGACCGACCAGCAGCTGCTTGGCGTCGATGACGTCCACTTCTTCCCCAATGTCGTCGGCCCGCTCTTCGGTCCCACGACGACGCTGTTCCGCATGCGTCCCAACGGCATGGATCCGGACAGCACCATCAAGGATCTGTGGACGCTGCAGCGCCTGGTGCCCGGCGGCGAATGGCAGATGCCGGAGCGCAGGTTCTACCCCGACTGGCGCGCGAAGGACTGGGGCTCGGTCACCGCGCAGGACTACGAGAACATGACCCACGTGCAGGAGGGGCTGAAGGTGCGTTCCTCGCGGGGGCTGCGCCTCAATCCGCGACAGGAGGCGGAGATCATCCACATGCACGAGGTCATCGATCGCTACATCACCCAGTAGCCGGAGAAGAGTCAGGCACGATCACGCGGCCGGCGCCGGGTTCGTGCGACAGGAGGAGTCAGGGTGGGGGTGCTTGATGGGCGCGTCGCCGTCGTCACCGGCGGTGGTGGCGGCCTGGGTCGCGAGGAGGCGCTGTTCCTCGCCGCCGAGGGAGCGGCAGTGGTGGTCAACGACCTGGGTTGCGCCCTCGACGGCACCGGCAGCGACCCTGCTCTGGCGCGCGACGTCGCCGCCGCCATCGTCGAGCGCGGCGGGCGCGCGGTCGCCAACAGCGACGACATGACCGACTTCGACGCCGCCGGCGGTCTGATACGCCAGGCGGTAGGGGAGTTCGGCCGTCTCGACATCCTCGTCAACAGCGCCGGCATCCTCCGCGACCGGATGCTCTTCAACATGTCGCCCGAGGACTTCGACGCCGTCGTCACCGGGCACCTGCGCCTCTACTTCAACACCATGCGCCACGCCAGCGGACACTGGCGGGATCGGTCCAAGGCAGGCGAGCAGGTCAGCGGGCGCATCATCAACACGGCATCGCCGTCGGGCTTGCTCATCCAGGCGGGCCAAAGCAACTACACGCCGGCGAAGGCCGCCATCGCGGCGATGACCCTGGTCGCATCGCTGGAGATGCAGCGCTACGGCGTCACCGCCAACGTGCTGGCGCCGACCGCGCGCACGCGACTCACCGCCGGCGCGCCCATGGGCGACGGCAGCACCGTCGACGGGTGGCATCCCCTGGAACCGGCAAACGTCGCTCCGCTCGTCGCCTTTCTCGCCAGCGACGCCGCGGCTGACATCACCGGCCAGGTCTTCGGCGTCTTCGCCGGCGTGGTCCAGCTTTACGAGGGGTGGCGTCCGGTGCGCAGCATCCGCCGCGAACGTCCCGGACCATTCAGCGTCGACGAGCTCATTGCACGTCGCGACGAGCTCTTCGGCGAGCTACCGCGCGCTTTCATCTCGCGGATGGGTGAGGTCTCGGGGGAGATCACCGGAGCCTTCGAGGCGGTCGGTCTCTCCCGGTGACGTCGCCAGGACTGCCCCGGCTCGAAGGACGTGTCGCGTTCGTCGCCGGAGCGAGTAGGGGAATCGGCAGGAGCATCGCCACCGCATTGGGCGACGCCGGAGCGGCCGTCGTCGTCGCCGCGCGCACCGAGACGGCAGGGAAGCTCTCGGGCACCATCCACGACGTCGCCGCCGCGATCCGGCAGCGTGGCGGCGAGGCGTTTGCCGCCGTCTGCGATGTCACCGACGAGGCATCGGTGGCCACAGCCGTCGCCGGCGCGGTGGAGCGATTCGGGGGCATCGACATCCTCGTCGCCAACGCCGCTGCGATGTGGCTCGGACCGACCCTGAAGACGCCCCTGCGCCGCTGGGAGCTGGTCATGCGCGTGAATATCACCGGGACATTCCTGGTGACCCGTGCCGTGCTGCCCCACGTCATCGCCCGCCGCCAGGGCTCGCTCATCGCGCTGACCACCAAGGGCGTGCGCATGGTCGACGCCGGCGCCAATGCCTACTGGGTGTCCAAGGCGGCGGTCGAGCGCTACTACGCGGGACTCGCTGCCGAGCTGCGCGAGCACAACGTCGCCGTCAACTGCCTGGCTCCCTCCTTGCTGGTGCTCACCGAGGGCGCGGTCGCCCTGGGCATCGAGGCCAAGGGCCGGCCCACCGAAACGCCGGAGCACGTCGCTCGAGCGGCGGTGTGGCTCGCCGCGCAGGACGCCTCGGGGGTGACCGGCGGCGTGCACTACTCCGACGACGTGCTCGAGCGATTCGAGGGACGTCACAGGGCGGCGGCGGGCACAGCGTGACCTTGTCGATGCGCTCGGCTGACGCGGTCCGGCAGGCCACCGCCGGTGCTTCGGTTGTCGGCGGCATGACCTGGGGCGAGCAGCTCGCCCGCGTCGCCCGGCGCCAGCCGGACAAGGCGGGTTACGTCTATCGCGGCCGGCCGGTGAGCTATGCAGACTTCGACGAGCGGGTATCACGGGTTGCCGGCGGCCTTGCCCGGCGCGGCGTCGTCAAGGGTGACCGCGTCGCCGTGCTGATGCGCAATCGCATCGAGTTCCTCGAGACCTGCTTCGCGGTGATGCGGCTGGGGGCCATCGTCGTCCCGGTGAACTTCCGCATGGTCGCCGACGAAGCGTCGTTCGTCATCGAGGACAGCGGCGCCACGGTGCTGTTCGTCGACGGTGCCTGCAGCGCCATCGGCCGCGAGGCGTGCGCGCGCGTTGCTTCGGTGCGCACCATGATCGTCGCCGAGGGCGAGCCCGGTGACGCGCAGGCGTACGAGGAGATGATTGCGACGTCGCCGCCCCTCGGCGGCGTGACCGACGTCGCCGTCGACGACCCGGCGCTGATCATCTACACGTCGGGAACCACCGGTCGGCCCAAAGGTGCCGTGCTCAGCCACCTCAACCTGGTGATGAGCTCGGTGAGCGCGATGATGGCCAAGGGCTTCACCAGGGACGACGAGGTCATGTACCTCAACCTGCCGCTCTTCCACATCGGCGGGCTCAAGATCGCCATGTCGACACTGATGTGTGAGGCGACGTCTGTCATCGTCGAGTCGGGCAACTTCGATGCCGCCCAGGCGCTGAGTGACCTGGAGCAGCACCACGTCACCGACTGCGTCTTCGTCGGCACGCAGTGGCGGGCGATCTGCGACCTGCACCGCACCGGCCGGCATCGTCTGTCACTGCGTCGCGTCGCCTGGGGGACGTCGAACGTCGAGGTGGAAACCCTCGACCGCATCGCCGCACTGCTCCCCGGGGTGCCCATCCACGTGTCCTTTGGGCAGACCGAGACCGCCGGGCTCACCTGCCGGCTGCGCGGCGAGGACTTCGAGCGCAAGAAGGGGTCGGTGGGCCGTCCGGTGCTGCACGTCGAGGCGCGAATCGTCGACGAGGCGATGCACGACGTCGCCTCTGGCGAGGTCGGTGAGATCGTCTATCGCGGACCCACGGTGATGATGGGGTACTGGAATCTCGCCGAGGCGAACGCGGAGGCGTTCCGCGGTGGCTGGTTTCACTCCGGTGACCTATGCCGCATGGACGGCGATGGCTACATCTATGTCGTCGACCGGCTCAAGGACGTCATCCTCTCCGGTGGCGAGAACATCTACTCGGCCGAGGTCGAGGCGGCGATCGCCTCTCATCCCGCGGTCGCCGACGTCGCCGTCATCGGTGTCGCTCACCATCACTGGGGCGAGACTCCCCTGGCCGTCCTCGTCCCCCGTGATGCCGCGCAACCGCCCACGCTCGAGTCCGTCGTCGCCCATTGCCGGAGCAGGATCTCCGCCTACAAGCTGCCGACGCGACTGGAGATCGTCGACGAGCTGCCGCGCAATTCCAGCGGCAAGGTGGTCAAGCCACTGCTCCGGGAGCGCTTCGGCGCCGGCGTGCCGCGCTGACGCCATGAGCGCTGCCGGCGCCGGCTCGCGGTACTTCGACCCCGCCATCGAGACCATGCCTCGCGACACCCTGGCACGGCTGCAGGAGGACCGCCTGCTCGACACCGTGCGCTACGCGTACGCGCGGTCCGGGCTGCTGCGTGAGGTATGGGGCGAGGCCGGTGTCACCCCCGACGACGTGCGCTCCATCGACGACTTCCGCGAGCGCGCGCCATTCATCGACAAGAATTGCATCCGCGCCTACCGCGACCGCCACGGCGATCCCTACGGCGGCGTTCTCTGCGTTCCCGAGTCGGAGCTCAAGGGTATCTACTCGACGTCGGGAACGACCGGTGATCCGACGCTGGTGCCCTCGGGGGCGCCGCCCGAGCCCGATGGGGGAGGACGCGGCCTGTTGGTTCGATCGCTGTGGGAGATCGGCGTCCGTCCCGCTGATCACATCATGGTGCTGCTGTTCACCTTTCGCGGCAACGTTTGGCCGCAGCGTGCACAGGCGCTGGGGGCGACGCCGGTCTACCTCGATCACAGCCCTGCAGCGATTCCCAGATTCATCGAACTGAGTCAGCAGCTGCATCCATCATGTGTCTATCACCTGAGCCCGCCGCTGCTCGCCGCGGTCGAAGAGTGCAGCCGCCGCCTCGGCATCGATCCCCGTGATCTGTTCGCAGGCTACAAGGGGGTGATGAGCGGCGGCGAAGCCGTTGGCGGCCGCATGCGCGCCCTCCTCGACTCCTGGGGCGTCGACCTATTCACATTCACCGCCGTCGGCGACGTCAGCAGCGGTGTCGACTGCCGTGAACACCAGGGAGTGCATGTCTGGGAGGACGCCCTGCTCCTCGAGAACCTCGACCCCGCCGGGACCGACGAGGTCGACGACGGCGGGATCGGCGAGCTGACCGCCACGGCGCTGGAGAATCGCGTCGCTCCGCTGATCCGTTACCGCTGTGATGACCTCGCCCGAGTCACCCGGGCGATGTGCGGATGTGGTCGCACGCACAGCCGCATCTCGCCCATCGGACGCAAGGGCGACGAGGTGATCGTCGAGGGACGCACCATTCTGCCTCGCGATCTGGGGCCTGCGGTCGAATCCGTCCCCGAGACCGAGGCGGGCTTCTTTCAGGTCATTCGCCCGTCACGCGAGATGTCCGTGTTGCGCGTCAGAGTGGGGCAGCGTGCCTCGACTCGAACCGCACAGCGAGTTCGCGACGATGTCGCCGAACGTGTCGCGACACTGCTGGGCGTGCCCACTGAAGTCGAGATCGTCGATGTCGAGGAGCTGCTCAAACTCGGGCCCCCCCACAAGATCCCGCGAGTCACCCAGCGATGAGTGCACGACCGACGCAATTGCTGTGGGGAATCTCGGAGATCGCTACTCTCGACGGCCCGCAGAGCTTCGCCATGTCGTTCGACGACTTCGAGGCCGACGTCGCGTCGGCCGACGACGTGCTCCAGTCGCTCGGCGTGGCGCGGGGTGATTCCGTCCTCGCCGTGTCGACCTTCGCCGAGTCGGGCGTGTACGCGCCGGTGTTCGAGGCCGCGTGGCGGCGGGGCATCATCGTGTCCTGCGCCGAGGCGACCGCGGCCGATGCCTACCGCGTCGCGCTGCTGATCAGGGTGCTGCCGCGGCTTCGTTCTGTGGTGGGGATCAACGACGCGGTGCTTGATGGACTCGCGGCGGCGGAGCAGGACATCAGCAGCGTCTTCGCCGGCGAGGCCGTCGTCGCCGCGCGTCCGAGCGCGTGGGCCCGGCTGCCCCATGCCGGTGTGCCGGCGCGGTTGTGGGTCCACCTCGGTCCGGCGCTCGGCGTCGAGTGCACCGAGCGCGCCGGTGCGCACATCGCGTCGGGATGGCACATCGACAGTGACGCGGAAGGAATCCTCACGATCAACGCTGCAACTGAGCGTGCCTGCGGCGTGCAGCGGTGGCGGGCCGAGGGGCGCTGGTCGCGGGTTGCACAACCATGTGCCTGCGGGCGCACTACGCCGCGGGTCGTGGCGCGCGATGCCAACGACGCGGGGACGACTACCGCCGGAGCGGTACCGCCCGGCTAGCGCACCCGGGGCAGGACTTGCGCGGCCATGCGCAGCAGGGTGGCCTCGACGTCGGAGCGTGACGTCAGGGCGAGGACGTCCTGGGTGGCGAGGTCGAACTCGAAGATCGCCCGTGTGTCGTGGAGCAGCGGTCCTGTCAGTGATACGAACACGGCGCCCTGCGAGCCCATGCCGGCATTGCAGGTCTGCGGCTCTGGTTGCTGCGGGTCTCTCCACAGGAAGAAGGCACGCTCGACGGTGAGGTCGGCGTACGTCTTGCCATTGAGTGAGGCGACCTCCTCCACCTGGTAGTCCTTGCTCGACGTGATGTAACTG
>DASZGL010000068.1:0-4082 GCA_035938875.1 Candidatus Dormiibacterota bacterium
GGGTTCGTCGACGCTCACGTGCACCTGCTGCGCAGCGCTCGGGACGCCGACGCCGTCGACTGCCGGCCGCCGCGGGTCACCTCTGTCGCCGACCTGCTGGGCGCCATCGCCGAACGCGCGCGGACGGCGGCACCGTCGGCCTGGGTCGACGCCGCCGGTTACCACGAGCTCGACCTCGCCGAACGGCGCCATCCGACGTCGGCCGAGTTGCACGCGGCCGGTGATGGACACCCGGTCCGGCTGCGCCATCGCAGCGGCCATGGCGCCGTCGTCTCGCCGCTCGGCCTGCAGAAGCTGGGCATCGACGCCTCGACCGCCGACCCGCCCGGCGGCCGCATCGAGCGCGACGCGGACGGCCGGCCGACGGGGATGCTCACCGGACGGGCTGTGTCCCTGCTGCGCCGTTCGCATGCGACCCTCGCCGACGATGTCGCTGCTCTGTGCGACGACTGGCTCGCCATGGGGATCACCACCGTCTGCGACGCGGGACCGGACAACGACGAATCGCGGATGCACACCTTCGTCGATCTGGCACGAAGCGGATCGTTGCGTCTTCGCCTGGTGCTGATGCGCGGAGCGGCCGACGCGCTGGTCAAGGGGGAGGTGGCCTCGCCATGGCGTATCCCCGATGACGTGCGCCACCGGATTCGCGCCGGCCCGGTGAAGTTCCTGCTGACCCACACCGGGGGCAGCGTGCATCCTGCCGCGGCAGACCTGGTCGACTCGGTGGCAGCGTTGAGCCGCGCTGGTCAACCCTGCGCGATCCATGCCGCCAGCCTGGAGACGATCGCCGCAGCGATCAGCGCGGTGGAGGAGGCGAGGGGTGATGGTGTTCGGCACCGCATCGAGCATGCGTCGCTGCTCCCCGACGCGCTGCTCGAGCGGCTGCAGCACAGCGGAGCGGCGGTCGTGACCCATCCGCTGTTCGTGGCCAACCACGGCGACCGCTACCTGCTCGACGAGTCCGAGCATCCGACGGCCTGGCTGTATCGCTGCGGGGCGCTGCTCGACGCCGGGATCGATGTTGCGGTGGGATCGGACGCACCCGTGGTCGCGCCGTCGCCGCTGCGCAGCATCGCCGCGGCGATGACCCGACGGACGCTGTCGGGCCGCGTCATCGCACCCGAGGAATGCATCTCCTTCGACGAGGCTCTGCCAATGCACACGGCGAACGCCGCTCGCATCTGCGGCGCCGGCGACCTCGGGGTGCTCCGCCCCGGCGCTGCTGCCGACTTCGTCATCCTTCCCCGCGACCCGGCGCGGCTGCCGGCGGACGAGCTGGGGGCGCTTCCCGTCACCGCGACCTATCTCGGCGCCATCCTCGTCGCCGGCTCCGCCGCGCCGGCCACGGAGTTCCTGCCATGCTAGCCCTCAACTACGGCCCCACCGTACGCCGGATGGCGGCGACCAAATTGCTCGGCTCAGTCCGCGCCGACATGTACCTGGGACCGACGTCGCCGCTGCAGCTCGAGGAGGTCCCCGACCCCACGCTGGTCCGTGACGACTGGGTGATCCTCCGGGTGCGGCTCTGCGGCATCTGCGGCAGTGACTACAAGCAGATCTTCATGACCGGCGGCTCGACCGAGAATCCCATGACCGCGCTCATCTCCTTTCCCCACGTGCTGGGCCACGAGATCGTCGGCGAGGTGGTCGAGGCGGGGCCGCGCTCGGGCCGCCAAGCCGGAGAGCGCATCCTGGTCAACCCGTGGCTCAGCTGCGGGCCGAGGGGCATCGATCCGCCCTGCGTCGCGTGCGCCGACGGGCAGTACCAGGTGTGTCGCAACTTCCGACGCGGCGACCTGGCGCCGAGCATCCACATGGGCAACTGCAGCACGGTGAGCGGAGGATTCGCGCCGCGCGTCGCCGTGCACACGTCCCAGGCGCTGCCCATCCCCGAGGCGATGAGCTGGGAGCAGGCGGTCATCGCCGACCCTTTCAGCGTCGCCCTGCACGCCATCTGGAGCAATCCGCCAGGCGATTCGGCGCTGGTCTACGGATGCGGGACGCTGGGACAGCTGGCCGTCGCCATTCTCAAGCACCGTTACCCGACGACGCGCGTCCTCGCCGTTGCCCGCTTCGCCCACCAGCGCACGCTCGCCGAACAGCTCGGCGCCGACGTGGTGCTCGACTCCGACGACGCCGAGGAGATCATCAAGCGCACCGTCGTCGACCTGGGTGGCGAGATCCTCACGCCCTGGCGCGGGCTGCCCTGGTCGATGGACGGCGTGAGCGTGGTGTACGACACCGTCGGCTTTCCGGAAACGATCGAGATCGGATTGCGCCTGGTGCGGGCGCGCGGACGTATCGTCGTCCTCGGCGTCGAGGCGCCCAGGCGCTTCGAGTGGACGCCGCTGTATTTCAAGGAGGTCGCCGTGGTCGGATCCAACGCCTTCAGCGTCGAGACCGACCCCGTCGAGGGACATCGCAAGCACGCCATGGAGCACTACTTCGACTTCGTCGCCGAAGGCTTCGACGCGACGTCGATCATCACCCACCGCATGCCGTTGGCCGCCTACCGCGAAGCCTTCACCGCCTGCCACGACCAGGCGCAGCATGCCGCCATCAAGGTTGTCTTCGAACAGTGACCGCGCCGCCGCGGCGGTGACAGGTCCTGGTCGAGCCGCCGCTGGGGCCCGCCGGCGCGCCACCCTCGCTGTGTCGGCCGTCGCTGCGGCAACCGTCGCTGCGTGCAGCAGCGCGACGTCGACGTCAAGCGCGCCGGCGCACCCATCGAGCAGCGGCAGTTCGTCGGTGTCATCCTCGCCGACTCCGGCGACGCTGCAGGACTTCATCCCGATCGCCGAGAAATTCGTCGAGGACCACCGCGGACTCAAGTTCACCAGCCCCGTCAAGGTCACCTTCCTCGACGACACCGCGTTCAAGGCGAGGCTGGACAGCAAGCCGACGGCGCAGGACCAGGCCGACATCGAGAAGGCCGCCAAGGAGCTGCGCGCCCTCGGCCTGGTGCAGGGCAACGTCGACCTGACCAAGCTGACGCAGAGCCTGCTCACCGCCGCTGTCGTCGGCTTCTACGACTACAAGACCAAAGAGCTGGTGGTGCGTGGTGTCAAACCCACGCCGTACACCCGCGAGGTGCTGGTCCACGAGCTCACCCACGCAGTCCAGGACCAGCACTTCGGCCTCGACCGTCCTGACCTGAGCAAGAGCAACGACGAACGCAGCACGGCCTTCACCTCCGTCTTCGAGGGAGACGCGGTGCGCATCCAGGACGAGTACCGCAACTCGCTCCCCGTCGACGAGCGTGCCCAGGCGCAGAACGAGGCCAGCTCAGGGCAGATCCCCGCCGACATCCCTCGCGTGCTCATCGAGCTGCTCACCTTTCCCTACGTCGCCGGCCCGTCGTTCGACACCACGGTTGTCTACCTGCGCGGTCAGCAGGGCCTCGATGACGCCTTGCGCAAACCTCCGACGACGACGGCGCAGCTCCTCCATCCCGAGCGCTACTTCTCGGGTGATGCGGGGCAGACCGTGGCCAAGCCGCCTGCCGACGGCGCCGCGTTCGACGACGGCATCCTCGGCGAGCAGGGACTCGACCTGCTCCTCGAGCGCGCGGTCGAGGCGGGTGTGCTCAGCTCCAACGACTCCAGGACGGCGAGCGCAGCCTGGGCCGGCGACCACTACGTCGCCTGGGACCGCGGCTCGGTGAGCTGCTTGCGAGTCAGCTTCGCCGGCCCCGACCAGTCCGCGGCGACCACACTCGCCACCGCGCTCCGGCGCTACGCGGCGACGCGAAGTGGGGTGAACGTGAGCGGTCTCACGCTCACCAGTTGCGCCTAACCGAAGCGCCCCCCGGTGACGTGGATCACGTCGCCGGTGATGAACGACGCATCATCGGATGCGAGAAACGCCACTGAGGCGGCGACGTCCTCGGGGAGTCCCAGCCGTCGCAGCGGCGTCGTCTGGATGGCGCGGGCGATGACCTCGTCGGCCTTGGGATGGGAGCGCACCAGGTCGGTGTCGACCATCCCAGGTGCCACCGCGTTGACGGTGATGCCGTCGCGGCCCAGCTCCATGCTCAGCGAGCGGGTGAGGCCGACGACGCCCGCCTTGGCGGCCGAGTA
>DASZGL010000069.1:0-90475 GCA_035938875.1 Candidatus Dormiibacterota bacterium
CTCGGCTGATTCCGTGGCGTCGCGCGCGGCAGCCACGGCTCGTGATGTCGTCCGCGGTCCGCGACGCCGACCGCCGGGTCGAGCGCTGCGAACGCCGGCGGGAAGCATCGCCTTGACCACCTCGCCGAGAGGAGCGCAGTAATGCGCGGCGACGAACCGCGCCAGGGCGACGTGGTGGGGAAGCAGCGGCGGCGGCTCCTCGAGCACCGACGCGACTTCGCGGGGCTCGTCGACCTCGCACGCCGCGGTGCGCTCGACGACGTAGCCGATGACCTCGCGGGCGCCGAAGGGCACGACCACCCGCGCGCCGTGGATGGTAGCCGCGTCGTGGATCTCGGGGACCGCGTAGGTGAAGGTGTCCTTCGGCAGGATCGAGCGCAGATCGGGGACGACCAGGGCGAACGCGGTCGAGGTCATAGGATCAGAGGTGGGCGCACGAGCGCCATTGTCCCACCCCGAACATCCATTCGGTAAGGGTTCAAGGTGTGTCACGGCTCCGAGTCGCAGCCAGGTGCGTCCCGACCACATCCACTGTTCGACGGCTCCACGGCTTCCCGGAATCGGCGGCCCTCAGCGGCCCTCGCGTGGGCCCGCCAGCTGTGCCGGCCAGTCAGTTCGCGCCGTCAGCACGCCACCGACGACGGCACCGCAGAGCAGCACCGCCACCAGTACCGCGGCCCGTGCGCTCCGCCCGGGAAGGCGCGGAGCTGTGATGCGGCCGACCTCGACACCGGTTTCCCACGTCGTTCGCCAAGCCCTGAGCAGGAGGTGGACGCCGACGCTGACGGCCAGCACCACCACCGAGTCGGTGTGCACGGTGCTCCAGAGGCCACGTTGGGTGCGGTCGACCCAGAGGATGACACCGCTGAGCAGGGCGACGACCGCTGACGCCGCGACGAGCGGCGCCAGTGCGCGGGGCAGCCACCACGGCGGACCGACGCGCCGATAGCCACCGTCGCGGCGATCGACGACGTAATAGCGCAGCACCCGCCAACCCGTGCTCGCCAGTTTGAGCGCAACCAGCGGGATGAGCAGGAAGCCGACGAAGAAGTGCACGGTGCGGAGCTGGCTGAAGATGATCCCGCTACCGAAGACCAGTGCCAGCGGGATGAGCAACAGCGACCCGGTCAGCGCGGTGAGCCGCGCGTTCCCAGCGGGTCCGGCACCGCCCCCCACCGGCGGCGCCATCTCCTCATAGTGTGGCGGGTCGGCGAGGCGGCGAAGGAGGCCCGCGCCGGGCCCCGTCACGAGGCGACGTCGCGCCGTCGCAGGTCGATACCGCCGACGACGATGGCGCCGGCGATCCAGGCGGCGGCCACCAGCAGTGCGCTGCCGTAGCCGACGTCGACGGTGCCGCCACGAGAGACCGCGTCGAGCTGGCTGGCGAACAGCACGTTGGTCAAGGAGGCGAACGAGTTGGTCAGCAGTCCCTCGACGGCGAACACGTAGGCGAGTCCCACGACGATCGCCGGTGCGGGCGAGCGCAGGACGACGCCGAGCAGCGCGCCGAGCACCGCGTAGCCAAGTGTCGACAGCACCAGGTCACCGCCGCCCGCGAACAGCGAGCGGATGCCGTCACCGCCGGTCCAGAGCGCGGTCGACACGCCGTAGTGCGGAGCGGTCACCAGCGCCGCCGGAAACGACACCACGTAGGCGAGCAGCACGCCGACGGCGAGGATCAGCGCGATCACGACACTCTTGCCCGCGAAGAGCGTGAGACGTTTGGGTTGGCGCACCAGCAGGTTGCGCAGCGTCCCCCCGGAGAACTCAGTCGAAAACGCAAACGCGGCAAAGCCGAGACCGACGATGGCGAGGAAGTCGGTGGAGTGATGGAGAATGGCGCGGAACCCATCACTCTGCGAGTACAGCGTCACGTTGGCCTTGGCCCGCGGCCGGTCGAGCTCATGCAGCCCCACGATCGCAGCAGCGACCGACAGCACGACGATGGTGACGAGCGTGGTGCCGATGATCCCCGGCCGTCGCACCTTCAGCCACTCGCTACGCATCGCCGCGATCATTCGCTGTTTCCCCCGGTCATCGCCATGAAGGTGTCCTCCAGCGTGGAGCGCACCGGGGTGATCTCCTCGAGGATGATGCCCGCGTCAATGGCGCGGCGGTTGAGCTCTGCGCCCGTGCCGGCGAAATCGTCGACGTGCACCTGGTGACCGTTGCGCGACGCCATGTAACCGTTCGTGGTGAGCACCGACACCAGCGAGTCGAGCTGCTCGGTTCGCTCCGGGACCAGCACCAGCGTCGCGGTGCGCCGGCGGCGGCGTAGCTCGGCCATGGTGCCGTCGAAGAGCAGGTGCCCTTCTTTGAGGATGAGGATCCAGTCGGCGATCTGCTCGAGCTCGCTGAGGATATGGCTGCTGATGAAGACGGTGACGCCGTGGTCGCGTAGATGGCCGAGGAGCAGACGCATCTCCTGGATCCCCGCGGGGTCGAGCCCGTTGGCCGGTTCGTCGAGGATGAGCAACGACGGGTTGGGCAGGAGCGCCGCGGCGATGCCAAGCCGCTGCTTCATGCCGAACGAGTACGTGTGCACGCGGTCGCCGGCGCGGTCCATGAGATCGACGATCGCCAGGACCTCCTCGACGCGCGACGCCGGTGTCCCGTCGAGCGCCGCGAGGACCTCGAGGTTGCGGCGACCGCTGAGCCACCAGTAGAACGCCGGCCCCTCGATGAGCGCGCCGACTCTGGGCAGGTAGTCGCCGGGCCGGTCGATGGGCGCGCCGAGCACCTCGGCCTGTCCGGCTGTCGGCGCCACGAGGGAGAGCAGCATGCGGATCGTCGTCGTCTTGCCCGAGCCGTTGGGACCGACGAAGCCGGCGATCACGCCGCTGGGGATCTCGAAGTCGATGCCGTCGACGGCGGCTCGGCGCCCGTATCGCTTGGTCAGACCACGGGCGCGGATCGCAACCGGGCCGGGGGAAGGTGCCTGGGCCACTCCGGGAGACCCTAGCCGAGGCGGACTTACGTTTGTGTTAACCGAGTGCCTGCCACTCCGCGGATCGCCTCGAACACCGCGCGGGCGATCACCGGCTTGGGCGATCGGCCGACCTCGGCGACCACCCCGTCGCGGCCGAGGATGGTCACCGCGTTGTCGTCGCTGCCCATACCGATGCCGTCGGCGCCGACGTCGTTGGCGATGATCAGGTCGAGCCCCTTCTCCGCCAGCTTGTGTTTCGCGTTGTCGACAAGGTCGTCGGTTTCTGCGGCGAACCCGACGACCACGGCCTGGCCGCGAGCGGGATCGTCGCGCAGTGCCGCGAGCACGTCGACCGTCGGCACGAGCGAGATGTCCAGGTGGCCGTCACGCTTCTTGATCTTGCGCGGCGACTCCTCGGCGGGACGGTAGTCGGCCACCGCGGCGGCCATCACCAAAGCCGCGGCGCCGGGAAGCGCGCGGCGCACCGCATCGAGCATCCCCGCCGCGGTGGCCACCTCGACGACGTCGAGTCCCACCTCTTGTGCCGGCGGCGGCGCGGCGGTCACCAGTGTCACCAGCGCCCCGAGGCGCAGCGCCTCGTGGGCCAGCGCTGTGCCCATCTTGCCGCTGCTGCGATTGCCTATGTAGCGAACCGGGTCGATGGGTTCGCGGGTGCCGCCCGCGGTGATGACCACGCGGTGTCCATGCAGCCAAGGCTCAGGCGTCGGAGCCGCAGCGCCGCGACTCAACACGGCGACGACAGCGTCGACGACAGCAGCAGGTTCCGCCATACGCCCCGCGCCCTCGTGGCCGCTCGCGAGCCGGCCGCTCACCGGCCCGACGACGACAGCACCACGGTCGTGCAGCGCGGCGATGTGCGCCCTCGTCGCCGGGTGTTCCCACATCTGCGTCTCCATCGCCGGTGCCAGGATCAGCGGCGCGGTGCAGGCCAGCGCGGTCGTGGTCACGACGTCGTCGGCGAGGCCGAGGGCGAGTCGCGCGACCAGGTTTGCCGACGCGGGACAGGCGACCTGCACCTCGGCCCATTCGGCGGTGGCGATGTGGCCCATGCCGTGCCCGGTCGCCGCCGGACCCTGCTCGGGCGTATCCCAAACGCTCACCTCGACGGGGTTCCCGGAAAGGCTCTGGAAGGTCATCGGGCTGACGAAGCGCGCCCCGGCGTCGGTCATGGCGACACGCACCTCGGCGCCGAGCTTGCGCAGCGAGGTGACCACCTCGCACGCTTTGTAGGCGGCGATGCTCCCCGAGACGTAGAGGACGACACGACGCCCGGCGAGGGTGCCCTGGTCAGCCATCGCCGTTCTCGTCACGGCTGGCCACAACGATGTCGAGGATCTCCCATGCTGCGCGATCGACATCGTCGTTCACCACCCGGTGATCGTAGCGCTCCGCCTCGTTGAGCTCCCGCTCGGCATCGTCGGCGCGTCGTCGAAGCGCCTCGTCGTCGTCGGTGCCCCGGCTACGCAGGCGCTCTCGCAGGTCCTCTGGCGACGGCGGCTCGAGGAAGATGAACAGGGCGTCGGGGACCCTGTCGCGCAGCTGCGCGGCACCCTGCACATCGATCTTGAGGACGATGTTCTCGCCCCGAGCCAGCGCCTCCTCGACGCGCTGCCGCGACGTGCCATAGAGGTTGCCGTGGACGTTGGCGGTCTCGAGGAACTCGCCGTGCGCCAGCATGTCCAAGAAGGTGGCCTGGTCGACGAACGAGTAGGCGACGCCGTCGACCTCGCCCTCCCGGGGTGCCCGCGTGGTGTACGAGACGCTGTAGCGCAGCTTGGGGGCGATGTCGAACAGCTTGCGCAGCACCGTGTCCTTGCCCACCCCACTGGGACCGCTCAGCACGATCAGGCGCCCACGACGGCTCATCGGAGCTCTCCGCGACGGGCCTGCTCGAGCAACTCGACAAGGTCCGCCGGCAGCGGCGACTCGATGACGCGCTCAGAGCCATCACCGGGATGCGTGAGCCGCAGGCGGCGCGCGTGCAGCGCTGGCCGTCCCGCGCGCTCGTCGTGTCGCCGTCCGTAGACAGGGTCGCCGACGATCGGGTGACCGATCGACGCCAGGTGCACGCGGATCTGATGGGTGCGCCCCGTGCGAAGGGTGACGTCGAGCACCGACACCGCACCCAAGCGCTCGACGACGCGGAAGTCGGTCTGCGCCGGCCGTCCCCGGTCGACGACGGCCATGCGCTGGCGGTGGCGCGGATCGCGGCCGATCGGCTTGTCGATCTCCCCGGTGGTCTCGGTAAAGCCGCCCCAGACCATCGCCCAGTAGGTGCGACCGAGTGTCCGCGCAGCGAGCTGTGCGCTGAGCGAGCGATGCGCCGCCTCGGTCTTGGCGACGACGAGCAGTCCGCTGGTGCTGCGATCGAGCCGGTGGACGATGCCGGGTCGCTCGGCGCCTCCGAGGAACGACCACACGTCGCCGCGCTGACGCAACCCGTCGGCGAGCGTGCCGTCAGGGTGACCGGGCGCGGGATGGACAACGAGTCCCGCAGGCTTGTCGATGACGGCGAGCATATCGTCCTCGTAGACGACGTGCAGCGCGACCAAGGGATCCGGCGCGTCCGCGGCGCGTGGCAGCGCCGCCGGTGCTGCCGGGGCGGCGACGATGACGCTGTCACGCTCAGCGATGCGCTGACCCGCACGCGCGGGCCGGCCGTTGACCTGCACCGCGCCTGCAGCCACGAGTGCCTGCGCCGCCGAGCGCGAGATGTTGCGATCGGCGGCGAGCCAGAGATCGAGCCGCAACGGCGCGCCCACCGCGTGATCGGTCACCCCTTCACCTCCTCCGGCTGGTGCGAGCCGCCGAAGGTGAGGATGGCGACGGCGATGCCGACGACGATCGCCGAGTCGGCAACGTTGAACACCGGCCAGCGGTGCAGGTCGACGAAGTCGACGACGTATCCCTGGACGAATCGGTCGACGGCGTTGGCGGTTGCGCCACCGAGTATGGCGCCCAGGGTGATCTGGGTGAGCAGGCCGCTGCCGAAGCGATGACCCGCCACCAGGATGTAGACACTGACCAGCACGGCGACGACGAGGAACACCGTCTGCAGCTGGGGAAACAGGCCGAAGGCGGCGCCGCTGTTCTGGATGTGATGCAACGTGATCGGCCCGCTCTCCGGTCGCTGCTCGTTGAGCGGGATCTCGCGCACGATGATCCACTTGACGACATGGTCGACGGCGAAGACCACCGCCGCGGTGCTGAGAAGGACGACGAAGGCGCGACGGCGCGACGGCGCTGCCGCGCTGCTCAGCGGGCGACCCCCAGCCAGCAGGCGTCATCGCCAAACGCGCCATCCCACTGGGCGAGCACCTCGCCGCGCCCGAAGACGACGTCGGTGGCCAGCGTCTCGCGCGCGAGTGTGTCGCGATGCGTCTCCGCGGCACGCCGCACCGCGCCCTCGGCATCGACGTACAGCGTGATGCGGTCGTTGAGCGCCAGCTCTGCCTTTTTGCGCAGGTCGTTGCCCTTGCGGCTCACCTCGCGGATCAGCCCCTCGAGGCGCAGCTCGTCGTCGATGTGGGTGTCGAGGACGACGTCCTCGTGCGTTTCTGCCCTCTCCGCGTAGGTGATCGCCTTGACGTTGAGCTCGTCGGCGAAGATCGACTCCAGCTCGGCGTCGAAGCGCTGGCCGCGCACCGTCGCGCCGCGCAGCGGCTGGCGCACCTTGATCCGCGCCTCCTCGCGCGCCGCCAATCCCTCCTCGACGAGGCGTCGCAGCCTGGCCATCTCGGTGACCAGCTCGCTGTCCCGGGTGACGCCGACCACCGTCGGATAGTCGCTGAGGTGCACCGAGTCCGGCGTCTGTGGTGACGGTGCGTGCTCTCCCTCGAAGCCGCTGAGGTTGCGGTAGAGGCGCTCGGCGAGGAAGGGCATGAATGGCGCGATCAGCCGCGACAGCGTGTGCAGCATGGTGTGCAGCGTGCTGTATGCCGACAGCTTGTCGTCGTCGCGCACGCCCGGCTTCGCTCCGTCGGAGTCCTCGGACTTCCAGAAGCGCCGCCGCGAGCGTCGCACGTACCACTTGGAGACGTCTTCGACGAAGCTCTCGATGGCCCGGCAGGCGTCGAGGGCGTCATAGCGATCGAGCGACTCGCGGACGGTGTCGACGGTCTCGGCGAGGCGCGCCAGCGCCCAGCGGTCGAGTGCGGGTCGGTCGCGAACCGCGGGGGACGCGGCGGTGGGGTCGAAGCCGTCGATCTCCGCGTAGCTGACGAAGAACGAATACGTGTTCCACAGTGTCAGCAGGAACCGCCGCACCACGTCCTGGAACTGCTCGGGTGCAACGCGATACCCGGAGCCCGCGCTGACGCTGCCGAAGAAGTACCAGCGCACCGCATCGGCGCCGAACTCGTCGAAGAGGGCGAAGGGATCGACGACGTTGCCCCGCGACTTCGACATCTTCTTGCCGGTCTGCTCGACGACGTGGCCGAGGCAGATGCAGTTGCGGTACGCCAGTTGGTCGAAGAGCAGCGTGCTCTCGGCGAGCAGGGTGAAGAACCATCCCCGGGTCTGGTCGATGGCCTCGCAGATGTAGTCGGCGGGGTGACGCTTCTCGAACAGCGCCTTGTTCTCGAATGGGTAGTGGTACTGGGCGAAGGGCATGGCGCCGCTGTCGTACCAGACGTCGATCACCTCGGGAACGCGGTGCATGGTGCCGCCGCACTTGTCGCAGGGCAGGGTCACCTCGTCGATGTAGGGCCGATGGAGATCAACGTCGACGGTCAGCCCAAGCTCGGCGGTGCTGCCGACGCAACGCTGCATCTCGCAGTCATCGCAGACCCAGATGGGCAGCGGCGTGCCCCAGTAGCGCGTCCGCGAGAGGTTCCAGTCGACGAGGTTCTCCAGCCAGTTGCCCATGCGACCGTCGCGGATGTGTGGAGGCACCCAGTTCACCGCGTGGTTGTTGTGGAGCAACCGGTGCTTCACCTCGGTGGTGCGGATGAACCACGAGGTCAGCGCGTAGTAGAGCAAGGGCGTGTCGCAGCGCCAGCAGAACGGATAGGTGTGCTTGATCCGCCCCTCTTTGTACAGCCTCCCTGCGCTGCGAAGGTCGGCGATGATCACCGGGTCGGCGTCCTTGACGAACATGCCCCGGTACTTGGTCTGGCCGTCGAGGAATCGCCCATCGAGGCCGACCACATGGCGCACCGTGATGCCTCGTTCCTGGCAGAGCGCCAGGTCAGCGACGCCATAGGCGGCGGCGGTGTGGACGACGCCGGTGCCCTCGTCCATGTTCACCAGTTCGGTGGAGTCGAGCACCATGAATGCCTTGCCCTCGGGGAGCATGTCGGTGAACAGCGGCTCGTAGGACCGTCCCGCCAGGACGCTGCCGGGCATCTCCTCGACCACCTCGTAGTCGCCGTCGAGCACCGAGAGCCGAGCCTTGGCAAGGATGATGTCCTCGCTGTCCGGAACCCGCACACGGACGTATGGCTCGCGGGGATGCACCGCGAGGGCGACGTTGCCGGGCAGGGTCCAGGGCGTCGTCGTCCAGGCGAGCAGCGACGGCGCGTCGTCACCGTCGATGAGCCGGAACTTGACGTAGATCGAGGGATCCGGAGTGTCGTCCTTGTAGCCGAGGCTCAGCTCGTGCGACGACAGCGACGTCTGACACCGGGGGCAGTACGGCAACACCTTGTAACCCTGGTAGAGCAGGTGCTTGTCCCAGATCTGCTTGAGGCTCCACCACACCGACTCGATGTACGTCGAGTCGAAGGTGCGATACGGGTGCGCCATGTCGAGCCAGAAGCCGAGCCGCTCGGTCATCACCTCCCATTCGCCGATGTACTCCGACACCGATTCCTTGCACAGCGCGTTGAAGGCGGCGACGCCGTACTCCTCGATCTGCTTCTTGCCGCTGATGCCCAGCTGCCGCTCGACCTGGAGTTCAACCGGGAGTCCGTGGGTGTCCCATCCCGCCTTGCGCGGCACCGAGAAGCCGCACATCTGCTTGTACCGGGGGAAGAGGTCCTTGAAGGCACGGGCCAGCGCGTGGTGCAGCGCGGGAAGGCCATTGGCGGTCGGCGGTCCCTCGTAGAAGACGTACTCCGGGGCACCCTCGCGCTGCGCCAGGCTGCGGTTGAACACGTCAGAGGTGCGCCAGAACTCGAGGATCTGACGCTCCGCCTCGGCGAACGAGGCGCGACTCGGAACGGGGGCGTAGCGGCGCATGGGTGCGAAAGGACGCTGAGGGAGATCTGCCGCCAAGGATACCGCCCCCACAGCGCAAACCCGGATCGGCCCTAGCCCATTGGTCGCTCACCGAAGATCACGCGGCCGAGGCGAACCACGGTCGCCCCCTCCTCCACCGCCACCTCGAAGTCGTTGCTCATGCCCATGCTGAGCACCGGCAGCCGCCTGCCGGAACGCTGCTCGAGGTCGTCGCGGAGCCGGCGGAGGTGGGCGAAGGTCGGCCTGGCCAGCTCGACGTCGTCGACCAGCGCGGCCATGGTCATCAGCCCGACGACGCGGAGGCGTTCGACCTCGGTGACAGCCGCGAAACCAGTCAGCAGCTCATCGGCGCCGAAGCCGGTGCGTCCGGGGATGCCGGTGAGCTCGACCTCGAGACAGACGTCGAGGTCGCCGAGCTCCGGGGGACGTCGTGCCGCAAGTGCCTGCGCGACCCGCTCGCTGTCGACTGAGTGGACCATGACGAAGGCCGACGCAGCCTTGCCCGCCTTGTTGGTCTGCAGGTGGCCGATGAGGTGCCAGCGCAGCGACTCCGGCAGCTGCTCGCGTTTGGCCAGCGCCTCCTGGACGCGGTTCTCGCCGAAGTCGACGACGCCGGCATCGAATGCCTCGCTGATGCGCGCCACGTCGACGGTCTTGGTCACCGCGATCAAGCGCACGTCATTGGTGTCGCGTCCGGCGCGCTCTGCGGCACCCGTGATGCGGCGGCGCGCAGCCTCGACCGCACCACGCACCCCGGTGTCCGCGACTGCCATGTCGCGGAAAGGCTACTTGCCCAGGTCGAGGGACAGCTCGCTGTCCTCGCGGTCGCCGCGCACCCGCCGTCTGCCCGGCTCGGGGCGACGCGTCCCCGGTGGATGGGCCAGCACCTCCTCGAGGACGCTGCGCATGTCGCTGGCGTCCTTGAAGGAGCGATACACCGAGGCGAAGCGGATGTAGGCGATCTCGTCGATCTCGCGCAGCCGCTCCATCACCATCTCGCCCACCTCGCGGCTGGGGATCTCGGTGCTGCCCCGGCCGCGCAGCTGGTTCTCGATCTCGTCCACCAACGCCTCGAGACGAGCCGGGGCGACGTCGCGCTTTTTGGTGGCGACGAGCAGCCCGCTGAGGAGCTTGCGGCGGTCGAACTCCTCGCGCCGGCCGTCCTTCTTGACCATGAACAGCGGCACCGTCTCGACACGCTCATAGGTGGTGAAACGCTTGCCGCAGTTCAGGCACTCGCGCCGCCGGCGGATGGCCTCGCCCGTCTCCGAGTCGCGCGAGTCGACAACCTTGGAATCGATGTGCGCGCAGTAGGGGCATTTCATCGTTTCATCGCCATGGGTCCGGTGCTGCCGAAGGGCGTCGGGCGATGCTGTTCATGAACCGGTCATACCCACGCAGCGAGAGCGCCCGGTCGCCCCCTGCCGACCGGGCTCCCGCCAACGTGTCTAGCGTCGATCCCGCAGAAAGGCGGGGATGTCGAGGTCGTCGGCGTTGAGCTGTGAGAAGGCGACCGCGGGCACCCGCTCGCGCTCCACCGGCCGCGCCGCCGGCTCGTATGCCATGGCGCCGAGCACGTCGATGTGCCCGCTGAAACCGGTGGCGATGACGGTGATCTTCACCTCACCGGCGAGCCGCTCGTCGATGACCGTGCCGAAGATGATCTGCGCCTCGGGATCGGCCGACTCGCTGACCAGTTGCGCCGCCTCGTTGACCTCGAAGAGGGTGAGGTCCTGGCCGCCCGTGATGTTGAGCAGGATTCCCTTGGCGCCAGCGATCGTCGTCTCGAGCAGCGGGCTGGCGACGGCGTCGCGTGCGGCGTCGGCGGCGCGGGTGTCGCCGTCACCGAAGCCGATGCCCATCAGCGCCTGGCCCTGTCCCGACATGATCGCCTTGACGTCGGCGAAGTCGAGGTTGATCAACCCCGGATAGGTGATCAGGTCAGAGATGCCCTGAACTCCCTGACGGAGAACGTCGTCGGCGATCTTGAACGCCTCGGTGATGGGCATCTTCTTGTCGACCACTTGCATCAGCCGTTCATTGGGGATGGTGATCAGCGTGTCGACGCGGGTGCGCAGCTGCTCGATGCCCTCCTCCGCAGCCTTCTGACGCTTCAAACCCTCGAAGCGAAACGGCTTGGTGACGACACCGATGGTCAACGCCCCCGACCCGCGGGCGATCTCGGCGATGACCGGCGCCGCGCCGGTGCCGGTGCCGCCGCCCATGCCCGCGGTGACGAACACCATGTCGCAGTCGTGGAGCAGGGTCTCCAGCTCCTTGCGCGATTCCTCGGCGGCGTCGCTGCCCTTGGTCGGATCACCGCCGGCGCCGAGTCCACGCGTCAGCTTGCGACCGATGTGCACCTTTACACCGGCCTCGCTGTTGGTCAGCGCCTGGAGGTCGGTGTTGATGGCGACGAATTCGACGCCGCGCAACTTGCTGCGGATCATGCGGTTGACGGCGTTGCTGCCCCCGCCACCCACGCCCACCACCTTGATGCGGGCGTTGCCCTCCAGGGTTCGATCCAGGTCCGACATGGGCGCTTCCTCCCGCTGTTTTGGACGCGGGCGCAACGATTCGTACCCGGCGCGCGCCGCCGCATTGCTGTTGCCATTGGTGTACGCAGGTTTGCCGGACGTGGCTCCGGCCGGTCGGTCGTGTTCGTCCGGCTTCTTCACATCGTCTCCCCCATCAGAGCCATGTCCATACATCCGCATGCGATCAGAAAAGTTCACGCAACCACCTGCCAAAACGTTCACTCACGTTGCTGCTGTGTCCATTGCCGTTGCTGTGGCCGTTGACGCGGGCGCCGACGCGGCCGCGGTTGTTGACCGCCCAGCGCAGCAGGCCCACCACCGTGGCATGCGCCGGGCTGTGCAGGGTCTCGTCCATGCCCACGGTTCCCCCGGGGCCCGCGACGCGCACCGGCAGATCGGTCACCGTCTGGGCGATCTCGGGGAAGCCGCGCAGCATCGCCGCGCCGCCGGTGAGCACGATGCCCCCGGGGAGGATGCTGTGCGCCCCGCTGCGCTCGATCTCGGCGAGGATCAGTCCCGCCATCTCTCGAGCTCTGGGGGCGATGACCTCGGCGATGTAGCGCTGCGGCACCGGCACCGCCTCGTCGTAGCCCATGGGCGTCAGGGTCACCGTGGCGTCGGCGGGCACGGTGAGCTGCAGGCAGTGGCCGAACTGGCGCTTCACCGTCTCGGCGGTCTCCAGGTCGCTGCGCAGGCCGACGGCGAGGTCGCCGGTGACGTGGCCGCCGCCGACGGGGATGACCGCCGTGTGGATGATGCTGCCGCCGCTGAAGACGGCGACGTCGGTCGTCCCGCCGCCGACGTCGGCGACGACCACCCCACGGTCGAGCTCGTCCTCGGTGAGCACCGCCTCGGCGCTGGCGAGGATCTGCAGCACCAGGTCCTCGACGTCGAGCCCCGCCTCGTGCATCACCTTGACGACGTTCTGGATCGCCGTGGTGGCCCCGGTGACGATGTGCGTCTCCACCTCGAGCCGGGTCCCGGTCATGCCCACCGCCTCGCGGATGCTGTCCTGGCCGTCGACCGTGAAGTGCCGGGGGAGGACGTGGACGATCTCGCGGTCGGTGGGCACGCTCACCGCGCGGGCGGCCTCGATGGCGCGGCCGATGTCGCCGCTGCGCACCTCGCGGTGGCCGCCGGCGACGGCGACGATGCCCCGGCTGTTCTGCGAGGCGATGTGGTGGCCCGCCAGGCCGACCACGGCGCCGTCGACGGGGACGCCAGCGATCCGCTCGGCGGCGTCGACCGCCTCGGCGACGGCCTCGGCGGCCCGCTCGATGTCGATGATCTGACCCTTGCGGACGCCGCGGCTGGGCACCTCGCCGACCCCGAGGATCCGCAGGGCGTCGCCGTCCGCATCGGCGACCACGCAGCAGGCTTTGGTTGTGCCGAGATCGAGGGCGGCTAGACGACGTGGGCGGGACACCTCGGAGGCCGAGTATATCGGGGTTGGGCTCCGGAATAAAGGGGTCTGCGAGGGCAAAACCGCAACATGCTGGGTTTGCCCGCTGAGCACGGCACAATATGTGGCGTGCTGCTGACCGGTCGGTCAGGGGCTCGCGGGCCCTGTCGGCGGGGCCGGTTTGGGGTCCGTTTAGGCACCCGATGAGGGCGGGCAATGGCCCCGGACAGCAAACAGGGCCTCGTCACTGCACCTGGCTGACGAGACCCTGCCGGCTGCGGCCCCTGTCGGGCCGCGATAGCGCAGGGAACGCTAGCACCGGGCGCGCAAGGAGTCCAGCAGCAACCTTGAGCTGGGGTCAGCTGCGGCGGCGCTTCGACCTCGGCCCCGAGCCGTAGTCGCCGAAGGGATCGTCTCGCTCACGCACCGCCTCGCGGAACCCTGCCTGCTGCGCGCGGCGAACGAAGTCGAGACCTTCCTGCGTGTGCCGCGCGATGCCGTCAAACAGTGTGCCCAGCAGACGCGTCGACGACATTCCCATGTTCTCCGCCGTCTGATTGCAGAGCAGCTTGAGCATGATCAGCTGATTGGTGGGCAGCTGCGCGATGCGACGCGCCAACGACATCGCGTGCTCCTGCAGTCGATCGTCGGCGACAGTCTCGAGCACCATGCCGATGCGCGCCGCTTCTGCTGCGGGGATCTCGTCGCCGGTGAGCAGGTATCGCTTGGCGCGCTCGAGTCCCATGCGATACACCCACATCGCCGTGGTCGGCGCGCCCCACACGCGCGCGGGCGGATACCCGAAGGATGCGCCCTCGCCGGCGATGATGATGTCGGCACAGAGCACCATGTCGGTGCCGCCACCGACGCACCACCCTTGCACAGCGGCGATGGTCGGCTTGCGCGCGTACCACAGTTTCATGTACGTGTCGACGAAGCGGGACATCACCGCCATGTCGGCGACGGAATCCCAGACCCGCTCTGTGTCACCGCCGCCGAAGTCGCCTGCGGTCGACCAGTCCAGTCCGTAGCCGGCGCAGAATGCCGGACCGTCGGCGCGAAGCAGGATGACGCGCACAGCGTCGTCGGCGTCGGCCTCGTCGATCGCTTCTGCCAGCTCGTCGCGCAAGGCGATGGTGATGGTGTTGTACTGGTCGGCGCGGCAGAGCACGATGGAGCGGACTCCGCCGTCGGTCTCGGTGCGCAGCGTCGGCGCCATCAGGCGGGAGTCACCACGATCTTGCCGTGCTGTTCGCCGGCGGCGAGCCTGGCGAAGGCGTCGCGTGCCTGGGCCAGGGGCAACACGGCGTCGACGAGGGGATGCAGGTCTGCGGTGCTGCACATCGCAACAAGGTGCTGCAGCTCGCTGCGCGTTCCCATGGTGGAGCCGAGGATGCTGAGCTGACGCCAGAAGACCCGGCGCAGCTGCGCGGGCGGATCGGCACCTCCCGTGGCACCGGCGACGACGATCGACCCGCCGGCGCGCACCGAGCGCAGGCTGAGGTCCCACGTCGGCTCGCCGACGGTCTCGATGACGGCGTCCACTCCGACTCCTCCGGTGAGACGCAACACGTCTTTGTATACGCTGCGGTCCGGCGCCAGCGCCGCTGTGGCACCGAGGGTGAGCGCGGCTTCGCGTTTGGCCTGATCACGCGAGGTGGCGATCACCGAGATCCCCGCCGCGCCAGCGAGCAGGATCGTCGCCGTGGCCACGCCACCGGAAGCGCCCTGGACCAGCACGGTCGAGCCGGGCGCCAGGCGGGCGCGGCTGAAAAGCATGCGGTAGGCGGTGAGGTACGCCGTCGGCAGGCAGGCCGCCTCAGTCGGCGCCATGCCCTCGGGCAGCGGAATGAGGTTGACCGCCGGCACCTCAACGAACTCAGCGAGCGTCCCCTGGTATTCACCCTCGCCGAGCAGGGAGAAGCTACGGCAGTAGACCTCCTCGCCACCGCGGCAGGCGGAACAGGCCCCGCAGGTGATGACGCTGTAGGCGACGACCAAAGTCCCCGGCTCGGGCGTTCCCGGCGGACGCTCGGGGCCGTACTCCTCGACGGTTCCCGCGGCGTCGCAGCCGAGGATCAGCGGCGGAGTCACCGAGAACGCCGAGACCCCGCGAAGGGTGAAAAGGTCGTGGTGGTTGAGGGTCGCCGCAGCCACGCGCACCAGGGCCCAGCCCGGGCGCGGACGGGGCGCGGGGAGGTCGCCGACGGCGAGGTTGACGAGCGGATCGCCGCTCTCGAGCGATGCGCAGTACGCCGCGAGCACGGACGCGACCGTAGCAGCCAGGACACGGAATCCGCCTTTTGCCGCACCATTGGCCGCTACATGCGCATCGACGAGATCCTGAAGACGCGCGGGCCCGTCTTCTCCTTCGAGTTCTTCCCACCCGAAACCGACCAGGGAACGGAGAACCTCTTCCGCACCATCGGCGAGCTCCGCGAGCTGGAGCCGTCGTTCGTCTCGGTGACCTGCCGCAATCATTCGCGGCTGCGGACGCTCGAGCTGGTGACGCGCATCCGCAACGAGCTGGACATCGAGCCGATGGCCCACTACACCTGCGCCGGAGCAACGCGCGCCGAGCTTCACGACGTGCTCCGCGGATTGCACGAAGCCGGTATCGACAACGTCCTCGCGCTGCGCGGCGATCCTCCCAAGGGCGAAACCCGATTCACCGCGATAGAGGAGGGATTCAACTACGGGTCAGAGCTCGCCGCGATGATCCGCGACCAGTACGACTTCTGCGTCGGCGGCGCCTGCTACCCCGAAGGACATACCGAGTCGTCGAGCCTCGAGGACGACCTGCGCAACACGGTGATCAAGGTGGAGAGCGGCGCGTGCTTCCTCATCACCCAGATGTTCTTCGAGAACAACGCCTACTTCGACTTCATCGGACGGGCGCGAGCCGCAGGCATCACCGTGCCCATCATCCCGGGAATCATGCCCATCACCGGACTGGGCCGGCTCTCACGCGAGGACGGAACGCTCTTCGGCGCGCACGTGCCCGAGGGATTGCTGCATGCGTTGTATCGCGTTGGCGACAACCCCGAGGCGCTGGTGCAGCTCGGGGTCGCCTACGCGACGTTGCAATGCGCCGAGCTGCTCGCCGGCGGCGCACCGGGTGTCCACTTCTATACGCTCAACCGCTCGCCCGCAACGCGCGCAATTCTCGCTGCGTTGCGTGCGACGAAGCCCTGGGAACGCGCTGGGTAAGTTCCGGAGGTAATCAACGTGAAGCGACTGCTCCTGTCCATCGCGCCAGTGGTGGTGGGAGTGAGTTTGCTGGTCGGTTGCGGCAGCTCGCCAGCCACTTCGGCAGGCAAGGCGCAGTTCTGTCAGGACGATTCCGTCCTCGACAAGGCCACATTCGGTGTCTCCACCGCGGATGGCCTTTTGCAAGCCATGAGGGCCAACCAGTCGACCATCGACGACTTCGGCAAGACCGCGCCGCCCGAGATCAACACGGATGCTCAAGCGCTGGTGACTGCAGCGAAGACCGCCGTCAACTCCAACAGCGCGGCCGGGCTAGCTGACCCGAACCTCCAGGCGGCCAGCAATCGGGTTGACACTTTCTGCGGACTGAACTCACACGGCGATCCGATCGGAAACGCCTCCAGCACAGCCTGAGGCACTTCCGGCTGCACCGCGAGTCGCGCTCGCACCCTGGCCTCGGTGCTGTTAGGACCTGGGTGGGCCTGCCTCCGCGACCACCTCGTAGTTCTCAACCGACGAAAAAGTGATCCCAAGGGCCGCGGCTGACGTCGCCCTGAGCTGCTCAGCAGTGGCGGCACTGCTGTCCAGCGCCTCCTTGCTCTCGAAGACGGTCACCACCTTTCCGCCGCCGCTGGCCCTGTCCATCAGCCAGAAGCCGCGGCGAAAGCCGGGCAGCGTGGAGGCACGAGGGATCACGGTCTCCTTGACGTAACGGGCGGCCTCGTCGACCTTGTCCGGGGACCCCTGGACGGTGATGACCCTGGCGAACTCGGGCATCGGATTTCCTCCTCGACGGCCGTATTCGGCTGCTGCTCCGCCGGCCACGGATCGTGCAGGTCGTGGTGACCCAGGTCAACCTGCGCACTGCTGTCGCAAGTTTGGCGGTTTGGGGGTCGTTTTTGATTCGACCGGCGGCGAAGCGCCAGACGGGATGGGCAACGTGCGCCTGGGCCGCCGGTCAGGAGATCAGCTTGCTGAGACACACGGCCATGGGATCCCTCGTCCTCCTTGGCCTGACCCTGGCCATGGCCGCCTGCGCCTCGGATCCAGACGCGGACGTGCTGTCCGGGCTCGCCGCGCATGGTCGCGCGTCAGGGTCGGCCAGCCTCCAGGGAGACGTCAGCGGGAATTGGAAGGCGGCCACCGATGAGGCTCCGGTGTGTGGCGCCGGTGAGGTGAAGATCCCGGTGGTCGGTCCCGCCCAGGGTGACATCGGCTACCTGATCGTCAAGTCGGACAAGTCCATCTGGCTCGACGCCGAGAAGTACGGCGACTTCTACGGCGACGGCGCTGTCTTCCACGCCAACTCGGGCTTCGTCGTCGATGCCGACATCGCCACCCTGCGAGGCAAGCACGCCCACGTCTCGGGGACGTTCACGTGTTGAGTGAGGCCGGACCCGCCGCGGTGATGACTGCGCCTACGGCAACAGTCGATGGTCAAGCAGCGCACGACCTTGTCGGTCGCGCCGAACGCTGGCGTGACGCTCGCGAAACTGGACAGGCGCGCCGGCCGTGGCTCACTCGCAATGTCAAGGCCATCTGCCTGGCTGACTTCTTCGCCGATTCCAACTACGAGATGGTGCTGGCGGTCCTGCCTCTGTACCTGGTCATTGGCCTCGGCGCTCCAGCCGTCGCCATCGGACTCGTCGAAGGTGTCGCCGACGGCTCATCGGCGGTCTTCCGGTTTGTCAGCGGCTACTTCAGTGATCGGATCCGGTGGCGTCGCCGGCTGGGCGCCGCCGGGTACGCCCTGACCGGCGGCGGCCTCGGCCTCCTGGCTCTGGTGACCACCTGGCCGCAGGTGATCGGCGCTCGGACGATCGCTTGGATCGGACGGGGTACCCGCCAGCCGATCCGCTCGGCGGTCATGTCCCAAGGCATCCCCAAAGAGCACCTCGGCAAGGCGTTCGGGCTGCATGAGGCCGCCGACACCCTGGGCGCCTTTGTCGGCCCGGCGATCGCCTTCTACCTGCTCGCCACCGGTCACAGCTTCACCACCGTCTTTCTTGTCGCACTGATTCCCGGATTTATCAGCTTTGCTCTGTTCGCCACGCTCACCCGCGATCGTCACGCCGAGGTGGTCAAGCCCAAACCTCGGTGGGAGCCGATGCCGGCGGGCTACTGGCGGTTGATGACAGCGGTGGCCGCATTCGGGCTGGGTAACTTCGCTCCGGCGTTCTTCACGCTGCGGGCATTCGAGATGCTTCGTCCCGAGCTAAGCCACGTCGCTGCCACGTCGGGTGCGGTCGCTTTCTTCCTCGGGGTCAACGCGCTCGGGACGCTCGTCTCGTTCCCGGGCGGGTGGCTGGTGGACCGCATCGGCAGCCGGGTCATGCTGGGAGCCGGATACCTCGCCTTCGCAATGGCCTGCGTCATCGCCGCCGCCGGGCACGGACCAGCCGCGCTGGTCCTCGTGGCCGTCGCGCTTGCCGTGAGCCAGCCGCTGGTCAGCGCGACCGAGAACGCGGCCGTCGGGGCGATGGTCGACGAGGGTCGGCGGGGCACCGCCTTCGGCTTTCTCGCCGGAATCAATGGCCTCGGCGACCTCGTCTCCAGCGTCGTCGTGGGTGTCCTCTGGACCTACGTCGGCGCCGCCGCGGGACTCGCGTACGGTGCCGTGCTCGGCCTGCTGAGCGTGGTGCTCCTCTCGGTGCTGGTCGGTCCCAAGCCCGCCTCTGCCGCCGCCAATCAAGGGCGGCTTCATTGAGTTCTTTGACGCGGTACGCTACCGTCCCGCGCCGCAACCGCCTCTAGGACAAGGAGAGAGACGTGGACTTCATGGAGAAGTGGTTCAACGTCGACCCGGACAAGGGCAGCGGGCTGTTCGAGCTGGCCATCATCGTCTTCCTGGTGATCGCGGTCAGCATGCTCGTCCTTCGTGCCCGCAGCCGTCGCGCGGCCGCCCGGATTCGCAACCGCGACGAGAGGGCCTGACGCGCGGCTCGGCTCTAGTCGCGCCCTCCGGGCGGGGACACACAGACAACAAGGGTCCCCCGCCGTCAATCATTAACTCGTCGTGGATCCGGACAGCTCGCGGAACGACGATCCCGTCGCCCCTGCTGAGAAGGGCGACGGCGATGCGTCCCGCGGCCGTTCGGCGCAAGGCGCCTTCGTGGGTCGCGACACGGAGATGAGTCAGGCGCTGGCCGTCCTCGAGGACGTGCTGGCGCAGCGGGGGCGGCTTCTGCTCATCGCGGGTGAGGCCGGTATCGGCAAGAGCCGGATGGCGGATGAGCTCGCGACGCGCGCGGAGAAGCGAGGGTTCGAGGTCGTCTGGGGCCGCTGCTGGGAGGCTGGAGGTGCGCCAGTCTACTGGCCGTGGGCCCAATCCCTTCGTTCTCTCATTCGCAATCAGGGTGCAGAAGCGCTTCGCGCGCACATGGGCTCGGGAGCGATCGAGCTGGCCCAGCTGTTGCCCGAGATTCGCGGCCATCTGGGTGAGATTCCGACTTCGCCCACCCTTGACCCCGACGCAGCGCGCTTCAGGCTGTTCGATTCGGCCACGTACTTTCTGAAGAACTCGGCCGCGGTACGGCCGATCATGCTGGTCCTCGACGACCTCCAAGTCGCTGACACGCCATCTCTTCTGCTGCTGCGATTCGTGGCGGGTGCGCTCACCGACGACCGAATCCTCTTGCTCGGCACCTATCGCGATACCGAGTTGGGGCCAGAACAGGCCTTATCACCGACCCTCAGAGAATTGGCGCGCGAGCCAGCCGTACGCCGCGTCAGCCTTCGGGGCTTGCTTGCGGCCGACGTACCGCGCTTCATCGAGGCGACCACGGGATTCACCCCGCAGGAGAGCTTGGTGCGAACGGTGCACGAACAGACGGGGGGCAATCCGCTGTTCCTTCAGGAGGTCACGAGGCTGCTCCTGGAGGTCGGGCGGCTGGACCGAGAATTCGACTCGGAAGCAAGGATCGCCATCCCTCAGAGCGCCAGAGAAGTCGTCGCGCAGCGCCTCAAGCCGCTTTCAGGCGACTCGCGCGATTTGCTCATGCTTGCCTCAATCCTGGGACGCGAGTTCAGCCTCGATGCGTTGAGCCGCTTGGTCGACCGACCCCTCGATGACATCTTTGAATTGCTCGGACAGCCACTTGCGTCAAGAGTGGTCACAGATGTGCCGGGCAGCAGGATGCGGCTGCGCTTCTCCCATGTTGTGATCCGCGAGGGCCTGTACGACGACATCCCACGGGCTCGGCGGATGCAACTCCATCGGCTGGCCGGGGATGTCTTCGAGGGTCTGTACGCAGAGGATCTCGAGCCACATCTGGCGGAGCTCGCGCACCACTTCTTCGAAGGCGCCGCCGAAGGGCATGTCGAAAAGGCGATCGAGTACGCCCGGAGAGCTGGCGAGAACGCGGTCTCCCTCCTGGCGTATGAAGAAGCTGTCCGCCTGTACCGGATGGCCCTTCGGGGCCTCGAGTTGCGCATTACCGCGGCGCCCCAAGAGCGCTGTGAATTGCTGCTCGCGCTGGGCGACGCCCAGGCGCGGGCCGGTGACGAGGCCGGGAGGAAACAGACCTTCCTCGAGGCGGCCAAGCTCAGCGAAAGCCTCGGCCTGAGCGACCAGCTGGCGCGTGCGGCTCTCGGCTACGGCGGACGACTCGTTCATGTCCGTGCCGGCGGCGATGCCCACGTGATCCCGCTGCTCGAAGGTGGCCTCGCAGCTGTTGGCAAGAGCGACAGTGTGCTCAGAGCCAGGATCCTGGCTAGGTTGGCGGGGGCACTTCGGGATGACCCATCACCCGAACCGAGGGAATCATTGGCCAGGGAAGCAGTCGAATTGGCGCGACGGCTTGGGGATCCCGCAGCGCTCGCCTACACCCTCGAGGGCTTGCATGCGGCGCTCTGGAAACCTGACAACCAGCAGGAACGGCTCGCAATCGCCAGCGAGATGGTCGCGCTAGGTCTTGAGGCGATGGACCGGGAGCGGCTCATGATTGGCCACCAGAACCAGGCCCTCGTTTTCCTGGAGCTCGGCGACATTCCGTCCGTATACCAGGAGCTTGACGCGGTGGACCGCGTCGAGGAGGAGCTCCGCCAGCCGGCTCACAGCTGGGTGCCGATCGCCACGCGGGCTGAGCTTGCGTTGTTGGAGGGAAGGTTCGACGACGCAGAGCCGTTGATAGATGAAGCCTTTCGGCTGCGCGGGCGGACGAACCGTTCCGACGCGATCGAGGGCCACACCGTCCAGCTGTTCCAGCTGCGCAGAGAGCAGGGACGGCTCAAGGAAATAGAGCACCTCCTTCAGGCATCCGCTCGAGAGTTCACGTGGTATCCGATGCTTCGGTGCGCGCTGGCCGCCCTCCACTGCGAGCTGGGGCGTGAGACACAGGCACGCGCCGAATTCGAGGAACTCGCGGCTGAAGACTTCGCCGGCATCCCTTTCGACAACAAGTGGTTGTTCAGCGTGGCGCTGCTGGGTGAGATCGCATACTTCCTGGGCGACGATCCACGTGCCAGAACGTTGTACGAGCGCTTGTTGCCATACGCAGATTTGACCGCGGTGGCGGGAGGCGACGTCTGCCCAGGGTCAATGTCGCGCTATCTCGGACTGTTGACCGCCGTGATGTTGCGCACCGATGAAGCGGCGGGTCACTTCGAAGCGGGACTTCGTAGCAACGAGCGAATGGGAGCGCGACCTTCCCTGGCGCGCACCCAGCACGACTTCGCCGTGATGCTCGTCAAGCGCGCCGGACACGGGGACAAGCGTCTGGCGGTCCGTCTCCTCGGCGATGCTCATCGCACGTGCGTGGAGCTGGGCATGCCGGCGCTGCAAACCAAGATCGCCGATCTGCTCGCGGATTTGGGGGTCGTGGCGTCTGCCGCGCAGATCGAGACTTCGGATTCGATGCCTCGCTCCCTCACGGACGGAACCCTGCGGCTGGAGGGCGAGTACTGGACGATCGGCTACGAGGGGAAGGTGTCGCGTCTCCGAGACAGCAAAGGCCTGCGTGTTCTAGCCCGCCTCCTCGCCGATCCGGGACGCCCCCACGCGGCACTCGACCTCGAGCGCCTGGGCGCCTCCGGGGACGAAGCGACGGCTCGGGCGGTCGCTTCCGGTGACGCGGGGGAGCTCATTGACGACGACGCGCGCCGAGCCTACCGGTCGCGACTCACCGAGCTGCGCGAGGCGATCGAGGACGCCGACGCTCAGGGCAACGCGGACCAGGTCGGCGCCATGCGTGAGGAGATGGACTACATCAACCATGAGCTGAGCAGGGCACTGGGGCTCGGCGGACGCGCCCGCGTCGCGGGATCGATCGCCGAGCGCGCCCGGCTGAATGTCACCCGGGCGGTCAAGTCGGCGATGCAACGCATCTCGTCAACCGACAGCGCTCTGGCCTCGCACCTCGAAGCTACGGTCCACACTGGAACGGTCTGTGTGTATACCCCCGACCCACGGTCGCCCGTCGGCTGGCAGGTGTCACTCGGAGATGTTCACAAGGACTGAACACGCGGGACGTTCGTCTGAACGCCTCCTAATGCAGAACGTCACGGAGCTGCGGAGACAAGGTTCCGGCTGGCGGGAGCAGCAAGCCACTGGAGTGGCCTACGGAGGTCCGGAGATGAACACGGTCTATCGCGGCTTGAACTGGAGCACTCGACGCATCCTCGCCGTCTTCGTCAGCCTGATGGTGCTGGCGCTCCTCGCAGGGGGAACCGGCGGATACCTGATCAGAGGCGCGACGACACTGGTAGAGAGGCAGACGATTTCTGCAAGCCCCGCGCAGGAGAAGTCCGTCACGGGTCCCTTGACCGAGCCGCACGACAGCGCCGCGTCGCGTGCGTCTGCGACAGGCCTCACCGAGCCTCATGACCAGATCGCACAGCCCGCGTCTGGTCAAGGACCTTTCACCGAACCACACGATGGCGGCCGTTAGATCGATGCGCAGTCGCCAGGGAATCGAATGATTGGTCTCCGTGGCCAGAGGGCCCGATCGCGCCTGTAGGCGCTGGATCGGGCCCTTTTGGCGCGCCTGGCGTCAACGGCCTTCAAGCGAGTCGTCATCTTGCGTCCCACTGGAACCACCGGATACCGACACCGGTGAACACGGCGATGTATCCGCCGCACGCCAGCAACGACATAGTGTCGTAACTGCTCCACGCAGCCGTGTTCAGGACGGTGGAGAACAGCGTTGTGACCGGTCCGACGGGGGTCCACTTCGCGATCGATTCCCAGGTGCTGCCCAGGGCCCCGCTCGCACCGAGCAGACCACTGAGAAGGAGGGCGATCAAGACGATCCTGCTGGCGGCGTCGACGGTGCTGGCGGATTTCAGCAGCCCGACGAGAGCCTGCGCGATGCTCAGGAAGACCGCGCCGCCGAGAATGGAGACCAGGAGAACCAGCGCGTATTGGCCGGCGTTCAGGGACAGATGGTGAATGGCGCTGCCAACCACCAGGACGGCGAGTGCGATGATCAGATTGGCGACGACTTGGATCGCCAGGCGACTGACCATGATCGTCCACGTGGGAGCAGGCGTTACCCGCAGTCGCTGGAAGACACCCTTCTCCCGATCTCGAGCGACGGTGAGTGCGTAGCCCCCGATCGAGGTAGACAGGAGCCCGATGGTGATGCAAAGGCCGACGATGAATACCGAGCCACCGAGGCGTCCGTTGGCCTTCTGTGAGTTGGTGGTCACGAGGAACAGCAGCGGCAACATGGCGCCCAGCAGCAGCGCTCGGCGGTTCTTGACGAGAACCAAGAAGTCGGCCCGCAGCAACGACGACAGGATCACTTGGAGGTCCGGTTTCGCTGCAATGGCGTGAGTGTCAGTCACGAATCTCGCTTCCTGTCATTCCGATGAAGACGTCTTCGAGCGTGACGTCTCCGTGAGCGACCTCACGGACCCTCGGATCGTCCCTATGCTTCGCGATCAGGTTCTGCGGTGTCTCGGTGGTCAGCAGTTTGCCGTGGTCGATGATGGCCACGCGGTCACAAACTGCCTGCGCTTCCTCCATTGAGTGGGTGGTGAGCAGGATGCTTCCCCCCTCCTGCCGCAGGTGTTCGATGCGCGCCCATAGTTGGCGACGCGACTGAGGATCCAGCCCGGCGGTAGGCTCATCGAGCAACAGCAACTCGGGCTCATGTATCACTGCGATGAGCAGGGCGAAGCGCTGCTGCTGTCCACCCGACAGCTGCTTGAAGGGCTTGCCCGCCTCGCTGTCGAGCCCGATCGGCCCTAATCTGTCAGATATCTCGCGGGCGGACAGTGAGACGCCGTACAGCCCGGCATACAACCTGACGATCTGCCTGACCGTCAGCTCCGACTGGAAGCTCGTCGCCTGCAGTTGTACGCCCATCCGGGCCTTGGCGTGCGCGGGATCACGCTGGATATCGATGCCGTCCAAGAGCACCCTCCCTGATCGCGGCTTGAGCAGCCCCTCGATGGCGCTGAGGGCGCTGGTCTTGCCCGCGCCGTTGGGGCCGAGCAGCCCGAAGATCTCGCCGCGGTAGATCTGCAGGCTGATGCTGTCAACGGCCTTCTTGGCACCATAGGCAACCGATAGGTTGCTGACATCCAAGATGACGCTGGGCTCGGACTCCTCCAGTTCACTCACTTGGAAGTCGCCAGCGCCTACGCGCTGGCGTCTGCAAGGAAGTACGTCACCGCGACGATCAGGATCCTCACGCCATCGATGGTAGCGCTGGCGGCTTGCGTCTGCCAGCGGTGACGGGGGATCCCTGTCCGGGGCATGCGCTTTGAGTCGAACGACTTACTGGAGCGCGACACCAATGACGTTGGCCATGCTCTGCATGAAATGCACCGCCGACTGGTCGAAGGTTTGGGCCGTCGACTTCTCGGCGATCAAGACGCCACGCACTCCGGATGTCCCGAACACGGGAGCTGCGACGGCTGCTGCGGGCGCCCAGGACGCCTCGTCTGAGCAGCGGTCAAAGCGCCGATCGGTGCTGGCATCTCTGACGAGCACGACCTTGCGCGCCAGGGCCGTATACCCAGCGAGCGAGCGGCTCCCCGCAGGGACGGAGAATCGCTGTTCGCTCTGGGGTGATGCGGCTCGTGTCACCAGCTCGGCACCACCTGGTGCGAACTCCATCAGCGTGGCGTGGTCCATCCCGAGCACGCGGCGGATGGCGTCGAGAGCCTCAGTGACGATGGAGTCAGGTGAGAGACCACCGCCCGCGGTTCGGCGCAACACATGCATCCCGAGGAGGGCGACCGTCTCCAACTGCAGCTCACGACTCTGTAAGTCGTCGTAGAGACCCGTGGTTTCCGTCAGATCCGTGAATAGGGCCATGACACCGATGAGCTCGTCCTGCTTACTGAATACAGGCGCCGCGGTCATCTGGGCGACGAACTCTGTCCCGTCGCGCCGAACCAACCTCATTCTTCCCGCGTAGGGCTTGCCGCTGACCAGCGTCGAATGGATCTGCAGCGCCTCCTCCGAGGCTTGCGGTGCGGGGAACAATGCGAGGCCGTTCTTGCCGATCACATCAGACGCCCTCCACCCGAAAAGACGCTCGGCGGCGGCGTTGACGTACACGACCGAACCATCGGGGCGGGCAGCAGCAACGGCCTGTCCTACTGCGTCGAGAAGCGCCGCTCGAAATCGCGCGTCCGTCTCGGCCGCGTCGCGAGCGGTGACATCGCGCACGACCGCCACGGCGCCCTCGTAGCGGCCAGCCTCGTCGTGCATCGGACTGGTGGTGATTTCCGACAGGAACCTCGATCCGTCGGGGCGTCGCAGCTCGATCTCGTAGCGCTGGTGGACGCCGGCTCGACCGAGCTCTCCCCGTTCCCGGACGAGAGGTAGCGATTCGGGCTCGATGAAATCCGTCACCGAGCGCGCGAGGAGCTCGTCGATGGAGCAGCGCATGAGCTCCGCCATCTTCCGGTTGACGAAGCGAGTGCGACCCTCGCGGGAGACCCAGATGCCGTCGTCCGCGGCTTGGAGGATCTGGTGCAACACCATGGCCTCGGCCTCGCCGACGGGTGAGGCATCACTACCGGCTGTCGACACGCGTGCGACCGCCGCCGGCAGGGTGAGGCCCTCCGCGACGAGGCGGCGAACTGCGGAGACCCGCCTCAAGTCTTCCTCGGAGTAGAGCCGCTGGCGCCCGGACGAGCGGTCGGGCACCAGAAGGTTGAACCGCCGCTCCCACGCCCGCAACGTGCTGACGCCGACTCCGGCCCGCCGGCCGAGTTCGCCGATGCGCATGCTCACAGCAGGCAGGCTACCATACCTCTACAACTTGTACAAGATTACCCGTCGTATAAAGCCGTAATTCCTCGACTAGACAGGCAGGTCTGAGATGATGAGGCGGCTGTGGACGCCCCTGACGAACGTATCGCCGTTGCGCTCCTCGATCAGCAGGCGCTGGTACGCGAGGGGCTATGTGAGCTTCTGGAGCGAGAGTCCGACATGAAGGTCACCGGGGTGGCTTCGCGACTTGACGAGGCGCTGCTTCTCGAACCCGAACCCGACGTCTTCGTTGCCGAGATCAACTTGCGCGACGCGCGCGGCCCCTATGTCGTCGCCCGGCTACGAAGTCGCTTCCCCGGGTCGGGGATCTTGGTGCTCACCACCATGACCTACGCCGATGAGGTCGAGGCCGCGTTCGCCGCCGGCGCCAACGGTTACGGCCTCAAGGAGACCGCGGCAAGCGAGATCGTCAACGCCATACGCCAGGTCCACCGCGGCGAGGGATATCTCGACTCCACGTTGGGAGCGGCGCTTACCCGGCGCGCCAACCGGCAGGACCCGGCGGCGGGCAACACACTCACACCACGAGAGGTCGAGGTGCTGCGACTGCTCGCCCTGGGTCACACCAACCTCGAGGTCGCCGAAAGGCTCAACGTGTCGCCCCGCACCGCAGAGGCTCACCGTGCCAACCTCATGGGGAAGCTGCGCGTCTGCAGCCGCGCCGAGCTGGTGAGATTCGCTCTGGAGCACGGTTACCTCGGTCGCGCCGGCAGCAGCGACACCAAAGCCTGACGTCGCAGGTCCGATACAGCCGGGCCCTGCAGCCTCGACAGCATCGTTGCCTTCGGTCAGTGCCCCTGTGGAGGCGGTGTTGGTCCGCCGACGGTGAAGTGCGCCGGGGTCGGTGGCGGTGTCGGTGTTGGCGAGGGCTTCGGTGTCGGGGACGGCGTCGGTGATGGCGTCGCCGTCGACGTCGAACCAGTGGCGGGAACAGACGGCACGACATCGGGCTGCCCGGGCTTGCCCCCCACCGCGGGCGCTGCGGTGTTGACCAGATCGATGTAACCGAACGTCGGCACCAGCAGGTTGAGCTTTGGCTTCAGCGCTGCCAGCGCGTCGAGCTGACCGGGGATCGCGGCGACATCGGCGTCGTTGGCGACGTTGCCGAGGATGGCCCTCCAGCCGGTGGCGGCGACGATGGCAAGACGGCCGTCAGGCTGCCAGTCGAAGCGTGCCACTCTGACGCCGAAGGTCGAAGGAAACGCTTGCTCGACGGCGACCAGGGTGCGCATCAGCGTCGGGTCGAGAGCCGGCTGTGTCCCGTCGGTAAACGGGCGCTCGTCGGTCAGCAGCGCCAGCGCCGGCAGCGTGAGGCCGGCAGCCGCAGCGGTGTCCAGGCTCTCGCCGCCGGGAGCTACGAGGCGATCACCGCGCGCGTCGTGGACGCGGAGTACCGGCGTCCATTCGGTGATGCTGATGCGCACCGTCCCGGGGAGCTCGGTCTCCACCGCAGCGCTGCGCACCCAGGGCAGGTGCTCGAGGCGGCTGCGCACCGCCTGGCCGTCGACTGTGAAGATGCTCTGCGACGAGCCGATGTCCGCGGCGGAGATGATGGCGTCGCGCGACATCAGCCGTGCGCCACTGATGGCGATCGTCGACACGTGGAACGTCGGTGCCAGCAGCAATGCGCCGAGCGCAACAAGCTGAACGAGGAGGACGACCAGCGCTGTCCTCCGCCGCGACCGCGTCGCCTTGAAGAGCTCGCCCACCTGGACGCGCGGCAGCGGTTGGCTGATGCGCCTGCGCCTGGTCGGCCGCAGCACCGTGCGCTCGGGCACGTGGAAGCGTCGCGGCACGCGGGGCGCGTCGGTGATCGATGCGGCGATGGCGCGGGCACGAGCGGTGCGCTGGGCGTGTTCGGCGCCCGCGACACTCATCGCGGCGCTTTCTCGCGATGACGCGCCAGGGCGTCGTCGATCAGACCCTCGCACATGTCGCCGAAGTCGATACCCGCCGCGCGGGCGGCGTCAGGCAGCAACGAGATCGGCGTCAGCCCGGGGATGGTGTTCACCTCGAGCACCCATGGCACGCCAGCGGCGTCGACGATGATGTCGACGCGGGAGAAGCCGCGGCAGCCCAGCAGCTGGTGGGCGCGCACGGCGCTGTGCTCCGCCGCCAGGCGCTGGTCGTCGGGCAGCCTGGCAGGAATGATGTGTTCGCTCTGACCCGCGGTGTACTTCGCTGCATAGTCGTAGAGAGGACGGTGAGAGATGATCTCGAGGGTCGGTAGTGCCTTCGGTGGATTATGCCCGAGAATCCCGATGGTGACCTCCATCCCCGTCACGAATGCCTCGCAGAGCACGTCGTCGTGCCAGGCCGCGTCCGCGTACGCCGACTTCAGGCCATCCTCGTCCGCAACGATGGTGAGGCCGATGGTCGAGCCACTGCGGTTGGGTTTGACCACCAGGGGAAGACCGAGCGTGGCCGCCGCGCCGCGCATCTGCTCCGTCGCGGAGTCTGGGGGCGCGGTCCGCGCCACCACGATCCAGGCCGGCGTCGCCAGCCCACCGGCGGCCAGCACCCGCTTGGCCATGGCCTTGTTGAAGCACAGCGCCGAGGCGAGCACGTCGCTGCCGGTGTAGGGGACGCCGAGCAGCTCGCAGACTCCCTGAACGGTGCCGTCCTCGCCGTAGCGCCCGTGTAGCGCCAAGAACGCGACGTCGTAAGCGCCACCGCGCAGCGCATCCCAGAGCTCTTCGTCGCCGTCAAGCTCAACGCATCGATGCCCACGCGCCTGGAGCGCGCCGATGACGTGGGCGGCGCTGTTGCGACTCACCTCGGCCTCGCTGCTCCGCCCCCCGGAAACGACGGCGATGCGCAACGGGGTCATTGCTGCTCGCCGACCATGACGATCTCCGGTTCGAGGTCGACCCCGAAGCGTTCGAAGACGGTGTCGTGGGCGACGCCGACCAGGGTGAGCACGTCGGCGGCGGTCGCCTTGTCGACGTTGACGATGAAGTTGGCGTGCTTCGCCGAGATCTGCGCACCGCCGACTCTGCGCCCCTTGAGGCCCGCTGCCTCGACCAGCCGCCCCGCGTGATCGTCGGGGGGATTCTTGAAGACGCTGCCCAGGCTGCGGATCCCCCACGGCTGCGTCGCCTTGCGCTGGGCAGTGATCTCCTCGGTGCGAGCACGGACTCGCGCGGGATCGTCGCGGTGCACGGTGAAGCGCGCGGCGACCACGACGTGGTGAACGAGGTCGTCCTTGAACCGCGAGTGGCGATAGGCGAAGCCGCACTCCGCGGCGGCGAGGGTGTGGCGCTCACCGTCGGAGGCGAGGGTCTCGCACTCGACGAGGACGTCCTTGATCTCGGTGCCGAAGGCGCCGGCATTGCCGCGCACGCTGGCGCCGCAGGTGCCGGGAATGCCGATGCCGAACTCCATACCCGCGATCCCCCTGCGGGCGCAATCGAGCGCCGCACGGGGCATCATGTAGCCGCCGCTCAGCTCGACAACGTCATCGGCAAGAGCGCGCAGGCTGCGATCGGTGATCTTGACCACCAGGCCGCGCACGCCGCCGTCGAGCACCAATGTGTTGCTCCCCGCGCCGAGCACCGACACGGGAATGCCCGACTGGGCGCAGCGCGGCAGCAGCTGCTGCAGCGGCGCGGGATCGTCGAGGGCGAGGAACCAATCTGCGGGACCGCCGACGCCGTACTGCGTGTGCCGAGCCAGCCGCTCGTTGCGTTTCACCCCCGGCCAGGCGTCGAGCCAGTCAGACTGCGGCACGCCGTGCCTCCAGCGCGGCAAGCATCCGCTTGGCGAACTGGTCGAAGCCGCCAAGCGCGATGCAGAGGATGACGTCGCCGTCTTTCGCCATCGGCAGCAGCAGGTCGATCGCCGCCTCGGTGCTGCCGACGACACGCACCTCGCCGGTTGCCCGCGCGCGCTCGGCGACATCCTCGCTGCTCACCGTCGCCGGCAGATGTCGCTCGCGCGCCGCCTCGATGGGGCCGAGAACAACGAGATCCGCCCCCTCGAAGACACGCCGGTAGTCCTCGAGGAACTCCCTGGTCCGCGAGTAGGTGTGGGGGATGTTGACGACGATGAGTCGCGACGATGGAAACCGCGCGCGCGCGGCGCGAACCGTGACGGCGACCTCGGTCGGGTGGTGGCCGTAGTCGTCGACGACGGTCACGCCGTCGACGCTGCCGACGATCTCGAAGCGACGCGACGCCCCCTTGAACGTGCGGCACGCCTCGAGGCAGGCGTCGAGCGACGCGCCGGCGAATCGCGCCAGCGCCAGCGCGGCGACAGCGTTCTGCATGTTGTGGATTCCCGGCACGCTGAGCTCCACCGCAAACGCCTCGCCGCCGGAAGGCCGCACGCTGAAACGCTGGGCGGCGACATCGACGTCGCCGATGAGCCATTGCGACTGTGGCCCGATCCCGTACGTCTGCACCGGGCACGACGCGTGGCCGCGCAGCGCGAGGGACTCGGCCTCATCGGCGAAGAGCACCAGCAGGCCGTCACGCGGCATCGTCGACGCCAGTTGGGCGAACGGCGCGCGGTAGGACTCCATCGTCGGGTACACGTCGGGGTGATCGTGTTCCAACCGGGTGACGCACGCCGCCAGCGGATGCGCGTGGAGAAACTTGGGTCGCGAGTCCCACGGCGCCGTGGTGTACTCGTCACCCTCGATGACGAACGGGCTGCCCTCACCGAGCCGGGCACTGACACCGAAGTCGCGCGACGTCGCCCCCAGGCGGAATCCGGGCGACATCCCCGCGTGATCGAGCATCAGGGCGAGCAGCGCCGATGTCGTCGTCTTGCCGTGGGTGCCGCACACGGCGATGCGCATGCGATCGCGGGTCAGCTCCGCGTAGAACTCCGCCTCGCTGGTGATCGGCAATCCGCGCTCGACCGCCGCGGCCCACTCCGGATTCCCCTGGCGCACCTGGTTGCCGACGACCACGAGGTCCGGCAGGCCGAAGCGGTCGAGGTTGGCCGGCGTGTGCTCGTTGACCCAGGGGATGCCGGCGGCGTCGAGGATGTCGGTCGTCGGCGGATAGGCGAACTCGTCGGAGCCGCTCACCGCGTAGCCCAGCTGCTTGGCGAGCAGCGCCGCGCCGCTCACCGCGTAGCCGCAGATGCCGAGGAAGTGGACGTGGCGGGGATGGTTCACGCCGCTGCGCCGTGGCCGCGACGATGCTCGGCGAGGACGTCGTGGAGCAGGGCGATGACCCGATCGGTGGCATCGGGGACGCCACTGCGCACGCTGGCGTCAGACATCGCACGCCATCGCGCTTCGTCGTGCAGTAGCCGCTCGACCTCCTCGCGAAGCCGCACCGCCGACAGTTCCTCGTCGGGCACCACCATCGCGGCGCCGGCCTCGACATACGCGGACGCGTTCGCGTTCTGATGCGCACCCGCGTAGGGATACGGCACCAGGATCATCGCTCGGCCGAGGACACTGACCTCGGCGAGTGACGAGCCTCCGGCGCGCATCAGCACCAGGTCGGCGTCGCGGATGCGCTCGGCGATGTCGTCGAACCACGCGGCGACGGTGTAGCGCTCGCGGATCTCTTCGGGGAGGCCGGCGCGCACGGGGATCGACCAATCGGCGTCCCGGGTCCCGCAGCTGTGAGTGACCACGAGCTCGGGGTTGGCCTCGAGAAGGTGATGGATGCCGCCGGCGACGGCATCGTTGATCCGCCGGGCACCCTGCGACCCGCCCATGATGAGCAGGTGCCCGCATCGCTCGCGTCGCGGCGCGGGCAGCGCGGCGATGACCTCGGGGCGCACCGGGTTGCCCGTGTGCACCACGCGTGCGCCCGGCAACAGCTGCTTGGTCCCGGCGAACGACACCGCCACCGCCTGGGAGCGCTTCGCCAATCTACGCACGGCGCGTCCCGGCAGCGCGTTCTGCTCCATCAGCACCACGGGGACGCGCTGTGATCGTGCCGCCAGCACCACAGGGACGCAGACGTAGCCGGCGGCGCCGACGACGATGTCCGGCGCGAATCGGTGGATGATGCGCCGCGCCCGCGCCACCGCACGCGGTAGTCGCAGCATCGCACCGACCATGCCCAGCGGTCGCGTGGTGTCGATGCCGCGGACGTCGAGGGTCTCGAGGTCCAAGCCCGCCGCGGGAACCAGCGTCTCCTCGATGCCGCCGCGACGGCCCACGAGCAGCACCGCCGCCGCCGCGTCAGACTCGCGAAGGGCTTGGGCGACGGCCATCGCGGGGGTCAGGTGGCCGCCCGTCCCCCCGCCAGCGATCAACGTGCGCACGTCGAGCCTCTCCCTGGCGGCGCCCCTGCGCTGAGATGTTGCACAGCACGCCGACGGCGAGCAGCGACATGAACAGCGACGAGCCACCGTAACTGATGAACGGCAGGGTGATCCCGGTGGTGGGGATGACACCGGTCACCGCGCCGATGTTGACGAACGCCTGGATGGAGATCCACGCGGTGATGCCGCCGGCGAGCACCGAGCCGAAACGATCGGGAGCGCGCAGCGAGGTGCGCACACCGCGCCAGGCGAACATCAGGTAGCCGCCGATCACCACGAGACCGCCGATGAGCCCGAGCTCCTCGCCGATGATGGCGAAGATGAAGTCGGAGTGGGCTTCGGGCAGCCACTGGTACTTCTGGATGCTGTTGCCCAATCCCACACCGGTGAAACCGCCGCTGCCCAGCGCGATGAGCGACTGCACCGACTGGAAGCCGGCGTTGAGGGGGTCGGCGAAGGGATCACGGAACGACGACAGCCGGTTGGCGCGGTACGCCTCCATGGTCACCGCCAGGTAGCCGAGGGCGACGAGCACACCGAGCACGAACACCACGTGATGGATGCGGGCGCCGCTCAATGCCAGAAGGGCGACGCCGATGCACGCGAGGATGATCGCACTGCCCAGGTCGCGCTCGAGCACGATGAGGATGAGCAGGGCGCCGAGCAAGAAGCCGAACTGCCAGACCACGGCGAAGCGCCGCAGCACCGGTCCCCTGTCGACCAGCCAGCGGCTGAACCAGACGATGGCCACCAGCGTCGCCACCGCCGACGGCTGCACCGACAGCGGCCCCACCGCGAACCAGCGTCGCGCGCCGAGCTTCTCGGTGCCGATGTGCGGCACGAGCACCGCGATCAACAGCACCACCGTGGCGATCGCCAACGGCCGCGAGAAGCGGTGCCACTTGTGATAGTCGAGGTTGGTGGCCACAAACCAGGCGACAACTCCGCCGACCAGCCACACCAGCTGGTGCTCGAAGAAGTAGTTGGGATTGCCGAACCAGGCGTAGCCGAGCGCCTCCGACGCGCTGTAGACCATGACCAGCCCGAATGCGCAGAGCCCGACGAGCGTTGCCATCAGCCAGCCGTCGACGCGGCTCAGCGTGCTCGCCGTCTCGCGGGCGCTCAGCCAGGCGAGCCCGCGGGTGCGCGACGGCCGGAACTCGTCGACCGTCGCCTCCTGCACCTGGGTGCGACGGTCGCGGCGCGACAGCGTGCGCGGCGCGGTTCCGCCGAGCGTCCTCGTCCGCGTCGCCATCAGCGCGCCACTCCGTCGACGGTCGCCGGTTGTGGGTCGGTGACACCGTGCAGCTCGCGCACGAGCGCAGCGAAGACGGTACCCCGCTCCTCGAAGCTGGCGAACTGATCGAAACTGGTGTACCCGGGAGACAGCAGCACGACGTCGCCGGGTCGCGCGATCTCCTTCGCCACGCTGACTGCGCCCTGCAGCGTGGGCACCAGCGTGCGCGCCGAGTACCCGCGCGCCGCGAGCGCCGCATCGAGCTCGGCACCGGTGGCGCCACAGACGATGGCGTGGCGTGCGCGCTGGACCACCTCGTCGACCAGAGCCTCGGGTCCGACGCCCTTGCGTCCGCCGCCGCCGATCCAGACGATGGCACGGTCGCCGAAGGCGCGCAGCCCGACGATCGCCGACTCGGCGTTGGTCGCCTTGCTGTCGTTGATCCAGAGCACACCGTCGCGATCGAGCACAGGCTGCAGGCGGTGGTCGACCGCGTGGAAGTCGCGCACCGCGCGAGCGATCACCGCGAACGGGGTGTCGGCGGCGCGGGCCATGGCCACCGCGGCGAGGACGTTGCTGACGTTGTGGGCGCCGAACAGGGGGATGTCGGCGACGGCCATCACCGATCGCGGCTGTCCGTCCTCGATGGAGACGACGCGATCGTCGAGCACCGTGGCACCGTGAACATCGACCAGTCCCTCACCGAAGAGGCGCACCGGTGCCGGCGACGCCAGCGCCATGCCGCGCGTAATGGGATCGTCGGCGTTGAGCACCACCGCGCCGTCGGGGTCGGCGAAGTCGACGATGCGCTGCTTGGCGGAGATGTAGCGGGCCATGTCGCCGTGGCGGTCGAGATGGTCGGGAGTGACGTTGAGCACCGTCGCCAGCCGGCACCGCGGACGGGTGATCGACTCCAGCTGGAACGACGAGAGCTCGAGCACCAGCCAGTCGCCGTCGCGGATCGAGTCGAGCCGGTCGAGCACGGTGTCGCCGATGTTGCCGCCCACGTGAACACCGCCTCCGGCAGCAGCGAGGATGGCGCCGACCAGCGACGTCGTCGTCGTCTTGCCATTGGTCCCGGTGACCCCGGCGATGTGGGCGCGGCAGCGCTCGAAGACGAGGTCCATCTCGCTGCGCACCGGGACGCCGTGAGCGCGTGCGGTCTCCAACACCGGCGCGTCCCAGCGCACCCCTGGGCTGGGACACACCATCGCCGCGCCGACGGCGACATCATCGGCGTAGCCACCGAGGACGACCTCGACCGACGGCGGCAGCTCGGCGGCGAGCGCGCGCAGCTTGCCGTCATCCCCCTGGTCGACGACGAGCACCGCGCAGCCCTCAGCGTCGAGGACTCGCGCGCAGGCGAGGCCGCTGCGCCCCAGGCCGATGACCACAGCGCGCTGGCGACTCATGCGGCGCCGATCCCCGCCTTCAGCGCCGCCAGGGCGCAGAGAAACGCTCCGGCGGCGGCAGCCAGGGCGAAGCGCACCACCAGGCGCTGCTCGCGGAGTCCCAGCTCCTCGAAGTGATGATGCAGCGGGCTGGCGCGGAAGATGCGCACGTGGTAGCGCTTGATCGCGGTGACGTTGATGGCGACGCTGAGGATCTCGACGACGAAGACAATGCCGAGCAGCGGCATCAGCCAGAGCAGGCGCAGCTCCGCGGCCAGTATCGTCAGGGCACAGCCGAGAGCGAGCGATCCGGTGTCGCCCATGAAGACTCGCGCCGGCCACCAGTTGTAGGCGAGAAAGGCGACAACGCCGCCGCACAGCGCGCCGCTGAGAATCGCGGCGGGACGGTTGCCCACGTGCCAGGCGAGCGCCCACGTCGCCGCGAGAACAAAGACGCTGCAGGACGCGGCCAGGCCGTCGACGCCGTCGGTGAGGTTGACGGCGTTGCTGGCGGCGACGACCGCGATGATGGTGAGCACCACCACGCCCCAGTGCATGTCCACGGTGCCGAACCCGGGAATGAGCTGGCGGGTCAGTGACGACTTGTCGAGCCCGATGCCGAGGAGCAATCCGATGAGCGACTGCAGCCCGAGCTTCTGCCAGGCGATCAGCCCCAGCGAGCCGCGCCCGCGAACGTTGGCGAAGTCGTCGAGGATGCCGAGCGAGGCGCCGGCGACAACCGCGAAGGCGACGAGGAAGCCGCCGCGGCTGCGGTCGAAGAGGATCCAGGCGGCGATGGCGAGGACACAGAAGAGGACGCCGCCCATCGTCGGCGTTCCCGCCTTGATGCGATGGGTTGACGGGTTGTACTGCGAGACACGCTGCCCCGCGCCGGCGCGCGCCAGCCGGCCGATGAGCGCCGGGTAGAAAGCGATGCCGACGACCAGGCACACCGCGAACGCGCCCACCGAGCGGTTCATGCTCGCAACCTCTCGACGATGCGCTCCAGGTGCAGCCCGTGGCTCGCCTTGACCAGCACTGCGGTGTCGGGCGCGCAGAGCTCGAGCGCCCGCTCGGTGGCGTCGTCGATGTCGGCGGCGACGTTCACCGAGCCCGGCGGCATCCCTGCGGCGACGGCTGCATCTGCCATGTCGCGCGCATATTCGCCGATGGCGACCAGGTGGGTGGCGGAGCGCGCGATGCGCTGCCCCGCCTCGCGGTGCTCCGCCGGCGCGTGGTCACCGAGCTCGAGCATGTCGCCGATCACCGCGATGCGGCGGGGCATGCCGCTTGTCGCCAGGACGTCAAGCGCGGCCCGCAGGGAGGCGGGGCTGCTGTTGTAGGAGTCGTCGTAGATCACTGCGCCGTGGGCGCCGGCGAGGAGGGCGCCGCGCTGCTCAGGAGCCGCCGCGTCGCCGAGCCGCTCTGCCACCTCGGCGACGCCGACACCGAACTGCGCCGCCACCGCCGCGGCGGCGCAGGCGTCGAGCACGGCGTGCTCGCCCAGGGTGCGCAGCCGGAGCTGTGCGCTGCCGTCAGGTCCGTGCAGCACACAGCGTGTGCCGCGAAGCCCGTCGATCTCGATGTCACTCGCACGGAACAGCGCGTCGGGGTGACGCAGCCCGAACCATTCCACCGGCGCGGGGCTGCGCAATGCAATGTCACGCACCCTCGAGTCCTCGGCGTTGCACACCGCGACACCGCCGGCGTCGAGCGACTCGATCAGCTCCGCCTTGGCCGCGGCGATGGCGTTGATGGAGCCCAACAGCCCGACGTGCGCGAGTCCGATGTTGAGCAGCACGCCGACGCGGGGACGGAGCATCTCCGCCAGCGTGCGGATCTCGCCCGGCGCCGACATGGCGACCTCGGCGACGAAGTGATCGACCGGCGGCTCCATGCGCAGCACGCTGAGCGGAATCCCCGTCCACGTGTTGAGGTTGCCTGGCGTCTTTGCGACACGCAGTCGCGACATCGCCGCGGCGCACATCTCCTTGACCGTCGTCTTGCCCGCGCTGCCGGTGATGGCCACGACGTCGCAACCCAGCTCGATGAGCCGTCGCGTGCACGCAGCACGCAGCGCCGTCGCGGTGTCATCCACGCGCAGCGTCAGCACATCCGCGGTGTCGTCGGGCGCACCGAAATCCCCACGCACCACAACCAACGAAGCCCCCCGTGACAAAGCATCCGCAACGTACGAATGCCCGTCCTCGCGCTCCCCAGCCACGGCGACGAACGACCCACCGGGCACCACCTCGCGCGAGTCGGTGGTGATGTCGCGCAGCGCTGCGCTGCGGTCGCCGCGACCCTCGAGAGTCCCGCCGAAGAGGCGGGCGAGGTCGGAGGCGGAGGAGAGCATCGCGGCCATGGTAGCGGTGTGGGAACCCGCCATCGGTGGAGAGGCCGCGATGCTCACGGGAGGATCTTCCAGGTGTCGATGATCGTCTGCGCCATCTGCTTCCAGATTGGAGCGGCGATGTAGGCGCCCTCGTGGATCGCGCTGGTGGTCTGCGGCAGACGGAGGACGACGAGCATGGTGAACTGCGGGTTGTTCGCCGGCAGGTAGCCGACGAAGGAGTCGATGGTGTTGTCGATGTAGTGGCCGTTGACGGCGACGCTCGCTGTCCCGGTCTTGCCGGCGATGTCGTACTTGAACGCGGGGATGCGGGCGAAGACGCCGGAGCCGAGGCGGTCGTCGACGACGCCGGTGAGCATCTTGGTCAGCGCCTGCGCGGTGTCGGTGGAGATCACCCGCCGCGACGCTGGCGAGAACGGAGTCTCCCGTCCGGTGGCCGGATCGACGACCGCCTCGACCGCGTGCGGCTGCACCCAGACGCCGCCGTTGCCCACCGCGTTGACCGCGGCGATCATCTCCAGCGGCGTCACCACCACGCTCTGCCCATACGACGCCTCGGCGTAGTCGAGGGGGATCCAGCTCTTCTGCGCCTTGACAGGCTGGCTCACCTCGCCGGCGAGGTCGACGCCCGTGGGTGAGCCGATGCCGAAGGTGAGCAGGTTCTTGTAGTAGGCGTCGGGGCCCATCTGCTGCATGACGTGGATCGCGCCGTTGTTCATCGACTCGTCGAGGGCGCGCTGGATGGGGATGACGCCGTGCCCGTGGTTGTCGGAGTCGTGGATGAGGACACCATTGATGACGTTCTGCACCTCGTTGAAGGTGTCGGTCGGGGTGATCGCCTTGGTCTCGAGCCCGCCGGCGTAGGTCACCACCTTCATCACCGAGCCGGGTTCGTAGAGGTCGGCGATGCCGCGGTCGCGGAACAGCGCAGTGTCCATGGACGCGTAACGGTTGGCGTCGAAGGTCGGATACTGCGCCCAGCCGCGGATGGCGCCGGTGTGCGTGTCCATGATGATGATCTCGCCGGACTCGGACTGAGTGTTGACCGTCGCCTGGGCGATCGTCTGTTCGGCCCAGTACTGCACGGTGGAGTCGAGGCCGAGGCGCAGGTCACTACCGTTGTGCGGATCCGCGCGCTGCTCACGGCTGAGGACGATGGAGTTGCCCGCGGAGTCGCGCAGCGTCGTCTCCTTGCCGTCGATGCCCCGCAGCAACTTGTCGTAGTAGCCCTCGACGCCGTACTGCCCGGTGCCGTCGTGGTTGACGTAGCCGAGCAGGTTGGCGGCGAAGGACTCACCGGTGACCGGCGACGTCTGGTAGACGCGCTTCTCCTCGGGAATGGTGCCGATGCCGTAGAAGCCGAGCTTGTCGATCTGCTCCTTGGTCGTCTCCGGCACCTGGTGGGCGACGTAGACGAAGTCGCCGGTCTTGGTGAGCATGTCCTCGACCGCGCTCGGGCCCATGCCGAGCAGCGACGCCAGCGCGGTGGCGATGGGATGTCGCTGGTCGGGGTTGATAACCCCGGGGTCGGCGAAGACGCTGTAGACGGGGGTGTCGCTGGCGAGCAGACGGCCGTTGACGTCGAGGATGCGGCCGCGGTGCGCCGGCAGGTTGATGCTCAGCGCGTGTTGTGACGCGGCCAGACCGCTGAGCTTGGTGCCCTGGCGCACCTGGACGTCGAAGAGCCGCCAGGTGAGGATGACCGCCATCGCGGCGAAGGCGAGCAGCAGCCAGATCCCCCTTGCCCGGAAGTCGGGCTCCTCGGCGATGAACCAGCCGCGCAGGCGGGGTGCCCGCTGAGCCCGGACGATGCGGCGTTCGCCGGGTCCGGTCCTCGTCGGGCGTGCCCGCGGGCTTTCACCCCACGGATTCCGCGCCCGACCACCGCGAATCCGTGGGGGCCCCGTCACGGGCTCGCGGCCTCGGCCTCGGTGGTCCCGAACTGTCCCATGAGCGCGGCGACGAGCGTCTGCACCGCGTCGCGCGGCGCCTGCAGCGGTCCCGTCGTCCCCGGCGCGGGCGGCACGGTGACGCGGACGCTGCTCGCCGGGACGTACGCCCAGCGCACCGGCGCCTTCATGCCCAACTGCTGCGCCGCGGCGTCGATGCGCGCCGTCGAGCGCAGCTGGTCGAGCTGCTCACCGAGTCGCGTGTTCTCGCGCTGCAGCTCGGACTGCTGCGCGGCGAGGGTGGTCGCCTGGTACGTCGCCTGCGTCAGGTGCGCGGTCTGGGCGACGTAGGCGATGCCCACGCCGGCGCACACCGCGATGATCGGCAGCAGCGGGAAGGGCGTGCGCGGACCGCCGCGACGGCGGCGCGAGCGCAGGTTGCGCTCCTCCTCGACGGGGACGTCATCGGCGTCGGCCTCGGCGGCGTCGGCCGCGGCGATGGCGAAGACGTCGAAGGTCGCGTCGTCGAGGTCGAGGTATTGGTCTGGGGGTCGCCTGGTTGCGGGCACTGCCCCGATCTCCGGTGTGACTGTTGCTGGGACGGTGTCATGACGTTGTGCGGCGACGGTGCCTGGCGCCCGCCGGTGCCTAGGCGTCGGGGTCGAGCTTCTCCGCGACGCGGAGGCGGGCTGAACGAGCCCGCGGGTTGACGGCGAGCTCGGCGGGTGACGCCTTGATCGCCTTGCGAGTCAGCAGGAAGAGAGAGGCCCGATGGGCGCAGGTGCAGATGGGCTGTTGGGGTGGACAGAGACAGTTCTGTGCTGCGACGTGGAGTGCGTTCTTGACAAGGGTGTCCTCGAGGGAGTGGAAGGCGATGACCCCAAGACGCCCACCGGGCCGGAGTTCGTTGATGGCTGCCTGCAGCCCGCGCTCGAGGCTGTCCAGTTCGTGGTTGACCTCGATGCGAAGCGCCATGAAGGTGCGCGTCGCGGGATGGATCCGCTTCGGCCAGTACCGCCTCGGGATGGCCCGCTCGATCAGCTCGCGGAGCTCGGTCGTTGTGGTGATCGGCTGTTCCGATCGCCGCCGCGCGATGGCTCGGGTGATCGACGAGGCGAAACGCTCCTCGCCGTAGGTGCGGATGACCCTGGTGAGCTCACCCTCGGAGAAGTGGTTGACGATGTCCGCGGCGGTGACGCCGGGAGCTTTGGGATCGAGGCGCATGTCCAGGGGTCCGTCGTGACGGAACCCGAATCCGCGCATCGGATCGTCGAGCTGCACCGAGGAGATGCCCAGGTCGAGCGCGATGCCGTCGACGGCGTCTATGTGGTGCCGCCGCAGGATCTTGCCGAGGTTGGCGAAATCATCGTGCTCGACGATGACGGCGCCCTTGTGTCCCGCGAAGTAGGTGCGGGCGCGCTCCACCGCGACCGGGTCGCGGTCGATGGCCAGGACGCGGCCGTCGGGTTGGACGCGCGCGAGAAGCGCGGCCGTCACCCCGCCGGCACCGAGGGTGCCGTCGACGACGGTCTGCCCCGGCCGGGGCTGCAGGTTCTCTATGAGTGGGTGTAGAAGGACCGGCCGGTGTCCCGCCCCTTCAGAGGGCGCGACACCGGGCGTGGCGATGCCTCGGATCTCGATGTCCGCCACGGTCGACATGGAGACCACGGTAGGGGAAGTCACGGATTCGCTGCCGGCCGCTCACGCGGTCGGTTGCCCCGCTGCCCGGGCCGCGGCGGCTCGGGCGGTGACGCGGTCGCTGAGGGTGGTGAAGGCCTTCTGGTCCATGGAGGCGTACTCCTCGTCCCAGACCTCCTCGCCGATGACCTCGACGCTGCTGCCGAGACCGACGAAGAAGGCGCGCTCCTTGATATGCGCCCAGCTGCGGTGGCCGGCGTCGAGGAGAAGACGACCCTGGGAGTCGAGCTCGACCTCGCGTGCCGAGGCGTACATGGTGCGGAGGAACTTGCGCTCCTCCTCGGGTGTCTCGGCGGTCAGCCGGTAGTCGCGTTCCAGCGCGGCCCACTCCTCGGGCGGGCGGATCACAAGTCGGGCCTCCAACCCGTGGGCGATGACACTCCCCGGGGGCAGGCCGCGCCGGAACTGAGCCGGGACGGCGATCCGTCCCTTTCCATCGATCTGGTGGCGGTAGGAGCCGAGGAAGGCCATGCGTCAGCGCCCTCCGTCGCCGGCCGTTGCGAGCCGGTGCGGAGTAGGTCGGAGCTGCTCATGTTCCCCACTTTTCACCACTTTCTTCCACCGCTGGGCGAACGGTAGCAGCGGGCGAGTTCGCAGTCAACGCGAACATATGTACTGGTACAGCGCCGTGACATGGGTTGTGGGCGGAGGTGGCCAATACGCGCGGGCGCGCGGGCGAGGTGGTGTCCCTGGGCGTGGGGTTTCGGCCCTGGGAGGCGGTTCGTGGCGCGGGTGGCCGTCTCTGGTCGAGGGTAGACTCAGGCGGCAAGCCGGCCGGACGGCCGCGGGCGGTTTACTCCGTCCGAGGAAAGTCCGGGCTCCACAGAGCAAGGGCGCTGGGTAACGCCCAGTCGGGGTGACCCGAAGGAGAGTGCCACAGAAAGGACACAGCGGCGGTCGCGCCATCGGCGCGGCTGCGGCAACGGTGAAATGGTGGGGTAAGAGCCCACCGGCGGCCGGGTGACCGGCCGGCCAGGTAAACCCCGCCCGGAGCAAGGCTGAACAGGGGCGGAGCGGTTCGCCGCTCCAGGGGCTGCTCGTCCCACGTCCCGGGTGAAGCCGCTCGAGGCGCCGGGTAACCGGCGTCGTAGATGGATGGCCGTCCTCACCGGCAACGGTGGGACAGAACCCGGCTTACAGGCCGGCTTGCACTGTTTCCCTTATCCCATAAGGGAGCGGAACCTGCCTTGCGCGTCGGAGTCTCTGCGGCTACGATTGAATTCGAGATGGGGGGACGAGGCTGCACGTCCGTCGCGTAGGGCTGGCGCCCGCCGTGCGCTTGGTGCGCAGCCATCGCCAGCGTGGTCGTTCCCATGCGCATGCAGTCGCGCTGGTCGTGGCGATCGCCACAGTCGCGTGTGCCGCCTGCGGCGGCGGTAACGGGTCGTCGCCCTCGGCGGGGAGCACGAACTCGAAGGCGGCGCTCGAGTACGGGCTCGGTCCCGAGAAGAATGACCAGGTCACGTTTCAGCCCGACGTGGTCATCGTCTCCGGTGGGCCCGACTCGATCCGGTCGGTGAGCGACGGCGGCCTCACCTGGACGATCGACGGCAGCGCGGCAGGGGTCCAGGACCTCACGCCGGGCAAGATCATGTTCGTTACCGGCCGCGGCGTGGGCCGCGTGCTCGCGATCGCCGACGCCGGGCCGGACCGCAAGGTGACCATCGGGCCGGTCACGGTCACCGACGTCATTCGCGATGGTACGTTCGAGCAATCCGGCATCTCGCTCGCCGACGCATTCGAGCACCAAGGCGTCCCCCCCGACTTCGAATCGGAGGACACGGGTCAGGCCACGCCAAGCGCACTGCTCTCGTCGACCGTCGCGCCGCAGGGCGTCGAGCTGGCGGCCGCGCACGGAACCGGCGCCGACGTCCGCCTCGTGGCGGACTCGGGTACGAACTGCTGCAGCCACATCCACGGGGCGATCAACAAAGACACCGGCGACTTCAAGTTCTTCGGCACCGCCGACCTTGACATCGACAAGCCGGGCGCAACGTTCAAGCTCGCCATCACAGCGGGGGGCATCAAGCATGCCGAGCTGAAGGTCACAGGGGGGATGAGTCTCCACGTGGACTTTCAGGCCGGCGTCGAGCACGCGCAGGGTAGTCGCACGTTCCAGGTGCCTCTCGGGAGCGACTTCTCGGTGCCGCTCGGTCTGGTGCTCGGTGTGCCGCTCTCGGTCACCGTCCACCAATCGGTGCTCGTGAAGACCGCGTTCGGCGCGCAGGTGGGCACCATCAAGGGCGATGGGACCTTCGCGCTCGGCGCTGCGCTCGGCTTCTCCTACGACGGCTCGAAGTTCTCGAACGACAGCCAGATCAACTTCACGCGCAAACAGAGCCTCATCGATTCGCTGAAGGGAGTCCCAGTCGGCGTCATGGGCGTGGTCATCGATCACCTGACCAAGTTCACGGTGGGCTTCAGCGCCTTCGTGCTGACCGCTGGTGTCTACGTCCTGCTCGATACGAAAGTTGGTGCCACGCTGGGCTCAGGGCTCGGTGCGCCGCTCGCCGAATGCCGTGGCGTGGGAGTCGGCGTGTTCGCGAGCTTCGGGATCGGCTACACGCTACGGCAGTCGGTGGCGGATCTGGTGAACAAGTTCCTGAGCCTCTTCAAAGTGAAACCGATCAACCGGGAGGGTGGCATCAGATCGCCGCAGCAGAAACTGTTTTCAGCCGAGGAGGTAGTTCCGGACGTCGCGATCTGCGGCCACGCCGGTGACGCCGGCCCCGCCAGCGGAGGTGGCGGGGGCGGCTAGTCGGTGCCGTCGTGATCAGATGCGAGACGCGAGCTTCTGTGCCGCCTGTTCCAGGGGTTGACGGTTCTCCGCAGGGTCATTGAGCAGAACAATCCCGATCTGCACCCAGGTCGCACCCTTGCGGAAGAAGATGGCGGAGTCCTCTTCCCAGGCCTCGTCGGCGGTCACGCCTTGGACTGCGGTGAAGGTGTGTCCGAGCCCCTTGTCGACGTCGTAGGTCTTCTTGGCGCCGTCACCGATGTACACGCTCACCTGCGCCGTCGGTCCTGAGGTCGGCCCGTTGTAGGTGCACGACGGGTTCTGTAGGTTACCGGGCTCCCCGGGGTTGAGCGGCGTGCGGACCAGGGCTTCGGCATCGGCCTGAGGGAAGAGCTTGCAGACGTCGAGGGTCGCTTGCGTCGTCGCCGTCGACGTTTCGGTGAGGTCCGACGCAGTGCTCGCCACCGCCGTCGACGTGCCTGACGACGCGGTCGAACTGGTGGACGCACCGCAACCGATGGCGACAGCGGCCGGCAGCACAAGCGCGGCTCCGACCACCCACTTTCTCATGTGCGTGTCCCCTCTCCGACAGGTCGCGCGACACCGTACCACGCTGTAGCTCGCGTGTCAGCGATTCACGGCCACCCCGCCCGAAGTCACACCCGGCCGGCGACGCCCGTCGAACCCCGCAGTTTTCGGCGCCTCCACCCCCTGACACGAATCAACCTGATGCCAGCGAACAATGTCGCGATCGCGACCAGCAACGTTGGTGCAACCGGTGGCCCGCCGGCCGTGATGGGTAGGCTCCCGGCCACCGGGACGTCGGGTAGGTTCCCGGCCACCGGGGCGTCGGGTAGGTTCACGGCCACCGAGCCTGTGTTGGCTGCGTGGAGGGTCGCGTGACTGAAGGCGCCCGCTGTCAGCTTCACGACATAGAAGCCCCAAAAACCATCGCTGTACCAGATCTCGTTGCGACTCGTGTCGAAAGTTGGCGAGCTCATCGCGAAGTTCCCGCCGTTGATACCAACGTAGGCCGGCGCTGCTCGCGTGGAAGGGGCGTTGAAGTACGCCATCTCGTAGGGTTTGGTGAGGTCCTCGATGTTGAATACGCGTAGGCCGCTCATGATGAAGCTGCAGGCCACGTACTTCGGGTCAACCTCCGTCGGCACGTTGCAGTAGTGCCCTGCGTAACCCTGGACCGGGCTCTGGGCCCCGTAATCGTTTTGCTGGTCGCCCGCGCGCGCGTCGGTCTGGTTCACCGCCAGCCTCATGTTCGAGACGACGAACGGGTGGCGGTCATCGCGGATGTCGATGATCCGGGCGGCGCCGACGCTGGCGTTGGGGTTATAGCCGCCGCTGCTGCCGGTGCCCCTGCTGTATTCATCGACCTCGGCAAGGTAGGGGTGGCCCTTCTCGAAGAAGGGGATGGCGTTCTGCGGAATGCTCACCTCCGGCCAGGTCAGCTTGCTCACGACGAGCACAGTGGGGTTCGGATGGTGGGCATTGACTCCGCTGACGTCGAGGATGATCAGCCCCGGCAGACCAGTGTCCGCGATGTACAGCCGGTTGCCGTCATCGGACACGCTCATGCCATGCGGTGAATAGTTGGCTGTGACCCACAGCAGGCTCGGCACCTTTGGATTTGTGAGGTCGACCGCCGCCAGGGTGTGGCCGCCGGTCGAGCTGACGTAGAAGATCGTTCCATCGCGCGAGAAGGCGCTCTCGTGTCCGAGGATCCCCAGGGGAGTCGATGAGTCGAGCGCCGGGTGGCGGCAGTCCGTCGATACGTCGTACACGTCGACGAAGCCCGGATTGAAGGTCGGGTAGCCCATGTCAGCGACCAGCAGGCCGCGCTTCTGGTTGAGCCGCAGTGACTCGTGGGGCGAGAGCATCGCCGGGGTGGTGAGGTTGGTCGTGAACACCGGGTGCGCATGGTCGGTCATGTCGAGGACATAGACACCGATTTCCGAGTTGGCGCCATTCTTCAGGTTGGTGGGGAACAGCAGGGTGCTGTCGTAGAACGCGCACTCATGGCCGGCCGCATCGATGTAGCGCTCGACGCGGAATCCACCCGTGTTGCCCTCTTGCCCAACCAGGGCTGTATTGCACCTGTACCCCTTGGCGGCGCGGCCGTTGTCGACCTCGGCCTTGGGCACACGGCCCTGCACCCCGGTTTCGGGCAAGGACTGGCTGTCGCAGGGAAGCTGTGGCGTGGGGCCGCTATGGGGCGGGTTGGCGGCCTGAACCGGCGTTGTCAGCAAGATCGCCAGCGCCGTGAGGCCAGGAATCCGCAACAAGTGCGCCACGCGAATCATCACACCCATGCCTCCACCAATTGCAGCAGCTAGTCTAGCTGACTAGCACACATCAATGACTACACAAGTGGCGACAGAACAGGAGGTAGCCGCCAAATCTACGGTCTGCTGGTCCGGCTCAACGATCCCCCACCCCTGGAGCAGGCGGCGCAGAAGCTGGCGTCGAAGGTCTAGCCGCAGGTCGGAGGGCCAGGCCAGGACACGCAGCCGGTTCGATCACACCAGCATGCGAAGTTGACACAGTGTCACTCGTGAACCTGGACCTTGGCGTCGACGATCCCCGCGTTGACGACGTGCGCGCGCTACTGGGAAGGCATCTGGCCTTCTCGAGGGGAACAACGCCCGCGGAGTATGCCTTTGCGTTGGATGTGGAACAGCTCGTCGATGCGGCGCTCACGTTCTTCAGCGCCAGAAAGGACGGGCGTCTGCTCGGAGTCGCGGCGCTCAAGCGGCTCGATGCGGATCACGCCGAGCTCAAGTCGATGCACACCAGCGAGGCCGAGCGAGGACGGGGTGTGGGTCGAGCGCTCGTCGAACACATCCTTACCTTCGCCAGGGCGCAGGGGTACCGACGGGTGAGTCTGGAGACAGGCACCGGCGACGATTTCGTCTCGGCCCGCACCCTGTACACCAAAGTCGGGTTCATGCCCTGCGAGGCGTTCGGCACCTACCAGGCCAGTCCATACAACACTTTCATGACGATCAGCTTGGTACCTGGATCCGAGCCCCCGCCTGCCTGAAGGCCATCCCGGCGCAGGCCACGTCGCGGAGCCGGTCGCCGAGACCCTACAGGCGACCCGTCACCCGCAGCATGTTGGTCACCGGCGCGATCAGCGCCAGCAGCGTGAACATGGAGAGCACGAAGAGACGCATCCGCCAGCGAAGTCGGAGGAGGAGCAGAACGAGGACGACCGCCCCGGCGACGGCCATCTTGGTGAAGTAGGTCAGCAGCGGGTGCGTGGTGACGCTCTCGTCGAGCCAGGGGTTGCCCTCGACGAAGCGATCGGTCCGCAGCGCGTACGCCGTGGTCACCGCGTCGAGCAGCTGCGTGATGAGAAAGAGGAAGACCAGCGTGCGGGTGTCGCGGTAGGCGAGGACCGCTCGCAGCCGGCCAACGATCCCCTGCCCAGCAGTGGTCGCCTCGACCGCCGGTTCGGCCGCCGTGGGCGCGTTGGACCGGCGGGATACTGCCCCCAACATCTCGCCCCCATGGTGACAGACCGGGTCAAGGGTCTGCAGAAAGCATCGTCTGTGTTTACTCGCTCACCAGCATTCCGCCATGAGCGCCTCCGGACCGACACCCAAACAGATGTTCAGGGGCCGACAGTCTGTAACTCCCTGTACGCCGCCACCGCGAGCTCATCGACGCGGTCGTTGCCGGGGTCGCCGCTGTGACCACGCACCCACTCGAAGCGCACCCGCGGGTCGATGAGCGGGTCGATGTCGGTGTAGAGGTCGAGGTTCTTCTTCCGCTTCCAGGTGCGCTGCAGCCAGTTGATGACGCCCTGGCTGTCGGTGCGCACCACCACCGTCCACGTCGGGTCGTCGCCCGCCCGCGCCCGGAACGCGCGCAGCGCCTCGCGGACCGCCTTGAGCTCCTCGCGGTTGTTGGTCGTCTGCCACTCGGCCTGCGTGTTCTCCTCGACGGTCCCGTCCGGCCACTCCAGCCGGTAGGCCCAGGCGCCGACGCCGGGATTCCCGGAGCAGGCACCGTCGGTGTAGGCGATGACTGTCTTGTCGCTGGTCACGGCGCGGCGATGCGGTCGCAGTTGGAGCACTGCACCAGCTCGGTCCCGTTGCGCGCTGCGCGCGCCTCGCGCATGCCCAACGGCAGCCGGCAGCCGCCGCACGAGTCGCCGAGCAGCTGGACGACGGCGGGATGGCGGTGCGCGGCGACGCGCGTGTACAGCGCGACGTGGTCGGCGGGGAGCGCAGCGACCAGCTCGTCGCGCTCGGCCTGCACCTCGGTCAGTTGACGGCGGACCTCTTCGAGCCGCGCGGCGCGCGGACCGGCGGCCTCCTCGCGGGTTCGCTCCATGGTCACCACGGCGGTCTCGGCCTCGCGCCGATGTGCATCGGCGGACTCGGCCGCCTCCATGAGCGCGAACTCCCCCTCCTCCGCCGCGGTGATCTGACTGCGCACGTCCTCGAGCTCGCGCTGCAGGGTGAGCAGGTCCTGCGGGTTGCGCACGCTGCCGCCGTAGAGCTGGCGGTCGATCTGCTTTGCGCGAGCACGCAGCGCCGCAGCCGTGCGTTCTGCTGCAGACACCGCCTCGTCTGCGTCGCGCTGCAAGGTCGCCGACTCCACAGCAGTGGCACGGGCGCGGTCCAACGCGGCATCACCGCGCAGCTCGGCTTCGATGTTCGCGGCTTGGGCTCGCAGGTTGCTGAGGCGATCGTCGAGGCGCTGCAGGTCGAGAAGACGCCCGGCGTCGCTCACGCAGCCACCGCGGTGGAGACGCGCACCAGCGCATCGAGTCGCGCAGCCGCGGCACCGGAGTCCAATGACTCACGCGCGCGAACCACGCCGTCGTCGATGTCGCGTGCGTGCTCCGCCGCAACCAGCGCCGCCGCGGCGTTGAGGACGACCACCTCGCGCTGCGGTCCCGCCTCGCCGCCGAGCAGCGAGCGGATGCGCTGCGCGTTGCTCGCCGCGTCGCCGCCGCGCAGGGTGTCGAGCGACGCGGGGGCGAAGCCGTGGTCGCGCGGGTCGAGCTGGAACTCACGTACTCCCTCGGCGGTCACCTCGTGGCAGGTGGCGACGCCGTCGAGCCCGAGCTCGTCGAGTCCCCCAGGACCGGCGAAGACAAGCGCGTGACGGTGGCCGAGGCGATGCAGGACTCCGGCCATGATCGGTGCCAGCTTGGGATCGCTGACCCCGAGCGCCTGGTAGGGGACGCGCGCCGGGTTGGCCATCGGGCCGAGGATGTTGAACGCGGTGCGGATGCCCAGCTCGCGCCGCACGCCCGCCGCGTGGCGCATCGCCGGGTGGTACGCGGGGGCGAAGAGGAAGCCGATTCCCGCCTCGTCGACGCAGCGGCGCACCCCGTCCGGCCCCAGCGCGATGGCCACGCCCAGCGCCTCGAGCACGTCGGCGCTGCCGCAGCGGCTCGACGCGGCGCGGTTGCCGTGCTTGGCGACGGGAACGCCGGCGCCGGCGACGATGAACGCCGCGGCGGTGGAGATGTTGAAGGTGCCGCTGCCGTCGCCTCCGGTGCCGCAGGTGTCGACGGCGTCGACGTCGAGCTCGACGCGGACGGCGTGGTCGCGCATCGACATCACCATCCCGGTCAGCTCATCGACGGTCTCGCCGCGGGCGCGCAGCGCGGCGAGGATGGCGCCCATCTGGGCCGGCGTCGCCGACCCCTCCATCATCCGGTCCATGACGCAGCGGGCGGTGACGACGTCGAGGTGCTCGCCGCTGATGAGGCGCTCGAGGGCGTCGCGCAGCAGGGGGTCGGCGTCGCTCATCGGAGTTGGGACGGTATCAGGATCGCACCGCGCAGCTTGGCGGTCAGGAGGAGATGGAGAGCCCCTCGCTGAGGTCGGGGTTGCGCGTCGGCTCGCCGGAGCGGCCGGTGACCACCCCGGCGAAGAGCACGACCAGGGCGACACAGCAGGCGATGTAGAGCGCCCGGTCCCAATGAACCAGGGGGACGAGGATGAGCGAGCCCACGGCGCCGATGACCATGCCCGTCGACTGGGCGAGGACGATAACGGCGTTGACCCGGCCGAGGACGGAGACGTTGACGCGCCGCTGCATGTCCGCCGGGCCCCACGTCTGGAAGCAGACCTCGGCCGTGCCGTTGAGGATGAGCGGCAGGATCGCCACCCAGAAGTTGTGGCAGAGGACGAAGACAGCCAGCGCGAGGATGCCGGTGATCGCCGTCGTGCTCACTGAGAACCGGACGGACACGGGTGGTTTGCGGCGCAGCCCGATGAGCGCGCCAATGATGTCGCCGACGCCCACTGAGGCGTACAGCAACCCAACCACGCCGTCGCCGCCCAGTCGCTCCTCGGCGGCGAGGACGAGTACCGAGCCGGCGGCGGTGACGGCGATGGCGTCGGCGAGGTAGGCGAACGCCATGGCGCGAAGGGTGGGGTCGTCCCGGACCAGGCGCAGCCCGGGGAGGGCGCCGGCGAAGGGCCGCCTTGCGGACGTGGCGGCGCGCGTCGGCAATGTCGCCATGAGCAGCGAGGCGACCGCGAAGGTGGCGACGTCGATCCACAGCAGCAGGTCGGGCCCCTTCCAGGCGAGGAACGGCGCGCCGATCGCCGGTCCGAGAACCAGCGACGACGCCAGCGCGAAGTTGTAGAGGGCGTTGGCCCGCTGGATCCCCTCGCCGAGGACGACGGTGGGGATGATGGTGCCCATCGCCGACCTGGCGACGCCGTTGACCAGCTGGGCCAGGGCCACGGCGAGGAAGACACCCCAGGCGGCATTGTTGTGCTCGGCCAGGATGATCGTCGCGGTCAGGATTCCCTGGAGCATCGAGCAGATTGCCACGACTCGCGCTCCGCCAAAGCGGTCCGCGAGGTTGCCCCCCGGCCCCGCTCCGACGACGCGGGGCAGGACCCTCGCCAGCATGTAGCCCGCGGGAGCTGCGGTCGACCCCGTCACCCGAAGGACCAGGACGACCATGGCGACGGTGGTCAGCCAGTCGCCGTAGAGGGAGAGGGTGGCGCCCGCCAGGAAGCGCCGGAATGGGTCGCGGAGCACTCCGTGGACCTCTCCCCGAATTCACCCTCTCGGTGCAAGCGCCGAGCGCGCCTAGCCGGGGTGAATCCTAGCCGCAGGTGCCGCCGAGTGACCGCAAGATCCTCAAGACGCAGGCGGGCGCGGATGTCGCCGTTCTGTGACATCCGCGCCACCGCCCCATCACCAGCGGTCAATACCGTGTGTGATGGCCTGACCGCTTAGCTGAGCGGTCTAACTCCAGCCAGAGCCTTCATGACCTGTCCAGGTCTGCATCGCTTCGCTCACCTCCTTCTTGGCGAGGATCCCGGAGTTCCAGCCTGTCCGCTGGGATCCCGGCGCCGGTCCGCCACCCCGGCTGTTGCGTCGCCGCGGATCTCTCCGAGATCCGCTTTAGTTCATCGTCTCAGGTAACGCATCTGCGTTACTACGTGACGGATACTAAACGACCCAACGACGGGTGGCAACCGCTCTGTTACCAGATTTACGGTTCTGTCCCCGGCCGTCACAGATCCGTTACAGGATCGAGCCTCTTGGTGCGTTCGAGAGGCTTCCGAAGGCTCCGCCGAGTTCAGCGAGAGGCTGTGACCAGGGCTCCAGACTTGGCCCGGCGCAAGATCATCGGGCCGGAGAGCAGGTCGACGCTGACCCGGGAGCGGATGCCGGCGATGCGGATCAGCGCCTCGTGGTCGAGGGCCAGGAAGGCGTCGACGGCGTCGGGGTCGAACTGCGTACCGCGGTGGACCCGCAGTTCCTCGCGGGCTTCGTCGAACGACCTCCCCCGCCGGTAGGGCCGGTCCTGGGTGATGGCGTCGACGGTGTCGGCCACGGCGAAGGCGCGGGCCCCGAGGGTGATCTGAGTCCCCCGAAGGCCGAGGGGATAGCCGCGCCCGTCCCAGCGCTCGTGGTGATGGAGGATGATCCGCCGTGCCTCGGCGAGGTACTCGACCTCCTCGACCATCAGCGCCCCGATCTCCGGGTGGCGCCGCATGACCTGCCACTCCTGCTCGGTGAGCTTGTCGGGCTTGTGGAGGATGGCGTCGGGCACGCCGATCTTGCCGATGTCGTGGAGCAGCGCTCCGTGGCAGAGGATCTTGAGCTCGTCGCCGCTGATGCCCAGCTCGACGGCCACGAGCCTCGTGTACTCGACAACCCTGCGGGAATGGCCCTCGGTCTCCTTGTCGCGCGCATCGAGCGCGTGAGTGAGCGCGACAAGGGTTGCGTCGTAGGAGCGCTCGACCTGCACGGACTTGTCGACGACCTGGTCCATCAGCTGCTCGCGCTGCACCTCGTGGTTGTGGGTGCGATGGGCCAGGATCATCAAGAAGACTTGAAGCGCGATAACGGGGGCCAGTGAGAACGTGAAGCCGAGTGACCCAAATCGATCGTGAACCGCCAGGAACCCTACTGCCGCGTAGCCGTACGTCAGGTTGTACGGCAGAGTGGACAGAGTTGCTCGGATCGAGTCGATGATCGATCGTCGTGTGGCGAAATAGAGGATCCCTGCGAGCAGCAGGTTGTTGACGAAGTGCAGAGTGAGACCGGCCACAAGTGCCGCGAACCCGATCCAGGCGACACCGCTGACCGGGGTACGGGTCAACAGAGTGAATACTCCCCAAGCGCTCCACGTCGACAGGAATAGAGTCGCGACGTTGAACAAGAATCGGAACCAGCCGCTGCGGTAGCGTATTGCGAAGCCGGTTGCTTCAGCACACGCACCAAGGCAGCCGATGGGCCCCAGTGTCAGAGCCAGCCCAACGTTGAGGAACGTGGTGGCCGTGAATACTTCTTCCTGACCCTTCACGGTCCGGATGCTGGCGACGGACATGAAGAAGATCGCGACGGAGACGAGCAAGAGACCCAGGGAGTCGCCAGGTGCACGAAAGGTGACGGCCGCAACAACAAGTGCAGCCGCCGCGACACTCGCGACATACGTGACCACCGGCAGTGTGTACGTCACGGGCGCCGGCCTCTCCGTCTCCGGCCCGATGACCGCTCGCACGAGCGCGCGCAGACGCTCGCGCGCGGGATCCACCCGTCCCAGCGCACGTCCGGGGGTCATCGCCCGGCTGCTCTCCACGTTCGCGATCCTATTTACGGAGCGTCGGATATGAGGGCGTGTACGATCCCGTGACCGTACCGTGGCCCGCCCGCGGATGGGCGTTTACCCGAAAGGACGGTCGAATTTGAGCCAGCGTCACCGGTGCGTCACCCCCTCGTGACACGCGCGCATACGATGACCACCGAATGAGCGCACGCTCCGCCGGGCCGTTTGACCCCGAAATCGTCCGTCCCTGGTGGCTCGGCTCCGGGGATCGCGGTGCCCTGCTCCTCCACGGCTTCGCCGGCACGCCGCCCGAGCTGCGCCGCCTCGGCGAGCACCTCGCAGCGAACGGCTGGCGCTGTCACGGCCCAGTCCTCGCCGGCCACGGCACCACCCCCGAGGCACTGGATCGCACCCGGTGGGCGGACTGGGCGGACTCGGCCATGCTCGCGCTCGACGCCCTGACCGCCGAGTGCGACCGCGTCGTCGTCGCCGGCCAGTCGATGGGCGGCACGCTGGCGCTCCACCTCGCCGCCAACGACAGCCGCGTCAAGGCCGTCGCAACCCTCGCGGCTCCGATCTGGCTCTCCGACTGGCGCTTCCACTTCATCGGTGTTCTCAAGCACATACGCCGCTGGCACGAACCGGATCCGGACGACATTGACCTGTACTGGCGCGATGCCGCCGACGAACTCTACTCCTACGGCCGCCGTTCTACACGATCTCTGCAAGAACTCAACCGGCTGCTCGCCCACGTGCGGGGCGAGCTGCCCATGGTCCGCCAGCCGGTCCTCGTCCTCCAGGGCGGGGGGGATCGTGCCATTGATCCCCGCAACGCCGATGACATCGCCCGGCGGCTGAGCTGCAGCGCCGCAGTCGAGCGGCAGCTCTACCCGCGTAGCGGCCACGCCATGAGCGTCGACGTCGATCGCGACGAGGTCAACGCCCGAGTTCTGGCCTGGTACGACCGCTACGTCCCCGCCGAGGTCGCCGAGTCGGGCACATCGCCGGCGGCCACCGCGAAGGGTTGATCAGCTCCCGCTGAAGCGCTCGCGGAGCAGGCGCGCCGTGTCGTCGTCGAGCACCGGGTTCGCCGGGGCGCCCTCGTCGGGCAGCGGCCGCTTGCTCTGTCGTCCACTGGCGCCGGGTTTGCCGCCCGAGCTCGGCTCACCCCCGCGCACGCCGCCACGATAGGCGAGGCCGCACTGCTTGCACACCTGCACAGCGATGCCCTCGCCGCGGCCGGCGTAGGCGACGTGGGAGAAGCGAAGCCCGCCACCGCACCGTGTGCACAGCCGGCCTCGCGGCACCGGGTCGAGGCTGCGCACATTTACATTCATCACGTCACCGAACTTGCCGTGTCACAACCGCGAAAGACTTGTGAGCGCCATCGAGCATGGGCGTCACTGGTCGTGTCCGAGCGTCGCCGCGGACGTCACCGAATCCTTAACCCCCGCGCGTACGTTGCATGCGGTGGGAGGCGGCCACCAACGCACGACGGAAGCCCGGTGGACGGCAGGAACTCCACGCCAAAGGAGTATGCGGTAATGGCCCCCGAGGAGATCCAGGCACTGGCCGACGCCGACGAGGCGGACGCCGCAGCGCGCTACGAGCGTCGCCAGGAATTCGGTGAGTTGCTCGCCGACGCGATCCGCCGCGCCGAGGCGATGACCCGCCTGGAGTGCGCGCTCCGCCTGCCGCCGACGCCACCCGCCGAGCAGGCCGCCAAAAGCTGATCCTCGCGCCTCGCGCGCCACACGCGCGGGCAGTCACACTGCGACGATGACAGCCGCAGAGTCCAAGACCAGCGAACCCGAGTTGCTGCGTCGCCTGCGCGCCGTTGTTGGCCCCGCGCCGGCACACAACCCCGAAGAACCGGTCCCCGGCGGAGCCGCCGCCGTTCTCGTCCTCGCCGACCCGACTGACCCCGGCTTGCCGGTGCTGTTCATGCGCCGCACCCGTCTCGTGCCGTCGCATCGCGGGCAGATCTCCTTCCCCGGTGGCGGCGTCGAGCCCGATGACCGCGGCCCCGTGGAGACGGCGCTGCGCGAGGCGCATGAGGAGATGGCCGTCGATCCCGACGCCGTCGAGGTCCTCGGTGTCCTCGATTCAGTGCTGACGGCGACCGCGGCGCGCCGCCTGACCCCCGTCGTCGCCATCGAGCGCACCCCGCTGCACCCTGTGCCGGATCCATTCGAGGTCGCCGAGTGGTTTCGCGTCGCGCTCGCCGACCTCCTCGATGCACCGCTCACCAGCCGACCGATTCCCGGCATGCCCGGCCGCGCCCTGGTCCACTTCTACGAGGTCGACGGCCGTGTCATCTGGGGCGCGACCGCCGCGATCATCCACGACCTGCTCGGACGGCTCCGCCGCGCTGAGTAGTCTGAGCTGCGATCGGCGCGGCAACGACGATCAGAGCAGCCAGCGAACCCAGCACAGCCAGGAGCACAACCGGGAGCCCCTTCTCCGCGGGTGGCGCGGCCACAGCGGGATGCGTGAGCCGGCCATTGAAGGTCCCAACTCCGCCGTTGGAGTCCGAGAAGGTGCCCGAGATGGTGAGGACGTCATCCTGGTACGCGAGGGTTCCGACCGCGTGGGAGGTGTACGAGGCTCCGACCCGCGTGGCATCGGTGGTCACGGTGCTGCCCAAGACGGTGCCGGTGACCGTCGAGTTGCTCCCACCCCCGGCCTCGGTGCCGCTCACGGCCCCGGTGGAGAAGTCCTCGGTGGTGAAGGTGATCGTCTGCGGAAAGCGTGCGCTGTCGACGACAGAGACCTCGTCCCACGAACCCCGGACGTCGAACGTGGTGCTTTCTGCGCCAACGGGAATCCGGCTGACCGCGAGCGCTGTCCCCCCGATCGACGCGGCAAGCGCGGCGCACGTGATGACCCTGCCTATCACGCGTGCGCGTGCTGACGCCCTTACCATGGGCGACCCCCCATCTCTGATGAACCCCTTGAGCCAGCCTACCATGGCCCGCCCCAAAACACTGCGGGCCCGGCGTCGGGAGTTACCCAAACGGTGGGTCCACAGCTAGTACGCTGCCGGACCGGCGACGGCCACTCACACCCTGAGGGTGTCGACCACGCAGAAGACGTTGCCCTCGGGGTCCTCGAGCAGGACGAAGTCGTCGTCCGCCTCCGGGGTGCGGGGATTGCGCGTCGCTCCCAGCGCGAGCAACCGTCGTACCTCGTCCTTCTGATTGTCGGAGTAGAGGTCGAGGTGGAGGCGGTTCTTGCCCACGCGCTGCTCCGGCACGAGCTGGAGGGACACGTTGACGCGTCTGCCGTCAGGATCTCGTAGCACCACCCAGCCCTCCTCGGGCGGATCCCTCGGCACATATCGAAGCGCCGCCTGCCAGAACGCCAGCATCGCGGGGAAGTCGTTGCAGTCGATGACCACCGATCCGACGTGCACGCGCGACCTCATTACCGACGGCCCTAGCGGTACTTGGGATGCACCACGAAGGGGTTGTATTGCATCTCCTCACGGATGGTCGTGCGCGGGCCGTGGCCGGGGTAGATGACCGTCTCCGGCGGCAGCGCGTACAGCGTGTTCTGGATGGAGAACATCAGCGTGTCCCATGAGCCACCGGGCAGATCGGTGCGTCCGACGCTGCGCTGGAAGAGCGTGTCGCCGGCGATGAGGTCGGGGCCGATGAGGAAGCACACCGACCCGCGCGTGTGACCCGGTGTGTGCAGCACGCGGACGTCGAGGTCGTGCCAGCGCAGCGTCTCGCCCGGGGTGAGGTCGGCCTCGCAGATCACCTCGGGAAGGTCGTCGGGCACGCCGGGCAAACGCTTCACCTGGCCGAGCAGCTCGCGGTCGTCGGGGTGGATCGCCGCCTCGCAGCCGTGAGCCTCCTTCACCGCGGGGACGCCGTTGACGTGGTCGGGGTGCCCGTGGGTCAGCAGGATGCGGCTGCAGCGCAGCCCGTTCTTCTCCAGCAACTGCAGCGTGCGCGGCGTCTGCAGTCCGGGGTCGAAAACCAGCACCTCGTCGGTGTCACGGCGGCGCAGCACGTACGAGTTCTGGTCGAACGTCTCGTCGATGACGATGGCCAGTTCGACGAGGTCACGCAGCGTCTGGGTCATCGCGATGTGTCCATGCCGATGCCGATCATACGCGTCGTCCGTCGATGTACCGCCGTGCGCGCTTGGCGACGCCCTGCGTCAGCGCGCGCAGCTCGCGGCTCCGCACCATCTCGATGCCGCGCTTCACGTCGCTGGCGAATCCGCTGTGGTCCAGCTGGCGCTCGGCGACGAATGGTTGATGCACCCACTCCTTGGCGTGGTCACCCTCGCGCGTCTTGAGGAAGATTGCGCTGCGCGGCCAGAAGTCGTGGACCAAGTCCCACTCGGGCTCGGCGATCAGGAATTCCCTGAGCACCTGTCCCGTCCAGATCTGCGTGTCGTCGACGATGACCAACCCGCCGACCTTGAGCGCCGCCGCCGTGTAATGCCAGTCGATGAACGGCGCCGGAAAGCCGTGGCGTCCGTCGATGAGGACGAGGTCGAGCGCCGTCAGTTTCAGCCGGGGCAGCGCGTTTTCGGAACAGTCCACCTCGAATTGCAACCGGTCCGTCGCGATGGCTTTGCTATCGCAATACGACTTGATGAGTTCGATCGCCTCCTCGTTGGGACTCACGCAGATGTGATGCGCGCGCTTGAGCGCGAAAAGTATGGTGGTCAAGCCTTCGCCGGTCTCGATGGTCCGGGAGCCCTCGTGGACGTGACCGTCGATCACCCGGAGGACTTCGTCGCTCGCCTGCCACGTCACCCGGTTGCCGGCGCCGTCGCGATGGACCACCGGCGGGTCGGCGAGCAGCTCGGCAAGACTGGTCACGGTCGCGTCCACGGGGCCGCCAGTCTAGCCTGCGATGCCGCGGCGCCGGATCAGAACTGCGCCAGGGTTCCCTGCGACCGGGCCCGCTCGAAGCCGAGGCGGAACGCCAGGATCCCCAGCGGCAGGATACCGACGGCGAACGCGGTGAGGATGAGAAACGGCTGCAGCTCCTGCCCTACCGTGTGGTGCTGGATCAGCGCGCCGCGGATACCGTTGAGCGCGTAGTAGGTGGGTAGCCCGTGGCTGATCCCCTGCATCCATCCAGGGAGCACGGTGATGGGGAACAGCGAGCCGCTGAGCAGGCTGGTGACGATGCCCCACGCAGTGCTCAATGGGTCACCGATCTTGCTCACCATGATGATCCCCGCGCTGATCAGGCCGAAGCCGGACATCACCACCACGGTGAGCAGGAAGAACACCAGAGTGGTGAGCAGGTTGGGGTCGAAGTGCACACCGATCACCGTCGCCAGGATGGCGAAGGTGATCGTCGAGGTGACCAGCGGCCAGGCGAACTCCCACAGCGTGCTGAGGAACACAAGCCGGGTCAGCGGTGATGCGGAGAGCAACCAATGCTCGATGGTGCCGAGGAACATCTCGCTGCGGATGCTTCCCGCATACGACGCCAGGGAGACGCTGACGAAGGTCATCAGCGTTGTACCGCTGATGATGAACGCCGCAGGGTTGTCGGAGAAGACGCCCAGCGAGTTGGAGCCGACGATCTTGCTGAGGAAGTAGTAGCTCATCAGCCCGACCAGGACGTTGACGATCGACAGGCTGAAGTTGAGGCGGTAGCTGGAGTTGTGGATGAAGCCCCGCTTGAGGAAGATGCGCGCCTGGAAGAGCAGCGTGCGCGTGGCGTGCCACAGGCTTGGGTCCTGCGGCCCCGCGGCACCCCCGCTGGCGACGTTCCTGGCGGCGTTCATGGGTGCATCCTCCGCCCCACCGACGCAGCCGCGTCCGGCACCATCATCGTCACAAGTTCGGGCGGTGCTTCGCCCGTAGCCTCCTCGACGAGGCGCACGAAGGCATCGCTCAGCTCGGGACGCACCACGGTGACGCCGGCGACGGGAAGGTCGCCACTCGCCGCCCAGAGCAGCAGGCCGCGCACATCCTCCTCGGGGTTGGCGGTGCGCACGCGCAGGCGCCCCTCGCCGTGCGGCGTCACCGAGAGCACGACGGGCAGGCTGCGCAGTCGCTCGGCGACGTCGTCGGAGGTGTCGAGCAGGCTGAGCTCGACCTCGATCTCGGTGGTGGCGACGTGGCGGCGGAGGACCTCGGGTTTGTCCTGGCGGATCAGCTTGCCCGCGTACATCATCCCCACCTCGTCGCAGACCTCGGTCGCCTCCTCCATGTTATGGGTCACCAACACCACCGTCTTGCCCACCGCCTTGATCTCACGGAGGATGCCGCGGATGGTCTCGCCGCTGTGCGGATCGACGCCGCTGGTGGGCTCATCGAAGAGATAGATGGGACGATCGACGAGAAGCGCGCGGGCGACGTTCATGCGCCGCTTCATGCCGCTTGAGAATTCACCGAAGCGAAGCCGCGAGTCGGCGCTGAGCCCGACCTTGTCGAGGGCGTCGAGGACGCGCCGCCGCGACGTCGACGCGTCGAGACCCTGCAGGGCGGCGAAGAACTCGAGGTTCTGATAACCGTTGAGCCGCCAGTAGAAACCGCGCTCACCGGCCGACGCGTTGAACGACAGGCTGAGCCGCGCCGCGCGCGCGTCGCGAACGACGTGGTGGCCCATCACCCAGGCGTCGCCCTCGGTAGGGCGCATCAGCGTCGCCAGCATCGCCACCAGCGTCGACTTGCCCGCGCCGTTGGGACCGATCAGTCCGAAGATCTGCCCCACAGGAACATGCATGTCGACGCCGTCGACGGCGAGCTTCTCGGTTCGACCGCGGCGGAAGAGCTTGCGCAGACCGCGCGCCTCGATCGCCAGCCCGGGAGTGGGTTGGATCGAGGGCGCGGACGGGCTCACGCCAGGACCGGCGGCGTGGATGCGGGCACGGTGAAGCCGACACGCCGGTCGCGGCGCACACCGTCGTCGGGGAGCAGGGCGCGCTCGAGCACCTCCTCGACCGAGTCGACGGGGACGACGGTGACGCGCTCGAGCACGTTCTTGTCGACCTCGTGCAGGTCGCGCACGTTCTTGCGCGGCAGCAGGAACGTGGTGATGCCCGCGCGGTCGGCGGCGAGCAGCTTGTCCTTGACACCACCGATGGGCAGGACACGGCCGCGCAGCGTCACCTCGCCGGTCATGGCGACGTCGCGACGCACCCGGCGTCCGCTGGCGGCGCTGACCACCGCCGTGACCATGGTCACTCCCGCGGAGGGACCGTCCTTGGGCGTGGCACCAGCAGGAACGTGGATGTGCAGGCCGTGGGTGTCGAAGAAGCCGCGCGGCACGCCGTACCGGCCGCCGTGGACCTTGGCCCAGGACAGCGCCGCGCGCGCCGACTCCTCCATGACGCTGCCCAGCTGCCCGGTGAGCAGCAGGTCGGTCTTGCCCTCGATGGCCAGCGCCTCGACGGTGGCGATGTCACCGCCGACCTCGCTGACGACGACGCCGGTCACCGCGCCCACCTGGTCCTCGTCCTCGGCCTCGCCGAAGTCGAAGCGCTGCGGGCCGAGGTAGTCGCCGAGATCGTCGGCGCGAACCACCACGGTGCCCGATGCCTCGCCCGTCGCCAGCCGGCGCGGCACCTTGCGGGCCACCATGGCGATGGCGCGGTCGAGCTGGCGCACGCCGGCCTCGCGGGTGTAGCCGCGAATCAGGGCGATCAGGGCGTCGCGCTCGAATTCCATCTCGCCAGTGTCGAGGCCGTGCTGTTCCAGCTGACGCGGCACCAGGTGCCGCTCGGCGATGCCGAGTTTCTCCTGCTCCGTATAGCCGTTCATGTAGATCAGCTCCATGCGATCGCGCAGCGGTGGGCTGATCGTCTCGGCGACGTTGGCGGTGGTGATGAAAAGCACCTGGGAGAGGTCGTAGGGGACCTCGAGGTAGTGGTCGCTGAACTCGCGGTTCTGCTCGGGATCGAGCACCTCGAGCAGCGACGCCGAGGGGTCGCCTCGGAAGTCCATGCCAACCTTGTCAATTTCGTCGAGCATGATGACCGGGTTGCGGGTCCCCGCGGTCTTCATCGACTGGATGATGCGTCCCGGTAGTGCGCCGATGTAGGTGCGGCGGTGGCCGCGGATCTCGGCCTCGTCGCGGATGCCGCCCAGCGACAGGCGGACGAACTTGCGGTCGAGCGCCCGGGCGATGCTGCGCCCCAGCGACGTCTTGCCCACACCGGGGGGGCCGACGAAGCAGAGGATCGGGGTCTGCAGGGCGCGGCGCGGCCGAGTCTCCTCAGCGGCGGGGGCTGTTGGCTCGGGCACGTTCGCAGGCTCGGGTGTCGCAGGCGTGTCTGCCGTGGGCTCGGAGGCGACCGCTGGCGCCTCGGTGTCCGAGGTGGCGACCGCGGGCTCGTCGGTGACGGCGTCCGCCGCCTCGGTGACTGCGATCGCAGCCTCGGCGGCGTCCCTTGCGGCACGCTCCTCCAGACGCCGCTGGGCGCGTTGGCGCACCGCCAGCCATTCGAGGATGCGGTCCTTCACCTTGGGCAGGCCGTAGTGGTCCTCGTCGAGGATGCGCTGGGCGCGCTCGATGTCGAGCTGCTCCGGTGCGGGGTCGCCCCAGGGCAGGTCGAGCAACCAGTCGATGTAGGTGCGCACCATGCCCAGCTCCGGCGACGCGCTGGGAATCTGCTCCAGCCGGGAGACCTCCTTGAGCACGCGCGAGCGCACCGGCTCGGGCATCCCCGAGTTCTCGACACGAGTGGTCAGATCCTCCTCGGCGTCCTCTCCACCCTCGAGCTCGTTGAGCTCCTTCTTGATAGCGCGCAGCTGCTCACGAAGGATCGCCTCGCGCTGACCCTTGTTGATCGTCTTCTGGACGTCTTCCTGGATCTTGCTGCGCAGCTGGGCGACTTCCGCGAGTCGAGCAAGGAGCGGGACGAGCTTGCGCAGGCGGGCGACGATGTCGAGCTCCTGGAGCAGGTCTACCCGGTCGTCGACCTCGAGGTCAGGGGAGGCGCTGCAGATGTCGGCGACGCGCGCCGGCTCGTTGGTTCGGGCGAGGGCGATGGCCACCTCGGGCGCGACCGACGCACCGTTGGCGACGTAGTCGCTGTACAGCGACTTGACCGTTCCGGTCAGCGCCTCGATCTCGGTCCCGGCCTCGACGGGCTCGTCGACGGTGGCGACAGTCGCCGTCCACTGCTGGCTGTCGGTCTCGAGGCTGAGCACGCGGACCCGGCGTTGACCCTCGACAAGCGCCTGGGCACCGCCGGTGGGCATGCGCCGGAAAGCGCCGACATTGGCCACAACCGCTATGGGCTGAAGATCGGTGAATCCGACGTCGTCGAGCAGCGGGTCGCGCTGCACGGCCAGGACAACCCGGCCGTCGGCGCCGACCGCGGCTTCGAGGGCGCCGACCGAGCGGGCGCGACCGGCGCCGAGTGGCGCGAGTTGGAGAGGGAAGACGACGTTCTCCCGCAACGGGACCAGGGGCAGCGTCTCGATGGCGCTGTCGGCGGGGACGGGAGGTACTGCGTCGCGCAGATCCATGGGTAAGGGCTCCGAAGGTGAGGTGATCGGATCGAGGATACCCCCGCTCCGGCGAGGCAAACCGGGTCCCGCGAGGCTCAGCGCGGGCCCTGGCGGCCCGAGGCCAGGGGCTCGGCCACCGCCCAGTCGCGTTCGTGGGCGGCGGCGAAGTAGCCGGCGGCAGCGGCGTCGTCGACAGCCAGGGCCGCCTCGAGGTTGCTGCTCAGCCCGGCGGCGCTCCAGTTCGCCGACGACACCGTCACTCGGTGGTCGGCGACGACGCCTTTGGCGTGACCGGTGGTGCTGCGCAGGGGATCCATCACCCGCGACGCAAACGACCGCTCGTCAAGGTGGGCGGCGTCATGCGCAGCCGGCGCGGTGCCGAGCAGCAGCCGCACCACCGCGCGCCGGGTGACCGCGGCGTCGAGCGCGTCGAGCAGCGCACGCGCCTCCGCCGTCGAGGTGTGCACATAGGGGACGGTGCAGAGGACGCGCACGGTCGCTGCCTCCACCAGTTCGCTCTGCATCGCCCGCACGGCGTCGCCGCCGGTGCTGAGTCGCAGCGACGTCTCGGGCACATCGATGCGCAGTGGTGCCATCAGCGGATGGGGCACACCGACAGGCGGCGCGGTGGCCGCCGCCACCACCTCGGCGACGGCACGGGCGGGCTCGCGCCACGCGGTGTCGATGGCCGCCGACACCTCGCTCGCGATCCGCGGCGCACCGTCGACGAGCAGCCACCACTCGCGTGTTCCCGGATGCACGGCACCGTGATGTCGCGGAGGCACGGGATTGCGGGGCGCGTCGCGTCGCACCAGGTTGCCGCTGCCCACGGCGACACGATCGGAGTCGACGCGCAGCAACTTCCAGTGGGCGTCACTCCCCCGCCGTCCGCCGATCTCGCGCACATCGACGGCGCTGCCGCGCAATCGCGCCACCGTCCCGCTGTTCGCCCCCGGATGCGCATCGAGGAGGAGGCGCACCGCCGCCCCCTTCTCGGCGGCAGTCGCGAACGACCAGGCGAAGTACAGGCTGACCTCGTGGAAGGCCGCGTCGATACGACGGCGGGCGGAGAGGACGAGCTCGGTGAGCTCACTTCCGGCGCTGTCCGGGCCGAGCGCGCAGACCAGGCTCGGCATCTCCCTCCCCCATGGGACGTTAACGGTGCGGTTATCGTGCCCGATTACGGTTTGCCCCGACGTCTGCGGGCAGCCCACCATGCCCGACGATGATCACCCGCCACTCCGGCAGACAGGAAGACAGCGCATGACGGATCAGCTACCGCCGCTTCCCGGGAGCGAGCCTCAGAGCGAGCCTCCCGCCACGACTCCCTCCGCTGTCCCCCCCGCGCCCGACACGACTGTCCCCCCTGCGCCAGAGCCCTACTCGACGTCGGCGGCCGCGTGGCCGGCGGGATGGGGGACGCCACCGCCGGTGTGGCAGCCGCCGGCGCCGCGCTCGGCCGACCAGTCGCGACGGCCGGTGCTGCTCGCCGGCGCGGCGATGCTCGCCGTCGGCCTCGCCGCGGGAGCGGCGGTGACCGCGGTCTTCGCCCGTGGCGGCAACTCGAACAACGGAACCGCGGCGGTGCTGGTCGACACCTCGCCGCTGAAGAGCAGCGCCGGTGACGCAGTGCAGGTGGCCAAGACCCTCGGGCCCGCGGTGGGCACGATCATCGCCGGCCACGGCTCGCGCAGCCAGGACGCGCTGGGCAGCGGCTTCGTCATCGCCCACGACAGCAGCAAGAGCTACGTGCTCACCAACAACCACGTGGTCAGCGGAGCAATCGAGCTGCACGCCGTCTTCCCCGGCGGCCACAACCTCACCGCCACGGTCGTCGGCACCGACACCCTCGACGACCTCGCCGTCGTCAGCGTCAACGACAGCAGTCTTCCTGCGGCGGTCTTCGCGTCGTCGTCGCAGCTCCAGGTCGGCCAGGCGGTTGTCGCCATCGGCAGCCCCTTGGGTAACGAAGGCTCGGTGACGCAGGGGGTCATCAGCGCGCTGCACCGCACCATCAGCGCGGGATCGCAGGGATCGTCACAGTCGGAGGTGCTGCAGGACGTGTTGCAGACCGATGCATCGATCAACCCGGGCAACAGCGGTGGTCCGCTCGCCGACACCTCGGGCCGCGTCATCGGCGTCAACGTCGCCATCGCCGGCAGCGCCAACAACATCGGCTTCAGCATCCCCAGCGACATCGCCCAGTCGGTGGCGCAAGAGCTCATCAATCATCAGAAGGTGGGCCATCCCTTCCTCGGCATCAACTACGAGACGGCGATCGACGCCACCGAATCAGGACACGGCTTCGACGGAATCGGCGTGCTGGTCACGACGGTGAGCAGCGGCAGCCCGGCGGACAAGGCCGGCTTCAAGGTTGACGACATCCTGCAGGCGGTCGACGGTGTCGCCATCGACAACGGCCAGACGCTCGGGGGTCTCATCCAGAAGCACCACGTCGGCGACACGGTGAAGTTCACCGTCAAGCGCGGCGGATCGACTCAGGATCTGACCGCCACCCTCGTCGACCGTCCCACCAACCTCTAGCGGCGTCGTCAGCTGGCCGCTTCGGGGGCCGCGCCCTTGGGCACGGCTGCGTGCAGCTTGTCGAGCATGGCCTCGAGTGCTTCGTCCTGCGCCTGCAGGTGCTTCTGCAGCTCGATGCACTCGTGAAGGATCGCCTCCGCGTCCTGGTACGTCTGGTCGCTGCGCTTGTCAGCCGCGGCGCCGAGGATCGCCTGGCCAACCATGATGATGGAAAGCATCACCAGTTGGATGAACGTCTGAGACACCCACTGGACATACTGCTGCCCAGTGACTCCGCTCGATGAGTAGCTCACCGAGGACAAGGAGACGTTGAGGCCGGGGAATCCGAGGATGGCCAAGACCGCGAAGATGTAGGCGCAAACCATGGTGCCGACACTCTTGGTCAGCAACACGGCGAGCCGGCCGTTGAACCCCGGGGGATGGACATCCGACCGGTGTACAGGCGGGTGCTGATTGCGACGGGCGATGTGGGGATGCGGCACGTGTTGGTAAAGGGTCATACGCGCAGGGTACGTGCTTTCGCCTGTCCCGCCAACCCCGTTTGACGCCTCAGAGGGCGGCAGTCACCTCAACAGGCGCCACGGTAACCGCCACACCGTTGAGCACCGCGTTGCCCGACAGCGGGTCGACGATGGTCTCGTCGACGAGCACGTTGCAGTTCACGCCGGGTTTGGCAGCAGCCACGCTGAGGTTGGTCTCGGGGTCGTCGTGCCCCCAGCCATGAGGAATGCTGACCACGCCGGGCATGATCACGTCGGTAACCTCGGCGACGATCTCGACGGTCCCTGCCGCCGAGGTGATGCGCACCATGCCGCCGTCGTCGACTCCGAGGCGAGCGGCGTCGTCGGGATGCAGCTGCGCGGTGCAGCGCACCGGCCCGCGGACGAGGACGCTGACGTTGTGCATCCACGAGTTGTTGGAACGCATGTCGCGCCGGCCGATGAGCACCAAACCGTTCGCGTCACGCCGCAACGCCGTCTGCAGCCGCGGCATGTCTCCGGCGATCGCCTCGGGGAGGACCTCGATCTTGCCCGACGCGGTGCGCAGCACCTCGGGGATGCGCGGCTGCAGCGGGCCCAGGTCGATGCCGTGCGGCGCCGCTTCGAGAGCCGCGAGGCTCAGTCCGCCGTGGCCGTTGAAGCCGTCACCGTAGGGGCCGGTGCGCAGCATCAGGTCGAGGAGTCGGTCGGGGCCGCGACGCGACGACAGCGCGTCGAGCACCTCCTGCGGGTCGCGGCCCTCCACGGGCGAACCCGGTGTCGACACCTCGCGCTCCACCGCCTGGCGCGCCACCTGGTCGTCGAGGAGGCGGTCGTCGACATGCGCTCCCTGGCCCATGGCGATCGCCGCGAGTCGCAGCAGGATCTCCCACTCGTCGAGCTCGCCCGGAGCAAGCGGCAACACCGGTGGCGAGTAGCTGGCGATGTTACGCACCGCCAGCTGGTAAAGCGCGATGTCGTAGTGCGAACGGTTGAGCGCCGATGGCGGCGGCAGGATCACGTCGGCGTGGCGCGTCGTCTCGTTGAGGTAGATGTCGACGCTGACCATGAACTCCAGCGACTCGAGGGCACGGCGAAGACGCCCGCTGTTCGGCGTCGACAGCGCGGGGTTGCCGGCGATGGTGAGCAGCGCGCGCACCTGGGCGTCGCCGGGAGTATCGATCTCCTCGGCAAGACACGCGACCGGCAGCTCGCCGAGAGCCTCGGGGAGCCCGCGCACCCGGCTGTGCCAGCGACCGAAGGCCATTCCCCTGCCCTTCCCGGGACGTCCCGACGTGTTCCGCGCGCCGGCCGCAGCGCGGGTGAACATCGCGCCGCCCTCGCGATCGAGGTTGCCGGTGAGGATGTTGACCACGTCGACAAGCCAGCTGGTGAGCGTGCCGAACTCCACCGTGCAGGTGCCGATCCGTCCGTACACCGCGGCGCTCGGCGCGGCGGCGAGGTCGCGCGCGAGGCGGCGGATGGTGTCGGCGTCGATGCGGCAGTGTGGCGCGACGGCCTCGGCGGTGAACGGCGCCAGCAGCGCGGGTAGCTGCTCGTAACCGTTGAGGTGCTCGAGCAGGCGTCCGGGCTTGGCCAGGCCCTCGCTCAGCAGCGTGTTGGCGATGGCGGCGAGCAGGTGGGCATCGCTGCCTGGACGGATGAAGTGATGCTCGTCGGCGATCTCCGCCGTGCGTGTGCGCCGCGGGTCGATGACCACCAGGCGGCCACCGCGCTCGCGCAGCCGGCGCAGCCGGCCGCGCATGTCCGGTCCCGTGAACAGGCTGCCGTTGGACTCCAGTGGGTTGGCGCCAAGCATCACCAGGTGCTGGGTGCGGTCGACGTCGGGAATCGGGACCGACAACGCCGCGCCGAACATGAGCCCGCTGGAGACGTGCTTGGGCATCTGGTCGACGGTGCTCGCCGAGAAGACGTTGCGCGTTCCCAGGGCGCGCATCAGGATGGGCACGTAGAGCGCGCCGGATAGGTGATGCGCGTTGGGATTGCCGACGTACGCGGCGACGGCGTCGCGCCCGTGACGTTCGAGGATGGGCGGAAGCCGGCGGTGCACCTCGGCAAAGGCGTCGTCCCACGTCGCCGTGACCAGGCGTCCGTCGCGGCGCACCAGGGGCGTGCGCAGGCGGTCGGGATCCTCCTCGACCCGGGCAAGTCCGATCGCCTTGGGGCAGATGTAGCCGCGGCTGAAGACGTGCGCGCCATCACCGCGCAGCGCCGCGACGCGGTCGCCCTGCATGGTCAGCTCGAGGCCGCAGGTGGCCTCGCAGAGGGGACAGATTCTGTAGGCGGTGCGCCGGGCGGCCATCACAGGAATGTATAGCGCAAACAGTCATCTGGGCGACATGTGGACGACTGCGCCCAGTGGTAGTGTTCGCTCCCCAGCCGGCCCCTTGCCGGCTAATGCAGGCCACGGAGGAGGGACGTCTATGACCAGCGCAACGCAAGAGGCGGGGGCGCCGTCCAAAGTCGTCTATGAACTCCAGGGCACGCTGCTCGAGGCATGCTCCTGCAACGTGCTCTGCCCCTGTTGGATCGGCGAGGACCCCGACGGCGGCACCTGCGATGCCTTCGTCGCCTACCACTTCACGAAGGGTGAGATCGACGGCGTCGACGTCAGCGGACTCAACATCGTCAACATCGTCCACATCCCGGGCAATGTGCTGACGCCGGGCTCGTGGCAGCTCACCATGTTCCTCGACAAGGGCGCCACACAGCAGCAGCGCGACGCGATCGTCAACGCCTACTCCGGCAAGCTCGGCGGCCCGCTCGGCGATCTCGCCGGATTGGTGGGCGAGGTCAAGGCGGTCGAGGCAGTGACCATCGAGCACTCCATCTCTGGCGGCGCCGGGAAGTTGCGCATCGAAGGCGTGATAGAGGCGGAGGTCGAGCCTTACCGTGGCCCTGACGGCAGTGTGACCACGCTGCGCGACAGCGTCTTCAGCACAGTGCCCGGCTCGCCCGCGTGGGTCAGCAAGGCCAAGTACAACCGCGTGACGCTGCCGAAGTACGGCTACGAGTGGTCCTTCGAGGGTCGCAACGCCATCCAGGCCGACTACCACATCTCGTTCGCCCAGTAATGCTGGCAGCCCGGAGAGCGCTCCGGCTGCCACACCCAGCGATCCTCTGCGCCATCGCGGGGGCCTGGCTCCTCGCGATCGCCGCAGAGGTGAGCGGGCGCGGCGCGGCGCTGCATCACGACTCGTTGATCGAGGGCGGCCCGGCGTTCCCGGTCGCCCTCGCCATCTTTGCGCTTGCCTGGCAGGTGATGATCGTCGCGATGATGCTGCCCAGCAGCCTACCGGCGATCCGCTTGTTCTATCGAATGGCGACGGCGCAGCCCCGCGCTACATCGGCGCGTACCGCCTTCGTCGGCGGCTACGCGCTGGTGTGGACGGTGTTCGGAATCGCCGCCTTCACCTTCGACCTGGGGGTGCATCGCACGGTCGACAGCTGGCCGTGGCTGTCCGACCGCTCATGGTTCATCGCCGGGGCGACGCTCATCCTTGCCGGTGCTTTTCAATTCTCGCCACTCAAGGATCAATGTCTCACCGTCTGCCGTCATCCCGCCGCGTTCATGCTCCGCTACTACCGGCGCGGAGTCGGCGCCGCGCTGGGCACCGGGATCCGCCACGGGATGTTCTGCGCCGGCTGCTGCTGGGCGCTGATGCTCGTCGCATTCGCTGCGGGCGTCGCCAACCTGGTGTGGATGGCGGCGTTCACCGCGGTGATGATCGTTGAGCGGACGTGGTCGGAGGGCGAGAGAATCACCGCTCCCGTCGGCGTGGCGCTGATCACCATCGGCGCGCTTGTCTTCGTCCACCCGGTGGGGCTGCCGCCGGTGTTCGCCAGCGGCTGACCTGGCTCGCTGTCAGCAGGGCGGTGGAGTCGTCACCACACCGAGACCCACGACCGCGACGGATGTCTCGATGGCGAGCGGCGGGGAGAACGCACGGTGGTCGGCCGTCAAGACCTCGGCTCGAATGCGGTGCGATCCCGGGGTGATTTCGAGGATGAGCGTCCCGCCGGCGCGCTCGGCCACCTGCCGGCCGTCGACTGACATCGATACCAGCCGGCCCGGTCCGGGCACAGCGGCGGACGTGCCATCGGCCATGCGTCCGCAGACCTCGACCGCGACCGGGCTGGTCACCGCGGCGCTCGGCGCCGGAGAACCGAACCTCAACGCGTAGCCGGGTGGGCTCGGCGCCAATGGCGTGAGGATCCACAAGGCGACGGTGGTGCTCCCTGCGGCGATGGCGGCGACGAGACCGGCGATGCGCAGCCGCCGCGAGCGGACGAGCACGGCCACGGCCGCGGAGCCCGCCAGCACCGCGGCGACGAGCCAGCCGACCAGCCCGGGCAGGCCGCCGGTCGTGACGATGTGCCCGGGAAGCATCGGAGGTTAGGTCGCCCACTCTCGGGACGTATGTATACAGATCCCGCCGCCGGCCCCGGGCGGCCGGAGGGGAATCATCGTCTGTCTAACTGGGGTTCGGCAAGCGCGCCGTCAGCCCGAGCCCCGGACGCGGCGCTCCTGTCCCTGCCAGTAGGGCTCACGCAACTGCCGCTTGAGTACCTTGCCCGTCGGGTTGCGCGGGATCACGTCGACGAAGTCGACCGACGTGGGTCGCTTGTACCCCGCCAGGCGGTCGCGGCAGAAGTCGATGAGCTCCGCGGCTTCGAGCGCCGACTCGGGGCGCCGGACGATGATCGCCTTGACGGTCTCGCCCCAGCGCAGGTCGGGAACGCCGATCACGGCGACGTCGGCGACGGCGGGGTGTTCAGCGATCACCGCTTCGATCTCGGCGGGGTACACGTTCTCGCCGCCGCTGACGATCATGTCCTTGATGCGGTCACGGATGTAGACGTAGCCGTCGGCGTCCATCGCCGCCGCGTCGCCCGTGTGAAACCAGCCGTCGCGCATCACCTCGGCGGTTTCGGCCGGCTTGCCGTGGTAGCCGCGCATGTTCTGCGGGGTCCTGGCGATCAGCTCACCGGCCTCGCCGCTGGCCACGTCGTTGCCATCGGCGTCGACGACGCGCAGGTCGACACCGAGGTTGGCGCGTCCGCAGGAAAGCAGCAGGTCGCCGTGATGTTCCTCGTGTGACAGCGAGGTGATCGCCCCGGTGGTCTCGGTGAGGCCGTACACCTGGGTGAACTTGCAGCCGAACAGGTCGATGCAGCGCTGCAGAAGCTCGGGAGTGATCGGTGACGCGCCGTAGAACATGCGCTTCAGCGCGCTGAAGTCGGCGCTTTCCACGCCGGGCACCTGGGTGAGGAAGAGCAGCACCGCGGGCACCAGGAACCCCGACTCGACGCGCTCCTCGACGAGTGTCTGGAGCAGCTGAGCGGGAACGATCTCGCGGACCATCACCATGGTGCTGCCCGCGTACATCGCCGCCGCCGCCCAACCGCAGCCGCCGATGTGATACAGCGGCATGGCCACCAGGCAGCGCCCGCCCTGGACCATCTCCGGGGCTTCGATGGTGATCCCCGGCATGCAGACGAAGAGGTTGTCGTGGGTGAGCATCGCGCCCTTGGGCAACCCGGTCGTGCCGCTCGTGTACAGCTGCCAGACGACCTCACCGGGAACGTCGCGCCGCGGATCATCGCCGTCGATGCGGGGCAGCTCGTCGAATCCCAGCACCCGGGCGCCGACGCCGTCGGCAGCGCTGCGGAACTCCTCGCCGGCGATGATCATCGTCGCCCCGGCGTCGCCGGCGACCTGATGCACCTCGCGCTGCACCAGCCGCCAGTTGACCGGGGCAGCCACGGCGCCCGTCTTGGTCAACGCCCAGAGCAGCTCGAGGTAGTCCGCCGAGTTCTTGTCAAGGATGGCCACACGGTCGCCCGGCGACACGCCGAGGGAGATCAGACCATTGGCCAGCGCGGTGGTCGAGGCGTCGAGCTCGCGGTAGGTGATCGAGCGACCGTTCTCGCGGACGGCCTCGAGGTTGGGATGCCGCCTGGCCCGCCAGCGGAGCAGCTCCGCGAGGGTGCGCACGGCTAGGCGCCCGCGAGCGCCACGTCGATCTTGGCGGCGAGGATGAAGTCGTTGCGCGTCAGGCCCTTGACCGCGTGCGTGGTCACCTCGATGTCGAGGCGGCCCCAGCCGATGCAGATGTCCGGGTGATGTCCCTCCGCGTCGGCGATGCGGGCAACCGCGGTCGCCGCACTGAATGCGGCGGTGAAGTCCTTGAATGGGACGTGGCGGAACAGCCGACCACCGTGCACCTCCCACTCCGGCGAGATCTCGGCGCGCAGTGACTCCAGCTCGTCACCGCGGACCTTCGGCGTCGCCCCGGTGCAGGCTTCGCAGGATTCGCGCGCCAGTGCCATGGTGATGGGTTGCTGCCGTCCCTGGCGAGAACCTATTCGAAGAGGTCGGGCTGCTCGCGGGTGATGCGATCCCAGATGGGCTGGAAGCTGAACCATCCGGCAACCGTCGATCCCACCAGGGCCGCGGTCTTGCGCGCCATCTCCGCGTCGATGAGCACCGGCTTGCCCGCCGCCTCGGCGAGCAACTGCGCCTGGCAGGAGCGCTCCATGGTGATGAACCACCACGCCGCCGCGTCGACCGACTGGCCGACGGTGAGCAGTCCGTGGTTGCGCAGGATGATGGCCTTGCCGTCGCGCAGCTCGCGGCCGATGCGCCTGCCCTCCTCGATGTCGAGGACGACGCCGGTGTAGTCGTCGAGAAGGTAGTGGTCGTCGTAGAAGGCGCAGGCGTCCTGAGTCAGCGGGTCGAGGAGCCGCCCCAGCGAGGACCACGACTTGCCGTACAGCGAGTGGGCGTGGGCGACGGAGATGACGTCGGGCCTGGCGGCGTGCACCTGCGAGTGGATGGCGTAGGCGGCGGTGTTGACGGCACGATCGCCCTCGACGACCTCACCCTCGTGGTTGACCAGGAGCAGGTCACTGACTCTGATCTGGCCGAAATGCATGCCGAAGGGGTTGACCCAGAAGTGGTCGAGTTTCTCAGGGTCCCGAGCGGTGATGTGCCCGGCGACGCCCTCGTCGAAGCCGCACCTGGAAAACATGCGAAAGGCGGCGGCAAGCCGCTGCTTGCGATGCAGCCGCTCCTCCTCCACCGACTGGAATGTCGGCGGCGTCGGGATGAACAGCTCTCGCGTCAGTGTCTGTGCCATTGCGACCACTCCTCCAGGGACGTCCTTGGTCTTGACAGTGTACGGCGGAGGCCCCGCGCGACACGGCGCGGGTCGGTCGACCCAGCGGCTTGCCCGCTATCGTCCGGCGTTCATGGACCAGGGCGGGCGGCGGATGTCGTGGTGGGGCTGGGGCTGGGAGGACGCAGCCCTCGACGCGGGAGCCGCCGAGGCTGTCGGCGCCACCCTGGCCTCGATGCTCGGCGTCGACGCCCCCAGGGCGCGGCCGGCGGTCGACCTCAGCGGCGTCAGCCTGCCACCGCCGCGCTTCGCCCCGCCTGTTGCGCTGCGGGTGCTGTGCAGCGACGATCGCCGCTCCCGCGCCGCCCACGCCCAGGGCAAGTCGTTTCGCGACGTCGTCCGCGCCCACGCCGGCGCCATCGAGCACCCGCCCGACCTGGTGGCCGCGCCGCGTGGCGAGGACGATGTCGGCGCCCTGCTGGAGTGGTGCACAGCCGCCAACATCGCGGCGATCCCGTACGGCGGCGGCAGCAGCGTAGTCGGCGGCGTCGAACCCGATGTCGGCGACGGCTATGCGGGCACGGTCAGCGTCGACCTGCGCGCGCTCGGCGCCGTCCTCGATGTCGACAAGCAATCGCGGGCTGTGCGCACCCAGGCGGGCATCCTCGGCCCCGCGCTGGAGGATGCGCTGCGCCCGCACGGACTGACGCTGCGCCATTTCCCGCAGTCGTTCGAGTTCTCCTCGGTCGGCGGCTGGCTGGCGACGCGCTCCGGAGGTCACTACGCGACGCTGCACACCCACATCGACGACTTCGTCGAGTCGTTGCGCGCCATCACCCCGCGCGGAGTCATCGAGACCCGGCGTCTGCCGGCGTCCGGCGCCGGTCCCAGCGCCGATCGCCTGCTGCTCGGCTCCGAGGGCATCCTCGGCGTGATCACCGAAGCCTGGCTCCGCGTCCAGGAGCGGCCGCGTTTTCGCGCCTCGGCATCGGTGCGATTCGCGCTGTTCGGCGACGGCGCCGCTGCGGCGCGCGCCCTGGCACAGTCGGGCATGCACCCGAGCAACTGCCGGCTGCTCGACGCCACCGAGGCGCTGATCAGCGGCGCCGGCGACGGCAGCACAGCGCTTCTCCTGGTGGGGTTCGAGTCCGCCGACCACGACGTCGAGGCGATGATCACCCGCGCGCTCGAGCTGTGCGCAGACCACGGCGGCGAGCAGCCCGCCACGGTGCGCACCTCCAGCGGCGAGAGCGCTGAGGGCAGCGGCGACGACGGCGCCTCGCGCTGGCGCTCCGCCTTCCTCCGCGCGCCCTACATGCGCGACGCCCTGGTGACGCTGGGCTGGATCAGCGAGACATTCGAGTCGGCGATCACCTGGGACCGCTTCGCCTCGCTCCACGGGGCCGTCACCACGGCGACGCGCGAGGCGCTGACCGACGCCTGCGGGACCGGCCTGCTCAGTTGCCGATTCACCCATGTCTACCCGGACGGCTGCGCACCGTACTACACGGTGATCGCCCCAGGTCGACCCGGCTCATCGATCAGCCAGTGGCAGCAGATCAAGCGTGCCGCGAGTGAGGCGATTCTGGCCAATGGTGGCACGATCACCCACCATCACGCCGTCGGACGCGACCACCGTCCCTGGTACGACCGGCAGCGGCCCGACCTCTTCGCCGCAGCGTTGCAGGCGGCCAAGCGCCAGCTCGACCCCGCCTCGATTCTCAATCCCGGGGTGCTGATCGACCCGCGCCCTGTCAGGGGGAGTTGAGCAGCAGCTCTTCGACGGTGACCAGCTGGGCACCGGCCGCGCGCATCTCCTCGAGCGCTCGCTCGCCGTCACCGGGCTCGACGTCGACCGGCCGCACCGCATCGGCGAGCACCACCGTCTCGAACCCCGCGCGCAGTGCGTCGAGTGCGGTGGCGCGCACGCAGTAGTCGGTGGCCAGTCCACCCACGAGCACGCGGGCGACGCCCTGGGCGCGAAGCGTTGCCGCAAGGCCGGTGCCGTCGAACCCGGAGTAGGCGTCGACCTCGGGATCCATCCCTTTGCTCACCACCATGTCGGCGATGCGGTCGATGGCCGGGGCAATCGCCGCCCCCGGTGTGGTGGCGATGCAGTGTGGCGGCCAGGGTCCCCCGCGCTCGGCGAAGCTGATGTGCTCGGCGGGATGCCAGTCGCGGGTGGCCACAACCAGGTCGGCACACGCCGCCGCCGCCACCAGAGGCTCGATCACCTCGTCGCCGGCGGGAACAGCCAGCGAGCCTCCGGGCATGAAGTCGGTCTGGACGTCGACGGCGAGCAGCGCGGTGGGGATGTGTTCCTGCCGGTTCATGCGATAACTCCTCGGTGGGTGACGTGCGCGGCGTCGCTGCCGAGCGTCGCAAGCAGTGCTTCCAGCGCAGCGCTGCGACGCAGCGGCAACGGCTGGGGATCCTCGATGCCGCGTACCGCCGAGGGCAGTCGGTCGCGCTCGGCGAGGCAGTGCCGGCGGATCTCGGCGAGCTCAGGGAGCTCGGCGCAGAGCTCACCGCGACGGATGACGGCGTGCAGCAACCGCCGTCCCGGTAGCGTCTCGGCTTCGAGTCCGAGCGTGTCACCGGCCTCGTCGCGGAACAGCTGATGGATGCCGGGGTCGTTGCGCTTCTCCTCGCTGAGCTTCATCACCGGTTGCATGACTCCCGCGACCTCCTGGGCGACGAGCTTGTAGATGCCGCTGAGCGCAGGCGCGTCGTAGCTGGTGCCCATGCGGGTGCCGACGCCGAAGCTGTCGATGGGCGCGCCGGCGGCGACGAGGTCGCGGATGCGGTACTCGTCGAGGTCGTTGGAGGCGACGATCCGGGTGTCCTCGAATCCCTCGGCGTCGAGCTGCGCCCTGGACAGCACCGCGAGGGTGTCGAGGTCGCCGGAGTCGAGGCGGATGCCGCTGAGTCGGACATCGGTCGCGCGCGCCGCCTCGATGGCACGCTGCACGCCGCGCACGGTGTCGTAGGTGTCGACGAGAAGGACGGCGCGGTCGGGATAGTCGCGCAGGAACTGCGAGAACGCCTCGAGCTCGCCGGCCGGCCCATAGGCGAGCACGAAGTGGTGGGCCATGGTCCCGGTGATGGGAATCCCTAAGAGACGTCCCGCCACAACGGTCGCGGTTCCCTCGGCGCCGGCGACGTACGACGCCCTGGCGACCGCCACCGCGGCCTCGGGACCGTGGTCCCGGCGCAGCGAGAAATCCCACACGTGCCGCCCCGCGGCGGCGTCAACGACACGCGCCGCCTTGCTGGCGATGAGCGTCTGGTGATTGACCAGCGCCAGCAGCGCCGACTCCACCAGCGTCGCCTCGACGCGCGGCGCGGTGATGCGCAGCAGCGGCACGCCGGCACCGACGACGGTCCCCTCGGCGATGGCGTCGACGTCACCGCTGAAGCGCAGCCCTCGCAGGTGATCGATGAACAGCCGGCCATACGACCCGAGCGACTCTAGGTAGGCGATGTCGGCGTCGTCAAAACGCAGCCCAATCAGATAGGCGAGCGCCTGCTCGAGGCCGGCGACAACGAGGTAGCCGCGCTGCGGCGGCAGTGTGCGCACCACCAGCTCGAAGCACACCCGCTCGGTCTGGCCGCGACGCAGAAAGGACTGCGCCATGGTCAGCTCGTACTCGTCGCAGTGCAGCGCGTATCCGTGCGTGCTCAGCGAGCGCGGCGGCAGTGTCATCGACGTTTCCGCGCCGGTCCGTTGGCGCCGACGACGGCCGGCTGGCGCGAACGCCGCAGGCTCCATGCCGGGCGCCGCTCGACGAACTCGTACAGCGCCGCGGGCCGTCCAGGCACGCCCTTGACGACCTCGCCGGTGCTGCGCACCAAGCCGGAACGCTCCAGCTCGCGGCGAAAGTTGCTCGCCTCGTAGCGCACCCCGGAGATCGCCTCGTAGAGGCGGCGCGCCTGGGGCATGGTGAAGTTCTCGGGGAGCAGCCCCACGGCGATGTTCGAGTACCACAGCTTGCCGCGAAGGCGCTCGACGCCGTCGGCGATGATCCGGGCGTGGTCGAAGGCCACCGGGGGCAGCTCGTCGACCCTGAACCAGCGCGCGGTGGTCGCCTCGGCGGTGAGCACCGCGGCGTCGATGAGCGCCAGGTAGGCGATGGACGGGATCCATCCGCGGGGATCGCGATCGGCGCCACCGTAGGACTGCAGCTGCTCGAGGTAGATGGCGCCGACGCCGGCCTTCTCGGTCAGCTTGCGCTGCGCCGTCTGCTCGGGCTGCTCATCGGGGCTCATGAAGCCGCCGGGCAGCGCCCAGCGCCCCTTGTGGGGCTCGTCGTCGCGCTCGACGAGGAGGACGTGGAGGCGGCCCTGGAGCGGGGCGAGGACCACGGGATCGCAGGTCATCCCCGCCGGCGCCTCGAAGCCGGCCGAGTTGCGAGCGCGGAGCCGTGGGGTCACGAGGACGATGCTCGCACGCCGTCGCCACTCGCGTCGGGAACCCAGGGCGCTGGTCTCGCGTCGTCTGTGCAGGGCAGTGCCGCCGATGCGCTGCCGGGGACAGTGGAGAACGGCCATGGAGACGGCGCCCGGCGGCAATCAGGCGGCGGATGGCGGGCTCGACGACCGAAGGAGCACGCGGCGACGCTGGCTGCCCCTCGCGGCTCTGGCGGGGCTGGTCGCTCTCGCCGCAGCTGGCGGCGGGGCGGTCGCGGCCGGAGTGGTGAAGCACACCGACAGCATCCCGGCCGCAGCCACTGGACCCTCGATCTACATCCCCTACGTGGGTGGGCAGGGGCAGGGCCAGGGATCATCGAGTGGCGGCGGCGGGGCGACCAATGCCTTCGCACCAGCCGTGGCCCAAGGGGGTGCTGCCGACTTCAGCAGCTCCGCCGCGCTGGGCAACTCCGCGTACCTCTACCCGTATCCGTACCAGGGCTCGTGCTCGGGCGGGGCGCCGGCGCAGGTCAGCGGACAGGTGATCACCGCCACCGGGATGGCGCGCATAGACACCGGGACGGTGACGCCGGCGTACGTGCTCAACGCCTCGGTCAACAACCACAGCTCGGGCGACCTCAACAAGGAAGTGTCCGACGTCCAGGCGCGGATCAACGCCGTCGCCGACGCGCTGGTCAAGGCCGGTGTGCCGCGGTCGTCGATCCACACGTCGAATATCAGCGTCTGGGCCAGCGGTGGCGGCAAGGGCGGCGTGGTGCCGGTGCCGCAGGTGTTGCCCGGCAACGTCAACAACACACCGGTGGTGCAGGTCAACGTCAACGCGAGCCTGTACGCGGACCTAGGCGGCACCAGCAGCATCGACTCGGCGGTGAGCGCGGCGACCGGCGCGGGCGCCGACAACGTCAACGTCTACACCCAGGGTCCGGTGCTGACCACGCCGAGCGCAGACAAGGTCGCCGCCGCATTGACCCTGGCTGTGTCGCAGGCCAAGTCCCTCGCCGACGCCGCGTCCAAGGCTGCCGGCGTGACGCTGGGCGGCGTCCACTCGCTTTCGACGCAGCAGCCAACGCTCTGCGGTTATGGTCCCGATGGACCGCAACTCGTGGTCGCGGCTACCGTCGCCTACGACTTCAAGTAGCCACCAGGCTGCTACGCCACCGGGCGGCAGACGCGGCAGGGTCGCATCCCTGCCGCCCGGGCCTCGTCCACCGAACGGAAGTAGACGCGACGGCGCGAGGTGACGCGCCGAGCGTTGTGGCAGGTGGGGTGGCAGAAGATGCGCGTGCTGGTGCTGCCGGAAAGCCGGCGCCCGCTGCGCAGCACGTCGAACTCCTCGGGCTGCATACCCTCGATGCGCAGGATCGCCTTCTTCGCAATCGGCCCACCGCCGCCGTAGTTGCCGATCATCCCGTCACTGCGCACCACCCGGTGGCAGGGGATGAGGTAGGGCACGGGATTGCGCGCCAGGGCGCTGCCCACGGCGCGAACCGCCGCGGGATGACCGATCTCGCGGGCCACCCACGCATAGGGACGCACCTCACCGCGGGGAATGCGCTGGGTCATCTCCAGGACGGCGCGCTCGAACGGGGTCAGCTCGCGTAGGTCATAGCGCAACGCATGGCGCTTGTCACCGCTGATCTGCTCGACGACCGCCGTGCTCAGCCGTTGCGGCAGCTCGTCGACGCGGTGCGCCAGCCGGCCGACACGATCGCTGAACCAGCGCTCGAAGAGCGCCGAGTCGGCGGTGCGCATGGTGCCGCTGACACCGCGGTGGTTGTGGGCCACGGCGAGCTGGCCGACGACGGTGTCGACCATCGCGTAGCTGTCGACCGCTCCCACTGAGACGAGCACGCGGTCGGCGAGCCGCTCCGGTGCCTCGACGCGTCCGATCTCTCGCAGTGCGCGAGTCACATCCATCTCCTCCATCACGACTCCTCGACCAGCGCAGCCCGCAGTCGCGCGAGGCCACGGTGAACATCCGCCTTGACCGTGCCAACCGGACGGCCGAGCACATCGGCCGCCTCGGCGTATGACATTCCTCGCACGTGCCGCAGCACCACCGCCTCGCGGTGATGTCGCGGCAGCGCGACCAGGTGGCTGCGCAGCTGCGCCGCGTCGACGGCGCGCTCGGCTACCACCTCGGGTTGCAGACGTCCGTCGGCGGCGATCTCGGCGACGCCGTCGAGATGCGCGGTGGCCTGCCGGCGTCCGCGAATGTGGTTGCGCGCAGCGTTGACGGTGATGCGATACAGCCAGGCGCCGACGCGCAGCTCGCGGATGCGCTGCTCCGGATAGCGACGCAACGCGCGGTGCGCGCGCATGAAGGCGTCGACGGTGACCTCCTCGGCGTCGCCGGGGCAACCGGTGAGCGCCAGCGCCGCGGCGTAGAGGCGGTTCTGGTGACTGGTCACCAGCCGGGTGAATCCGGTGTCGAGGTCTTCGGCGAGCATGGCGGCTAGGGGCTTGTCCATCCTGTGCAAATGGAACACATCGCGGCGGGTGCCGGTTGCACCGGCGAGGTCGAGCTCGGCGGCCCCTACGACTTCGCCGCCACCGTCTCCGGGTTTCGCCGCTGGGGCGACGACCTCGTCGACCGCTGGGACGGCGCGGTGCTGCGACGCGTGCTCCCCACCACGTTCGGCCCGGTGGCGGTGGCCTGCGAGAACGCCGGCAGCATCGCCGCGCCGCGGCTGCGCATCATCGTCGACGATCCGGCACACCTCGCCGCCGGGGTGACGGCGCTGCTGGCGACGCTGGTCCAGGCGCCGCCGGCGTTCGCCGCGCTGCGGGACAGCGACCCGGTGATCGCCCGGCTCGACGAGCTTCACCCGGGGGTACGGCCGGTGCTGCACTCGGACCTGTTCATCTCCCTGGTTCGGGCGATCAGCGCCCAGCAGGTCAACCTGCGCTGGGCGGCGACCACGCGCAGCCGCCTGGCGCTGGCCTTCGGTGAGCGCCACGAGGTCGCGGGCGGAGAGGTCATGCGGCTCGACGCCGAGCGGCTCAGCCACGTCGATCCCGCCGAGCTGCGCGCCCTGCAATTCACCACCCGCAAGGCGGAGTACATCGTCGGCGCCGCCGCCGAGGTGGCCGGAGGCGGGCTCGACCTCGAGGAGCTCCGCGGGCTCGCGGACGAAGAGGTGATCGCCCGCGTCATCCGCCTGCGGGGCCAGGGTCGGTGGAGCGCCGAGTGGCTGCTGGCGCGGACGCTGGGGCGCCCCCGGGTGGTCGCCGGCGACCTCGGGGTGCGCAAGGCGGTGCGGGCGGCCTACCGACGCGGCGGCGGCGAGCTGCCCGGGGAGGATGAGGTGCGCCGGCTGACCGCCCACTGGGGCGACGCCGCGGGTATCGCCCAGCAGCTCCTCCTCCACTCGCTGACCGAGGGCGACCTCGCCTGAGGTCCGCTCGCAGCCGCCCGGCGACAATGGCCGCGATGCACGGCCGAGCGTGCGCCTGGATGGCTGCGTGCCTCGCGGTGGCGGGCTGCGGAGGGGCTTCCACGACCTCGCTCACCTCCAGCTCGACGTCGGTCTCGACCCGCTCGACGTCGACGACGCCGGCCCCACCCGCGGGCGCCTGGACGATGTATCACCGCGACCCGAGCCACACGGGCGACGATCCCAGTGAGCCGCCGTTCACCAGCCTGACCCGTGCCTGGGCGACACCGCCGCTCGACGGCGCGATCTTCGCCGAGCCGCTGGTGCTCGGATCGCGGGTTTTCACCGCCACCGAGAACGACACCGTCTACGCGCTCGACGCCGTCACCGGCGCCGTCGCCTGGACGAAGCACCTAGCCATCCCGGTGCCCAAGTCGAAGTTCCCCGGCTGCGGCGACATCGTGCCCCTGGGCATCACCAGCACCCCGGTCATCGACGTCGCCACCTCCACCATCCTGGTGGTCGCCTTCGAGGACCCCGGGGGCGACGCGCCGGGGCGCTACCACCTCGTCGGCCTCGACGTCGCCAGCGGCAACGCCCGCTTCGACCGCGACATCACCCCGGCGACGATGGACACCTCGGTGCACCAGCAGCGCGCCGCCCTGGCGCTGTCCGGCGGCGTGGTCTACGTCGCCTGGGGCGGCCTCAACGGCGACTGCGGCGCCTATCACGGCTGGATCGTGGGCTCGAGGGCCGACGGCAGCGGACCCGCCGTCCTCTACGAGTACCAGGTGCCCTCATCGGCTCGATCCGGCATGTGGGCCCCTTCCGGACCGGTTGTCGACTCCGCCGGCAGCGTTTACATGACCACGGGCAACGCCGCGTCGTCGAGCGCGTGTGACACCGGCAACACCGTCTATCGCTGGTCGCCGTCGCTCGCCGTTGCCGACTCATGGGCTCCCAGCGACTGCATCGAGCTCAACCGCGCTGACGCCGACCTGGGCTCAGCCGGGCCGGTGCTCGTCGACAGCGGCCGGTTGTTCCAGGCGGGTAAGCAGAACACCGGCTACCTGCTGAGCACTGCGGCCCTGGGGAACTCGCCGGTGACCGTCGACATCGGCTGCAGCTCCTTCGGCGGCGACGCGGTCAATGGCTCGCTGGTCGTCGTCCCCTGCAACGAAGGGCTCGTCGGCGTGAACACATCGAGCACGCCAAGCGTCGCCTGGCGCGCCACCACCAAGGATTTCTACGGCGCCCCGATCGTCGCCGGCGGCGTGATCTGGGCGATCGGCGTCGACAAGGGCATCCTGTATGGCTTCGCCACCGACACCGGGGCGGTGATCGCCTCGGCGCCACTCGGCGGCAGCCACCACTTCGTCACCCCGAGCACCGCGGGCGGACGGCTCTTCGCATCCACCGACAATGGCATCGTCGCCTTCAGCGGAATCTGACATATGTGACGTGAAGCTGTGCCGCTGAGCGTCAACTGCCCCCACAATTGTGGCGGCCCGGATGCTCTTCCCCACGGTAGACTTCGCAATCTTCTTCGCCGCCGTGTTAGCGGTAAGCTGGGCGGTCCCTTCCTTCTCGCTGCGTTGGAAGGTGTTCATCCTCGGCGCCAGTTACTTCTTCTACGGTTATTGGGACTGGCGTTTCGTCTTTCTCATCATCTGCTCCACACTGGTCAACTGGGTCCTCGCCCGCCAGGTTGAGCGCACCGCGGGACGGCGCCGCACCGCAATCGTCGTCGCCGATGTGGTCTTCAACCTCAGCGTCCTCGGCTTCTTCAAGTACTACGGGTTCTTCGTCACCTCGCTGACCAACGCGTTGCATCCGCTGGGCGTCTCCGCGTCGATGCCGCTGCTCCAGGTGCTTCTCCCCGTGGGAATCTCCTTCTTCACCTTCCAGGGGATGAGCTACGTCATCGACGTGCACCGCGGCACCGTCAAGCCGTCGCGGCTGCTCGACTTCGCCGTGTACCTGGCCTTCTTTCCCCACGTCGTCGCCGGCCCCATCGTGCGCGCCTCCGAGTTCATCCCCCAGATGCGGCGCACCAGCTACCAGCGACGCATCGACTCGAGCCGGGCGCTCTTCCTGATCGTCAACGGCCTGTTCAAGAAGATGGTCATCGCCACATTCCTGGCGACGAACATCGTCGACCCGGTGTTCGAGGCGCCGGGAACGCACAGCTCGCTGGAGATCCTGGTGGCGGTCTACGCCTACGCGGTGCAGATCTACGCCGACTTCAGCGGCTACACCGACATCGCCATCGGCTGTGCCCTGCTGCTCGGCATCCGCTTCCCCGACAACTTCAACGCCCCCTACACGGCGACGTCGCTGCAGGACTTCTGGCGGCGCTGGCACATGACCCTTTCGCGCTGGCTTCGCGACTACCTGTACATCCCCCTGGGCGGATCGCGGGGATCGCGCATCTTCACGTCTCGCAACCTGATGCTCACCATGTTGCTCGGCGGGCTGTGGCACGGCGCGGCGTGGACCTTCGTCATCTGGGGGGCCATCCACGGCGCGGGTCTGTGCATCGAGCGTCTGGTGCGCTCGTGGCGCGGCGCGGCGACCGCGGAGAGGAGGCGAGTCCCGCGAGCGATCAGCGCGGTGCTCAGCAGGGTGGTGACGTTCAACGTCGTCTGCCTCGCCTGGCTCTTCTTCCGCTCCGACTCGCTGGCCACGGCGTGGCAGCTGCTCACCCGCATGGTCACCGCGCGCGGGCCGGCGCCGCTGGTGACCAACGCGGTGCTCGCCGTCATCGCTCTGGCCATCGCCGCGCAGTTCGTGCCCTCCGACGCGCTCAGCCGCGTGCAGTCGGCGTTCTCCCGCCTCGCCCCGGCGCTGCAGGGTGCCGGCGTCGCCGCCTCGCTGGTGCTCATCGGCGCCCTCGGCCCCGACGGGGTGGCGCCGTTCATCTACTTCCGCTTCTGATGCGGCTCCGCAACCGCACCCTCCCCCCCAAGACCGCACGCCGGCTGGGCACGCCGCGCCAGATGATGATCACCGGCGCCGTCGGTCTTGGCCTTGCGGCGCTGCTCAACGCCGGAGCGATGGAGCGCTCCGCTGACGGATCGTCCTACGGACTGCGCCGCACCGTGTCGCTCACCGTGCTCCATCCGCTGAGTCGCGTCAGCAGCGCGCTGGGTCTCGACCGCCCGCGAGCCGCCCTCGACGCGCTCACCGGTCACGGCGGCAGCCCGCACGAATCCGGCTCGGGCGGCGACACCGTGCTCGCGTCGGGACCGGCGCCGTCGTTCTCGTCACGGCATGCGCCGGAGCTGGTGTCGACGGGCGAGCAGGGCCAGGTAGACGAGGTGCCTACTCCGGATCCCGATCAGCCCCCGGCGATTCGCATCAGCCGTCACATCCCGGCGCACTACCTGCGCCCGGCGTGGACCGCTGAGCAACCGCTGCGCTTATGGGTCGGCGGCGACTCCGTCTCGGGATTCCTCACCATCGAGTTGGTCAACATGGCGGGCGACACCGGGGTGATCAACGCCCACGGTCACTACAAGATCTCCACCGGGCTCAGCCGTCCCGACTACTACGACTGGCCGGCGCACCTCGCCGAAGACATGGCGCAGTACGACCCCGAGGTGGTCATCTTCATGCTCGGCGCCAACGACGACCAACCGCTGTCGGTCGGCGGCGACGTCTATTCGTTCGGCAGCGACCAGTGGCGCGCCGAGTACGCGCGTCGTGTCGGCCGGGTGATGGACATGCTCGTCAACCAACACCGGCTGGTTTTCTGGGTGGGACAGCCGGTGATGCGTTCGCCCGACTTCAACGACCGGATGTCGCTGATGAACAACGTCTACCAGGCGCAGGCTGCAACCCGGCCCGACGTGACCTTCATCGACTCGCGGCCGACCTTCGCCGACGGCAGCGGCGCGTACGCCGATTACCTCCCCGATGGCGGCGGGCTCACCCTGATGCGCGCGCCTGATGGCATCCACCTCACCGCTGCGGGCGGGGCGCGCCTGGCGCGGGCGGTGCTCGACGCGGTGCGCCAGCGCTGGGCCGAGGTCGAGGCCCCGATCAGCTTCGGCTCCTCGCGGACGTCGTGACCTCGTCATGTCTTGTGTGAGTGGCCGATGGACACTCTGCAGATATCCTGGCCAGAACAGATGAGCTTCATCAACGGCCTCCACGGCACCGTCGCCGTCCTCCTGCTCGCCGCACTGCTCTACATCGACGAGCTCGGTGTGCCCCTGCCGTTCGCCCCCAACGAGGCGCTGCTCCTTGTCGCCGGCTTGCTCATCGCCGGCGACGCCATCTCCCCATGGGTGTTCTTTCCTGTCGCCGTGCTGTCGATGTCGGCGGGGATGCTGACCGGCTACTCATGGGCCAGCGCCGTGGGTTCCGACCGCCTGCGCGCCTTCGCGGGGCGCCTGGGTGCGCGGCAGACGTACGACCGGGCCTCGGCTCGAGTGCGGCGGGCGACGCCTATGGGCATCGGGGTCACACGGCTCATCCCCGGGGTGCGCGTCTACGCGACCCTGGTCGCCGGCGCCGCCAAGGTCGACAAGCGGACGTTCTTCGCCGGTGCCCTGCCGGCGATCGTCATCTGGGCGGCGTTCTTCACCATGCTCGGCGTCCTCGTGGGCGTCCCTGCGGAACACTTTCTCCGCGACGTCGAGAGGCTCGCGGTGACCGGCGCGCTATTCGTCCTGCTCGGCGCGGGCGCGTATCTCGCGGTGCGCCGCGTTCCCTCGGCTGATGAGCGCCCGGCGGTGCTCGAGGAGGTTCCCGGCCGGCTGCGCATCGTTCTCGCACTGCTCGTCGACCTGGGCATCATCGCCACCGTGGTCGCCGGCTTCGACCGCGTCACGCTTTCAGCCCTGCAGCAGCTGCACCCCGCAAAGCTCACCGACGTCGCCATCCTCGTGTCAGGCGTCATCGTCCTCTACGTCGTGGCCACGCGCCGCGGTCCGGGAGGAACGGCGGGAGAGGGGCTCTTCGACGTCAGTTACCGGCGAGTGCCGCGGATTCGCCTCGACGTCAGCCACGGAGGAGTGCCACGGATTCGCGTCGGTCGCCACGATGACGGCGACCCCACTGCGGAACCGGCGACTACATCTCGAGCGCGGGATAGTAGTTCTCAGCGCCGATAGCTCGAACGTCGCTGAGCCAGTCGCCGTCGTACTCCTCTGTCGGTCCCTGGCGGGGATCGATCATGCTCCACGCCTGCCGCCTGTAAGTCCAGTTGTCGGGCTGCAGCCGGTGCGCCTCGCGGAAGTGGGGCACGGCGTCGCGCTGATGTCCGCTGCGGTGCAGGTGCTGACCAAGCTCGAAGTGCGCCGCTGCCATGGACGCCTCGACCGGGCGACCCCGTGAGCGGCGGATCACCTCCTCCTCGCTCAGCGCATAGCGGCTTCCCGAGCCGTTGGCCACCCAGTCGCGGAGCGCGGCGACGTACTTCTCCGGCTGGATGCGAATCTTGCGCACCTCCATGAGCGCTGCCTTGCGGCGCTCGTCGAGGTCCTCAGGGATGGGCATGTCGGCGAACGCGGGGCGAGCCGGCATCGCCGGTTCGGGGGGGCGGACGATGGTCCCCTGCTCGTCGATCCACACCCCACTGGGGACGTTGACGATGCCGAAGAGCTCGTCGACGACGTGCCCCTCGTCGATCAGCGACGGGTGCTTCGGCTCCGCAGCCTCGATCCAGCGCCCGGCGCTCGCCAGGCCGCCGGTGTCCAGGGCGACGGTGACAACCTCGAGACCGCGAGGGTGCAGCTCCTCGCGCAGTGCCTGCCACCCGGGCAGGTCAAACCTGCACCCTCACCATGACGCCCAGGCGAGGAGCATCACCTTCTGTCCGTGAAGGCTGCTCAGGCTGAACGGCCGGCCGTGCTGATCGGGCAGGGTCAGCTCGGGGCTCCGCGCGGTCTCGAGGACGCGCCCACCCGCGGCCGGACCCATGGCCCACAGCTGGTGGGCATCGTCGTGAGCCAGGGGCATGCCCACACGCTCGGCGAAGACGCGGATGTCGAGATGCCCGTCGACCGGTTGCACCGGCAGCGGCACGCAGACATCGTCCTTGCAGGCGCCCTCAGGCTTGATCACCCAACCGGTGCGCCGCTGCAGCTCGCCTACGTCGACGTCGAGGGACTCCAGCAGCATCGCCGTCCTCTCTGCTCAGACTTCTCGGACGTTTACGACAAAGACGGCCGGATCACTCCGGCCGCCGTTGTGTTGATCAGTCGGCGCGCTTGACGCGCGTCGCCCGCGGACCGCGATCGCTCGGCTCGACGTCGAAGCTGACCTTCTCGCCGACGCCCAGCGACTCGAAGTTCACCGCGCTGTCGAGGCCGCTGCGATGGAAGAAGTACTCCTTGCCATCCTCATCGGCTGCGAGAAAGCCGAATCCACGGTCCGACGCGATCTTCTTGATTGTCCCATTCATGGGCTCATCTCCACCTTCTCGAACTGAGACTGACGCGCGGGGGTCTCGGCGAGAAGGAGCGGACGACCACGGCGGGCATACCCGACAATTCGGGGCTGCCCTGCGAGTCTACCCTATTCGAGGAAGTCGGTGAGGCGGCGGCTCCGCGAGGGATGGCGGAGCTTGCGCAGCGCCTTGGCCTCGATCTGACGGATCCGCTCGCGAGTCACACCGAAGCGCCGGCCGACGTCTTCGAGGGTGCGCTGGTGGCCGTCGATGAGTCCGAAGCGCAGCTGGACGACGCGGCGCTCACGCGGCGTCAGCGTGTCGAGGATGTCCTCGACCTCGGCGCGGAGCATGGTCAGCGACGCCGCATCCGACGGAGTCGGCGCCTCACCGTCCTCGATGAAGTCACCGAGTCGCGCGTCGTCCTCCTCGCCGACGGGGCTGTCCAGCGACAGCGGATCCTTGGCGATGCGCACCGTCTCGCGCACCTTGTCGGGTGTCACCCCCATCTCCTCGGCGATCTCCTCGTCGGTGGGCTCGCGACCGAGCTCCTGGAGCAGACGCCGGGACACGCGGATGTGCTTGTTGATCGCCTCGACCATGTGCACCGGCACGCGGATGGTCCGGGCCTGGTCGGCGAGACCCCTGGTGACCGCCTGGCGGATCCACCACGTGGCGTAGGTCGAGAACTTGTAGCCGCGGGAGTGGTCGAACTTCTCCACGGCGCGGAGCAGCCCGATGTTGCCCTCCTGGATGAGGTCCAGGAACGACATGCCGCGACCCATGTACTTCTTGGCGATGCTCACCACCAGGCGCAGGTTGGCCTCGGTGAGCTTGCGCCGCGCCTCCTCGTCGCCCTGCTCGATGAGCTGGGCGTACTCCACCTCCTGCTCCTTCTTGAGCAGGGTGACGCGACCGATCTCGCGCAGGTACATGCGCACCGGGTCGTCGATGGACAGCGAGTCGGCGGCCTCGGCGGCCGCGGCGATCATCTCGTCGTCGATCTCGTCGACGGTGTCGAAGTCGCGATCGCCGTCGCTGACCTCGATCCCCATCTCGCGGAAGACGCCGAAGATCCGCTCCAGGCTGTCGGGGTCGACCTCGATCTCGGTGAAGGCCTGGAGGATGTCGTCAGGGGTGAGGTGCCCCTGCTCCTTGCCGCGGAGGATCAGGGCCTCGGCCGTGACCACCAGGTGATCGCTGGCGCTGGTCGAGGGCGCCACGGCAGTCACGGATGTCTTGCTTTTCGCCATGCGCTTCTGACAATACCCCGAATTGCTATCCGGTCCGCGGGTTCAGGACTTCGACTTCTCGGCGGCGGGCTCCAGGGCCAGGGCGACCGAGTTGATGCAGTAGCGCTGCCCGGTGGGGGCTGGGCCGTCGTCGAAGACGTGGCCGAGGTGGCCGCCGCAGCGCCGGCACGTCACCTCGGTACGCACCATACCGTGACTGCTGTCCGTGTGGAGCTCGACATTCTCTCGATTAGCGGGCTCAAAGAAGCTGGGCCAGCCGGTGCCCGATTCGAACTTGGTCGACGAGCTGAAGAGCTCAGCCCCACAGGCGGCGCAGTGGTAGGTGCCGTCCTGCTTGGCGTGGACGTACTCGCCGGTGAAGGGCCGCTCGGTCCCCTTGCGGCGGAGGACCTGGTACTGCTCGGGGGTGAGGCGCTGGCGCCACTCATCGTCGGACACGGGAAACTGGTCACTCATACATAGCTCAGAATATCCACCTCGCCGTCTCGTCAACCAAGGTGCACGTATGGCAAACGACCGGCTCACGGCCCTGGATACGACGTTCCTCCACCTCGAGGATGGCTCGACCTCACACATGCACCTCGGCGGGGTGATGCTCTTCGAGGGCGACCCCCCCGCCTACGACGACCTCATCGTCGCCATCGAGAGGCGCCTCCACCTGGTGCCTCGGTACCGCCAGCGGCTGGTCTTCCCCCCATTCCGGCTGGCCGAGCCCGAGTGGGCCGACGATCCCCACTTCAACCTCGAGTTCCACGTCCGGCACACGGCGCTGCCCCGGCCCGGCGGCGAGCGTCAGCTGCGCGCCCTGGCGGGACGGGTCTTCTCTCAGCGCATGGACCGCGACCGCCCGCTCTGGGAGATGTGGCTGGTGGAGCGCGTCGAGGGCAATCGCTTCGCGGTGATCAGCAAGACCCACCACGCCCTCGTCGACGGCATCTCCGGTGTCGACATCGCCACCGTGTTGTTCGACCCCGAGCCGGTCGCCGCCGACGCCGGCAGGCCGCCACGGCCCTGGATACCCCGGCCGCTGCCGCCGCCCGCGGAGGCGTTCGCCAGCTCCGTGGCTCACAGCGTCCTCGCCCCCGCAGCCGCGGTGCGCTCCGCGCTGGACCGTGCCAGCCGGCCGGCGGAGCTGCTCGACGCCGCGATGACCGCCGCGGGTGGGATGCGCGCCATGCTTTCGACCGTGCTGCACCCGGCGCCGCCGACGCCGTACAACGTCCCCATCGGGCCCCACCGTCGTTTCACCTGGGTCGACAGCCAGCTCGATGAAGTCAAAGGTGTCAAGAACGCGCTGGGAGGCACGGTCAACGACGTCGTCCTCGCCGCCGTCTCCGGCGCGCTCCGCCGGCACCTGCGACGCCGCGGCGTCGACGTCGACGACCTCGCGCTGATCGCCATGGTGCCGGTCAGTGTGCGCAGCGACATCGAGCGCGGCGCGCTGGGCAACAAGGTCTCGTCGATGTTCGCGCCGCTGCCGGTCAACATCGCCGACCCGGTGGAGCGTCTGCACAAGGTCAGCGACTCGATGCGCGGACTCAAGGAGGGCGGTCAGGCGGTCGGCGCGGCGATGCTCACCCAGATCAGCGGCCTCGCCCCGCCAACGATCCTCGCCCAGGCAACGCGACTCGCGGCCGCTTCGCGGACCTTCAACCTCACGGTGACCAACGTCCCCGGGCCGCAGATCCCCTTCTACATGTTGGGCCACAAGCTGCTCGAGATCGCCCCATTCGTGCCGCTCGCCGCCGAACACGCGCTGGGCATCGCCATCATCAGCTACAACGGCAACCTCTGCTTCGGGCTCGCCGGCGACTACGACGTGCTCCACGACATCGAGGACGTCGCCCGCGACCTCCGCGCCGAACTGCGCGCACTGGTTGCCGCGGCGGGCGGCAACCACGACAAGCCGAGCAGGGCCAAGGCCCGTCCGGTGGAAAAGCCTGCGGTCAAGTCGTCGACGCGCAAAGGAGGCTCGCGCGCCCCGGTCGCGCGTTGACAGCGGACGGACGCCCATCTTTGGCGGCTCCGGCGGCCTGTCGCCGGCGTCCTACTCCGGATCTGTGGTGGTACCGGTGCCGGGAACGTCCGGCCGAGGTGGGTCGACGGGTGGTGCGCCGGTCCGCGTCGGTGGAGCCGTCCACCCCCCGATACGCAACTGCGCGCCCGGCGGATCGGGGTAGTACTCGGCTGCTTTGAACGGTTCCGCGCTGCCGCGGCTGCGCATGTACCACCAGGCCCCGCCGGCGCCGGCGAGCAGCAGGACGATGACGATGCCGGCGATCAGCCCACCGTGCCCGCCACCA
>DASZGL010000070.1:0-14362 GCA_035938875.1 Candidatus Dormiibacterota bacterium
GCATTGAGCGAGACACCGAGTGTGCTCGTGCCCGAACAGATGGCCAACGCCTTCAACTGGACGACGTCGAGCAAGCTGTCGATTGTCATCGGTGGTGGCCAACCGCTGCCCCTCTCCGTCGCCGGCATCGTCGCGCACTCGCTGCCCTCGGGCGACAACCGCGAGGCGCTGCTGATGAGCCGCAGACAGGCGGTGCAGCTCTTCGGCGACAGCGGCACCGGGTTCGATGTCCTCGAGGTGAGCACCGACGGCAACGGTGGCCAGACGCGCGCGGCGGCAACCGCGGCGACATATGGCATGCGGTCGACGAGCGTCGTTGCGGTGCGTGATGCGGCGCACGATTCGCTCTCGCATTCCATCGCTTTGCTGCTCGCTCTTGCCTGGCTCTCGGTCATCGTCGCCATGCTCGCCGTGGTCAACACTCTGGTGATCAACGTTCGCCAGGGGAACAGGGAGATGGGACTGCTGCGTGCTGTTGGATTGAGCAGGCGCAGCGCGCTGCGGCTGGTGCTCACCGAGGCGGCGTTGCTCGCCGCACTGGGGGCCGCCGTCGGCGTGGCCACCGGTTGCCTTGTCGCGCTGCCGCTGCTGCGCGTCAGCGCATCACCGGGCTTCGACCCTCCGTTCGTGCTGCCGGTGGTCGCCGTCGCTGTGAGCGTCGCCGTGGTGATGGCCGGCGCGGTGCTTGCCGCGCTGATCCCCGGGCGACGGAGCACGGGCAGCAGCATCGTCGGCGCGATCCGCTACGAGTGAGTCGAGAGCAGCGGCGAGGACGCGCATAATCAGGGGCGTGAGGACGGCCTCCGTCATCCGGGTGAGCGTCGTGGCCCGGTGCAGGCTCGAGCCAGGAGTGCGCGTCTACGCCGAGGAGAAGCTGGTCCGCTTGGAACGGCGTGCCCCCCGGCTCCACGAGGTCCGTCTCGTCCTGGAGGGGGACGAGCGGCGCCAGCCGGCGTTCGGTGCCGAGCTCGTCGCCCACCTCCAGCACCATCGCCTGGTCGCCCGCGTGGACGCCACCAGCCAGCGCGAGGCCGTCGACCGCGTGATCGAGAAGATGGACCGCCAGATTAGGCGGCGAAAGGATCGGGTAACAGAGCACAAGGGCCACGCAGCCGCCGGGACCGACCCCGCTGCGCCGGGTCCCCGGTCGGCGCCGATCGGCGATCATTGAAATTCCCATGAGCCTGCTCACCAAGGTCCTCGGCGACCCCAACAAACGCGAGATCCGCCGCCACAGCTCTCTGGTGGAGGAGATCAACGCGCTCGAGGAGGACATCCAGGCCCTGAGCGACGACGAGCTGCGTCAGCAGACGGAGCGTTTTCGCGAGCGGCTCGGCGTCGCCGGCCCGGACCTGAGCCTCGGCCAGCCGGTGGTCCAGGGACTCTCCGACGACGAGGAGGACGAGGAGGCCGAGGTGGAGAGGCGCGAGCGCGAGGAGGCCGACACGCTCGCCGCCGAACAGCTCCACGAACTCCTCCCCGAGGCCTTCGCCACGGCGCGCGAGGCGGCGCGCCGCACCCTGGGAATGCGGCCTTTCGACGTCCAGCTGATCGGCGGCACCGTCCTCCACCAGGGAAAGATCGCCGAGATGAAGACCGGCGAGGGCAAGACGCTCGTCGCCACCCTGGCGCTGTATCTCAACGCCCTGGCCGGCCGCGGCGCGCACCTGGTCACCGTCAACGATTACCTGGCACGACGCGACGCGGGCTGGAACGCACCCATGTACCACGCGCTGGGGATGACGGTGGGTGTCATCGCCCACGACATGTCGCTGATCTACGACCCCGAGTACCTCGACGAGACGCATCCCGATCCGCGGCTGCAGCACCTGCGGCCGTGCACCCGCCGTGAGGCATACGCCGCCGACATCACCTATGCGACGAACAACGAGCTCGGCTTCGACTTTCTCCGCGACAACATGGCGGTGACCCTCGACCAGTGCGTGCAGCGACGCCTGTGGTACGCGATCGTCGACGAGGTCGACTCCATCCTCGTCGACGAGGCACGGACTCCGCTGATCATCAGCGGACAGGCCAATGACCCGACGGAGAAGTACTACACGTACGCGCGGCTCATACCCCGCCTGGTCATCGAGGACGACTACACCATCGACGAGAAGACCAAGTCCGCGGCTCTCACCGACGAGGGCATCGCCAAGGTCGAGCAGTGGACGGGCATCAAGAACGTCTACGACATGGAGCACGCCGTCGAGGCACACCAGATCAACCAGGCGCTCAAGGCGCACGCGCTCTACCTGCGCGATCGCGACTACATCGTCAAGGACGGCGAGGTGGTGATCGTTGACGAGTTCACCGGGCGCACCATGCCGGGACGGCGCTGGTCCGACGGGCTGCACCAGGCGATCGAGGCCAAGGAGGGAGTCAGGGTCCAGCAGGAGAACATCACCCTGGCCACGATCACCTTCCAGAACTTCTTCCGCCTGTACCACAAGCTGGCGGGGATGACGGGCACGGCGATCACCGAGGCCGAGGAATTCCACAAGATCTACAAGCTCGAGGTGGTGCCCATCCCCACTCACCGTCCCATGATCCGCCTCGACGAGTCCGACCTCATCTACAAGACCGAGGAGGGCAAGTTCAAGGCGGTGGTCGAGGAGATCGCCGAGCGCGCGACCAAGGGGCAGCCCGTCCTCGTCGGTACGACCAGCATCGAGAAGAGCGAACGGCTCTCGCGCTACCTGGAGAAGCGGGGCATCGAACACAGCGTGCTCAACGCCAAGCTGCACGAGAAGGAAGCGCAGATCGTCGCTGACGCGGGGCAGCCCGGCGCCGTGACCATCGCCACCAACATGGCAGGTCGCGGCACCGACATCGTCCTCGGAGAGGGCGTCCCCGAACTCGGCGGCCTCTACATCATCGGCACCGAGCGACACGAGTCACGGCGTATCGACAACCAGCTGCGCGGTCGCTCGGGTCGCCAGGGAGACCCTGGCGAATCGCGGTTCTTCCTCAGCTTCGAGGACGACCTGATGCGCATCTTCGGCGGCGAGCGCATGCAGGGGATCATGGACCGGCTGCGGATCGACGAGGACACACCGATCGAGTCGCGGATGGTCAGCAGGCAGATTGAGGGTGCGCAGTCACGTGTCGAGGGGGCCAACTTCGACACCCGCCGGCATGTCGTCGAGTACGACGACGTGATGAACAAGCAGCGCGAGATCATCTACGGGGAGCGGCGCAAGATCCTCGAGGGGACGGACACCCGCACCAACCTGCTGGCCATGATCGGGGGCGTGCTCGACACCGAGGTGCCGACGTTCTGCGAAGGCCGCAGCCGCGACGGCTGGGACCTCGAGGCGTTGTGGAATCGCGTACGCCAGTTTGCCCCGATCGCCGATGTCGAGACGGTAGATTTAGACAGCCTTGGCGATAACATAGAGGAGATCAAGGAGTCCCTGCTCAACGAGCTGTCCGCGCTCTATGAGGAAAAGGAGAAGGAGTACGGCGGCGAGCTGATGCGCTATGTCGAGCAGCGGGTGATGCTCGACGTCATCGACCAGAAGTGGCGCGCCTACCTCACCCAGATGGACCACCTCCGCGAGGGCATCGGGTTGGTCGGCTACGGCCAGAAGGACCCGCTCGTCGAGTACAAGAGCGAGGCGTTCGGCGCCTTCCAGGACCTCACCGAGGAGATCCAGCAGGAGATCGTGCGCCTGCTCCTCCACGTCCAGATCCAGCGCCAGGAGACGCCGGCGGCGGCCCCGCCCCAAGCGACCGCCGACGCCCCCGCGCCGCCCTCGCCGCGAGCGGACGCGCCCGCTGCTGCGGCGGCGATGTCTGCCGACGTGGCCCCGGCTGCACGGCCCGCCGCCGCGGCGGCGAGCGCCGGGCTGGCTCGCGCCGCGGTCGGTGGCGGCCGCGGTCTGCTCCCCGAGCGTGGCTCGGCGGTGCGCAACGTCGTCGAGAGCGGCTCGGAGGGTACCCGGCGGCTGCAGTCGGGGAACGGCGCCGCGGGAACTGCGGCGGGCGACGGCGCACCCCGCAGGATGGGCCGCAACGAGCCCTGCTGGTGCGGCAGCGGCATCAAGTTCAAGAAGTGCCACGGAGCCTGACGATGAGCGATCTCACCACCCGCGCCGACGAGCTCTACAGCAAGGTGACCCAGCTCCGGGAGCATCTTTGACCTCGACGCGCGCGCGGTGCGCCTCGCCGAGCTGGAGCGGCAGGTAGCCAAACCCGACGTCTGGGACGACCCCCGGCGGGCGGGCTCTTTGAACCAGGAGGCAGCTCGCCTTCGCGAGGAGCTGGCCGGTTGGGAGCGGCTGGTGCGCCGCGCCTCAGACTCCCGGGAGCTCGCCCGGCTCCTCGAGAACGAGCCCGACGAGGCGATGGAGAAGGAGCTGGCCGGCGAGCTCAGCGAGCTGGAGCGCGAGGCGGGCAACCGCGAGAGCGACCTGCTGTTCACCGACCCCTACAGCGACCACGCCGCGCTGCTCAGCGTTCACGCGGGTGCCGGCGGCACCGACTCACAGGACTGGGCGGAGATGCTGCTGCGCATGTACCTGCGCTGGGCAGAACAGTCGCGCATGCAGGTCGACTTCATCGAGGAATCGGTCGGCGAGGAAGCCGGCATCAAGTCGGCGACGATTCGCGTATCGGGCGATCGCGCCTACGGACGTCTGCGCTCAGAGCGTGGTGTGCACCGGCTGGTCCGTCTCAGTCCCTTCGACTCCGCGCATCGCCGACACACCTCCTTCGCGCTCGTCGAGGTGACTCCCGAGATCGAGGACGACGTCACCGTGGAGATCAACCCCGACGATGTGCGCGTTGATGTGTTTCGCAGCAGCGGCGCCGGCGGCCAGCATGTCAACAAGACGTCGTCAGCGGTGCGCCTCACCCACATTCCCACGGGTGTCGTGGTCACCTGTCAGAACGAGCGTTCACAGCAGCAGAACCGCGATGTCGCCTGGCGCGTTCTCCGCTCTCGACTCCTGGCGCTGCAGCAGGCGGCGCACGCCGAGCACCTCGCCGAGCTCAAGGGCGAGATGGTCGCCGCCGAATGGGGCAGTCAGATCCGCTCATACGTGCTCCATCCCTACACCATGGTCAAGGACCATCGCACCGGGGTTGAGGTCGGCAACGCCCAGGCGGTGCTCGACGGCGGGATCGATCCGTTCATCGCCGGATACCTCAGCTGGGCTGCACGCGAGGGTGTCGAGGCGTAGCAGGGTGTCAACACCCTGCCAAGGGGTGGTCGGGCCGCTGCAGTACCATGCGGCGGGCGAATCGGGCCCCAATGCGGGGGCCGGCGCAGCAGCAAAGGGGAGCCAAGCCCATGATCGGACACATTCGGGCGGGAATCGCTACCGCGGTCATCGCCTGCGCTGCGGTGGGCTTCGTCGCCTGCGGCAGCAGCTCCGGTGGTGGGGCCAACAACGACAGTCCGGGCAACTCGGTTCGAGGCTTCATCAACGCTCTGGGCAGCGGCAACCTGCAGAGCGCCTGTGACTGGGTGGCGCCCTCGCAGAAGGCGTCGTGCACCTCGGCGCTTGCCGTGGCTCAGAACCTGGGCGGGAGCTTCTCGGTCTCGGTGGCCGACTTCAGCGTGGTGTCGGAGAACATCGACAGCAGTGGCAACAAGGCGAGCGTTGTTGCCACTGGCAATATCAAGGTCTGCCTCGCCGGCCAGTGCTCGACGAGCTCGTTGAGCGCGGGAGCCGCCAACGTCAACAACACCGTTCCCTGCATCAAGGAGAACGGCAAGTGGTACGTTGATTTCGGCGCGGCCAACCTTCTCGGTGGAGGAGGGGGTGGCGGCGCCAGCCCGGGCAGTGCCGGCAGCAGCACGCTGTCCGCTCCGTCCCTGCCACCGGGCCCGACCGACACGGGCACCACCTCGTCGTCGTCCTAGTCGTCCTAGCCGGCACCGGCGCGCGCTGAGGCGTCCTCTGGCGGGCCGGCCGCCACGGGGCCGCTCCGCCGGGATGGCGGCAAGCCGGCAATGGGCCGGCGCGCTGGCGCCGACCGGCCGGTATACTGCCCGAGATCCCAGGGACGGGTCTCAAATTCGCCCACGTCCCAGCGCGAACCCGCCTGGATCCCCCGCGTGGCTGCCCGGCCGGCCCGATGGGGTGGAGCCCGCCGGAGCCCCGCTCGGAGCGCCGTGAACGCACCGACGACGAGTCCCGCCCTCCATGGAGAGGGACGGTGAGCAGAGTGAAGCGCGACGGCGGGATCCCCTGCCGGTGGGCCACACCGTGAGCATGGCCGCGGTCATGCCCCGTCCGGCGCTTGCCGCGGAGCCGCAGCTGCGTCCCGTCATCAGCTTCCACGGCGTGGGCAAGACCTACCCCAACGGGACCGTCGCACTGCGTGACGTGAACCTGGCGATCAACCAGACTGACTTCGTCTTCCTGGTCGGCGCCAGCGGTGCGGGCAAGTCGACCCTGGTGCGGCTGCTGATCCGCGAAGAGGTGGCCAGCTCGGGGCGCATCTTCGTCGAAGGGCGCGAGATCACCGGCATGCCCAGGCGCAAGCTGCCCAAGCTGCGACGCACCTTCGGGATCGTCTTCCAGGACTACAAACTGCTGCAGCGGGCGACAGTCGCGCAGAACGTCGCCTTCGCCCTGCAGGTGACCCAACCGGGTCTCCGCCATCTCCGTGAGAAGGTGGAGGAGGCGTTGTGGATCGTTGGGCTCGAGAGCAAGCTCGAGAAGTTTCCCGACGAGCTCAGTGGTGGCGAGCAGCAGCGCGTGGCCATCGCCCGCGCGTTGGTGCACCGCCCGCGCATCTTCCTCGCCGATGAGCCGACGGGGAACCTCGATCCCGACACGTCGTGGGGCATCGTGCAGCTGCTGCTGCAGATCAACCACCGTGGCACGACGGTGGTGATGGCCACGCACAACCGCGAGGTCGTCGACCTCGTCCGCCGCCGGGTGATCGCCATCGAAGGCGGCCGGGTTGTCCGCGACGAGATCGAGGGACGTTACCTCAAGGAAGGCGAGGCAACCATATGATGCGGATGCTCGCCAGCCTGCGCTTTGCTGTGGTCAGCGCTGGCCAGAACTTCTACCGCAACCTGGCGGTGTCACTGGCGGCGGTCTTCACCATGGGACTCATCCTTCTCCTGGTGGGCATGGCACTGCTCGGCACTCACATGCTCAACCAGGTGCTCACCGACGAGCAGGCGCGAGCGAGCAACATCAAGGTGTATCTCCAGGATGGCGTCTCCCTGGCATCGGTCAACAACCTGCAGCAACAGCTGGCCGCCGATCCGCGCATATCGGCGGTGCACTTCGAAAACAAGGACGACGCCGCCAACGAGCTGCGCAACCACGATCTCGGCGTGGCCCTTGACGCTGTGGGCTCCAACCCCCTGCCGGCGTCACTCAACCTCGATCTGCGGCGACTCGCCGACCTGCCCGACATCGACGCCATGGTGCGCACCAACGCCATCGTGGATCGGGGAAGCAAACCGACCAGCTATAACCCCGACGTCATCGGCAAGTTGCAAACACTGATCCGAGTTCTCCAGATCATCGCCGTGGTCATCGCCGCAGTTCTCGGGGTGATCAGCCTGGTGATCATCATGAACACCATCCGCACCGCCGTGTACGTCCGCCGCCGCGAGATCGAGATCATGAAGCTGGTCGGGGCCACCGACTGGTTCGTTCGCTGGCCGTTCATCCTCGAGGGTGTCCTCGGCGGCATCCTCGCGGCGCTGCTCGCCGGCGGCGTCATCGCCGCCTTCTACAAGCCCGCCGTGTCCAACCTCAAGTCCACCCTGTTCATCTTTCCGCTCACCTATGACGGCTCGTTCCTCAGTGCTCTGATTCTCATGCTCGTCGCCGGTGGCGGCGCGCTCGGCGCGTTCGGCAGCTATCTTGGGGTACGACGTTTCCTCTCGGTTTGACCAATTCGTCACACGCGTTTCAGCCAACGTTGTCGCACACTACCCACCTACGGTCCCATGAGAGAGACACAGACCACACCGCATCACCTCGCCAGGGCCCGGGCATCCTGCGCCACAGCGGTTCGCCGCCATCGCATTCGCCGTGGTGCTGCGCTGCTCGCCCTGGTCGTCACCCTGGTGGGCAGCAGCGCTCCGGCGGCGCTGCACACCTCGGCTGACACGTACGACGACCAGATCAACGGCAAGCAGAACCAGCTCAACCAGACCGACAGCCTGATCGGCCAGCTGCAGCGAGATATCGCCGACCTGGCCAACCAGGAGGTTCAGCTGCGCAATCTCATCGCCGCGCTCGACCAGCAGATCACCACGCAGAAGCAGAAGATCGTTGACCAGCAGGCGAAGCTCGACCAGGTCACCGCGACCCTGGCCGCCGCCCAGGCGCAGCTGGAAGCCGCTCGGGCGCGTGTAGCCGCCGACAAGGCATCACTGGCGCAGCAGCTGGTATCCATCTACAAGCTGGGAGACGACACGGCGATCAACGACATCCTCAGCGCCGGCAACTTCAACGAGTTCTGGCAACGTCTCATCGACGTCCACCGTGTTGCCGGCAACGAGCAGAGCGTCGTCAACGTCGTCACGTCGGAGGAGCACGACGTCGCCGCCACCGTGACCCGCATCAGCGACGACAAGGCGCAGCAGGCGAGGCTCCTCGACCAGCTGCACGCCGACGCCGATCAGCTGCAGCAGCAATACGCGTCCCGGCAGCAGGCACAGCGGCAGCTGGCGATCATCGTCGCCCAGGACCAAACGCGTCTGGCCCTCGAGGAGCAAAGCCGCAAGGACCTGGCGGCGCAGATCGACGCGCTCAAGGCGGAGCAGGAGGCGGCGAGGCGCCGCGGCGGTGGCAACGGCCATTTCATCTGGCCGCTGCAGGGAACCATCACCCAGTACTACGGCTGCACCAACTACCCGTTCGAGGCGTATGACCCGGGCTGTCCCTATCCGCACCGCTTCCACAGCGGGCTCGACATCGCCAACGCGTGGGGATCACCGATCGTCGCCGGGGACACCGGGATCGCCCATCCCTACTTCAGCAGCTACGGCTGCGGCAATCATGTGATCATCGTCCACGGCAACGGCTGGACGTCCCTCTACTGCCACATGTCGTCGCTGGCGGTTTCGGACGGGCAGGTGGTCGGTCGGGGACAGTACATCGGCAACGAGGGCAGCACCGGGAACTCGTCGGGGCCCCATCTGCATTTCCAGATCGAGCTCAATGGCGTCACCAAAGATCCCATACAGTACCTGTCGTGACTTCGACGCCTCCTGACTCCCCACCGGAATGGGTGTTGGGAGGCGGGGGCGCTCCGCCACCACCACGACCAGGTGGTCGCGGCGGCTGGCGCAACAACAACTGGGTCATGGTCGTGGCCACAATCGTGGCTTGCTATGTCACCGGACTCACGGTCACGAACCTATCGGGAACCGCGGGACCGGCGGGCATCTGGATCGACCGACTCTTCCCGCACATCGGCAGCAGCCGCGTCGACGACCCCAGCGTCAACAGTGCCTGGGACATCGTCCGGCGCGAGTACGTCTTCCGCAACGTCGACGCCACGGCGGCGACCCAGGGGGCAGAAGCGGGGATCATCCAGGCCCTACATGACAATCCCAAGTTCAACGACAAGTTCTCGGCGTTCTTCACCAAGGACGAGTACGCATCGTTGCAGAATGACCTGCGCGGCCAGCGATCAGGCAGCATCGGTATCGCCCTGGAGCCACGCTGCACGGCAGCTGTGATCTGTCCCGCGGGGAGCACGCCCAACGTCGTGGCCATCGAGGAGGTGCTCCGCGGCCAGCCCGCCGATCGTGCTGGGCTGCGCAACGGCGACATTCTGATCCGCGTCAACGGCACCGATGTGCAGTCGCTGGGGACGGATGCCAACCAGCGCATCGACAAGCTGCGCACCCTGGTGCGAGGTGACGCCGGGACCGCGGTCACTCTCAGTGTCCAGCGCGGTGCCCAGGTCATCGACATCAGCGTGCAGCGCGCCGACCTGCAGATTCCCTCGGTGTACTCGCAGCGATTCGGCAGCGTGCTCTACGTGCAGATCACCACCTTCGAGGAGCAGACCGGCAGCGACTTCCGCAAGGCGGTGCAGGACGGCATCAACCAGCATCTCACCTCGGTCGTCCTGGACCTTCGTCACAATCCCGGTGGGCTGGTCACCGCCGCGCAGTCGGTGGCCAGTGAGTTCCTGGTTACCGGCGCCAACGAGCGCGACGTCGTCGTTCGTCGTGGGCGTCTCGACCAGAACGGCGATCCCAACACCGCCGAGAAGGTGGAGCACGATCCCATCACGTCGGGCGGCATCGCACCATCGTTGCGGCTGGTGGTGCTGGTCGACGGCAGCAGCGCCAGCGCGTCGGAGATCGTCACCGCGGCCCTGCACGACTACAAGCGCGGCTCGGTCGTCGGTAACAAGACCTTCGGCAAGGGGTCGGTGCAGGAGGACTTCACGCTGCCCGACGGCAACGATCTCCACCTCACCGTGGAGCGCTGGTTCGGCCCCGCGGGCGAGACCATCGACGGGGCGGGGATCACGCCCGATCAGACAGTCGGCATCCCCGACGACGATCACCGCTTCCGCCTCGACAGCCAGAGCGCCGATCCTGCGCAGGATGCGCAGCTCCAGGCTGCGCTGAGTGCGGCACAGGTGACGCCGTAGACGCCATCGCCTGTGCCGAGACGTGCGGTTGGGGCGAGGCGGCGGGGGTATACTCGGCGGGCTGTGTCTGACCGCTACGACGTCGCCATCCTCGGCGGGGGATTCGGCGGTTACGTGGCAGCGATCCGCGCCGCGCAGCTGGGTCTGCACACTGCCCTCGTCGAGCGCGACAAGGTGGGCGGCACCTGCCTGCATCGCGGCTGCATTCCCACCAAGGCGCTTCTTCAGACCGCGTTCCTGCTCGACGCGGCGCGTCACGGCGAGCGCTTCGGCGTACGCATCGGCGAGGTCGAGCTCGACTACGCGACTGCGGCGAAGTACCGTGACCAGGTCGTCGGTCAGCTGTACCGCGGTGTCGAGTCGCTCCTCAAGAAAAACGGTGTCACCGTGGTGCGCGGGCACGGCCGATTCGCCGGTGGTGGGGTGCTGCAGGTCAGCGGCGCTGACGGCTATACCGACGTCGCCGCCGAGTCGGTCATCCTGGCGTCGGGTTCGCGAGTGCGATCACTGCCCGGGCTGGAGATCGACGGCAGTCACGTCATCAGCAGCGACGACGCGCTCAAGCTCGATCACGCACCGCGGTCCGCGGTGATCCTCGGCGCCGGGGCGGTGGGCGTGGAGTTCGCCTCGATGTATCGGAGCATGGGCTCCGAGGTGACGCTCGTCGAGGTCGCCGAGCGGCTCGTCCCCCTCGAGGACGACGACGTCGGCACTCAATTGCAGCGCAGCTTCGAGCGTCGTGGCATTCGCTGCCTTGCCGGCGCTCGTCTCGATCCCGGGTCTCTGGAGCGCAACGAGGGCGGCATCGCGGTGACCGTCGCCCGCGATGGCAAGGAGGAACGCGTCCAGGGCGAGCTGCTGCTCGTCGCCGTCGGCAGGGCGGCCAACCTCGAGGACATCGGCATCGACGGCACCTCGGTGCGCACCGAGAACGGTGCCGTCGTCGTCGACGACCTGCAGGCCACCGGCGAACCCGGCGTGTACGCTGTTGGTGACATGGTCGGCGGTTTCTTGCTGGCGCACAAGGCAGCACACCAGGGCATCATCGCCGCCGAGGCGATCGCGGGACAGGATCCTCATCCTCTCGATCCGATCCTGGTGCCGCGCACCACCTACTGCTCGCCGCAGATCGGTTCAATGGGCCTCAGCGAGCGCGAAGCGCGCGCCGCCGGCCACGAGGTGCGCTCCGGGACGTTTCCGTTCCGAGCCAACAGCCGCGCCGTCATCTGGGGGGAGGCCGAGGGTTTCTGCAAGGTCGTCACCGACGCCGCCAGCGACGAGATCCTCGGCGTGCACATGCTGGGACAGGAGGTGACCGAGCTGGTCGCCGGCCCAGCGCTGGGCGCGCTGCTCGAAGCGACGCCCTACGAGATGTCGCGCGCGGTCGCACCTCACCCGACACTGAGCGAAGTGCTCGCCGAGGCGGCGATGGCGGTGCGCGGCCAGGCGATTCATGTCTAGACGTGGCGCGCAAGGGGGATCACACGTGGCTGTAGCAAAACCCAAGCCGGACGCGCGGCAGGATTCCAAGGTCGATCCCGATCTGCTGCGCACCATGTACCGGCACATGGTGCGTGCCCGCGTCCTCGACGAGCGCATGTGGGTGCTCAACCGGCAGGGGCGGGCGCCGTTCGTCATCTCCTGTCAGGGACACGAGGCGGCGCAGGTCGGCATGGCCATGGCTCTGCGCCCCGGCTACGACTGGCTGGCACCGTACTACCGCGACCTGGCGGTGACGCTGGTGATCGGCATGACGCCGCGTGATCACCTGCTGGCCGTGCTGGCGCGCGCCGCTGATCCCAACAGTGGCGCGCGGCAGATGCCGGCGCACTACGGCTGCCGGCGGCTCAACATCATCACCGGTGGGTCTCCGGTCGCCACTCAGGTGCTCCACGCCGCCGGCGCGGCGCTGGCCAGCAAGGTTCGCGGCGAGGACGCGGTTGCCTTGACGTCTCTGGGTGAAGGAAGCACCAGCGAGGGTGACTTCCACGAGGGACTCAACTTCGCCGCGGTGCACCGCCTGCCGGTCATCTGCGTCGTGGAGAACAACGGCTACGCCATCAGCGTGCCCTGGGAGAAGCAGGGGGCGATCAAGGACGTCGCCCAGCGGGCACAGGGATACGGCATGCCCGGCGTCATCGTCGACGGCACCGATGTCGTCGCCTGCTACCACGCCGCCGTCGAGGCGGTGGCGCGGGGACGCAGAGGTGAGGGGCCCACGCTCATCGAGGCCAAGGTCGCGCGCCTCACGCCGCACAGCTCCGACGACGACGACCGCGTCTATCGCAGTCGCGAGGAGGTGGCCGACAACAAGGCGCACGACTGTGTGGCGCGGTTCCGCCTGGAGCTGGAGGAGTCGGGTGTCCTCGCACCCGGTGACGCAGCTGAGATCCGCGCCGAGGCGATGCGCGAGGTCGACCGCGCGCTGGAGGAAGCCGAGGCGTCACCTCTGCCGTCACCGGAGTCGGCGCTGCTCCACGTCTACGCCGAGGACGTTTGATGGCCGTCAAGACATACATCGAAGCCATTCGCGACGGTATGCGCGACGAGATGCGCAAGGACGAGCGTGTCATCGTGCTGGGCGAGGACGTCGGCGTCAAGGGCGGCGTGTTCAAGGCCACCGAGGGGCTGCACAAGGAATTCGGTGAGATGCGTGTCATCGACACTCCGCTCGCCGAGTCGGGCATCGTCGGCGTCGCCATCGGCGCCGCCATCAACGGGTTGCGCCCCATCGCCGAGATCCAGTTCCAGGACTTCATCATGCCCGCGGTTGACCAGATCATCAGCGAGGCGGCGAAGATCCGATACCGGAGCAACAACGACTTTGGCGTGCCCATGGTGGTGCGTGCCCCCTTTGGCGGCGGCGTGCACGGCGCTCTCTATCACTCCCAGTCGATGGAGGCGATGTTCTGCCACATCCCCGGACTCAAGGTGGTGGTGCCGAGCACGCCGCACGACGCCAAGGGACTGCTCCGCTCGGCGATTCGTGACCCCGACCCGGTGCTCTACTTCGAGCACAAACGCGCCTACCGGCTGATCAAGGGTGAGGTCCCCGAGGACGAATACACCGAACCACTGGGAAGGGCAGCGGTGCGCCGCAGCGGCGACGACATCGCCATCTTCAGCTACGGGCTCATGGTGCACTTCTGTCTCGAGGCTGCCGAGGCGCTGTCCCGCGACGGCTTCGAGTGCGAGGTCGTCGACCTGCGCAGCCTGCGCCCACTGGATCGCCAGGCAATCGTCGACGCGGCAAAAAAGTGCGGCAAGGTTCTCGTCGTCCAGGAGGCCAACCTCGCCGTCAGCGTGGCCAGCGAGGTCGCCGCCATCGTCGCCGAGGAATGCTTTGAGTACCTCGACGCGCCGGTGCGCCGTCTCGGCGGCCCCGAGGTGCCGGCGGTGCCGTTCTCACCTCCGTTGGAGGAGTTCTACATGGTCAATCCCGCCAAGGTCGAACACGCGCTTCGCGAGCTGGCCGCGTACTGATGGCACTCACAGTCATCATGCCGCAGCTCGGCGAGAGCGTCACCGAGGGGACCATCGCCAAGTGGCTCAAGCAGCCCGGTGACGCCATCGAGCGGTACGAGTCGATCGCCGAGGTGATCACCGACAAGGTGAACGCCGAGATCCCCGCGCCGGCGGATGGGATCATGGGTCAGCACATGGTCGAGGAGGGCGCGGTGGTCCCCGTGGGGCAGCCCATCTGCACCATCGAGGAGGCTTCGGGCGGAGCCGCGAGCAACGGCGCCGCCAAGGCGCAGGT
>DASZGL010000071.1:0-6316 GCA_035938875.1 Candidatus Dormiibacterota bacterium
GCCGCCGCCTCGTCGAGGCCGAGCATCTGCACGGCCGTCTCGCGCATCTTGAACTTCTGGATCTTGCCCGTCACCGTCATCGGGAATTCATCGACGAAGTGCACGTAGCGGGGGATCTTGTAGTGGGCGATCCTGCCCCGGCAGTACTCCCTCACCGCCTCCTCGGTCAGTGACGCGCCTTCGCGCCGGCGCACCCAGGCCATGATCTCCTCGCCGTAGCGGATGTCGGGAACGCCGATCACCGAGACCTCGACGACGTCGGGATGCGCGAAGAGGAACTCCTCGATCTCGCGGGGATAGACGTTCTCGCCACCGCGAATGATCATGTCCTTGATGCGGCCGACGATGTTGACGTATCCCTCGGCGTCCATCGTGGCGAGGTCGCCGGTGTGCATCCAGCCCGCCGGGTCGATGGCCTCGCGAGTCTTCTGCGGCTCCTCCCAGTAGCCGAGCATCACCGAGTAACCGCGCGTGCACAGCTCACCACAGCCGCCTTTGTCGACGACCAAGCCGCTCTCCGGGTCGACGATCTTGACCTCGACATGGGGATGCACCCGCCCCACCGTGCTCACCCGCTTCTCCAGGACGTCGTCGGCGGCCGTCTGCGTCGACACCGGGGACGTCTCGGTCATCCCGTAGCAGATGGTGACCTCGCGCATGTGCATCTCCGAGATGCAGCGCTTCATCACCTCAACCGGACACGGCGAACCGGCCATGATCCCGGTGCGCAGCGTCGACAGGTCGACGCTGGCGAAATCGGGATGGGCCAGCTCGGCGATGAACATGCTGGGGACGCCGTAGAGCGAGGTGCAGCGCTCCTCCTCGACACTGCGCAGCGTCGACAGCGGGTCGAAAGCAGCGTCGGGGATGACGATGGTCGCGCCGTGCGTGGTGCAGGCGAGGTTGCCCAGCACCATGCCGAAGCAGTGGTAGAAGGGCACCGGGATGCACACCCTGTCCTCCGCCGTGTAGCAACAAGCCTCGCCGACGAAGAACCCGTTGTTGAGGATGTTGTGGTGCGTCAGCGTGGCACCCTTGGGAAACCCCGTGGTTCCGCTGGTGTACTGGATGTTGATGGGATCGTCGAAGCTGAGTGACGCCATGCGCTGGCGCAGAGCGGTGTCTGCGACCGTTCGACCCGACTCCAGCAACCGCTCCCAGTCGGCGGTGCCGATGAAGAGCGCCTGCTCCAGCGAGGCGATGCCCGGACGTACCTCGTCGAGCATGGCGCGATAGTCGCTGGTCTTGAATGACTCCGCGGCGACCACGACGCGGCAGCTCGACTGTTGCAGCACAAAGGCGAGCTCGTGGGTGCGGTACGCCGGGTTGATGTTCACCAGGATGATTCCGGCCTTCGCCGTCGCGTACTGGAGCAGGACCCATTCGGTGTTGTTGGGACTCCAGATGCCGAGACGGTCGCCCCTGTCCAGGCCCAGCGAGAGCAGGCCGCGAGCAACGTCGTCGACGGCAGCGTTGAGCTCGGCGTATGTGAAACGCTGTGCCTGATGCCGCGAGACCAGGGCATCGCGGTCGGGATGTAGCGCCGCCGTCCTGTCCATGTTGGCGCCGATGGTCTCGCCGAGAAGCGGCTGGGTGGCAGCGCCGTGGGAATACGACGTCGTGCTGGTGGCGCCGTAGTGCTCAGGCGTGGCCATTACACCCATGACGATGGAGAACTGTAGGTAGCCGAGTGGCTGCGTGACCGGCTCAGAAGCCGAGGGTCTGGGGCACAAGGATGACGCTGATTCGGCCACCGGGCTCGTGGTGGATGATCAGCGTCTTCGCCAGCAATGAGCCGGGGTAGCCCAGGCCTTGCATGCGTAGGAATTCCCGCGGCAGGCTGTACTCGCGGACGCGACGAAGACCTTCGTCGAGATCGCGAACGAGCTTTTGGTGGCCCACCACCAGGATGACGTGGCCGCCCGAGTAGGCGTAGGCCCCGAGCTGGCTACCCGAACCTGAGGCCACGACGATCTCGCCGCCGTCGGTGATCGCGTGAGCGCTGCCGACGATGTAGTCGGGCGCGGCGCCGAGCTTGCGCCTCTCGCGGGCCTGTGTTTCGCGGTCGAGCCTGTTCAGGTGCGATCGGACCGAGTCGTAGCGCCCGGACTCGTCGATTTCAGCGGTGATGCCGAGCTCGCGCATCGTCTCGGAGAGGGCGATATGCACCTCCGCTCCTTCGGGGATCGCCGCGAGAACGAGTCGACGGGCGTCCTCAGCCGTGTCGGCGACCTGTGCTTGAAAGCCGCGAGCCGCGAGAGCGGCAGCAGTTCGCTCCAGGTGGGCACGATCGGCCGGGCGCTCGAACTCGAGGTTGGGCGGTCCTGGGTCGGGAAGGGCAAAAGCCATGACTGTCGCCTCCTGGCGATCCTCGGCGATGTGTAAGTAGTTTACTAGATATCAATCATTGATCTCTCATAAACCACTGATCGGAGATACACTCGATCTCATGAGCGTGAGCGGGTCCGACACCCGGGCGGGAGGGGCTTCGAGCCTGCTCATCGCGCAGCTCGCTCGCGGAACCAGACGGCTCATCGAGCAAGCGCTGGCGCCCACCGGCCTGCGCCCGCGGGAGCTACTCGCTCTCGAGCATCTCAGGGAGCGGGGACCGTCGGCTCAACAGACGCTGGTCGAGCTGATCGGTGTCGACGCCACCAACCTCGTCGCCGTCCTCAACGGCCTGGAAGATGCGGGCCTGATCGAACGCAGGCGCGACCGAGCTGACCGTCGCCGGGCGATCATCGAGCTTTCCGACCTGGGGGAGCAGCTACTCGCTGACCTCGACCGCGCGCTCGACCAAGTCGACGACGAGATCCTCGCGCCGCTCACACCCGCCGAGCGCGCGACCCTCAATGCTTTGCTCTCGCAGGCGGTCAAGCACATCGCCTCGGAGTGCACCCAGGCGCTCGACGAGGGCTGCTGAAGGTGGCGTGTTGGAGGCAAGACCAGCGGGAGGGGTGACCATGCCAAGCGCTGTGGGCAAAGGGACCAAGGAGCAGCCGTGGCTGCTGAAAACGCCGCCAGGCACGTCCGAATACCAGATGTATCGCGACGAGGTGGCCGACCCGCCGGCACTGGTGTGCCAGGTCGGCACCACGCAGCTTCGCTACCACCTTCGCTGCATCGAAGACCTGCACGCGATGCTCAAGCAGCGCGGTGACTGGATGCCGCTGGGCGGGGCCGACGAGCAGAAGCCGGCACCCGACGGCAGCGTCGAAGCGTGGGGGCGCTCGTCGGACAACCCCGTCGGTGGCTGGTATGGACTGAAGAAGGGCCTGCGAGGCCGGTTCGGCGTCTACGTGCCGTCGCTACTCGAGGCTCTTGGGCTCGCCGAGGTGGAGCACAACCCGCGCAACAACCGCATGCGCGCGATCTGAGCAACGCTCAGCCGGTGGCCGGCCCGCGCGGCGTTGCCCGTCGAGGTACTGCTCGGCCTCGGCATGGGGTGTCACCGCAAGCCGCGTAGCCCGGCGGACGATTTCCACGACGTCACGGCGCCGGCTCGGCGACCTCCACGGCGCGAGTAGCCGCCGCGGGGGGCTGGACGCGCCGCCGGCGCACACGGACCAGGGCTCGCGACGTCCAGCCGCCGAGTGCCCGGGCACCCAGCTCCTCGGAGATGCGCACCGACGTGTGCAGGTCGCGCTCCGCCTCGTCGAGGCGATCCAGCTCTTCGAGACAGCGACCACGGGCGAAGAGAGCGTCGGCGAGCTCCCAGCGGGCGCCGAGCTCGTCGAAGATCACGGCCGCCTCCTCGAACTGGGCGAGCGCTGTTTCGGCGCCTCCCGCCCACTCCACGCTGCGCCCCAGCTGCACCATGGCGACCGCGGTGTTGAACTGATCACTCATCTCCCGTGCGATGGCGAGCCCGGCCCGCGCGTGCTCGGCGGCGGTGGGCAGGTCGTCCATCTCCGAGCGCGCGATGGACAGGGCGATCAGTGCACGCGCCTGCACCCAGCGGTCGCGACTCTCACGCCCCAGTGTGAGGGCGCGCTGCCACACGGCTTCGGCATCAACGTACCGGTCGCGTGTCCACGGCACCCAGCCGGCAAACAGCAGGCTGCGGCTGATCGCCCACGTGTCTCCGAGTCGCTCAGCAGCCTGCAGTGACCGCGCGTGCAACGACTCGGCGCGATCGACGTCCTCGTCGACGTTGAGCACGATGTCGCCGAGCAGGCGCAGCGACATCGCCAGTGTCCAATCGTCCCCGGTGCGCAAGCCAAGCTGCTCCGCCTCGCGCAGGGCCTCGCTCGCCGCGCTGTACTCGGACAACCAGTAGCGCGCCTCGCCGATCCCGGCGAGAGCACGGGCCTCGCGCACTCCCCAGTGCTCCTCGGGACCGGCGAGTGCCAGGGCTCGGCGATAGCGGTCGACGGCCCTGCGCGACTCCATCCGCCGCCGGGCGCGCTCGCCGGCCTCGATCAGCGCGTCGACAGCGCGGTCGGCCACCGATCGGTCGAATGGGTCGAGGTCGAGCGAGGCCTGCGCCGCGCGCTCGAGATGGTCGGCGTTGCCATAGCGGTGTGCCGCCTGCAGGCCATCGGCGACCAGCAGGTGGAGTCGCAACCGCTCGCGCTTGGCCAAGCCCGCGTAGGCGACGTCGTGGAGGATGCGATGCCGGAACCGCCAGCGTCGCTGGCCGTCTTCGACCGAGAGTATCTCGGCGTCCTCCAGCTGGCGCAACGCGTCCGCGCCCACGTCGGCGATGAGCGCTAGCTCGTCGAGGTCGAAGTTGTCGAGGAACACCGCGGTGCGATGAACGAGGTCGCGCAGCGCGACCGGAAGACGGTCGAGCCGGGCAGCGACAACCGCCTGCACGGTCGGCGGCAGTGCGGCGGCATCGACCTCGACGGGCGCGGCGTCGAGCAGCATGCCCGTGGTCTCGATGATGAAGAAGGGGTTGCCGCCCGCCCGCTCGGCGATGTGACGCGATGTCCCCTCGCCGAGCCGGCCGCCCCCGGCCTGGCGCGCGAGGTCCGCGCTGTCGTCGTCGGCGAGTGGATCGAGGCGGATGAGCGCATGGTTGTGCGCGCCCGAGCCCCACGACGGGCGCTCGTCGATCAGGTCCTGTCGCGCGGTGACCGCCACCAGCAGACGCGGCGCGCCGCGCTTGCGCGATGTCAGCCGTTCCACCAGGTCCTGCACCGGTGCCCGGGCGAGGTGCAGGTCGTCGACGATGACGACGACAGGACCGTGCGCCGAGAGCGCGTTCACCAGTGACCTGAACGCGTGCTGGGCGTCGTGCACCAGCCCGGCCTCGTCGCGACGAGCCCCACTGACAACCCCGAGCACCAGAGCAAGTCGCGAAGCCAGCCCAGCCGGGTCATCGACCTGGCACCGTGATGCGACCGCCTCGGCAAGACGCCGCATCACCCCGTCGGGCGACTCGCCGTCGGCGATGCCGCCAAGCTTGCGCAGCATGTCGGCCACGGGGCCCAGCACGGTCGGACCTCCATACACATCGGCACGCCCGACAAGTGGTTCGACGGTGTCGGGCAACAGGGCGACGAACTCCTCGACGAGCCGCGATTTGCCCATGCCGGCCTCGCCGATCACCGTGACCAGGTGAGGACGTCCCGACTGCGCGGTTCGTTCGAAAGCCTGGCGCATGAGGGTGAGCTCGGTGGCCCGCCCGACGAGGGGGATGGTCCGCCTCACCGAGCTGCGCTCCAACGCCTCGACGGGGTAGGCGACCAGGCCCCGGGCGCCGAACCCCTTGGCTTCGACGCTCCGCACCTCCCCCACTCTCGCCGCACCCCGGATGAGCAGACGCGTCGTCTCACCGATGAGCACCTCGGCGGGGCGGCCGGCCGCCTGCAGACGAGCGGCGGCGTTGACGACAGTCCCGGTCACCAGCAGCTGGCCCGCGGGTCCGATACCGGTCGCTGCTTCGCCGGACTCGATGCCGACGCGCACTTCGAGTCCCGGATCGCCGTCCGCGGCGCGTCCGAGCCTGGCCACCCGATCGACGATCGCCAGCCCGGCGCGGACTGCGCGAATGGCGTCGTCCTCGTGGACCCGGGGCACGCCGAAGACGGCCATCACCGCGTCGCCGATGAACTTCTCCAGCTGGCCGCGCGCCGCGGAGATCTCGGTGGCGACCGCGTTGAAATACGCGTTGAGCACTTCGCGGGAGCGCTCGGGATCGAGGCGGCGACTGAGCTCGGTCGATCCCACCAGGTCGGCGAAGAGCACGGTGACCAGCCTGCGCTCGCCCACGGTGTCGGCCGCGCTCACCGGCGCGCCGCAGTTGGGGCAGAAGTGCGCGTCGGACGGCAGCGGGTTGCCGCAGGTCTCACAGGTCGCGGTCATGCGC
>DASZGL010000072.1:0-3496 GCA_035938875.1 Candidatus Dormiibacterota bacterium
GCCACCCTCCTCGACGACACCGAGCTGCGCAGCCTGGCGGCGCTGAACTCCGCGATCAAGCGCAGCGTCCGTGACGGAGACCACGACCGCGCCGCGGAGCTGAAGCAGGAGTTCCATCGCATCATCAACAAGGCTGCGGGACCGTCGATCCTGCACCGCATCCTCGCCGACATGTCGCGGTGGACCGGTCCCCAGGTCCGCGGCTGGCCCGCGTCCGCTGGGCAAGACCACGGCCCGATCGTCAAGGCGCTGCGCGATCGTGACGGCGCCCGGGCACGCACCCTCATCGAACGCCATGTCCAGAAGGCTGGACAGCAGGTCGTCGCCCATCTCACGGAGAACGGCCTCCTGGAGTGATCGCACGCGGCGGCTCAGGGGGTCGCTGTGCAAGCACGGTTGGAGACAGTGGAGGAGACCGATGCCGCTCGACCCGCAGGCGCGGGCGTTGCTCGACGCCCGGATCGCCGCCGGGATCCCGCCGACGCACACGCTGACGCCGCAGGCAGCCCGCGCCGCCATCATCGCCCGCATGGCGCTGGCGCCGACGATCCCCCAGGACGTCGCCCGCGTCGAGGAGCGTCGCATCAACACTGACGGTGGCGTGCTGCGCCTGCGCGTCTACTGGCCGAGCGCCGCTGCGTCGCAGCCAGTGCTCGTCTACCTGCACGGCGGTGGTTGGGTGGTCTGCGACATCGACACCCACGATGCGCTCTGCCGCGCGCTCAGCAATGCGTGCCGGGCCATCGTCGTGTCGGTCGACTACCGGCGCGCACCCGAGAGCCGCTATCCCACCGCGGTCGAGGACGCCGACGCTGCGCTGCGCTGGGTTGCGACGAATGCGACGGTCCTGGGCGGCGATCCGTCACGCCTCGCCGTCGGCGGTGACAGCGCCGGCGGCACCCTCGCGGCCGTGGTGTGCCGGCGCGCCCGCGATCGCGGTGGCGACCCGCCCATTGCCGCGCAGTTGCTCATCTATCCGCCGACGGACTACCCGCTGACGACGCCGTCGCATCGCGACAACGCGGAGGGCTACATGCTGACCACCGCTGACATGGAGTGGTACTGGAACCAGTACTGCCCAGACGTCGCCAGGCGCCAGGAGCCCGACGCATCACCGCTTCGCGCCACTGACCTGCGCGGTTTGCCGCCGGGGGTGGTGGTGACAGCAGAATACGACCCTCTGCGCGACGAGGGCGAGGCGTACGCGCAGCGACTGCGCGAGGCCGGAGTCCATGTCGACGCGCGTCGCTTCGACGGCATGCTCCACGGCTTTGTCAGCGGCCTCGGCGTCATCGATCGCGCTCAGGAGGCGATGGACTGGGTCGCCGGCTGCATGCGCGCGCACCTGCACAGCACCGCTCGCATCGGAGGCGCCGCATGAAGATCTGCATGTTCCATCTCATGCCCTACCGCTGGCTGCCGCAGGACTTCGACAAGCAGCACCACAGCGTCTGGGTCGACATCCCCAGCCGCCTCTTCGACCCGGCTCTCGGCCACGTCATGTACAACCAGTCTCTCGACGAGCTCGAGTACGCGGCGGCGATGGGCTACGACGGCATCTGTGTCAACGAGCACCACAGCAACGCCTACGGGATGATGCCCTCGCCCAACCTCATGGCGGCGACCCTGGCGCGGCGAACGCGTGATGTCGCCATCATCATCCTGGGCAACTCCATCGCGCTGTACAACCCACCGATCCGGGTCGCCGAGGAGATGGCGATGCTCGACTGCCTGAGCGGCGGGCGCATCGTCGCCGGATTTCCCGTGGGATCGAGCGCCGACACCAACTTCGCCTATGGCATGGCGCCGGCGATCCTGCGCGATCGCTACTACGAAGCCGAGGAGCTGATCATCCGCGCCTGGACGGACCCGGAGGTGTTCAGCTTCGATGGTCGCTTCACCCAGCTGCGGTACGTCAACGTCTGGCCGCGACCGATACAGAAGCCGCATCCCCCGGTCTGGGTGCCCGGCGGCGGATCGATCGAGACCTGGGGATGGACGATCAAGAAGAAATACGTCTACTGCTACCTGTCGTACTCCGGGTACAAGAAGGGCAAGACGGTGATGGACGGGTTCTGGCGCACCGCCGCGGAGATGGGCATCGAGCCCAACCCGTATCACGCGGGGTTCCTCCAGCTGGTGGTGGTCGGCGGCTCCGACAGCGAGGTCGCCGAGAGGTACGGCCCGCACATCGAGTACTTCTTCAACAAGATGCTGCACGTCTACCCGGGATTCTCCGACGCTCCCGGCTATCGCACCGTGGAGACGGTGAAGGCCCGGCTGCTCGGGCTGACAACGCGACCCTTCGACAGGCCGCCGGATATGAGCTGGAAGGATCTCGTCGATCAGGGAGCAGTGATTGCGGGGACACCGACGTCGGTGACCGAGCAGCTCGAGCACATGACCAGGACGCTCAACATCGGCCACGTCATGTTGCTCAACCAGCTTGGCTCGATGCCGCACGACCTGGCGATGGAGAACATCAGGCTCTGTGCCACCGAGGTGATCCCCAACCTCCGTGGTCTGTGGGACGAGCGCTGGCAGGACCACTGGTGGCCCCAACCCCTCGCCGAACGTCGCCAGCCGGCTGCGGTGTGAGCGCGATGATGCACGAAACCCGCGTTTCGGTCAGAAATGGCGCCTACGATGTGGCCGTCTTCGAGGGTGGCGAGGGCGAACCGCTTCTCTACCTGCACGGTGGCTGGGACCAGCCGCCCAACGCGTTCTGCGAGGAGCTGGCGCGCAGCTGTCACGTCGTCGCCCCTGTACACCTCGGCTTCGAGGGCTCTGCGCCCGCCGCCGACATGCTCGAGTACAGCGACGCGCTCTACTACCACCTCGACCTGCTCGACGCGCTCGGACTCGGCACCTGCACACTGGTCGGCCACTCGCTGGGCGGGATGTTCGCTGCGGAGCTTGCCGCGATTGCGCCCGAGCGCGTTCGCAGACTGGTGCTGATCTCGCCGCTCGGCCTCTGGGATTCGGCGAGGCCCGTGCTCGACGTCTTTGCCGCCCAGCCCAAGGAGCTGTCCGCGGCTCTCTACCACGACGCGACGTCGCCGGCCGCGGTGGAAGCGGCGAGAACGCCCGAGGACGAGGACGAGCTGGTGACGCACATCCTCACGCGCAGCAAATCGATGGCGACCCAGACCCGATACCTGTGGCCGCTGCCCGATCGGGGGCTGTCGCGCCGCGCTCATCGCATCCGCATGCCGGCACTTGTTGTCTGGGGCGCCGAGGACGGAGTCTGTCCGGCGTCGTACGGCGACGACTTCGTGCGTCTTCTCGGCGACGCACACCTTGAGGTCGTCAGCGGTGCCGGCCACGAGGTTCACCTCGAGCAGCTCGACCAGGTGGCCGGCCGGGTGACGGCGTTCCTCGGAGTCGGCGGCGCTGCCCCGGTTCCAGCCGAGCCGCGCTGATGCACTACCTCGAGACGCTGCGCTTCGCTCCCGACGGCAAGAACGGCAACTGGCGGGACACCTACTGGGAGGCG
>DASZGL010000073.1:0-30716 GCA_035938875.1 Candidatus Dormiibacterota bacterium
CGGTGGCCGCTGTCATGTCGAGGACGGCCCGGGCCTTCCTCCATCCATCGCCCGCCGGCTCGGCTGCGACACCGAGGTCGTCGCCGTCGTCGAACGCGATGGCGTCCCCGTCGACGTCGGCCGCAGCCGCCGCATCGTCTCCGGACGGCTGCGCCGCGCCCTCCAGGTGCGTGATCGCCACTGCCGCTTCCCCGGATGCGGCGTTCCCGCATCGCGCACCCACGGCCACCATGTCCGGCACTGGGCCGACGGCGGCCGCACCGACCTCGACAATCTCCTCTCCCTCTGCGGCTTCCACCACCGCCGCCTCCACGACGGCGACTACACCGTTGTGCGGGTGCCGGAGTCTCGTGGTGCCGTCCGCTTCCTCGGCGCCAACGGACGGCCCATCGGTGACGCGGGCGACTCGGTGGTGACGACGCCTGGCGCAGCAGATCTGCGCACGCTGCTGCAGACGACCGAGCCGATCAACGCCGACAGCGCCATCGCCTGCGACGGCGGCCAACGCCTCGACCTCGGCTACATCATCTCCGGGCTGCTCGCTCCTGCGAGCTGCGCCGCGAGTCCTCCTCGCACGCGCCACCAGGCGGGACCCGCGCACCGACCTAGTCGCGGCGGGTGACCCGGCCTGAGTACGATTCCGGCGTGGCCTACGATGAAGAGCTCGCCGACCGAATCCGCGAACTTGTCGCGGACGAGCCCAACCTCATCGAGAAGAAGATGTTTGGCGGGCTCGCGTTCCTCGTAGGCGGCCACCTGGCCGTCTCGGCGAGCGGCCGTGGCGGGCTGATGGTGCGGGTAGACCCGGCGCGGTCGGACAGACTCGTGGCGACGTCGAACGCACGCCCTTTTGAGATGCGCGGCCGTGAAATGCCGGGCTGGCTTCGGGTCGACAGCGAGTTCGTTCACACGAAACGCGACCTGTCGAGATGGGTAGCGTTGGGTACGGCGTACGCTCGTTCGCTCCCCGCGAAGAGATAAGCAACCTCGCGCGCCAAACCCTGCGGCGGATCAATGGACCGTCATCGAGCAATGTCCTGGGCCAACTCCCAGATATGTCCATCTGGGTCCTTGAAATGAGCCGTGCGTTTGCCCCAATCCCTATCCACCGGATCGATGAAGAATTGGACGCCCTTTTCCGCCAGCTGCGTGTGAACCTGATCGACATCGTCGACGAAGACGGACAGCTGAAACGTGGGACTGGTCCGTCCTCCGGTGCTTACATGCTCCGCGGTCAGAAGGTCCCGCGCCGCGTCAAGCTGCAACAGGACAACCATGGTGTTGCCAAGGTCCACCACCACGGACGACTCGTCCTCAAATCTGATGGGTAGCTCGAGGACGCCTTGGTAGAAGGCCTTTGCACGGCCCACATCCTCGACGAAGAGCACGATGGCACGCACTCCGCCATGGAGTCTGCTCACTGTCTCCACTCTTTGGATCGCGCCGCCGGCGACGTACCGCTGGCCAGGGTCTTGGTCGTGCTGGACATCTCGCGTCCTCCTGTCGGTCGGGGTCTGTGCTGGTAGGACGATCCCGCGGGGCGAGACTCATCGGTCCGGGGCCATCGCCACGGCAGGGCGCGGTCGCCGTAGGCCGGCCTGGTCAGCGAGAATCGGGAGCAGCTCAGCCGGACCCCAGAGGATGGACGCCATGACCGTCGATCTCGACCGGATCAACGCCGAACGCGAGCGCATCAAGCAGACGTACCTGCGCCCGGCAGATGAACGCCCCTCGCCCACAGCTCGCGGCGTGCACCACGTCGCCCTGCTCTCGTCAGATGTCGAACGCACCGTGAACTTCTACCAGGGCCTGCTCGAGTTTCCGCTCACCGAAATCTTCGAGAACCGCGACTACAAGGGCTCGAACCACTTCTTCTTCGACATCGGGCACGGCAACTACGTGGCGTTCTTCGACTTCCCCGACCTCGGGCTCGGGAGCTACGCCGAGGTCCTTGGCGGCCTGCATCACCTGGCCATCTCCGTCGAGCCCGAGCAGTGGCACCGTCTCCGTGCCAAGCTCGACGATGCGAGTGTCGAGTACCACATCGAGAGCGGGACGTCGATGTACTTCCGCGACCCCGACGGCGCACGACTCGAGCTCATCGCCGACCCTCTCGGCGAGATGTACGGCAACAAGCTGATGTGACCCGGCTGCAGAGCACGACACCGATGTTGAGGTACGAAGCGCTCGTGCTCTCCGCGTAGGCATCGAGGGATCGATCGCATCACGATTGCGACAGAGGCGCCGCTCCGGTCGATCCACTGGCCGCTACGGTGACGGCATGGGTCTCGCCCCCGCAGTCATCGCCGTTCAGACGGGCCTCACGCTGCTCTTCCTCGCATCGGTGCTTGGCACCGCTGCTTACCTGGCCCTTCTCAGCCTCTCCGTCGTGGTGCTCGTGGCCTTGCGCTCGCGGTGAAGTGGTGACGCGCTGACCGGCCGACCCTGGCGATAGTATGTCGCGGCCGCGCCGCGGGCACCGCACCCGCGGCGAGCGGCGCAGCGTTGGATGGAGGACATGGCGATGGCGCGACTTGCACTGCCCTTTCCCGCACTGCCAGGAAAGACAGAGGCGGACCTTCGCCGCATCGCTGACAGGTTCATCGCGAGCCCTGCCGAATATGCCGAGTCTCGTCGACGCGCCGGCGTGACTCTCGAACGCGCCTACCTGCAGCAGACGCCCATGGGGATGTTCGTTGTGGCGTACCAGGAGACCACAGGGTCGGTTGCAGACGCGATCGCGGCCCTGGCGTCGAGCGACCTCGAGATCGACCGTTTCTTCGTCGAGACCGTGCACGAGCTTCACGGCATCGACGTGAGGCAGCCGATGCCCGGTCCCGACCCTGAGGTTGTGGGAGAGTGGGTCGACCCCACGGTGACCGCACGCGGCCGCGGCATGGCCTTCTGCGCGCCGATGATGCCGGACAGCGTTGATCGCGGCAGGGCGTGGGCCAAGAAGACGTACGCCTCGGAGGCGATGGCGCTATCGTGGCGGGCTCTCGGTCTGAGCGTCGATGTGCTCACAGTGCTCCAGACGCCACAAGGACCCGTGGCTGCCGTCTACCTCGAGGGCAAGGATCCCTTCGAGGCCAACCGCCGCTTCGCCGAGTCGACCGAGCCGTTCGACGTCGCCTTCAAGGAGGAGCTGACGCACCTCTTCCCGCCCTTCATCGACTTCAGCAAGCCGGTGCCCGGGATCACAGAGATCTTCGACTCCCGCGCCGTGCTGGCCAGGCTCTGATCAACTAGCGCCGCTGGCAGCGGCTGTTTGCGCAGTTGTGGGCTCATGTGGCTTGCGCGCCCGCTACAGATGAGCAAGCACGCCGTCGAGTGGGCGCGGCACTCGCGTGAGATCCAGCGCGCTGACGAGCAAGGGCGCGGACTGGGCCTTGCGGCCGCTGTGGGTGCCGAAGAAGCGCCGGAGCTGCTCCTCTTTGGTCCGTCCCTGCCACGCGGGTTGCTTCTGGAAGATGCGGAATGAATCAAGCTCTCCCTGAGCATCGACAACCTGTTCTGTGGCGGCGGTACCGAGGGAGCGGATCAGCTCGTCCTCCAGATCTGCGACGCACACAAAGAAGCCAACTCGTTCCATGTCGCCGCGACTGAGGTCAGAGCCGAAGCCGGCCCGTTCGAGACCGCGCTGGAAGTCCTTCTCCTCTGCGACATCACAGAGGCCCGCCAGTCTGACGTCACGCCGCTTGGGGCCGTACAGATCCAGGAACCTTCCGATGTTCTTCGAACCCCCAATAGACACAACGGAGATGCGCTCAGCGTCAAGATTCCGACCACGCCGCTCGGCCAGTGCTTGCAGCGCGAGCTGATCGCTGACCCCTTCAACCAGTACGACAGCACGTGCGGAGTCATCGAGCATCGGGACGATGTTGTCTTGGGCGCCCATGGGCCCCGTATCATGACCGGCTCTGCGGACAGAAGGGGGTGGCGTGGACACACAGGAAGGGCCCTGGGAACCGACACACCGCGCCGGCGACGACGGGGCGACGTGCTGGGCGAGTCCCTACGCAACCTCACCCCTGGCGGCGCGGCTCGATCCCTGGCTCGAGGTGCGCGTTGTCGAGCAGCAGGGGGACTGGGCGTACGTCGTCTGCTCCAACGGGTGGAGGACGTGGGTGGATGGACGCCTCCTCGTCCCGCTGACTGCCCCGGCGCTGCTGGAGCTGCCGGCGCCCATCGACGAGCCCGTCGTTGCGATCCCGGCACCGCCGGAAGCGACCTCCCCAGCCCAAGATTGGGCACCCACCCACAGGGTTCCCCAACAAGGCATGCGCTGCTGGGACGACCCCTACGCACCGCAGCCGATCGCGGTCAGGCTCGATCCCGGGCTCGACGTCAGGGTCATCGAGTCGTCAGGCCAGTGGGCGCACATCGTGTGCTCCAACGGCTGGACGACCTGGGTTGACGGCTCGCTGCTCCTCCCGCCCGCGGTCGAGGAGCGGCAACCTGCGCAACCGAGGGTCGCCGTGAGCGAGATCGCTCGGCCAGTCGCATCGGCGGTGAACGGTGGCGTCCCGGCGACCGCGGCCCCGGCAGGTCGTGTCAGCCGTGGTCGCCTGCTGCTGGCGACCCTCGTCGTCGTCGCTGTCGTCGCCGGGATCGCCATTCCCGTGACGCTGTCGCACCGGTCCAGCCCATCGTCATCGGGCGGGTCCGGATCGTCCAACCCAGCGTCTCTCACCGGCTTCCCGGATCCCGCGAACCTGGAGAGCAGGCTTCTCGCCGGACTGGCAACGCCGGCCCCGGTCGACCCGGTTTCTCTCAGTTCCCTCTTCGCCCCATCGGCTCAGCCGATCACCCCACATCTCATCTACGCGCCCAAGCAGCCGCCGACCTCGATCGCGAGCGGCGTTGCTCCGCCGCAACCTCCCACTGCGGCGTCGATCGGCGACTACGTCGACAGCAGAGTCCAGGGCACAGTTCCTGCCGACTTCGTCAGTTACGTCGACCAGGGTATCCTGCTCGGCCTGAGTCGGTGGGATCAGCTGTACCCGGATCCCCAGTTCAACTTCGAAGCTGTGGCTGCCGCCAAGCACTTTCGCCTACTCATCACCACCGATCGAACACCGTTCGCTGCGCTTGTCAACACCACCGTCTTCCGCTACGGATACCTGGAGCCATGCGCCAACGGTACGGTGACCGATCGCAGGCAGTGCATCCCCGAGGTGCGCATCTACTTCGAACCCGGCAAATGGGTTGGTGGCGACTACGAACCGATGACCAAGACACGGGTCGCCCACGAGGTGATCCATGCCGGTCACGTCCTGCTTCTCGGCTCGCTGGGCAAAGCCGACCTGTTCCAGGTTCCCGGCTACTACTGGCAGACCGAGGCATTCGCCACGGTCACCCAGCGCCTGCTCCCCGATGCCACCGTCTACGACGCCTTCGGAGTGGGCGGCCTGCTCAATGAGAGCTACTTCGCCTGGCCATCGCTCAGCGACGCCAACTACGAGCTGTCCTACACCGCCAGCCCGTTCATCGACGAAGCCGTGTTCCAGACGGGGGACGATCCCAAGTTGATGCTCCGCTGGCTGCAGGCCACTCGGGCGAGGGAACCATCGAGCCTGGGTCTGATGCGCACCATCAGCGGCACCGCCGACGGAAAGGTGGACCTCAACGCATTCCAGCGCATCTACGCGAGGTCGCTGGTCGACCTGCGATTCCCGGGGTTCCTGTCGTCCAAGGTGGATCAACGCATCGTCAACCTCCCCGGCTACAACAACCACTCGGATGGCAGCGTGAACGCCGGAGCCTTGCCACTCCGGGTGAACGCACCCGTACCAGTGATCGGCAACCGCCTGTTCCAGGTCAAGGTGGAGTCGCTTCCCGACGACGACAACACCACGATGTCGATTGGACTGGCGGCCGGCGGATCGAACAGGCAGATCCTCGGCGTGGTGTTCGCGCTCAAAGGGGATGACAACGACAACCTTGACTTCTGCTACAACCAGATATCGGCCACGGATGCTGCCGGGCGGGTGAGTGGGGCAAAGGCGTGCCTGAGTAAGTACGCCCGCGCGTTCGGCGTGCTCGGCTCCGGCGACAACGCCACAGTCAGCGTCGGCGCCCTGAAGAAGTTCTCACCTGACGTGTCCAAGCTGCGCATCGCCACGCTGGTCTTCGGCCTGGCGACTCCGAGCATGCTGAGCGCCGGTTCGTCTCCGGCGCCGACAAACGTCACCATGACAGTCGACAAGGAGTCGCCTCCGACGCCGACGCCCCCGCCGGGCGACAACATCGCCGGCCAGCTCACCTTCGACAGCTCGTACCTGCTGGATTCGAGCGACGCCGCAAGTCATGGTTTTCCCACGGTGTCGAGCTCGTCGATGGTCAAGGAGGATATCCACGTGCTGATCCACCTGCGGTTGCACCGCAACAACGGTCAGGGTCAGCAGCTCTTCGTCGACGATGGATCGACCTGGGAGCTCACGGGCTCCGGATCAGGGACGGCGAGCTCGTGTGCCGGAGATGTTCATGACGTGGCCTATCGATTCACGTATTCGGGACGAGGAACCATGACCTTACCCACCACCGCCCTCATCCGCCTCGACCCTGCCGATGAGGGCAAGGGCGATATCGCGCTTACGTTCCGCGGCGAAGCCAACCAAGTGCGCGAGCCGAAGTTCGACATTCTCGGCCATCAGCACATCGACTACGCCGAGCCTGCGGCGGGTCTGTGCGGCTTCGCCGCGCCAGCCGAGAGTCAGCGACGGGTGGCTTGGAGCACCATCGCCACACCCATCACGCGCACGCCGGACGGCATGTGCAAGGTTTCGGAAACGATAACCATGACGGCGTCCGGAACCAGCAAGACTGTGGGGTCACGCACGGTGAGCGGCACCTTCAGCTGTCCGTCAACCTGAGCGACCGGACATCGGTCGTCACCCGCCGCAGATCAACCTCCGGACGGCGTCACCGGTGGGGTGCCATCCGGTGTCAGCGCGATGATGAAGTCCGGTGACCCCTGATTCGACGATCCCGTTCCCAGCACAAGCGCATCACCGACGGTCGCAATGCCCGACCAGCACGCTGTTGGCAGTGGGACCTGAGCCAGCAGCGTCCCGCTGGTGGCGTCACGAACCGTTATGGCGTTGGCAGCGATGGCCAGACCGTTGAACACCATCCCCCCGGCCACCGTCGTCGGGGCGAAGGACGCGACCCCTTCCTTCTGCCACAGCACCTTCCCCGTGCTCGCGTCGAATGCATGCGCGGTCGGTTCCTGAGAGGGCAGGTCTCGGGGATCACTCGGCTTGCAGAAGACCTGGTCGCCGTGCTCGAAGCGGCCGAAATCACCCAGACCCGTGGAGCCGAACACATGCTGGCCGTCGTAAGCAGCGGTTGCGATGAACCCACCCGAGAATCCACCGAAGACGACATTGCTGCTCCATCGCTGACGTCCCGTCGCCGGGTCGATGGCGTAGTACGTTCCATCCTTGCTGCCGACACCGAGGAACGACGCGTCACCTGCGGCATTGATCCCGGCGTTCGCTGTGGCGCCGAAGTCCGTGTCGCAGGTCACGTCCTCTCGGGCCGGGCGGAAGATCCACGCCGGCGTGCCGTCGCTGATGCGCACCGCCATGACCGACTCGCTGAAGGGTGGTGGATTGGAGAAGTTGCAGTCGGCGACGTCGAACACCACCAGCCCGAGACTGGGCAGCACCGTCCCCGACGACCAGACGCTGCCGCAGCCGTCATTGAGGACCCGACCGTTGCCGTCGACGTCGGTCTGAGTCTGCCAGACCGGATCACCGGTGGCGAGACTGGCGGCGGCGATGTAGCCGCGCTCGCCGCGCTGGCCGTCGACGTCGACGCCGAAGAGCACCTTGTCGCCGGCCACCACCGGCGAGGAGAAGATGCGCGTGCCGTCGTGGTCGGGGTCCGGCGGCTGCTCGGGACGCCCCGTGTACTCGTGCCGCCAGAAGAGCGCGCCGTTGCTCGCGTCCAGCGCGTACAGCGTGTAGCCGCCGGCGAAGATCACCAGGTCGGGGCGGTTGCCGTCACCCAACTGGTACCACGCGGAGGCGGTGACCAGGCCGCCGTCGGAGGTGAAGTCCCGCGGGTTCTGACCCGGATACGGCGTGACCGCATGCTGCGCCTGAAGCTGGTACTTCCAGCGAAGTGAACCGCTGCGCAGGTCGATCGCATAGAAGTACCCATCCCACGAACCGGCGTAGACGGTGCCGCGGACGATCGTCGGTGTCGCCGTGACCGCGTCACCTGTGGCAAACCTCCACGACGGCCGAAGCCGGGTCACCGAGGCTGTGGTCAGCGTCGTCTCGCCGGTGAAGGTGTGCTGCGCATCGTGCCCGTATGTGGGCCACTCCCACGATGCGATCGTGCTCGGCGGTGTGCTGACGCTGACGTACGAGCAGCTGGCGACAGCGCTCAGGGCCAGCAGCGCTGCGACACGGCTCCTCACCGAAACGACTGGCGCCTAACCGTCAGCCGCGGTTGCGGGAGCAGTGGTCGAGGGACCGGTGGCCGGCGCGTTGTTCTCTGACGGACCCGACCCCGGGGGCGTGACCGTCGTCGGCCACGGGCAGGTCTGCTTGGCGGGAACGCAGACGGTCACGCTGATGGGGAAGTCAAAGCCGGTGGCAATCTGCACCGGCGCGCTCGGCTTGCCACCGACGAAGTTCACCTTCATGATCCGGCCGCCGTAGTCGACGGGGCCGCAGTTGGACAGCTGGTTGTTGACGCAGGTGATGTGAACGTCGACGAAGAACAGCGTGCCGTCGGGCGCGAACGCCAGCCCAAACGGGTTGTAGCCGGAGTTGTCGCCAAGCTTCGTCCCCGGCACGGTGCCCCGCTGCAACAGTGGCTGCCCGTGGTCGTCGTACCAGGCGATCGCAGGATCACCGATGACGCTGCCCACCGCCCAGCAACCGCAACTTGGATCGCGGACGATCGACTCGGGGAAGAACGCAAGCTGGTCGGCGGCGACGGTGATGAATTCGCTGGTGTGCACCTTGCCTGCCGCCATGAGACCGTCAGGCGTGCAGTCCGAGGCGCTCGACGGCAGCGTCGAGTGGTCGACGCGAAGGATGTTCGCCGCGCCGGCCTGGGGCAGTAGAACGTCGCCGTTGCTGTCGAGGGTGAGCAAGCCGGGCTCCTTCAGCCCGCCGGTGCCGTCGACGTGGTGAGGGCCGTCGCCGCCCTTGTTGGGGCCGAGGACCACGCAGAACGCCGTGTACGACGGCGCGAACCACTCGACGAGACGGCCGTCGTCGGGCGTGGGAAACGGCCCCTGTGCGGTGGCGATGTCGGTGGCAAACAGGTTGCCGTGGGCGTCGAACACACAACCGGTGTAGGTGCCGTTGTTGTTGTACGCGTGGTTGCCCTTGGCGTCGGGCGGGATGTCACCTCCAGCGCTCTGTCCCGGCAGTTTGTACGGGCCGGACACTGAGATGGTCTGTCCGCTGAACGATCCGTTGCGGTTCCACAGGACCTCGCCGACCGGCGGCTGCATGTAGGGCTTTAGCCCGCCAGGGTTGCGCTGGTCGGGAAGCGTCGGGTTATACGCAGTGCTGAAGCGTCCACTGCCGTCGGGGACGATGCACATCTGCCCGTTGACGTCCCAGGGAGCAACCATGCGCCCCTGCTGGCCCGACGGCATGGCGACGAAGTCGAGCTCCTCGTTCTGATCCCAGTAGACGTAGTAGCCGTTCTGACCAGCGGGCCCCGGACCGGACTGGGTGACCGACGTGCCGGTCGACGACGAACCGCAACCGGCCAGTGGCGAGGCACAGAGCACACCGATGCAAAGACAGGCTCGGACCAGGACGGATCGATCCATCGTCGATGCACCCTCCAACCGGATGACATGCGACCGGCGCGCCCCCGCACGCAACCGCCATGGTACGCAGCGCCTTGGCCTGCTGTTGGTTGAGTCCCGCGTCGTCGACGTAGGTGAAGTTGACCTGGCAGCCGTTGATGCCGCCGTTGCTGTTGAGGTTCTTGAAGTACGCCGCCACCGCCACCGCCACCGTCCGCCGCCTGGCCGCCGCTCACCAGCCCGGCGCGGATCGCACCCTGGTCCTGGAAGTCCTGATGATGAATACGCCGAAGGCGCAGATGGCCACGAGAGTGAGCACAAGCGTGACCACATGCGCTCGGTCGCGATCGAGCGCCACCTTCGACTCTCTCCCCAAACTGGCGGGCGGAAGCAAGTGCCTCCATCGAGGAAGACAGGGGGAGCGGGCCGTTTCTATCGCCGCGGTACAGATTTACGAGGTGCCAAAGGATGAGCCAGCGCGCTGACGTCGTGGTCATCGGCATGGGGCCTGGCGGGGAGGAGGTGGCCGGCAGCCTCGCCGCCGCCGGGCTCTCCGTGGTGGGCATCGAGCGCGAGCTCCTCGGCGGGGAGTGCCCCTACTGGGGCTGCATCCCCAGCAAGATGATGATCCGCGCCGCCGATCTGCTCGCCGAGGCGAGGCGTATCCCCGGTATGGCCGGTGCGTCGACTGTGTCGCCCGACTGGGCGCCCGTAGCCCGCCGCATCCGCGAGCAGGCGACCGACTCGTGGGACGATCGGGTCGCCGTGGAGCGCTTCGAAGGCAAGGGCGGCCGGTTCATCCGCGGCAGCGCCCGGCTCGAAGGCCGCGGCCGCGTCGCCGTCGACGGCACGGTCATCGAGGCCAGCCGCGGTGTGGTCATCAGCACCGGCGCCACCCCGGTCATCCCACCCATCCCCGGAATCGACGCCGTCGGCGCCTGGACCAACCGCCAGATGATCGAGGCGGAGACGCTTCCGGCCTCGTTGATCGTCGTCGGCGGCGGGTCCATCGGCCTGGAGCTCGCCCAGGCCTGGGCCCGGTTCGGCGTGCGTGTCACCGTCATCGAGCCGATGGAGCGGCCACTCGCCATGGAGGAACCCGAGGCCGGCGAGGAGATCGGCAAGGTGTTCGCCGCCGAGGGGATCGATGTCCGCTGCTCGAGCGCGGTCACCGCGGTGAGCGCTGACGGCGGCGGCATCACCGCCCAGCTGCAAGGCGGTTCGAGCGTCAGTGCTGAGCGCATGCTCGTCGCCACCGGCCGGCGGGCCAACATCGCCGGCATCGGCCTGGAGACGATCGGAATCGACCCGTCGGCAAAGTCCATTCCCATCGACGAGCACTGTCGCGTCGACGACGGTGTGTGGTCGGTCGGCGACTGCACCGGCAAGGGTGCCTTCACCCATGTCGCCGTCTACCAAGCGCGCATCGCCACCGCCGACATCCTCGGCAGGCCGCACGCGCCCGCCACATACCACGCCCTCCCCCGCGTCACCTTCACCGATCCCGAGGTCGGTGCTGTCGGGCTTACCGAACGTCAGGCCAAAGACCGGGGCCTGCAGCTGCGGACCGGGATCGGCAAGGTGGCGACCTCGGCACGTGGCTGGATCCACGGCCCGGGCAACGAGGGATTCATCAAGCTGATCGAGGACGCAGACCGCGGGGTGCTCGTCGGGGCGACCTCGATGGCCTATGCAGGTGGTGAGATCCTCTCGATGCTGGCGGTCGCGGTGCACGCCTGCGTGCCCACACAGACGCTCCGCGACATGATCTACGCGTACCCGACATTCCACCGAGGCATGGAGGATGCCCTCGCCGACCTCCACCGCTGAGGCGCGACAGACGTTCAACGGTTGCGGCCGTCTTGCCGGAAGAACCGGCGTCGCCTAGAGTGGCCGGTCGCAGCTCATCTGTCTTTGCGAGGGGGCGTTCATGGCTCAGGTACTCGACACCGACGTGGCCACATTCCGGAAGTCGTTCAGCGGGACGGTGCTCACTGAAGGCGACGCCGACTACGACACCGCACGAGCCATATGGAACGGCGCCATCGACCGCCGCCCGGCGGTCATCGCCCGCTGCAGCACCGCCGAGCAGGTCGCCGCGGCGATCGGCTTCGCCCGCAGCCAGGACCTGGAAATCGCCGTCCGCGGTGGCGGCCACAGCTTTGCCGGCTTCTCGGTCAACGACGGCGGGTTGATGATCGACCTCAGCGCGATGCGCCACGTCTCGGTCGATCCATCGGCACGCCGCGCTGTCTGCGGTGGCGGCGCAACCTGGGCCGACCTCGACGGCGCCGCGCAGGCGCATGGCCTGGCCGTGACCGGCGGCTTCGTCAGCCACACGGGGATCGGGGGGCTGACGCTTGGCGGCGGTATCGGCTGGCTGACCAACAAGGCGGGTTTGAGCTGCGACAACCTCGAGGCGGCGGAGATCGTCCTCGCCGACGGGCGCACCGTTCGGGCATCGGCGGACGAGAACGCCGAGCTGTTCTGGGCAATTCGCGGTGGCGGTGGCAACGTCGGCGTCGTGACGTCGTTCGTCTACCGCCTCCACGAGGTGGGACCGATCGTCCAGCTCGGCTTCTTCTTCTGGGGCCTCGACAAGGGCGTCGAGGCACTGCGATTTGCCCGCGATTACGTCGACACGCTGCCCGATGACGTCGGCGTTTTCCTGGCCGGGTTGTCGGCGCCCCCGGCGCCGTTCGTCCCCGAACAGCATCACTTCGCGCCGGGGTACGCACTGCTCATCGCCGGCTTCGGCGCGCCGGAAGGCCACGCGCAGCGCTGCGCCGAGATCCGTACCGCCATGCCACCACTGTTCGAGCTGGAGACGCCGATTCCCTACACCGATCTGCAGCACATGTTCGACGAAGGCGCGCCCTGGGGCATCCTCGGCTACGAGAAGGCGCTCTTCCTCGAAGAGCTGAGCGACGCCGCCATCTCCGTGTTCACGGAGCATCTTCCACGGCGGCAGTCTCCGCTTTCCTACGTTCCGATCTTCGCCCTCGGTGGCGCCTACGCTCGAGTGAGTGAGGAGGCCACCGCATTCGGCGGCAGCCGTTCGGCGAGATACGCCTTCAACATCGCCGCGGTCTGCCCGGCACCCGAGCTGCTGGCGCCGGAAACCGCGTGGGTTCGCGAGTTCTGGTCGGCGCTGCGCCCCCATGCCATGGGCTCGGGCAGCTACGTCAATTTCATGTCGGAGTACGACGAGGATCGAGTGCGCGCCTCATACGGCGCCGCGAAGTACGATCGCCTGGCGCGCATCAAGGCGGAGTACGACCCGGACAACGTGTTCCACCTCAACGCCAACATCAAGCCGGCACTGCAGCCCGCCTAGGTCTGCGACGGCGTCTCCTGGGCGACGTCCGCAGGCACACCGCGCACGGGCGCGACCGGTCCTCCGAGGACCTGGTCGCGCCCGCCGCGCTTGGCCTCGTAGAGGTGCTCGTCGGCGGCGCGCGAGACCTGACGGGGCTCCATCCCCGCGCCGGCGGACGCCCAACCGATGCTGACGCTGGCCGGTCCGTGATCGAGTCGGAGCGCGCTCACCGCCTGGCGCATGCGGCTGGCCACGGAGAGCGCCACCGCGGGGCCGGCCTCGAACAGGACGGCGGCGAACTCGTCACCGCCGATGCGAGCGAGCACGTCACGAACGCGCAGCTGCGAGGCGACTGCCGAAGCAGCTTCACGCAACAGGGAATCACCGGCTTCGTGGCCGCGCGAGTCGTTGAGCGCTTTCAAGCCATCGACGTCGATCATCAGAACGGAGAACGGTTCGCGCGGCGTCTGTGACATGACTCGTTCGTACTCGCGGAGATTGCGCAGACCGGTGAGGGGATCGGTCGACGCCATCTCCCGCAACGCGTCGGCCTCCTCGCGAAGCCTGCTGGCGGCGAGTCGCGTCTTGATGATGGAGTCGGTGATCGCGCGAGCCTCGCTGAGCGCCTCGACGACATCGGACTGAGGGACATCGCCACTCCACGCTGCTTCACCGAGCTGCTCGTCCAGCGCCTCGCTGAGCACGTCACCGAGCGTGTCCAGCCTGTGGATGTCGACCTCGCCGATTCGCTGCGCCAGGCGGAGCTGCATCGCGGTGAGCACAGCGGAGCGCTCGCGCACGGTCACGTCGCTGAGGACGACGGCGGCACCCTCGGTCGCGCCGCCGCGGCGTCTCAGCGGAGCCAGCCAGGCGTCGAGGACGACAGGTCCGATACGCAGGGTCAGCGTGCTCATCAGCCCCGACAAGCAGGTCTCCACCTGCTCGACGAACTCTTTCGGGACCTGGGCGAGCGTCGACAGATCGCGACCGACGACGTCCACCGGCCGAAGTTCGATGTCGCCGAAGCCGGCGCCCGCAGCGTCGACCACAACGCGCTCGTGGTCGATCGCCATGACCAGCAGCGGGGCTCTCTCGAGCGCGTCGGTGGCCGTGTAGCGCGACGACGACTTACGCGGCCGCGCTCGCTGCATTCAACGCTCCTGCCGTTGGAGTTCGATCGATGAAGGACAAGCGCGGGATCCCCACCTCTCGGGGCTCCCCCAACCGGGCTCACTCGGCGGTTCAGCCTTCCCTTCCCGGCGAGGCAACACAGGATGCATCGCCGGCGGTGCCGAATTCATGACGGCGAATGACGGCATGTCGCTCGCCGTGAGCGCGCGGACTGAGTCAGGAGCGCTCTGCCTCTGCCGAGCGCCTCGCCGGCGCCTTCAGGACGTCCGCGCGCATGCGGTAGCCGACTCGGGAAACCGTCTCGATGTAATCGGAGGGTCGCCTGACGTTGGTGCCATTCTCCAGCTTCTTGCGCAGCGTCCTGATGTGGCGGTCGACGACGTTCGAGCTCGGCGTGGCCTCCTCTCCCCAGATCGCGTCGAGGACGGTCGCCCGGGTCACGACCTTGCCGGCGTTGGCCATGAGTATCCCGAGCATCGCGAACTCGGTTGGGGTGAGATCGAGCGGCCGGTCACCGCGGATCGCCTCGTGCCGTGAGGCATCGAACTGCAGCGGGCCGACACGGAGGACACGCTCCGACCACTCCTGCGGAGCAGCCCTGGCGACGCGGCGCAGCGCTGCGAAGAGGCGGGCGCCCAGCTCGGGCGGCTCGATGTCCGGGGGAAGGTAGTCGTCGGCGCCTGCGTCGAATGCCCGAAGCCTCGCGGAGATGTCGCGCTGCTGCGCCAGGAAGAGGATGGGCACGGCAGAGCGCTCGCGGATCTCGTGGCACACCGAGACCGCGTCCATGTCGGTGAACTCCGAATCGAGGATGACGGCATGCGGCTGCCAATCGGCGAAGCGGGCCATGGTGTCGGCGCCTGTCGACGTTGTGAGGACGTCGTGACCAGCCTGCCGCAACCATCCAATCTGGTGCCCGGCGCCATCCAGTCGCTGCTGAGCGATCAGGACCCGCACCGGTGCATTTGGCGGCGGGGAATTCATATTCACGTGTGGCCAAATGAGCGGATCTGCTGACGATTATCCGGCAATGGCACTGTGGATTCCACCGTCGTCATGGCGGCCCTCGCCGCCAGGTGTCGATCGCGGCGTAGCGGTCGCCGGGCAAACCCGCGGCGGGGACGTTCAACGAATTGAAACCCTCACCGACGGCGAGCGTGATCGTCGGCGTGTACAGGAACACCGCCGGCGCGTCGTCAGCAAGCCTCTGGTTGACCTTCTCCGCCGCGGCCTGACGCAGTGCGGCGTCTGCCTCGGTGGCCAGCGCGTCGAGGGCGCGATCGAGGAAGGGATCGGCGCTCAGACCGCTGACGTTGAACCCGTTGGGCGGAATGGCGTTGGAGCGCCAGTAGGCGCTGACGTCGGGATCGGGTCCGTTGTCCCAGTCGGCGATGGCGACGTCGAAGGCGCCTGGGGTGATCACCTGATCGAGAAACTGGGCAACCGGGACGGGATGAACGGTGAGCGACACGCCGATCTTCCCCAGCTGGTTGGCCAGGGCGGCTGCGACCTCAGGGAGGGGGTCCGCGTCGGGCACCGTCAACGGGTAGGCGAGCATCTCGCCGTTGCGGCTGCGCACTCCGCCAGTTCCCACCGTCCAACCGGCGGCATCCAGGGCGCGCGCGCTGAGCCGCGGGTCGGGCTGCTCCGTGGGCCGGTTGACAATCCACTGCACGCCATCGGGGATGGCGCCGACCTGGGTCCGTCCCGCGCCACCGAGGGCGCTCATCACCAGGGCCCCTCGATCGATCGCCTGGGCGATGGCGCGGCGGACGGCGGGATCGGCGAATCCCGGGCGCCGGGTGTTGAAGAGCAGGTCAACGAAGCGAAAGCTGAGCATGTCGTGGAGGTGAACGCCGGCGATGCGCGCCGCGGCGGCACGCTGCTGAGGATCGATCGCGGTGAAGGCATCGACCTGCCCCGAGCCGAGCAGTCGTATGCCATCGTCCGATGTGGCGACGAGGTGGAACTCGAGGCTGCGCAGCGACGGGCGCATAGAGGCCTGCGGATTGGGCTGGAGCCGCACGATCGCCGAGTCGCTCGCGGCGACACGGTAGAGCCCGGAGGTCGGCATCGCCTGGGTCGCGGTGCGCTTCAGCTCGGCAGTGGTGCGCCCCTTGATGCCGGCGGCCGGGACGATGGGCAGATCGCTGATCGTCGCCGGGAATGACGACCGCGGCGCGCTCAGGTGAAAGACGATGCTGTCGACGCCGACTGTCGTGGTGATCCCCTTCCACGCGGCGGCGAGGTGGGGGTCGGGGAAGTCCGCCACCTGGACGAGGGCGACGCTGGCGGCGACGTCGGCGACCGTCAGCCGGCTGCCGTCCGACCAACGCTTGTCCGCGCCGATGGTGAATCGGTACTCGAGCCCGTCTCCGCTGGTGCCCCAGGTCGCGGCCAGGTCGCTGGTGGGCAGGGCGCGATTGTCGAGGTGCAGCAGTCGCCGGTAGAGCAGGCGGCTGAGGTCACGCGCTCCCGGGTCGTCGCCGGCGAACAGGGGGTCGAGGGCGACGGGACGGTGAGTGGCGACCAGCGCCTCGCGGTAGTCGGGCTGCGCGGGCCCGCCACGAGAGAGCGCGGCGACTGTTCCCAGCGCGGCCACACCGGCGAAGGCGAGGACGATGGCCGCCTGGACGAGCCGGCGGCGGATGCGGCCTAACGAGTGCCGTAGTAGGTGTCGAGGACCGAGACGATGACGAAGAGGCCGATGAGCACCGCCGTAGCGCGGAGCAGGCTGCGCTCCAGCCCGCGCCGGCGGCGGTAGCCGCCACCGATGTCCCCCCCGCCCCCGATCGTCCCGCCGAGACCGCTTGCCTTGGGGGTCTGGAGCAACACGCCAAGCATCACCAGCACGGCCAGGATCACCTGGATCACGGCGAGGGCGCTCTTCACCCAACAGGACCTCCGATCGATGGGACCGGGGAAGTATACCGGCGGGGCTGAATTCGCCCGGATCGCCAATCGGCGGCCGAGAGCTTCTGCCATCCTGTCATTTTGTCTTGACATGACGACTTCTACGATGTAGCTTGCCGCCTCGTGATGGGAAACATCCGTTCGTCACGGCAGGCAATGCGCTGCCTCGTCCTCGCGGCAGCTCTGGCCGGATGCGGTCAGGCCGCCGTTGCAGCCCCGGCGCCGCATGGCGCCTTCGCCCGATCACCTGCGTACCCAACCGTGGCAGGCCCGGCGGTGCCGGTCGGCGACGACAGCGTGTCCGTCCTACCCCGAGGCGTGGTGGCCTTCCCGGTCATCCGAGGGCTGCTCGAGCATGCCCGGCAGCGGATCGACCTCGAGATGTACGAGCTGGCCAGGGCCGACCTGGTCGGCGCCCTGATCGGCGCCCACCGGCGGGGAGTTGCCGTCACTGTCATCGTCGACGCCTCCGTCGTCGTCACCGCGGCGGCGGCGGCGCAACTCCGCGGTGACGGCGTCGACGTCATCGACTACCCGGTGCGCAAGATGATGATCGACCACGTCAAACTCCTCGTCGTCGACGGTGACGTTGCCGTCGTCGGTGGCATCAACTGGGGCACCGGTTCAGCAGCGAACCACGACTTCGACGCGTTGGTCCGCGGTCCAGCGGCTGCCAATCTCGAGGATGTCTTCCTCGGCGACCTGGTGACGTGCGGACGCGAGGTCGTGGCTCCGCCGCAGCGCAGTGACGCCGCCATCCTGGTGGCCACCACGCTGCCCGGCACCGCCATCCGTCCGCTGGCCATGCAGCTCATCGAGGAGGCGCGCCAGAGCATCGACCTCGAGCTCTACGTCCTCACCGATGCCGGCATCGTCCATGCCGTGGAGCGGGCGCAGCGTCGGGGTGTGGCGGTGCGCGTCCTCCTCGACCCCGACCAACGGCCCAGCGACCCGTCGGCGGCTGAGCTGCGCGCCGCCGGCGTCGACCTCCGCGTGTATCACGGCGGCGGTGAGAAGCTGCACGCCAAGGTCGGCGTCGCCGACGGACGCCGGGTTCTCATGGGCAGCGCCAACTGGACACGCAGCGGATTCGAGCGCAACCACGAGCTCGACATCGAGGTCCTCGATTCCGCGGTGGTGGCCGGCGCCTTCGAGGCGGCGATGGCCGCTGACTGGGCAGCCTCCGCGTCGTGAGCGCGGCGGCCCCTGCTGTGCTGCGGACGCTCAGTGGGCTCAGCAGCGTAGGTCGGTGCCGGTCATCGCCGCCGGCGCGGGTAGACGAAGCAGGCCCAGCACCGTCGGTGCGATGTCGCGGAGGCCTCCGTCGTCGCGCAGGCCCGTCGCCGTGGTACCGCAGAGCAGCGCGGGCACGAGACTGGTGGTGTGCGCCGTGAGCCGCGAGCCGTCGCGAGGATCGATCTTCAGCTCGGCGTTGCCGTGATCAGCGGTCATCAGCACCGCACCGTCGACCGCGAGAGCGGCCTCAACGACCCGTCCCATGCATCCGTCGGTGAACTCGACGGCAGCGACCGTGGCGTCGAAGTCCCCGGTGTGGCCGACCATGTCGGCGTTGGCGTAGTTGACCACGATGAGCGCGTCCTCGCCGAGCCGCAGGTGCTCCACTACAGCATCGGTGATCAATTGGGCGCTCATCGCCGGAGTCGTGTCGTAGGTGGCCACGCGCGGCGAGGGGACGAGCAGCCGCTCCTCCCCGGAGAAGGGCTGCTCGCGTCCGCCGTTGATGAAGTAGGTGACGTGGGCGTACTTCTCTGTCTCGGCGACGTGGAACTGGCGAAGACCGGCGCGGCTGACGACCTCGGCCAGGGAGTCGCTGACGTCGTCCTTGGGAAAGGCGACCTGGGCGCGAAGGCCGGCTTCATACTCGGTGTAGGTGGCCAGCAGGAGGTCGTCGATGCGACGCGTGCGCGCAAAGCCCCCGAAGTCCTGGTCGACGAGCGCGTGACACAGCTGCCGCGCACGATCGGGCCGGAAGTTGAAGAACACCGCCGAGTCGCCGTCCTCGATGCGCACCCTGTGCTGCGCGTCGGCGGCGATGGACACCGGCTCGATGAACTCGTCGGTGATTCCGTTCGCATAGCACTGCTCGATGTAGCCGAGTGCGCTCGGCGCAGTGCCGTCGCCATCACCGGCGATGACCTCGTAGGCGCGGCGGGTGCGCTCCCAGCGCTTGTCACGATCCATGGCGTAGTAGCGCCCGCTGATGGTGGCGATGTGCCCCGTGCCCATCACCTGCAGCGCGGCCTCGAACTCGGCGACGAACTCGGCCGCGCTCGTCGGCGGCTCGTCGCGACCGTCGGTGAAGGCGTGGACGTAGACGCGGTCGAGGCCTCGCCGCCGGGCGAGCTCGACAAGGGCCAGGGCGTGATCCTGGTGGCTGTGCACACCGCCGGGCGACACCAGCCCGAGACAGTGCAGCGCGCGCCCCTTCTGCTGCGCGCGGTCGACCGCGGCGCAGAGCACCGAGTTCTCGAAGAAGGTTCCCTGGTCGATCGCCCGGCTGATCTTGGGCAGGTCCTGGAAGATGACGCGGCCCGTGCCGATGGTCAAATGGCCCACCTCGGAGTTGCCCTGCTGCCCCGGGGGCAGACCGACCGCTTCACCGCTGGCTGCAACCGTCGTCCACGGCCAGCGCCTCATGCACTCGTCGAGGTGCGGGGTTCGCGCCGCGGCGATGGCGTTGCCGAAGTCGTCAGCGTTGTATCCCCATCCGTCGCAGATGACGAGCACAACGGGTCGCACCGCGGTCACGGCGGTCCGGCCGCGGCGACGATGCGGGCGAAATCGGCGGGCCGCAGGCTGGCGCCGCCGACGAGGCCACCGTCGATGTCGTCCTCGCCGAACAGTGAGGTCGCGTTGTCTGCGGTGACGCTGCCGCCGTAGAGGATGCGGACCCCTTCGCTACCCGCCGCGTCGAAGAGGCCGCGCAGCCTGCCCCGGATGCCGGCACACGTGGTCTGAGCGATCTCCGGCGTCGCGGTGCGTCCCGTGCCGATGGCCCACACCGGCTCGTAGGCGACGACGCATCGCTGCAGGCCGGCAGCGTCGACCGACGCCAGGGCGACGTCGAGCTGACGATGGATCACCTCGTCGGTGACGCCGGACTCCCGCTCGTCGAGCGTCTCGCCGACGGCGAGGATGACGCTCAGGTCCCACGTCAGTGCTCGGCGCAGCTTGGCGGCGACCTGTTCGTCGGTCTCACCGAGGAGGTGGCGGCGCTCCGAGTGCCCCACGAGGACGAAGTCGCACCAGCCACTCAGCGACGCCGGCGACACCTCGCCGGTGAACGCGCCGCTGTCCTCCCAGAAGCAGTCCTGCGCGCCGAGCTTGATGCCGCTGCCGGCGAGCTCGTCGCGCAGCGCCCAGAGGTGGGTGAAGGGGGGTAGGACGGCGACCTCGACACCCGCGGGCCGCTGCATGGCGGTGATCTGCCGAGCCAGGTCGATGCCCTCGTTGACCGACGTGTTCATCTTCCAGTTGCCGGCAACCAGCGGGGTGCGCCCTGGATTCACGAGTTACGGTCTAGAAGGGCGGCAACTCCGGGGAGGGTGCGGCCCTCGAGGAACTCGAGCGTGGCACCGCCGCCGGTGCTGACATGGGTGATGCAACCGGTGACACCGAAGCTGTCCAGGGCGGCAGCCAGGTCACCGCCACCGACGACGGTGATCGCCGGCGACTCCGCCAGGGCCTGGGCGACGCGGCGCGTGCCGGCGGCGAAATCGGGGATCTCGCAGACGCCGAGGGGGCCGTTCCACACGACAGTCCCCGCGGAGGCGCAGCAGTCGGCGATCTGCGCCGCGGTCTCGGGACCGATGTCGAGCGCCGCCCAGTCGTTGGGGATCGCCTTCCAGGCGACAACCTCGGTCGGCGCGCCCGCTGTCGGAGACGGCGCGACCACCACGTCGACGGGCAGGCGGAGATCGGCAGGTCCGCGGCGCGCCTGCTCGAGCAGCGATGTCGCGACGTCGAGCTGGTCCTCCTCGACCAGCGACGTCCCCGTCTCCTCGCCCAGAGCGCGGTAGAAGGTGGACGCCATGGCGCCCCCCAACCAGAGAGTGTCGACACGCGCGAGCAGGCTGCGGACGACGCCGATCTTGGTGGAGATCTTGGCCCCACCGATGATCGCCAGCAGGGGTCGCCGGGGTGCGTCGAGGACACTGCCGAGCATCTCCAGCTCTCTGGTCATCAGGTAGCCGGCGTACGCGGGAAGATGAGCGGCCACGCCGACCGTCGACGCATGTGCCCGATGGGCCGTGCCGAAGGCGTCGTCGACGTAGATGTCGGCGAGCCCGGCAAGCCGCGATGCGAGCTCGTCGTCATTGCGTTCCTCGCCCGGCTCGAACCGGACGTTCTCGATCATGCCGATCTGGCCGTCGCGCAGCTGGGCTGACATCGTCTGAGCCGACTCCCCGGCGACGTCGGCCGCGACCGCGACCGTTACCCCGAGGAGCTCGCTCAGCCGGGTGGCCAGCGGCGCCACGCGAAGGCTTTCGTCGACCGTGCCCTTGGGCCGGCCCAGGTGAGTGGCAACCACCACGCGGGCACCACGCTCGAGCAGGGCCCGCAGGGTGGGAATGGCTGCGGCGATGCGACGGTCGTCGACGATGCGCCCGTCGGCCATGGGAACGTTGAAGTCGACTCTGACGAGAACTCGACGCCCGCGAACTTCGACGTCGTCGATGGTCGCCTTGGTCACGATCGCTCTAGTCGGCGGCGCGCCGTGCTGCGCGGCGGCCGCTCGAGCTCACAGGCGGTCGGCCATGTGCTCGACGAGGTCGACGACACGGCAGGAGTAGCCCCACTCGTTGTCGTACCAGGACAGCACCTTGACCATGCGCTCGCCGACGGCCATGGTCAACGGCGCGTCGACGATCGACGAGTGACTGTCGTGGAGGAAGTCGACGGAGACGAGCTCCTCGTCGGTCACCGCGAGGATGCCCTGGAGCTCGCCGTCGGCGGCCTCACGCAGTTCGGCGTTGACATCCTCTACGGTCGCCGACTTTTCCAACGTTGCCACCAGATCGACGATGCTGACGTCGCGGACGGGGACGCGCAACGACAGGCCATGCAGCTTCCCTTTGAGCTCGGGCAGGACAAGCGACATCGCCTTGGCCGCGCCTGTCGTTGTGGGAATGATCGACTCCGCCGCCGCGCGCGCTCGCCGCAGATCGCTGTGCGGTGCGTCGAGAAGGCGCTGGTCACTGGTGTATGCGTGAACCGTGGTCATCAGCCCGCACTCGATGCCAAAGCGATCGCTCAGCACCTTGGCGACCGGTGCCAGGCAGTTGGTGGTGCAGGAGGCGTTGGAGACGATGTGGTGCTGCGCCGGGTCGTATGCGGCGTGGTTGACGCCCATGCAGATGGTGATGTCCTCGTTCTTCGCCGGTGCGCTGATCACCACCTTGCGGGCACCGGCCTCGAGGTGCGAGCGCGCTTGCTCGGCGTCGGTGTACAGGCCCGTGGACTCGATGACGATGTCGACGCCGAGGGACGACCACGGCAGGCGCTGCAGATCGCGTTCGGCCAGGACCTGCAGCCGCTGTCCGTCGACGACCAGCGAGCCGTCGTCGACGGCGACGGTACCGGGATAAGGACCCAGGATGCTGTCGTGCCGGAGCAGGTGGGCCAGCGTCGCCGCATCGGTGATGTCGTTGACGGCGACGACGTCGAGCTCGCTGTTGCGCTCGCGCAGCGCCCGGTAGACGTTGCGCCCGATCCGGCCGAAGCCGTTGATGCCCACCTTGGTGCCCATGCGTCCTACACCTCCGACGTCGTCCCACGGGAGGATCCAGCGAGCCGGGGCGAGAGACTACCACCGGTGCCTGCCGCGAGGAGGAGCCGGCGTAGACGGCCCGCCATCGCAGAACGGCTGCAGCCCACACGCGCCGCCAGGCTGTCGAGGCTGTCCTGGGGATGGCGGCGGCGCGCCAGCCCCGCCTCGCGCAGGGCGGGAGGCAGCGCGTCCCATCGTGCGGGGTCACGGTGGAGCAGCTCGACGGCCAGGGCGTGCTGCACCGACGCGGAGGCGAGCCGGCGCAGATTGGCTGTCTCGCTGTTGATTCGCCGGTTGACCGCGCCGCGCATCTCGCGGAGCACGCGCCCCTCCTCGAAGCGAATGCGTCCGTGCTGGGCACCGATGCTGCTCAGCGTTGCGGCGACGGCTTCCACCGACCGGGCGGCGACCAGCCAGTGGCCGCGCCGGTTGAGAACCGCGGCGTCGATCCCCAGCTGCGTGCAGCTGTCGCGCAGGACGTCAGCGGCGTTGCGCGACGCGCAGAGCATCTCCAGGTGCGCAGCAGCATCGGGACGGGAGACGCTGCCGGCGGCGAGGAACGCACCCCGCAGTCGCGACCGCGCGCAGCAGTTGCGAGTCGACGATGCCTCACCCTCACCGGTGGCGCCGCCGACGACGACGGCAAAACGGGGCCGGCGCGGCGAGCGGCGGCGCACGACGTGTGCCGCGACGCCGTCTGCGTGGAGCGCACCGATGGCCGCTCGCGCCGCGGCAACACGGGTGGTCACCGGTCCGCTGGAATCGCCGGCCGGGCCGGTGGCCAGGCGCATGCCCTCGAGCAGCGCCACTCGGCAGCAGCGCAGCGGTGGTACATGAGGAACGAGTTCGGCGACGACCTCGGCCGTCGTCGAGGTCCCGCGATCGGTGCGCACCGTCATCGCGGGTCGGGACGCTCCACGTCGCGGTGATGCAGTGTCGTCGGCACGCCAGCGGCGCGGAGCTGCCCCGCCAGCTCGCTGGCGATCACCACCGAACGATGCCTTCCACCGGTGCAGCCGATCGCAGCATGGACGGCTGCTCTTCCGTGCTCGCCGCTGCGGGCGCAGGCCCACACCAGCATCTCGGTGAGCCGAGCGATCAGCTCGCGCGCAGCAGGCTGCTGAAGGACGTAATCACGCACCGGCTCGTCGAGTCCGGTGAGCGGACGCAACTCCTCTTCCCAGAAGGGATTGCGCAGGATGCGAGCGTCGGCCACCCAGTCGGCCTCGACGATGGGGCCGTACTTGTAGCCGAATGACGACACGGTCAGGGTCACTCCGCCGGCCTGCGGCTGCGCGTTGAGGTCCTCAGTTGCGGTCACTGCCGGGAGCGGAGGAACTGGACAACGCGCACCATCAGAGCAGCTCCTTGATGCGCAGAGCGACGGTGCGAGGGACACCGGGAACCGACGTCAGCTCTTCGATCGAGGCATCGCGGATGCCGTCGATGCTGCCGAAGCGGCGCAGCAAGGCCCGTTTGCGCACCGGCCCGAGGCCGGTGACGACGTCGAGGCGGGAGCGCAACGCCTCCCTGCCCCGGCGCGCTCGGTGGCGGGTGATGGCGAAACGGTGCGCCTCATCGCGGATGCGCTGGACGAGGAACAGCGTCGGGCTGCCGTCTTCGAGAATCACCGGGTTGGCGACGCCGGCAAGGAAGAGCTCCTCGTTCTGCTTGGCGAGCCCGACAACGGGGATGTCGCCGAGTCCCGCCTCTTCGAGAACCGCGGACGCGGCATTCAGCTGGCCCTTGCCGCCGTCGATGATCACCAGGTCGGGGATGACGCCGAAGCTGTCGTCATCTCGCGGAGACCTGTGGCGCTGTCGCTCCGGGGCGCCGTCGGCAACGGCGAGGTCACCGTCGGAGCTGCCACCGACCTCGTTGCCACCGTTGCTTCCCGCGGGGTCGTCGACGGGCACGTCGCCGCGCGCGGCGCGCAGCAGCCGGGCAAATCGGCGCCGCAGCGTCTCCTGCATCGAGGCAAAGTCGTTGGCGCCCTCGACGGTTTTGATCCCGAAGTGCCGGTAGTGCGCGGGACGAGGACGGCCGTTCTCGAACACCACCATCGAGCCCACCGAGTTGGTCCCCATGGTGTTGCTGATGTCGTAGCACTCGATCCGCCGCGGCAGGTCGCCGAGGTCGAGGCGCTGCTGCAGGTCGGCGAGCAGCGCTTCGGTGCGATCCGAGTCGAAATCGGCCTTGACCCGGGCTTGGCGCAGCGCCGTCGCTGCCGTCTCCCGCGCCTGGTCGGCGAGCTCGCGCAGCGTCCCGCGCCGTGGCACGCGCAGCTCGACGGGGCCGCCACGCTGTTCGGTCAGCACCTCACCGAGCAGCTGCGAGTCGGGAACCTCGTGGCTCAGCAGGATGCTGCGCGGCACGATTGCGGCATCCGCGTAGTACTGGCCGACGAATCCCGCAAGGCACTCACCGGCCGGTAGCCCTGAGACGCCCTCGAGCTCATGGAACTCCATGCCGCTCACCTTGCTGTCGCGAACACTGAGCACTGCGACCATGCCATGACTGCCATCGACGGCGATGCCCACGCAGTCCTGCTGTCCGCGGGCACCGTGTATCGCGTGCTGCCGCTCGCGGAGACGGTCGACGGCGCGGAGGCGATCTCTGTGCCTGGCGGCCATCTCGAAGTCGAGGCGGTCGGCGGCCTCGCGCATCTGCTCTCGCAGGCGCGCGGTCAGCACCGTGGAGCGTCCCTCCATGAAAAGCTCCACCTGCTCGAGCAGGGCCGCGTACCCTGCCGCGTCGATTCGGCCCTCGCACGGTCCAGCACAGCGTTTGATGTGATAGTCGAGACAAACGTGACCACGACGGAAGATCTCGTCACTGCAGGTGCGAAACGGGAAGATGGTACGCAGTGACTTCACCGTGGTACGCAGTGACTGGGCACTGGTGTAGGGGCCGAAATAGCGCGCGCCGTCCTTGGCCATCCGTCGCGAGTAGTAGGGACGGGGGAAGAGCGCCGCTCTAGCCGCCGCCTCGCCGCGCGGCGCCCGGGGACCTTCTCGCGCCGTCCCCGGGGCGAAGGTGTCGTACGCGCCGGGACGGGGAATCTTGAGGTACAGGTAGTTCTTGTCATCCTTGAGGCGAACGTTGAACCGCGGACGGTAGCGCTTGATAAGCGTGTTCTCGAGGATCAGCGCCTCGCGCTCGCTGGCGCAGGTGACCACCTCGAAGTCGAAGATGCGCTCGACCATCTGCCGGGTGCGCAGGGCATGCGACTCGACGCCGGCGAAGTAGGAACGCAGCCGGTTGCGCACACTCGCCGCCTTGCCGACGTACATGACCCGCGCTTCGAGGTCGCGCATCAGATACACACCCGGGGAGTCGGGCGCTTCGCGAAGGCGCTCGCGGAGCAGCTCGGGCCTGTCGATGAGGCGCGCTGATCGCCGCCTGGCGGTTGGGAGAGTTGTGCTCAGCACCCTGCTAATGTAGCGGGGCCTCTGCTTGGGCGAGCTCGTTGAGGAAGGCCGGCTCGTCGATGACCCGGACCCCCAGCCGCTTCGCCTTGTCCAGCTTGCTACCGGCGCCGGGCCCGGCGACCACGGTGTGCGTCTTGCCGCTGACACTCGACGACGGCGTCCCGCCCAACGCGCGGATGCGCTCCTCCGCCTCAGGGCGGCTCATGTTCTCCAGCGACCCCGTCAGCACCCAGGTCTGACCCGACCAGGGACCGCCGGCGCCGGTGGCGATCTCGGCGCGGACTCCGGCGCGGGCCAGCTTGTCGAGGAGGATGCGGGCCGGCTCGGTGGCGAACCAGGCGGCGACGTGGGTGGCGACGATGGGACCGATTCCCTCGGTGTTGCGCAGGTCCTCCTCGGAGGCGGCGGCGAGCGCTTCGAGAGTGCCGAATTGCGCCGCCAGGGTGAAGGCGGTGTGCTCACCGACGTGGCGGATGCCCAGCGCGTTGATGAAGCGCGGCAGAGGAACTGTGCGACGCTGGTCGACGGCCGCCAGAAGCTTCTCCGCGGAGCGCTCGGCAAACCCGTCGAGGGTGAGCAGCTGTTCGGTGGTGAGGCTGAAGAAGTCGGCGGGGTCCTCGACGTAATCGCGATCGACGAGCTGGTCGATCACCGACTCGCCCATGCCCTCGATGTCCATCGCCGAGCGCGAGGCGAAGTGGCGCAGCCGCTCGCGGCGCTGCGCGGGGCACAGCGGGTTGAGGCAGCGGCGCACCACCTCGCCCTCCTCGCGCACCAGGTCGGCGCCGCACGCCGGGCAGTTCCCCGGCATCACCCAGGGACGCGCCTTCTTGAGCCGCTTCTCGACGACCACGCTGACGATCTCGGGGATGACGTCCCCCGCCTTGTGCAGCACCACCGTGTCGCCGACTCGCACGTCCTTGCGGGCGACCTCGTCCTCGTTGTGAAGGGTGCAGCGGCGCACCGTGCTCCCGGCGACGACCACGGGCGCCAGCCATGCCACCGGGGTTGCCGCCCCCGTCCGGCCGACCTGGACGACGATGTCCTCGACCTCTGTTTGCGCCTCTTCTGGCGGGAACTTGTAGGCGATCGCCCACCGCGGTGAGCGGGCCACGGTGCCGAGCTCGGCCTGCTGACTGAGCGAGTTGACCTTGATGACCACGCCGTCGGTCTCGTAGTCGAGCTCATGTCGCTTGTCGCGCCACTCCTCGAGGTAGGCCTGGATCTCATCGATGCCCGACACCTCACGGCGATGGGGGTTGACCCGGAATCCGAGAGCCTCGAGAAAGCCGAGAACGTCGACCTGGGTGCGCGCCGGGCCGGGCGGGTCGACGGCGTACATGAACGTCTGCAGGCCTCGGCGCGCGGTGATCCTGGGATCGAGCTGGCGCACGCTCCCCGCCGCCGCGCTCCGCGGATTGGCGTAGGTGCGGCCCCGCTCCTCGAGGCCCTCGTTGAGCCTGGCGAAGCTCTGCTTGGGCATGTACGCCTCCCCGCGCACCTCGATCTCGTCGGGCAGGCCGGTCTCGACCCCACGAAGTGTCAGCGGCACCGACTGGATGGTGCGCAACTCGGCGGTGACGTCCTCACCCTCGAACCCGTTGCCCCTTGTCGCCCCGCGCACCAGCTTGCCCCGCCGATAGGTGAGCGACACCGCCAGCCCGTCGATCTTCAGCTCGCAGACGTAGACGGCGACACCGCCGATGAGGCGCTCGACGCGGCGAACGAAGTCCTCCACCTCCTGCGGGCTGAAGGCGTTGCCGAGTGAGAGCATGGGAGTGCGGTGCACGGCCTTGGCAAAGGCATCGACCGGGGCGCCGCCGACGCGCTGGGTCGGCGAATCGTCCGACTGCAGCTCGGGGTGCTTGGTCTCGAGGTCGACGAGGTCGCGAAACAGGCGGTCGTATTCGGCGTCGCTGATCTCCGGGTCGTCGAGGACGTAGTAGCGATGGCCGTGGTGCTCGACCGCAGCCCGCAGATCCGCGTACCGCGTGCGGACGTCAGCGGGCCGCGGGCTCATCCCTAGAGGATCTCCAGGATGGCGTCGGCGACGGCGAAAATCTTCATTCCCGCCTCGTCGAAACGGATGACAACCTCCTCACCGGCGCGCGTCATGGTGCTCTTGAGGATCGTGCCCTCGCCGTAGCGTGCGTGGCGGACCCGCATCCCCTGAGCAAACCTGGCGGGCGCGATCTCGACAGGATTGGCCCGAACAGCATGGGCGTGGATGGCGGCGCGGACGGCGCCGGGGGCACGGACCTGCGGTGGCGGATCGATCGACCCGGGCCGCCGCGGCCGCTCGAGGATCTCGACGGGCAGGTCGCCGAGGAACCGCGATGCCTGGGCCAGCTGCGAGGAGCCGTAGAGGTGGCGGCGGAAGGCGTGCAGCAGGTAGAGGCGACGCTGGGCGCGGGTGATGCCCACGTAGGCGAGGCGGCGCTCCTCGGCGAGAGCAGCCTCACCCTGCTCCAGGGCCCGAAGGTGGGGCAGCAGCCCCTCCTCGAGCCCGGCGATGAACACCACCGGGAACTCCAGGCCCTTGACCTGGTGCAGGGTGATCAGGGTCACGCCACCGGGATCGCCGTCGCGGTCGAGGTCGTCGGTGTCGCTGACCAGGGCGACGTTCTCGAGGAAGCGCCGCAGCCCATCGGGAGGATCGACCTCGGCGTACTCGCCGGCGAGACCGACGAGCTCGGTGACATTCGACCATCGCTCCTCCCCCTCCGGCGTCCCATCGGCGACGTACCCGTGGTAGCCGGAGCGCTCCAGGACCAGCTCGAGCAGCTGCGACAGCGGGCGGCGCTGTGCCTCGTCGCGGAGTGTCTCGATGAGCTCGTGAAATCCCGCCAGCGCGCGCGCAGCGCCGGCGCTTATCTCGTCGTCCCCGCCGAGCAAGGCCACCGCCTCGAACGGCGAGCAGCTGCGTTTTCGCGCCAGTCGCTCCAGCGCGGCGACGGTCTGATCGCCGATCTTGCGTCGCGGGACGTTGACGATGCGAGCGAAGGCAACGACGTCGCGCGGGTTGCTGATCACCCGCAGGTAGGCGATGACGTCCTTGACCTCACGGCGCTCATAGAAACGCACCCCACCGACCAGGCGGTAGGGAATGCCACGCCGGAGCATGACGTCTTCGAAGGCGCGGGACTGCGCGTTGGTCCGGTAGAGCACCGCGCAGTCCGACAGCGAGTATTCCTCGCTGGCGATCAGCCGCTCGATCTCGGCGCTGACCGCCATCGCCTCCTCCTGCTCGTCGAACACCGAGATGAGCTGTACTGGATCACCACCTGTTCTGTCCGTCCACAGCTTCTTTTCGGCGCGCTCCGTGTTGTGGCGGATGATCGCGTGGGCGGCGTCGAGGACGGTCTGCGTCGAGCGGTAGTTCTGCTCAAGGGTCACCGTCAGGGCGTCTGGGTAGTCGCGCTCGAAGGAGAGGATGTTGCGGATGTCCGCACCACGAAACTGGTACACGGACTGATCATCGTCGCCGACCACGGTCAGGTTGCGATGCTTCTCGGCGAGCAGGCTGACCATGACGTATTGCGCCCTGTTGGTGTCCTGGTACTCGTCGACGAAGATGTGCCGGAATCGCTCCTGGTAGTGGTCGCGCACGGGTGGCGCATCACGCAGCAGGTCGACGGTGCGCAACAGCAGGTCGTCGAAGTCCAGGGCAGCAGCGGCATTCATCTCCCGCTCGTATGCGGCAAATGCCCGGGCCACCACAGCGCCGAAGTGCGCCGATCCGTCGGGGCCGGCTGCGTACGCGGCAGCGTCGAGCAATTCGTTCTTGGCGCTGCTGATGGCATGGACGATCTGCGCCGGCGGATAACGCTTCTCGTCGATGCCCGCCTGGGCGAGGGACCGCTTCATCGCGGCGAGGCGATCGGCCTCGTCATAGATGACGAAGTCGCGACTGATGCCGATCGCCTCGCCGTCGCGCCGCAGCAGTCGCACGCCGAGTCCGTGGAACGTTCCCAACCACATTCCCGACAGGCTGCCGCCGAGCAGCGCCTCGACGCGGGAGCGCATCTCTCGCGCCGCCTTGTTGGTGAAGGTGACCGCGCAGATCTCCTCAGGAAGCACCCCGCGTGTCGCGATGACATGAGCGATGCGGTGGGTGAGCACGCGCGTCTTGCCGCTGCCCGCGCCGGCGAAGATGAGCAGGGGCCCGTCGGGTGCTTCGACGGCACGGCGCTGCGCCTCGTTGAGACCGCTGAGGATCTGCGATGCGCCGGCGGTGGCGGTCAGGGCGGTGATGGGGCAGCGCCGGGCGCGCCGAGGGACGGGATACCGCTCACGGGGACGGCATTGTAGGCGGGGGTCCGGCGGTCAGCGAGGAGGTGATTG
>DASZGL010000074.1:0-19379 GCA_035938875.1 Candidatus Dormiibacterota bacterium
GGGAAAGGTCGCCGCCAACGCGTCGCCATCGATGCTGACGTCGCGGCCGCCGCTGCGGACAGCCATGCGAACAGCCAGGTCAGGATGCCGCCGCTCGATGTGGTCGCCCCATATGCCCGATATGGCGCCTTCGACCAGCCCGGCCTCACGCCCGGTGACCCGCGGATGCGCCGACAGTGGACTGGCGGCGGCGACGGCACCGGCAACCTGACCAGCGCCTCTGAGCACACGCCGCACCGCCGCGTAGGAAGCCGCGGCCACGGCGTCGTGGGTCACCTGGGCCGGCCGTGCTCCGGGGCCGGCAGCGTCGAATGCCCGGCGAGCGATGCCGCGGTGCAGCTCTTCGATGCGGTCGGTGCCCGTGGCGACGGCTCCGCCCAGCGCAGCGCCGAGCAAACGAAGCCGCCGCCGGCCGGTGTCGAGCAGATCGTCGCTGACAGGTTGGCTGGCAGGTGTCCGCCGCTCATCTGCGGGCGCGTTCACGGATGCGACATCATCCATCTCCATACTTGGGGGAGCGCCAATATTGGCACGACATGAGCGCTGAGGTGCCCGATGAGACCGATCCACGACGAGCTCTAGGCCTCGCGCTGGGGACTCGTGCCGACGACGTCGCCCAGGTCGCAGCGACTCGTGTCGAGACGCACCAATGGATCGGCAAGCCGGCGAGCGACGCCTACAAGCAGAGGCGCTTGGCCGCCCACTGGGTGGGGACTCTCATGGTGGCCCGCTGGCTGGTCAGCGGGATACTGCCCGACGAGAACGAATCCGCCTGGCTCGCCTCCACCGGTCAGGCTGCCGCAGCCGAACAGATGTCCATCGTCAACGTCGTGCGCGGCTACCTGATATGGCGCGACGTGACCTCGGAGATCCTCGTGGCGGAAGCCCACCGGCTGGGCAGTCCCAACACCGTGCTCGCCGAGGCCCTGGGGATCGTCCGCGGCAGCACCGACGTCAACATGATGCACTCGGCAAAGCGGTTCGACGCGAACCTCAGGGAGATCAGCAGGCAGCTGGAGCGGGAGGGTGTGGCGCTGCGCCACGACGCTCTGCACGACGCATTGACCGCACTGCCCAATCGCACGCTGCTCTACGACCGTCTCGAGGTCGCCGTGCGCGGTGCCGAACGCGACGATGAGTGTGTTGCCGTCCTCATGGTCGACCTCGACGGATTCAAAGCGGTCAACGACACCTACGGTCACCGCTTCGGTGACCTGGTCCTCCACGAGGCGGCCATACGCCTGTCGAGCGCGCTGCGCGAGTCTGACACCATCGCGCGCTTCGGTGGCGATGAATTCGTTGTCGTCCTCCCTGGGGCTGGGGAGGATGACGCCAGAGGCACCTGGGCACGGATGCTGGCCAGCCTGGCGGCGCCGCTCATCATCGGGGGCGTGGAACTGCGCCTCGGTGCGAGCATCGGCGTGGCGATGTACCCGCTGCACGCCAAGGACGTCGAGGGCTTGCTGGCCGCGGCCGACCGCGCCATGTACGCGGAAAAGCATGCGCGCGAGGGTCAGTGACCCTCAAGCCCACGTCGTCATCGTCAGTTCAAGCGCGGCCGTAACGAAGAAAGAGATATGACCCGTTCTGACGCACGCTGCGCAGCTCGAGCCAGGGCGCCGTCTGCGGCGTGAAGGCCACCGCGTCGACGAGCCCCTTGCGCTCTTCCATTGCCGTGCGTCCGAAGAGCACCGGCGAGAGCGTCAGGAAGAGCTCATCGAGAAGATCAGCGCGGAGCAGCTTGCCGAGCAACGTCGGGCCGCCCTCAGTGAGGATGACGCGATGACCGTCAGCGTGCAACGTGTCGACGATGCGCGCCATCGACAACTCACCGACGTCACCCAGTGAGCGCACCGTCACCCCATCGGGGAGCCGGTTGTCGAGTTCAGCAGCGCCCGCGTCACCGGTGAGCACGAGAGTCCCCGCACGCAGGCCGCGATGCCTGACATCAAAGACGCCGCTCGCGGTCACCACAACCAGCGGTGGGCTGCCCGAACGGCCGAGACGCCGACGGAGTTCGGCGAACTCCCGGGCGGCGGAAGGGTAGACAGCGTCGGGCGTCCACTCGTGACCGGGGCTGCCGCGCAGTGTGCCGGCGCCGATGACAACCGCGTCCGCACAGGCGCGGAGCAACCCCATCAGAAACCGGTCAGCGGCTGCGCGACCGCTGATCACGCTCCCCGACGACGGGCGCGCGTCCGCCAGCGCGACGACACCGTCGATAGTGGCGACGAAGTTGGCGTAGAGGCACGGCGTGTCGAACCCGAGCGTCCCTGCGTAGATCTCGGCCAGCGCCGACGGCAGGTCGAACGCCCGTAGACCACGGACCTCACTGAGAAGGTCGAACGGTGCGAGGTCCTCCGTGCCCGTCGTTCGGCCTCCTCCTGACGCGCTGCTCGCTCCTGTGGAGAGCCGGGCGCGATCGAGATGGCGTGCCGAGGGACAGGATCGAACTGTCGACACCAGGTTTTTCAGACCTGTGCTCTACCAACTGAGCTACCTCGGCCCGCTCGCCGCTGACCCCGTCAGCCGCGGGTCGCCACGATAGCGCACCACCCCGCCATCAACGGGTTGACGGGATCGACGCGAGACGGGCGAATGCACCGAGGGACCGTAGAATGACGTCATGGGGCGAGTTCTTCATCTACGCGTGCATGGCCTCGACCCAGCGGACCGCAAGCAGCTCCGGAGCCGCCTCGCCGAACTGACCGCGCTGCGCGACTGGCGCGGTGACGTCCCCTGGCTCGCCGACGCTCGCTCCAGTGGCCTCTTCGAGATGGAGTACTTCCGTCACGCCGTCGACGCGGCTCGCCGGGAGTTCCCCGACCTTCCCGCCCTCTCCGCAGCCGGCTTCGTGCGTCTGCGCGGCGACGAGACCGACGCGCTGGCTGTGCTCTTCGTCGCCCGGGAGCTCTCCGAGGAGTTCGGCGTCGCGGTCACCGTCCGCGATCCCGACAACCCCATCGCCAAGCTGCGCGAGGTCGACCTGCACGCCGGGCGATTGCCTGACGGAGCCCCTCTCGAGGCGATCCTCGTCGCCCGCCCCATCTACAAGCGGCTCCCCGGAGCGGTCATCGAGATGTACCCACCTCGGGCGCTCGGCTCGGCATTCGGCACCGTCGACGGACGCGACCAGGAGCGCCGCACCTGGAGCTTCCTGGTCCACGGCATGCGCGCCTCGGCCCCCGATTTCCTGGCCGCCGAGGCCGAGGCGATGCGCATCTACCGCGGGTTGCGGTTCCTCACCTAGATCCCGCGTGCGCGCTGTCGTCCAGCGGGTCAGCCACGCCGCGGTGGCCGTCGACGGCGAGGTCTGTGGCGAGATCGGCCGCGGGCTGTGCGTCCTCGTCGGCGCCGGGCCTGGCGATCACGCCGAGCAGGCGCGACACCTCGCCGGCCGGGTGGCGACCTTGCGCGTGTTTGCCGATGCCGCTGGGCGGATGAACCTGGACCTCGCCCAGCTGGATCCTCCCGGGTCCGTGCTCGTCCTCAGCCAGTTCACCCTCTACGCCGACACCTCACGTGGTCACCGCCCCTCGTTCATCGGCGCAGGCAGGCCCGAACAGGCCGAGCGGCTCTGCGCAGAGTTCTGCGACGAGCTCCGCCGCCTCGGCCTGGAGGTCGCCGAAGGCCGTTTTGCCGCCCACATGCAGGTCAGCATCGACAACGACGGCCCGGTGACGCTGGTCCTCACCAGCGGCGAGCCGCCCTGGCCGGCCGACGCCGGCTGAACTGTCGCGGCTAGGCGCTGCGCCGCGCCCTCAGGCCCGCGAGCTGTTCCTCTTCACCACCGCTGCCCGAGTAGCGCAGGAGCTCGGGGGGGCGTCCCCCAGTCCCAGCCGGCGAGCGGAAGCGCGGCACGCGCTGGCGCAGGGAAGCGACCTCGCGCTCGGGCACCGGCCGAAGCACACCGCTGTCGCGAAGCTCCTGAACGCGGCGGCGGAAAGTTCGCTCGCTGCCCTTGGGACCGCCGTGCAGGGCGATGTGCAGGCGCAGCAGGTCGTCGCCGGTGAACACGTCACCCAGCAGTGCGGCGGCGCCGGCGACGTGCTTGGTGTCGGCGCGCAGGCGGTCCAGAGCCGCCTTCAGCGCCGCCTGGCTGTTCGCGTCGAGGCGCAGCCCGCGGCCGGCCGACACCCACTTGCCCGGTCCGTTGCTCTCGCCGAAGGGCGAGGTGGCCAGGTACCACGCCGCGAGGGTGCGAGCGCCACGTCCCGGTTCGTCGCCGAGCCCGACCAGCAGGAGGCCCGACCTGCCGCGGCCACGGCGGCCCTCGATGTCGGCGCCGGCCGCCGTCGCCGCCCTCGCGGCAGCCTCGACGCATCTCTCGCGTCCCTCGACGTCGGCGCTGGGCACCGACCCGCGGACGGTGAGGACCTGGAGAGCGCGGCTTGGCGCGGTGTCCGGGTCGGGATCGAAGCCGAAGATCACTGCCCGCACCGAGAGCGAGGCCTGGGCTGCCTTTGCCATGTCCTGTCTCCTCCAATCGACCCGGACTCGCTGGCGGGCCCCACGGGCGGCTCCCGGGGCACCCGACACCGACCCGACCGGGGCGAACCCCATGGGGACCGTCGTTTCGGGCGATGATGGCATGAACTGGGGTGGCTCTGCACAGCCGAAGGCAGAGCGCACCAGACCGTGACACCGGGCCAGGCGGCGGCGGCGAACGGGTGTCCGAACGAGCAGCCGTTCGCCCTGCCGAGATAGAGACTGCGATGGCCGAATCTGGCTCCCCGGGTATCGGCCAGGCTTGGCCATGATTGCCACAGCCGCGGCGAGCGCGGCACCGTGAGCCGCCGCAGCGCCTGGGACGCCGCCAAGACGGCCGCCGGGCCGGGTGCCCTACTCTGGCGGCACCAGGCCACGGGAGGCTACCGCGATGGACATCGGGCTGTACGAGGCGACGCTCCGTCGGACGGGCGAGCTCACCAGGGGACTGACCGCGGGCGACCTGCGCCGCCCGACGCCGTGCGTCGAGTGGGACGTCGAGCACCTCGTCGCCCACCTGGTCGGCGCCAATCTCGTCTTCGGCGGGGTCGCCCGGCGAACGCCGGCCGCCGGCGCGCAGGACATCATGCAGGCCGATGTCGGCGTCCTCGGTGAAGATCCCGTGGCCGCCTACGCCGCCTCTGCGGACCTGGCCGTTGATGCGTGGCGCGCCTACGGACCGCTGGAGGGCACCGTCCCCATGCCCTTCGGGCCCTCCCCTGCCGAGGCGGCGATCACCACCCACCTCGCCGACAACCTCATCCACCAGTGGGACCTGGCCGCGGCGCTGGGGCTCGAGCGGAGCCTCGATCCCGCCGCCACCGCGATCGCGGTCGCCTTCACCACCCGGATCGCCGACCAGATGCGGGGTCCGGGCAAGCCATTCGGGTACGTCGTGGCTGTACCCGACGACGCGCCTCTCCATGAGCGCTGGGCCGGCCACATGGGCCGCGATCCCTCCCGCTGGCCGCAATCGACGGTCCGGGGCTGACGACCCTGGGCGGAGCAGGGATCGAACCCGCGACCTCCTCGGTGTAAGCGAGGCGCTCTGAACCGGCTGAGCTATCCGCCCGGTCAGCGAGTGTCGCAGATGCCGCTCGCCGCCGGAATCCGCGTCGCCGCCTTGCGGCGGCGGTCCGAGAAGCGAGGGAGTGCCTCGCCCCGCACAATCGCCGGCGTGCTGGTCCTCACCCGCGCGCAAACCGAGGCGCTGCTCGAGCCCGACGCGCTGCGCCGGGCGGTGGCGGCGGCGATGGCCGACGTCAGCGCCGGGCGTGCGTCGATGCCGGCGCGCATCGCCGCGGTGGTGTCCGAGCGCGACGCCCTCCTCGCCGCGATGCCCGCCTACCTCCCCGGGCTCGGTGGCCTGGCGGCGAAGCTGGTCACGCTGTTCCCCGGCAACGCCGGGACCGCTCTGCCCACCCACCAGGCTGTGGTCATCGTCTTCGACGCGGCAAACGGGCAGCCCCTCGCGCTCGTCGACGGCACCTCGATCACCGCAGCCAGGACGGCGGCGGGGTCGGCGCTGTCGGTCGAACTGCTCGCCCGCGCCGACTCGCGAGTCCTGGCCATCCTCGGCACCGGTGTCCAGGCGATGGCGCACGCCCAGGCGGTGGTCCGCGTCCGTGCCTTCGCCGAGGTCCGGGTCGCCGGGCGTGACCCGGCGAAAGCCGCCGCCGTCGCCGCCGAGCTGCACCGGCGCCTCGGCATCGACGTCGTGCCCACCGGCGGCTTCGCCCAGGCGTGCCGGGGGGCCGATGTCGTCTGCGCGACGACGCACTCAGCCGACCCCGTCGTCCTCCGCCAGAACCTCGACCCCGGCGTGCACGTCGCGTCGGTGGGCTACAACACCGCTGGTCGCGAGGTCGACTCAGCGACGGTGGCCGACGCCCTGGTCGTCGTCGAGTCGCGCGACGCGGTCCTGGCGGCGCCGCCTTCAGGGTCGAACGATCTGCGCATGCCCATCGAGGAGGGGATCATCACCGCGGATCACATCCACGCCGAGATCGGCGAACTGGTGTCAGGCACGCGGCTCGGACGCAGCTCGGCCGAGCAGATCACGCTGTACAAGTCGGTGGGCGTCGCCGCGCAGGACGTCGCCGCGGCGGCAATGGTCCTCGCCGCGGCGCGCGCCGCGGGAACCGGCGTGGAGATCGACCTGTAGACGCGTCAAACGTCAGCGCGGGGTCGTCGACCTCCACGACTCGCGCCACGAAGCGGCTTCGCTGGTGCTGCGAGCCGGCTGCCGGGCGTCGTGAGGCGCACTCGCGGTCCACGCCTCGCGCCACCCGCCGCGTCGCGGCTCGGCGTCGCGGTGGGCGTGGCCCTGCAGCTGTGTGACCAGGTCGATGACCGCGGCCTCCAGTCGCTGGTTGAAGCTCCGCGCCGACTCGTCACGGCCGGCGACCAGCGGAGTGCCGAAGTGCACCGCGATGGCGCTCGGCCTGGGCAGCGCCTTGCCCCGAGCGAGCAGCGCGTGGGTGCCCTGCAGGTACACCGGAATCACCGGCGCGCCCGTCTGCACACCGAGGTGGGCGACGCCGGCCTTGAAACCGCGCAGCCGGCCGGTCGTCGACCGTGTCCCCTCGGGAAAGAGGACGATGCTGTGCCCGTGGCGCAGGAATCGTTCGCAGCGGCGCACTGAGTCGGCGATGTCGTGCTGGCGGTCGAAGGGCACGCCGTTGAGGCCGAGGGTGACGAAAACGCTGAGCCAGGTGCGGTCGAAGAAGTAATCCGCCGCAGCGGGCACGACGGTGCGCTCGCGGATGTGGGCGGGAAGCGCCTTGAGCACCAGCGGCGCGTCGGCGTGGGACGCGTGGTTGGGGGCAAAGATGATCGGCGGTCGCACGCCGTGGACGTGGTGCAGGCCGACGACCTCGGGGCGGCCGAGGACCTCGAGGAGGGGGAACAGCGCGCTGCGCTGCAGATTGCGGCGGATGGTCGCCGCGGTGTCGCTCCGTCCCCAGGTGGGCTCGGCGGCGCGCCGGCGGCGGCCGCGCCGCGGGGCCTCCTCGGGCGGGGGGTGCTCCGGCGGGCGCCAGTTGCGCAGCATGGTCAGCGCGTCGGCCCCTGCTTCGCGAAGCATGCCCACGGTCAGTGTGCGACGCCGGCCGGTGCGCAAGCGGGCGATCACGGCACCCCGTTCTCGAACTCACCTGGCTCGACGTCGCAGACGAAGAGCGGCGGCGCATGCAGGTGGGTGACGCTGGGATGGGCGCCGACAGTCTGCGTGGCCATCTCCAGCGCATCGTCAAGCGTCGATGCGGCGCGAAAGCCGAGTCGCTGGCATACCGCGCGATCGCCGCCGACGACGATGACGTCACCGAGATGGTCGAGCGCATGCACGCCCCAGTACCACATGTAGAAGGGATGCACGCCGTGATAGGCGTGTGACTTCCGGTACAGCTGTCGGTACCAGGTGTCGTTGGCGAAACGCTCCTCGAACTCCGATTCGATGCGCTCTGGGTCACGGGTCGTGGCCAGCACCTGCTCGAAGAAGTCGATATACGACGGGTGGTGCACCGGGTGGAACTCGTCGCGGCACGGGTGGGTCATGATCAGCACGCCGCCACGACGCACCAGAGGAACGCCGCGGTACATATTGAAGAAGTAACCCAACCCCATGCAGAAGACGAGGATGGGATTCATGATCGAGTTGACGTTGTACGGCCCCACGTAGGGGATTCCGACGGTGAGCACGTCGGACTGGCCGCGCACCGGCACCGCCTGCTGCCGGTAGAGCGCCTCCAGGGTACGGCGGTGCACCGCGTCGGTGGCTCCCGCGTGGATCGACGTCAACGCGTACGGCGATCGCGTGCGATGGAACGCCGCCCGCGCCTGGGCCGGCGGCATCGCCGCAGACACGCGAGAGAACACCCGGGCGGCGGCGCGGTCGCGGGTGCTCCAGTCGGCCTCACGCCGGTTGAGAAATCCCAGCGCGGCCGGGAAGGTGTCGTTGTTGAGCGTCGTCTCGATCTTGAACACCTTGACGTGCTGCTCGAGCAGGTGCCCCATGCGATCGCACGACGTGTGCAGCGCGCTGTGGGGAGGATCCATCAGGCTTCTTGTGTGGCGCAGCGTGTGCACGTTGTGGTGATGACGCAGGCTGCGGTACGGCGCCAGCCCGACGGCCACCGACTTGTGGCCTCCGTCCATGGCCACCAGGTTGATGTTCACGTACACGAGCAGGTCGCTGGTCGCAGCCCGTTTGCTGATCTCCACCACCTCACCGACCTCGGTCGTGCCCAGCTCGGTGAGCGCCTCGGGGTCCTCGGCGTCAAAGTTGTAGAGGCGGTCGGGCCAGAAGGCGTCGAAGACGCGTTTACCGACGGCTTCGAGCACCTCGGGTGCGGTCATGCGCCGGTGCAGCGAGGTGGCGATGACGATCTCGACGTCGTCGACGCCGGCGTCGGCGGCCATGTCGAGGACGCATTCGAGGACTCGCTGGCGCACGTCGGGAAAGCGCATCGGCGGCAGCGGCAGGGAGATGTCATCGATGGCGATGGTCAGCTTCATCCCCGCGTGAAGCAGCGCCGGCAGCGGGTCGGAGTCGAGCGGATTGAGCAAGGCCCGGCGCACCGCGCCGTCAGGATCACGCAGTCCGTCAACGGGGTCGGGCGGGTAGACGACCCGTGCGCCCAGGGGAAGCCGTTGCAGGACGATGCCGTCGCCGTTGTGCACCAGTACCGGGGGTGTGTTCCGGCCGACTTCGACAACGGTGCCGGGACGGTTCACGACGTCGCCGCCGATGCTGCCAGCTGTGGCGCGAACGCGATCTTGACCGCTCCGCGCGAGCCCGCGGCACCGGCGTGGGCAAGTGCGTCTCGGTAGTCCTCGAGCGAGTAGGGATCGGCGACAAGCTCACCGGGACGAACCGCGGCCGCTGCCGCCAGCGCCAGGGCGAAGGTGCGCTCGCCCGTGTCGCCCTCGACACCGTAGCCGTAGGCGCCGCGCAGGTTGAGCTCACGGTGCCATGCCGGTGAAAGGTCGACGCTCGACCTGCCCTGCATGCCCACCATCACGACCGTCCCGCCAGCGCGCGTGCAGGTCATGGCATCGGCGAGGCCGTCACTGGTCCCGGTGCACTCGAAGCAGAGGTCGACTCCACCGAGCAGGAATGGAACGGTCACCCGCGACTCAACCAGCCGCGCCCTTGTCTCGAACCGGACGGTGCGCAGCATCGCCTCGGGGGTGCACACGGTGTCGGCGCCCAGCGCCGCGGCGTGGGCGCGCTGGTGATCATGCTTGGCGACGGCGATCACCCGGCCCGCCGATCCCGCGTGGCGCAGGGCCGCCACGACGAGCAGCCCCAGCGTCCCGGCGCCGAGCACGAGGACTCGGTCCCCCGGATTGGGGCGATTGCGCAGCACCGCATGCAGGGCACAGGCGAGCGGCTCGACCATCACCGCATCACGGTCGTCGAGGGAGTCGGGAACGGCGTGCAACTGACTGCGATGAGCGATCAGCTCAGTGGCCCATCCCCCACCGGTACTGGCGCAGTAACCGGTCTGCAGTCCCGTGTCGATCCCCTCACCGGCAACGGACTCACACCCCTGCGGCTCGCCGGCAGCACAGCGCTGACACGGTGGCTCGACGCCGCGAACAGCGCAGTGGAGCATGGGCTCGACAACGACGCGGGTGGCGCCGCCCCACGAGCCATCGCCGTCGACCACATCGGCGACGATCTCGTGCCCGAGCACGAACGGCGTCGACGCCAGAGCGCCGAGATAGGGACTCGCGTGACCGGTGAGCGCCGACACGTCGGAGCCGCACACCCCGGCGAGCCGCGGTCGCACCCGCACCCAGCCCTCGCCGGGAAGCGCGGGCGCGGGTCGATGCGCCAGGCGCAGCAGGGTGAGTGGTCCGCCTCGCGTACCCCTGGTCAGCCGCGCCGCCGCGTACGCGGGAAGCGTGGGCGTGTACTCGAGAGCACGCACGTCAGGGTTCCCGTCCGGCGCCGACCGGTCCAACGCGAGCACCGCTGTCGTTCACCTCGGCTGGCAGCACGAAGGGCAACCTGCCACCGCCGTCGCGCACCGTCCAACGCTGCACCGGCCAGCCGCGCCGCCGTGCCACAGCGGCAAGCCGCAGGTCGGGGTTCACCGGCACGGGACGGCCGACGACCTCGAGCATGGAGAGGTCGCTGATGCTGTCGGCGTAGGCGTACGACATCGCCAGCTCCAGCCCGGCCTCGGCGGCGAGCGAACGCACCAGCGCACCGCGTGCCTCGGCACTCGGCGGCGTGTCGGCGAGGTCACCGTCGAAGACCCCGTCGACGGTGCGCAGGCGCGCGGCGCGCAGCTCCACATCGAGCAGCTCGGCAAGCGGGCGGACGATCTCGTCGAGAGCACCGGTGACGATGACCACACGGTGACCCGCGTCGACGTGCTCGCGCACCCGCCGCAGACCGCGGGGGAAGCAGCGCGGCAGGGTGACCTCGTGGAACGCGCGCCGCGCCACCGCGGCGATCTGCTCCTGCTCGAACCCGTGATAGCCGCGGTAGAAGTGGCGCTGGAAGTCGAGACGGTTGGCCCTGTCGAGGCGCAGCCAGCCCGGCACTCGCGAGGCGGTTCGGGCGATGACCATCGGCCAGCGCCGCCGTTCCTCGCGGTCGAGGAGGAAGTAGAGGTAGTGCTGCACCACGGTGAGGTCGGCGATGGTGCCCTCGACGTCGAAGACGGCGAGCGCCCGCTCGGTGGAGCGGATTGCCGGCAGCCGGCCCGCCGGCACCTCGGTGCGCAGCTGGGTGGGGCGCGGGAGCACAGGTCGCGGCGGCCGGCGACGCAGCCGCGCCAGCTCGATGACGGCGGGGATGTGCGAGATCTGCAGGTACTGCGACCAGTCGATGCCGGCGACGTCGAAGGGAAACTGAGCCCGTTCGGTCGCCGCTCGCGCCGTGTCCAGGGCTCGCGTGTTGCTGTCGTCGAAGACGGCGTCCATCTCCGTGTACACCGCGTACATCTCGGCGAGTCCGCGGCCGCGTCGCACCCGGTCACGGGTGTCTTCGAGGCGCTCGGCCAGAGCCCTGGTGCGGTGGGTTGCGGGACCGGACTCGACGATGGCGACCGCCGCCTCCAGGCCACGCTCCAGCCGCGCCAGCCGGCGTTCCTCACGCCGCCCGCTGGGAAACTCCCAGTCGGGCACCGGGATCGGCGCACCGGCGGCGTCGTGCAGCGGGTGCGCGCGGAAATACTCGCGGACGTTGTCGAAGAGCCCGCGAAAGCGCAGGGGATTCCGCGCGCCGGTGCTGACGTGGTACACGACCGGTGTTCCCGCCACCGGCGGTGCGGCGGCGGCGCTGATCACCGCGTTGCAGACGGTGTCGACCGGGACCAGGTCGATGACCCCGTCGGGCAACCCAGGAAAGTCGGCAAGCAACCCGCGGCCGTAGGCCAGGATGATCGGTTCGGCCATGCGCAAGCCGGTGATCCAGGAAGGCATCGGCTCGGTCAGGCTGGACTCGATGATCGAGGGTCGCACGATGGATAGGCAGAGGTCGGCGCACACCTCGGCAACGGCGAGCTCGGCGAGCGCCTTGCTCATGGTGTAGACGTCGGACCACCCCAGCGCGCGCGCGTGATGCCTGCCGCTGGCAACGAGCTGTTCGTCGACCCATCGGGCCCGCAGCCTCTCCGACTCGGCGCCGGCGCCGGGGATCCCCGACGCTCCAATGCCGCGACGGGCGGCGGCGCCGAAGCGGCGCATCCGCGGCGGCGTGCGCGACTCCGCCTCGATGCGAGCCCGGGCAGCCTCCGCGGCACGGAGCTCGGAACGCCAGTCCAGCGCGGCGCCGCCGGCGGACGCCAATCCGCCGGGCATGCCCTCGAAGACAACGCCGCGGCGCATTCCCGAGACGTACGCCGTCGACACCTGGACGACGCTGGGACGGGCACCTGCCGCCGTGACCGTCTCCACCAGGCGCACAGGGCCGCCGAGGTTGGTGCCCAGGGCGACGTCGAGGGCGCTGTCGAAGGAGACCTCGGCCGCGGAGTGGATGACCACGCCAACCTCGCCGACCAGCCTGCGCGCCTCCTCATCGAGAGCGAGGCCGGGTTTGCCCAGGTCGCCGGCGATGGGGACCACCCGCGACGCCACCTCGGCCGCAAACCCGTCCCCGTGCCGTTCGCGCAACCGGGTGAAGGCAGGCGTGGCGAGAACCTCATCGTCGAGCCGGCGGCGCGCTCCCTGACGCCCCGGGCGGATGAGGGTCAGCACCCGGCAGCCGGGGATGCCGTAGAGGAGCTTCTCCAGGATGGCCGTGCCGAGAAAGCCGGTGACCCCTGTGAGGAGGACGGTCTGCCCTGACAGATCGCTCGCACCCATCGGGGCGCAGGTTACTCGTCGCGTGGCGACCGGTGAAGCGGCGCCCGGTGGGTGGCGCCGGCTAGCGCCGCGAGCTCAGCCTCTGCACCGATCCGTCCGAGCGAGCCGCGAGGACGAGGTCTGTCATGCCCAGGAAGAGGCCGTGGCCGGCCACGCCGGGGACGGCGTCGAGACGTTCGGCGAGGCCCTCTGGGTCGTCGATCCGCGGGTAGCTGCCGTCGGCTATGAGGTTGCCGTTGTCGCTGATCACCGTCTGACCGCGCCCGTCGCCCCGCAGCGTGAACGTCCCTCCGGTGGCGTGCAGGGCCGCCAGGGTGGCGGCAACCCCGAACCGGACGACCTCGACGGGCACCGTCCCGGAGAGTTCGGTCCGCAGCTTGCTCTCGTCGACGACAACGACGAAGCGCCGTGCCGCGGCGGCGACGATCTTCTCGCGGAGCAGCGCCCCACCGGCTCCCTTGATGAGGCGGAGGTCGGGATCGACGGCGTCGGCCCCGTCCACCGCCAGGTCCACGCCCTCGGCGCCCAGGTCCATCAGCGGCACGCCCTGCTCTTGGGCAAGCTGCTCGCTGGCGTGCGATGTGGGCACGCCGCGGAGGCGCATGCCCTGCCTCACCAGGTCACCCACGGCGACGATGAACCAGCGCGCCGTCGACCCAGTGCCCAGGCCCAGGGTCATGCCGTCGGTGACCAGGGACGCCGCTTCGGCGCCGGCCGCACGTTTGGCCGACTCGGCGTCCAGGTCGGCGGCTGTCCTTGGGCTACGACGCCATGCGGCGGCGCAGCTCGTCGAGCTCGCGCGCGCAGCCGGCGGACGCCGCGATCGGGCCGACCACCTCAGGCCGGAGCATGTAGCGCTCCTGGACCAGGAAGATCGCCTCGATCATCTCAGCGGCGGTGTGGTGGGTCTTGACGTCGATGCTGTGCCGCTGAAGCGCCGCCCGCACCCATCCCGGGACGATCCTGCTGTGCAGGTTGATCTCCTCGAGTTGGGTGAGTAGCCCGTCCAGCTCGCAGAGGGCGGCGCGGCGCTGGCCGCGGGTGTCGTCCTCCTCGGTTGGCCACGACAGCTGTTTGGGGACGCGGTTCTTGACGAGCGCTGCCATCTAGGGCTCCCTGTTTGGAGTGTCATCCAACCCGGTCGGCGGATGCGTGCAAGGATGGGACCGAACGGATGCGCCGTTCAACCAACGCATGGTAAAGACTGTTCAGCAATATGAACAGGGGTTTGGTCGAAGTCAGCGGAGCGTGACCGCCGCGATCAAAACTTGTTAAGGATGCGACACGGCCGTCACACCGCGGGTCACGCCGCCGTGGTAACGGCTGGCCGATCCTCGATGAGGCTCATAAGGCGGTCGTCGCAGCCATCGAGCCGCCGGCCCAGGACCGCCGCCAGGTGGCCGGCGAGCAGGGGGGCCAGATTCTCCGGGGTCAGGTCCGCCGAACCCTCACGCTCGAGCGAGGTGACACCCGCGTCCTCGATCCCGCAGGGAACGATGTGGCTGAACCACGACAGCTCGGTGGTGACGTTGAGGGCGACACCGTGCGTGGTCACCCCGCCGGCGAGCTTGACGCCGATGGCGGCGAGCTTGGCGGAGCCGACCCAGGCGCCCGTGTAGGGCGGACGGCGATCCGCGGCCACGCCCACCGCCGCTGCCGTGGCCATGAGCGCCGCCTCGAGGGCGCGGAGGTAGCGGACGACGTCGCCGTGCTCCGGGTGCTCGGCGATGGGGAACGCCGCGGCGAGGAGAACCACAGGGTAAGCGACCAGCTGGCCCGGCCCGTGATAGGTGACAGACCCGCCGCGGTCGACCTCGCAGAACGCGGCACCGAGCGACCGTAGGTGCCCGGGTCCGCGGCCGAGGTGCTCGGTGCGGCCGTTGCGCCCCATGGTGTAGACGGGCGGGTGCTCGAGGAGCAGGACGCAGTCGTCGATGGCGCCGTCGCGGCGGGCCGCGGCCAGCCGTCGCTGCAGCGTCCACGCCTCGCTGTAGTCGACGAGGCCGAGCCACCGGTGGCGAAGCGGGGGTGGCGCCGCCGGATCGCTCATCCAGCGCGGGCCACAACCGCCTGCTCGGCGGCGTGGTAGCTGCTGCGCACCAGGGGACCGGACTCGACGTGCTCGAAACCGAGCTGCAGCCCGAACTCGCGAAGCGCGGCGAACTCCTCGGGGGGGACGAAGCGGATGATGGGATGATGCTTCAGCGAGGGCCGCAGGTATTGGCCGATGGTGACAATTTCAACCTCGTGGTCGCGCATGTCGGCGAGCAGCTCGCGGACTTCGTCGAGGGTCTCGCCGAGTCCCACCATCAGCCCTGACTTGGTCCGGCTGCGAGGCTCGAGCTGCTTGGCCCGCTGCAGCAGCTGCAGGCTCTGTTCGAGGTCAGCCTTGGGTCGCACGCGCCGGTAGAGGCGGGAGACGGTCTCGACGTTGTGATTGAAGATCTCCGGTACTGTGGCCATGACCGTGCGCAGCGACTCCTCTCTGCCGTTGAAGTCGGGGGTCAGCACCTCGATGGTCGTGCCCGGCGACGCCTCGCGAATCGCGACGATGGTTGCGGCGAAGATCCCGGCGCCGAAGTCGGGCAGGTCATCGCGGTCGACCGACGTGACCACCGCGTGGCGCAGTCCCATACGCCGGACTGCCTCGCCGACCCGGCGCGGCTCGTCGGCGTCGATGTCGCCACCGCGGCGGCCGCTCTTCACCGCGCAGAACGCGCAGGCACGCGTGCACACGTCGCCGAGGATCATGAATGTCGCCGTCCCCTGGCCCCAGCACTCGCCGATGTTGGGACAGCGCGCCTCCTCGCACACAGTGTTGAGCGTCAGGCTGCGCATCGTCTCCTTGATGCGCGAGTAGCCATCGCTGACGGGAAGCCGGACGGTGAGCCAGGGCGGGCGCCGGTCGACACCGTCGGGGAGCAGTCGGAGGTGGGCGGGGCGCTGGTCACCGGGGCGGTGCTGCGCGGGATCGCCCCCGGAGGCGACGACGGGAAGAGGCTGCATGGGCGGGCATTCACTGTACACCCGAGGTCGGCGCCGAGGCCCCCAGCAGGGTGGTGACGTCATCGCTGCCGCTGCGCGAGAATCGTCGGGCGATGTCCAGCGACGCCCCGCGCAACGAGCCGGTTCGCGAGTATGCGCCGCGAAGCGAGGAGCGGCGAGCGCTCCGCGCGGCGCTTCACGATCTGTCGGCGAGGACGCGACTGTTGCCGATGCACATCGACGGCCGCGACGCCCCAGGCACCGGCCCACCCTTTGTTGTCCGTGCCCCACACCGCCACGAACTCAGCCTCGGCGAAGGTCGGCAGGCCACCGGGGAGGACGTCGATGCGGCGATAGGGGCGGCGCTGCGGGCTGCGCCCTCGTGGGCGTCGCTCCGGCAAACAGAGCGCAACGCCATCCTGTTGCGCGCCGCCGATCTGCTCTCCGGACCCTGGCGCGACCGGCTTAACGCCGCGACCATTCTCGGGCAGAGCAAGTCGGTGCACCAGGCGGAGATCGACTCGGCATGCGAGCTCATCGACTTCTGGCGCTTCAACCCGTGGTTCGCCCTGCGCCTGGAGGAGGATCAGCCGATCTCTCCGCCCGGCGTCAGCAATCGCACCGAGCTCCGCGCCCTGGAAGGCTTCGTCCTCGCGGTCACCCCATTCAACTTCACATCGATCGCCGGCAACCTGCCGACGGCGCCGGTGCTGATGGGCAACGTGGTCGTCTGGAAGGCGGCGTCGACACAGCAGCTCGCGGCGTCGCTCATCCTGGAGCTGCTCGAGGAAGCTGGTCTTCCACCGGGCGTGATCAACATGGTGACCGGCCACGGTGGGCCGGTGGCCGACGCCGCACTCAGTCATCCCGCGCTGGCCGGGATCCACTTCACCGGCTCGACGTCGACCTTCCACCACCTCTGGCGTGGCGTTGCCGCCAATATCGACGGATACCGAACATACCCACGCCTGGTGGGCGAAACCGGTGGCAAGGACTTCGTCGTCGCCCATCCCTCGGCCGACTTGGACAGCTTGCTGGTTGGGCTCTTGCGCGGCGCCTTCGAATACCAGGGGCAGAAGTGCTCAGCCGCATCGCGCGCCTACATCCCCGAGTCGCTGTGGCGGCAACTGCGTGGACCGCTGGCGGAGGCTACGGAGTCGATCCCCATGGGCGACCCTGCGGACTTCTCCACGTTCATGGGCGCGGTCATCGACGAGAGCGCCTTCCGCGGTCACCAGTCGGTGCTCGAGGGGGCGCGCAACGATGCCCGGCTGACGCTGATAGCCGGCGGCGAATGCGACGACTCCGTGGGCTGGTTCGTCCGGCCGACGATCTACGTCACCGACGATCCCCACCACCCGCTGATGGAACAGGAGATCTTCGGGCCCATCCTGACCGTGTACCCATACCGCGACGACGCCTGGAGCGACACCCTCCGGCTGGTCGATGAGACATCGCCGTACGCGCTCACCGGCGCGGTCTTCGCCACCGAGAGGGCCGCCGTCGACGAGGCGATGACCGCACTGCGCAACGCCGCCGGCAACTTCTACGTCAACGACAAGCCGACCGGCGCCGTCGTCGGGCAGCAGCCGTTCGGGGGTGCCCGTGCCAGCGGCACAAACGACAAGGCCGGCTCGGCGGCGAACCTGCTGCGCTGGGTCTCGATCCGGGCGATCAAGGAAACGCGCCAACCCGCACGACGCTGGCGTTACCCGCACATGGACGCGGACTGATTCGAGCAGGGCAACCGTCGCGCGCCCGAGAGATGGGCGATCAGGTGAGGATGCTGCTCACCTGGGTGATGTCCTCGGCGCCGATGACCAACCGACCTCGCGCGGTGAGGTAGAGCAGGTCGCAGTTGACGTCGGCGGCCGCCAGGCGATCGAGGATCCGCGCCATCTCACCGGGCCGGTCGGGCAGTGATGTGACAAAAACTTCGCGCTCGTGGTCGACGCGCATCCCGGCTGCCTCGAGCAACGCGTGCGCTCGCTGCGCATCGCTCTCGACGAGGACGTGAAGAACGCCCTCGTTGCCACTGACCACGCCACAGACACCCTCGATGTTGATTCCCGCCTCACCGAGGACAGCGCCGAGCTGGGCCGCGGTACCAGGGCGATCGTCGAGGATCACCACCAACTCCGTCTGCTGAGCCACGAGCGGACTGTAACAGGGTGTTGAGGAGTGGCCGCAAGGCACGCGCCGCACCGGACGGCTCAGGCACGGAAGCACGGAGGACCGCAGCGACAGCGGCGAAGCCTCAGAGCAGCGCGGAGTTCTCCTCGATGCCCTCGAGCGCCTCCTTGCAGGCGCGGAGAAAACGCGCTCCCTGAAGGCCGTCGTTGATGCGGTGATCGAAGGACAGCGAGAGGTTCATCATCGAACGCACGGCGATGCCGTCATCGCCGACGACAACCGGCCGCTTGACGATCGCGTCCATGACCATGATCGCTGCCTGCGGCTGGTTGATGATCGCCTGTGACATCACCGTCCCCAGCGCCCCGGCGTTGTTGAGTGTGAATGTCCCGCCCTGGACGTCGTCGACGCGCAGCTTCTTGTTGCGAGCACGGTCGATCACGTCGGTGGTAGCCAGTGCCAGGCCCTCGAGGTTGAGCCGTTCGGCATTGTGCACAACGGGCACGATGAGACCGTCCTCCAGAGCGACGGCGAAGCCCAGGTTGACCGCGCGTCGCAGCACGATGCCGTCTGCGCTCCAGCTGGAGTTGAGCGTGGGATACTGCTGCAGCGCAGCCACGACTGCTCTGGCCACGAATGGCAGGAACGTCAGGTCTACGCCGGTGCGCTGCTGAAAGCCGGCACGCCGCGAGCTTCGCACCCTGGCGACGGCGGTCATGTCGACCTCCATCATCAGCCAAGCGTGTGGCGACGTCTGCCGGCTGCGCACCATGTGCTCGGCGATGGCCCGGCGCATCGGCGTCAGTGGCACCACGGTGTCGCCCTGGCCTGGTGTGGCTGTGGCAGCCACGGCCGGCGTCGGCGTCGCAGCCGCCGGTGGCGGCGCAGCCTGCGCTTCGGCTGGAGACGGCGCGGCGACCGGAGCCTCGGGGCGGGCGCGCTGGCCCGCCGCCTGGCCCGAGTCACGGCGCTGGACGAACTCGAGAACGTCCTTCTTGGTGACGCGTCCACCGATGCCGCTGCCGCCGATCTCAACGAGGTCGACGCCGTGCTCGCGGGCGAGCATGCGCACCGCTGGTGTGACGTGCTGCGCCGCCGCAGCGCCCGTCGCGGGCTGCGGCCCAGGTTGCGCCTGTGCCGGCGGCTGGGCCGCGGGCGGCGACGGCGGTGCCGCGGCTCCGGCGCGCTGCGACGGCGGCGCACCGGCACTCTCGACAGCAATCGGCTCCGCTGCCGGGGGTGCCTGAGCGGCGGCCGGAGCCTGCGCGGCCGGTTCCTGCTGCGGCTGCGCCGGGGCCGACTCGGCGGGAACCTGCGCCTTGGCGGCGCCGTTGCTCGCGGCTCCGCCCGAAGCCTCCTCGATGGTGCAGATGGGCTGCCCCACGGGGACCACCGCGCCCTCCTCGACCATGTGCTGACCCATGATCCCATCCGCCGGCGCGGGGATCTCG
>DASZGL010000075.1:0-13314 GCA_035938875.1 Candidatus Dormiibacterota bacterium
GGGCTGGTCGAAGGCGCCATATCGGGCATATGGGGCGACCACATCGAGCGGCGGCATCCTGACCTGGCTGTTCGCATGGCTGTCCGCAGCGGCGGCCGCGACGTCAGCATCGATGGCGACGCGTTGGCGGCGACCTTTCCCCATCACAGCGGGCGTCTCGCCGTGTTCCTGCACGGTCTGGCCGAAACCGAGGACGCGTGGGGACGACCTGCGCAGGACGATGACCAGCTGGGCACCTACGGCGACCGCCTGCAACGGCAGCTCGGGCTGACGCCGATTTTCATCCGTTACAACAGCGGCCTGCATGTCTCCGAGAATGGCGCCCGGCTCGCCGAACTGCTCGAGGCGCTGATCGACGCCTGGCCGGTGCCCGTCGCCGACCTCGCCATGGTGGGACACTCGATGGGCGGTCTCGTCGTGCGCAGCGCCTGCGATGCCGGAGTCCGTGACGGACTTCGCTGGGTGACCCTCGTGCGTCACTGCGTCTACCTCGGCACCCCGCACGACGGCGCCCAGCTGGAGCGCGGCGTCAACATGCTCGCCGGGTCGCTGCGCCTGCTGCCCGAGACGCGCCCGCTGGCCACGCTCCTCGACGTGCGCAGCGCGGGAGTGAAGGATCTCCGCTTCGGTTACGTTCGGCAGGAGGACTGGAACGGGCACGACCCTGACCGAGTTCTCGTCGACACCGGTCAGGATGTGCAGCTGCTGTCGACAGCGCGGCACCACGTCGTCGCAGCCACGATTGGCGAGACGCCGCACCATGTGCTGAGCCGCATCCTGGGTGACCTGCTGGTCCACCACGGGAGCGCGTCAGGACACGGGCGCAGAGGTGTCCCGCTGCAGGTCGACGCGTCTGATCGCCGCCACCTCGGCGGTCTGCACCATTTCCACCTCCTCGATCACCCGGCGGTCGCCGAGCTGCTCCACGAATGGATGAACGAGCCGGCTCCTGCCCGCTCGGTGTCCTGAAGGAACGCGGATCGGCCATTCCGTGACCCGGCGCACGGTCGTCCTCTACGACCCAGAGTGTCCATTCTGTCGTGCGTGCGCTGGGTGGCTTCGTCGACTCGACTGGCGCAACCGACTCGAGCTTTCTGCGATTGCCGGCGACCACCAGCTCCACAACGGACGCCGGCTGCCGCGCCACGTCCTCGAGCAACAGCTGCACGTCGTCGCGCCCGATGGTCGTGTCTTCACCGGATTCTTCGCGTGCCGCCGCCTGGCGCTCGCCACTCCCGCTCTGTGGCCGCTGGTGCCGCTGCTCTACCTTCCCGGCGTGGCGATTCTCGGCACGGGCATGTACGACGCCGTGGCTCGCCACCGCGACCGCCTCGCCAGGCTCTTTCGCGTTTCCTGAGGCAACCCCGAGTCAGATCGCGTTGAGTCGCGAGCGCCTCATCCACAGAACGACGCCACCGCCGAGGACGAGGACGGCAGCGGCTGCTGTGCCGATGAGAGCGCGCGTGTGATCGCTCGAGTCCGCTTGCACTGCCGGCGGCGCTGTCGTTGCGCCGCTCGCACCGTTCACCGAGCCGGGCGCGACGAGGAGCAACCGGCCCTCCCCGTGTGCGACCGCGGGTCCGCTGGCGACCTTCGTGCTCGCGCACGTTCCCGCACACCGGACGTCGACCAGCGTGTCGCCACCCTCGGTTGCGGCGAGGAGATCACCGGGCCGCACCCCCGCAGACGCGAGTGCGGCTCCACTGAGTCGCAGCACACTGTCCGTGCCGGGATGGGGATTGCCGGCGGTGCCGCGGTCAGCGACATACGCCGTCGCCGATGTGTCCGAATAGAACCCGACACTCTCCACACCGGTGTCCTGTCCAGACGGCACGCCGGACGCCGCCACCGCGCTGAGCAGCCCCGCCGGGGAGACGGCGTAGACGTTGCCATCGAGCTCGTTGGCGGCGATGAGCTGTCCAGCGTGAGGGCCGAAGCCCGGCGGCGCCACGGCGATGCCGCCCTCCAATGTGGTGGCGACCACGCCGACGGGATTGACGTTGCCTGCGCAGTCGACAGTGGCGACCTCGGTCCTGCCCTGTCCCGCGGTGCCGATCACCACGAGGCGGTGCCCGAAGGCGCCCGTTGTGTCGAAGGTGATGCCGCTCAGCGTGGAGGCGCCGGGTATTACGGCCAGCGTGCTCACCGAACCGTCGGCGCCGACGCGCAGCACGCCCGGGACCGTGGCGCGCAGGTCGAGAGCGAAGAGGTCATCGCGCGCGAAGCTGCAGCGTGCGGCGTCGACGCGGAGTCCCGGCGACAGCGCGATGTACGACTCGCTGCCGTCAGGCGCTGCATATTGAGGCGCGTAGTCGGTCACGTTCCCGGTGGGGTCGATCAGCGTCAATTTGCCGTGCACGGCCGCGACCAGGCGACCGTCGCTGCGCGGGCCGGCCAGGTCGAAGACGCCGGGGAGGTGGAGCCACCGCTCCCATGTCACCGTCGCTGCAGCGCGTGCCGGCTGCGCGGCCGCGGCGGCCATCACGGTGGCGAGCGCACCGACGCTCGCCGCGAGGCGGAGGCGATGACGCGTGACCACCGCTAAAGCCTAAACCAGGTCTTACGCAGAGCCGGCTCGAGGAACTGTCGCAGCGCCTCAGGCGATTCCCTTGACGCTCTCGCGACGTCGCCGCGGTTCGGGCGCGATGGCCAGCAGGACGCCGGGTCGCTGCGGCATGCCAGAGCGATCGAGAAGTGCCTCGAACTCGGCTGCAGCCATGGGGCCGGCGAAGTGGTAACCCTGGCCGAACTGACAGCCGAGATCGCGCAGGAACGTCGCCTGGCCGAGCGTCTCGATGCCCTCCGCAACCATGATGAGGTTGAGGGTGGTCCCCAGCCGGAGGATGGCGTGGGCGAACGCCTCCTGCTCAGCATCGAAACCGAGCCCATCGATGAAGGGCTTGGCGATCTTCAGCATGTCGATGGGCAGGTTGCGCAGCGCACTGAGCGACGAGTAGCCGGTGCCGAAGTCGTCGATGGCCAGCTGCACACCGAGCCGCTTGAGCTGCTGCAAGCGCTCGACGGCGCCGCCGGAGTCGCCGACGAGGATGCTCTCGGTGATCTCCAGGGTGATGCGCGTTGGATCGAGGCTGTTCTCGCTCAGGACCTGCTCAACGGTCTCGACGAAATTCGTCTGATGAAGCTCACGTACCGACAGGTTGACGCTCACGCTCAGCGTTCCCAACGGTCCCTCGCGGTCGCGCCAGATGGCCGCTTGGCGGCAGGCTGCCTCGAGGACGATGCGACCGATGGGGAGGATGAGGCCGGTCTCTTCGGCGAACTCGACGAAGTCGAGCGGCGCCACCCGCCCCCGCTCAGGGTGGGTCCAGCGCAGCAGCGCCTCGGCACCGTAGATGCCACCACTGGCCAGATCGACGATCGGCTGGTAATGCAGCTCGAATTCGTCGCGATCGACGGCGCGCTGCAGGTCCGTCTTCAGCGACTGGCGTTGCAGGATCGCGGTGCGAAGGTTGGGTTCGAACATCTCAAAGCGCCCCTTGCCCTTCGACTTGGCGTGGTACATGGCGACATCGGCTCGGGAGAGCAGCTTGTCGACAGATGTGTACTCGGCGCGGCTGGTGACCACGCCGACGCTGCCGTGCACGAGGATCTCCTCACCGGCCACGTGGAAAGGCGCTCCCAGTGTGTCGAGGATGCGTTGCGCCACCGAGGACGCGTCTGACGCGGTCGACTGTTCGAGGAGGACGGCGAACTCGTCGCCACCGAGCCGTGCCGCCGTGTCCTCGGGCCGAAGGCAGGTGCGGATGCGATCACTCACCAGCACGAGCAGCTCGTCGCCGGCGCTGTGACCGACGGTGTCGTTGACCAGTTTGAAGTCGTCCAGGTCGAGCAGGAGGATGGCGATCGGGCTGCCGCCGCGGCTGCGGCGGGCGATGGCGCTCTCCACGCGCTCGTTGAACAGAGCGCGGTTGGCGAGCTGGGTCAAGGAATCGTGGAAGGCCTGCGTGCGCAGCTGCCGTTCGAGACGGACGTTTGCGAGCGCCGAACCGATGTGTCGGGCGAAGGTCTCGAGCAGCGCCAGGTCATCCTCGTCGAACGTTGTCAGCGTGCCGAAGCGGTTGGCCACAAGCACTGAGCCGACGAGACCCGACTCGCCGCGCAGGGCGACGGCGATGGCGTCCTTGAGCCCGCGCGTCTGGCTGAACGCTCTGCCCATCGGCGTGGCCGGGGTGAGCAGCAACGCCCCGCTTGCCTTCTCCACCAGCGGGATGACATCACACGTCTCGTCGCCGCGACGGTGCGACATGTTGACGTCGGCACCCGGCCCGACGGTGACGCACAGCGGCAGCGCCTCGGCGCCAATAGGAAGCAGGACGATCTCGGCCAGCTCGGAACGGAGCATTGCCCGCGCGTGCTCGGCGAGCGCGGCGGTGCTGTTCTCGATATCGCTGTTACGCTGCAGGACGCGTGTCGCCTCGTGCAGCCATTGCACGCGGCCGTGGTGGCGTCGCTCGTTGACGTAGGCGCGATAGACGAAGCAGAGGACTAGCGCCGGACCGAGGACCATCCACAGCGCGTTTCGGTTGCCCTCGACGAGGGTGACGACGAGCAGCGCCAGGCTGCCGTTGGCGACGGCGCCGAGGACAGCGACAGCCGTCGTCTCCGGCAGACCGCGAAAGTCGAGGCGACCGCTCGACACCCACACCGCCGCCTCGAGAAGGAAGAGTCCCATCCCGTCGAAGCAGATCACGGCGGCCGTCGCGGCGAGGCAGCCCTCCGGCGACGCGGGATCGACGGCGGAGGGCAGTCCGTGGAAGACGAGGCTGGCGCACACCACCCGAAGCGCAACCGTTGCGAGGACGAAGCCGACGCGGAGGAATGGCGTGCGGCTGATGGCGAGGGCGAGGCCGACACCCGCGCACAGGGCGTAGAGGAGCTCGGAGGGTGCGAGGAAGAAGAGCCCGAGGAGGAGCGGGACCTCGGTGAGCGAGAAGGACTGGACGTCGCTCTGTCCCCGAGCCCGAGCGACGGTCATCTCGGTGGCGAAGAAGCCCGCCGCCACCACCAACCAGGGCACGACCCCGACGCCATGGGCGGCGGGGGAGTGGGCGAAGGGACCCAGGGCGATGCCGAGGGTGGCCGCCGCGGCGATGGCGGTGATCAGCCAGATACGGCCGGTCCACACGGGGATGGCTCGCCGGCTGTGGGCCGGCCGCACACCGCGGGCGGTGGTGGCGATCACCGGCCGCTGTCCGCGGTGGAGCGGGTCCGCACCCCGACGATCAAGTCCTTCACCCCGTGTGCCGCTTGCGGCGCGCAGCCCATCGTTCAGGGATGCGCAATTGGCAATGGCAGCCAGCCTACGGTGAATGTTTCCCCCAACCACGGATGAACCCGTAGCGTTCGGTAAAGGCTTGTATCCGGCATTGCACAGCCCTGTCGCGGTGAGTGCGACAGAGGGGGCTGACGGTTCGGCAGCGGCGTGTTACCCTGCGCCCGTCGATCGGGACCCGGCGGGGCGCGGGACCCGGCCCATGGAGAGCGGAGGGGGCATGATGCGCCTCAAGCATCTGGCGGCATGTGTCGGAATGGTTCTTGCCGCTGTGACCAGCGTTGGCCTTGGGGTGCGCCCGGCCAGCGCCGCGGCGACCCTGTCGCGGCCCACTCCAGGCTCTCACGGTGCCGAGGTGACGGCGGCGACCCATCACGACACCTCCCCGCCACTACGCCAGCTCGTCGCGGAGAACCAGGATCGCAACGGTCACCCAGGGGGGCAGACCGCCGCGCCGGCGGCGTGCTGCACGGCCGCACCGGTGCGGCGGGGCTCAGGCGGCCACTCCGACTCCAGCCACGCCGTGGCCGCCGATACCAGCGCTCGCACGGCGACGGTGCGCGTCCCTTCGACGAACTCCAACTTCAACGGGACCAGTGCCAACGGCTACGCGCCACCCGACAACGACGGCGCCGCAGGACCGACCCAATACGTCGAGCTGGTCAACGTCCAGCTCGCTGTGTACTCGAAGACCGGCGCGTTGATTCTCGGACCTCAGCCGACCAATACGCTGTGGTCCGGCTTCGGCAACGACTGCGCCACGCACAATGATGGCGACGGCACCATCCTCTTCGACACCATGGCGCAGCGCTGGATCATCCAGCAGTTCACCATCGACACCACCAACAACGTCTACAACGACTGCGTTGCCGTTTCGACGAGCAGCGACGCGACCGGCACATGGAACCGCTACAGCTTCTCCTACGCCAGTTTCCCTGACTATCCCAAGACGGGCGTCTGGCCCGACGCCTACTACGCGAGCTTCAACCTCTTCGACTCGTCGGGAACCACCGGATTGGGCACCGAGGTGTGCGCCTTTGACCGCTCGTCGATGCTCGCCGGCGCCGCGGCCACGCAGCAGTGCTTCATGGCGACCAACAGTGGTGAGCACACGCTACTGCCCGCCACCCTTGACGGCACCCGCCAACCACCGGCCGGCGCGGCCGAGTGGTTCGTCGGCCTGTCGCCCAACGGCGGCAACGCCCTCGGCTACTACCGCTTCCACGTCGACTGGACGACACCCGGCAACAGCACGCTGAGCACCGAGAGCGACCTCCCGGTGCAGGCTTTCAGCCAGGCGTGCGGCGGGGGTACATGCATCCCGCAGTCGGGTACGAGCCAGCGTCTTGATTCGCTCGGCGATCGGGTGATGTTCCGGCTTGCCTACCGCAACTTCGGCGATCACGAAGCGCTGGTGGTCAACCACAGCATCACCGCGGGCAGTTCTGTCGGTGTCCGCTGGTACGAGCTGCGACCCAACGCCGGCGACACCGCGCTAAGCGTCTTCCAGCAGGGGACCTACGCACCCGACTCGAATTACCGCTGGATGGGCTCGATGGCCATGGATCAGTCGGGCGATATGGCCCTCGGATACAGCATCAGCAGCAGCGCCATCAAGCCCGGCATCCGCTATACGGGCCGGTTGGCCGCTGACCCCGCTGGGACCATGCCTCAGGGCGAGGCGACGATCATCACCGGCGCGGGCAACCAGCGCAACGGGCTGACACGCTGGGGTGACTACACGGAGATGAGCGTCGATCCCAGTGACGACTGCACCTTTTGGTACGTCAACCAGTACCAGCCGTCGAACGGCTCGTTCAACTGGCGCACCCGCATCGCGTCGTTCAAGTTCCCCGGATGCGGCGCCGCGGCGACTCCCGACTTCACCATCGCCGCCAGCCCGAGCAGCCAGACCGTGGTGCAGAGCAACAGCACGAGCTACACCGTGACGGTGACGGCGGTGAACGGCTTCGCCGGCACTGTCAACCTCGGCGCTTCCGGCTTCGGCGCCGGCGCGTCGGGATCCTACAACCCGGCGTCGATCACCGGGAGTGGCACGTCAACGCTGACGGTGTCGACGACCAACGCGGCGGCGACGGGCAGCTTCCCGATCACCATCACCGGCACGAGCGGTACGTTGTCGCACAGCACGCAGGTCACCCTGGTGGTCAATCCGCCGCCTGATTTCAGCATCGCTGCCAGCCCGGGCAGTCAGACGGTGGTCCAGGGGAGCAGCACGACCTACAACGTCACAGTGTCGCCCCTGAACGGTTTCACCGGCACAGTCACGCTCAGCGCGACCGGTTTCGGCACGGGTGCCACGCCGTCCTTCAGCCCGACCTCGGTGACCGGCGGCGGCACCTCGACATTGACGGTCACGACCACCACCTCGGCCGCGACGGGCAGCTTCCCGATCACCATCACCGGCACCAGCGGCAGCCTGAATCACAGCGCGAACGTGACCCTGGTGGTCAATCCGCCGTCGCCTGATTTCACTGTTGCGGCGAGCCCCAGCAGCCAGACCGTGATCCAGAGCAACAGCACCAGTTACACCGTCACAGTCACGGCCCTATACGGCTTTAGCGGCACGGTCAACCTCAGCGCGACCGGCTTCGGCGCTGGCGCCACGCCGAGTTTCAATCCGACCTCGGTCACCGGCGGTGGCCCTTCGACGCTGACGGTCACGACGACGAGCTCGGCGGCGACGGGCAGCTTCCCGATCACTATCACCGGCACGAGCGGCAGCCTGACCCACAGTGCGGGCGTGACCCTGGTGGTCAACCCGCCGCCCGATTTCACTATCGCAGCCAGCCCCAACAGCCAAACCGTGGTCCAGGGCAACGGCACGACCTACAACGTCACCGTGACGGCCCTGAACGGCTTCACCGGCACTGTCAACCTCAGTGTGTCCGGTTTCGGCACCGGGGCGTCTGGCACCTTCAACCCGACCTCGGTGACGGGGAGTGGGACCTCGACACTGACGGTGACTACCACCGGTTCGGCAGCAACCGGCACGTTCCCCATCACCATTACCGGCACCAGCGGCGCGCTCTCGCACGCCACCGGTGTGAACCTGGTGGTCAATCCGCCCGGCATCGTCAACGGTGGCTTCGAGACCGGCAACTTCACCGGCTGGACCACCAGCGGCCAGCTTGAGACCATCGTCAGCCCGGGACACACGGGTAACTACGCCGCCCAGCTGGGCGGCACGTCGCCGACCAACGGCGACAGCACCATGCAGCAGACCGTGCCGGTTCCGGCGGCCGGCGGCACGCTGAGCCTCTGGTACCAGCCGCACTGCCCCGACACGATCACATACGACCAGGAGCAGGTGCAGATCAGGAACACCTCCAACAACGTTCTAGCCACGCTACTCAACACCTGCAGCAACACAGGCACGTGGACGCAGCTCACTCAGGACCTCAGCGCCTGGAAAGGCACGACGGTCGTGCTGTGGTTCAACAGCCACGACGACAACTACCCGTCGGATCCCACCTACACGCTCTTCGACGACGTGGCCATCACAGCGCCGCAACCGCCGCCGCCGAATGTCGTGGCCAACGGTGGCTTCGAGACCGGCAACTACAGCGGCTGGACCACGGGTGGACAGTCGGAGACCGTCGTCGCTTCGGGCCACAGCGGCACCTACGCGGCGCGGCTGGGGAGCACGTCACCGACCAACGGCGACAGCACCATGCAGCAGACGATCAACGTCCCCACGGGAAGCCCCGCGTTGAGCTTCTGGTATCAGCCGCACTGCCCCGATACGCTGACCTACGACCAGCAGCAGATGCAGATCCGCAGCACGTCCAACGCAGTGCTCGCGACGGTGCTCAACGTCTGCAGCAACAGCGGGGCCTGGACGCAGGTGACCTTCAGCATGAGCGCCTATGCAGGGACATCGGTGGTCCTGTGGTTCAACAGCCACGACGACAACTACCCGTCGGATCCCACCTACACGCTCTTCGACGACATCAACGTCCACTGACGGCGGCCGGCGCCGCCGCGCGCTGAGGGGCGTCCGCTGTGGCGGGCGCTCCTCGGAGCACCCACCCCCCTGCTGAGGTCCGCGGCTGCCATACTCCCCGCGGCTGGAGGAGGACTTCGTGAGCGCGATCATCGACGCCGACATGCACCTCTACGAGGGGCGGACGATGTGGCTCGACCACACGCCGAGGGCGCAACAGGACAAGGCACTGCGCATCAACGACGACGCTCTCGGCCATGCTTGGCTCTGCCTCGGGGAACGCCGGGTGCACCTCGCCGAGGTCCACCACACCGCTGACGTCGCCAGGATGGGTGAGTACCGGCGGCGGGTGCGCGACGGCCTGCCGGCGCTGATCGGCTATGACGACGCGCTGCCGCGCGAGTTCGTCGATGCGGGCGCGCGCCGCGACCAGCTCGACGGCATGGGCCTCGACAGCACCGTGGTGTTCCCCAACTACGGCCTCCTCTGGGAGCGGCCGCTGAGCGACGACCTCGACGTCACGGTGGTCAACATGTCCGCGTGGAACCGCCACGCTGTCGCTGTGGCGGAGGAGGGGAGGGGCAGGTTGCACCCTGTCGGCCACGTCACCCTGCGCGACATCGAGTGGCTGCGCGCCGAGCTGCAGCAGCTCGTGGCCGGAGGGGTGCGCCTGGCGATGGTCGCGCCGGCTCTCGTCGATGGCAGGCGACTCTCGCATCCCGATATGGATGCTGCCTGGCGCGCCTTCGAGGAGTTGGAGGTCACGCCAGTGTTCCACGTGGCCGCGTTTCCCCGTCCATTCGACGACGCCTGGTACGAGAACGATCCGGACCAGGTGACACCGGTGCTGTCATCGTCGTTTCTCTCCACGGCGCCGGCGCTGGCCATCGCCGACATGGCGGTCAACGGCTGCTTCATGCGCCATCCGGAGCTTCGCCTCGGTGTCATGGAGCTGACCGCTCGCTGGGTCCCGCTGTTCCTGCGCCACCTCGACGGTGCATTCAACTTCCACGCGGCGTTCGAAGGCAGGCGTCTCTGCGAGCTCGAGGACGCGCCGAGCGAGTACGTGCTTCGTCATGTCCGCGTCGCCGCGTTTGCCGACGAGGAGCCGGCCCGCCTCGCCGCCGAGTGCGGACGCAACATCTTCATGTTCTGCAGCGACTACCCCCACGCCGAGGGCACGGCCGACCCGCTGGGTCACTACGCGGATGCCGGAGCGGCTGTCGCCGGTGATGAGCGCGGCCGGCTGTACGGGGGCAACGCCGCCTGGCTGTTGCGCAGCGACAGCTGAGCGTGCCCATGCGAGTCCTGGTGACCGGGGCGACCGGCAAGGTGGGCCACGCCACCGTCCGTGCCCTTCTCGCCCGTGGCGACGATGTCCGCGCCCTGGTTCGCGACGCTGCGCGTGCGCGGGCCAGCGTCGGCGATGGCGTTGAGCTGATCGCCGGTGACGTCACCGATCGCGAGTCGGTGCAACGTGCCGTGAGCGGCTGCGAATTGGTGTTCAACGCCATGGGCCTTCCCGAGCAGTGGTTTCGGGATCCTGCGATCTTCGACCGGGTCAACGCCGAGGGCACGCGAACGGTGGTCGAGTGTGCCCGTGCTGCAGGGGTTCGTCGGGTTGTGCACACCAGCACCATCGACGTCTTCCATGCTGAACCTGGCGCGAGGTTTGACGAATCGCGGGTGGCCGACTACCCGAAGGGCACGGCGTACGAGAGGTCGAAGCAGCGCGCTGAGACTCTGGCGCTCGCCGCGGCCGGTGACATGGAGCTGGTCATCGTCAACCCGTCGGCTGTGTACGGGCCCGGACCCGCGGGAAGCGCGTCCCTGGAGCGAAGCCTCTTCGCGCCGATCGTGCGCCGCCGTTTACCGGCGCTGCCGCCCGGCGGACTCGGCCTGGTGTTCACCGAAGGGCTCGGCCAGGGACATCTGCTCGCCGCGGAGAAGGGGAGGCCAGGCGAGCGCTACATCCTCTGCGATGAGCATGCGACGTTCCGTGAGCTGGCAGAGGCGGTGATCCGTGTCGCCGGGCGTGGCCGGATCCCGCCGGCGCTCCCGATTCCCGTGGCGCGCGGTTTTGCGGCTGCGGGTGAAGCGATCGCGAAGGTCATACGCCGTCCGCCGATGCTGGCCCGCGGTCAGCTGCTCTTCACGTTGTGGAACGCCGCGCCGAACTCGGCCAAGGCGCAGCGCGAGCTGGGTTGGCGGCCGACGCCGCTCGACGAGGGGATCCGCTGCACGCTGCAGGACATGGGGCTGCTGACCCCCTGACGCTGCGTGTCAGGGGGTCGCGGAGGGCGTCGCCGAGGTCGTGTCGGTCGATGTAACCGTGAATGGCGATGTCGACGACGTCGTTGACGTTGATGTCGATAGAGACGGGGAGGGCGAGGCCGACGGGTTGCGCCCGGTGAAGTCGAATGAGCAGCCCTCGGTGGGCGGCGTCACCGCCGAGACGAAGGTCCCCGAGATCCGACCCTTGCCGTCGGCCGTCCCCTTCATCGTCAACTGACCGGTCAGCGAGTCGGCGGCTCCGGTCGCCTGCACAACATCTCCGGTTGGCAGGACGTCATTACGCGTGAAAGTCTTCGAGGTGACGTTGAATGCACCGGTGGCGGGATCGAACGTCCCAATCAACTCTGACGCCAGAGCGAACACCGTTGCAGCGGTCCCGTTGACGATGAGGGTGATGTTGGTCGACGGGTAGCTGGTGAACTGCTTGGCGCACTGCGCTGCCGTCACGTTGACGCCCTGGCCGATCAGCGTCGGCGCAACGAACTTGATGACGTAATCACCGCTGGGCGCTCCCGGTGGGCTGGGTGTCGGTGAAGCCGCCGCTGGCGTTGGCAGCCCCGGCGGCACGTTTGTGTCCGAGCCCCCACTAGTCGTCAGCGGCCGGCAGAACGGCTTGCCGGTGGCGGGGTCGATCAGCACCAGGCAGTTGCCCGGGGCTGGTGCCGTCGGTGGGGCGACGGCGGTCACGGTGCCGGGACTGAACCCCGGCCAGGGGTTGCCCGTGTATGTCGGCGCCGTGGCGACCGGCACTGGTGGGGTCAGCGGGTTGCCGCAGTAGCATCGCGCCCGTGGGACGCCGTAGGCGTCGACCAGGACCGCGGTTCCCGCCTGCAGCACCGACTGGTACGGGTCAGCCTGACCGTTGGTGAATCCGTGGTTGGTGACACGCGTGTCGCTTCGCAGGACCACCGGCGTCAGCCCACCGATGTATGCAGGGATCTGGTCGGGCGTGATCCCCTCGGCGGTCGCCCAGGCGCGCGCCTTGTCCTGGTTGGCGACCAGGAAGTCGATGAGCATCTGCTTGTTGCAACTGCTGACACTGCGGGTGCCGCCGTACAACCCTGGTACTGTGCCGACCACCTGCGTCACGCCCTGCTGTCCGCCGGGCGGTGTTGGTGTTGGCGAGGGCGCTGGCGTCTCCGTCGCTTGTGGGGTCACCTCCGGAGTGACCTCCGGTGATGGACCCGGCGACGGCGTGGTTGCCACCGGTGGGGTGTACGCGTTTGGCCCGATCGATGTCTTCGCCTGCAGAAGGATCTCGCCGCCCTTCGGCGGCGCAACAGGGCCGGTGCCGGATTTGCTCGATCCGTGGTTGGCGGCTGCGACAACGCCACCGATGCTGCCGACGAGCAACGTGCTGATGAGGCCGATCGCCGTCTTCGACGCCAACCATGCGGCTGCCGGCTTCCGCCGCGATTCCTGCTGCGCGGTCGTTGTCGATGCTGCGGTCGCGTATGCACGCAGTGGACCGGGCGGTGGGCCAGAGGGCGCCGGTGCCGCGGCGACCACGGACGGCGGGCCCGAGGACGGCGGCGCCGATGGTGGGCCCGACGCCCCCGATGGCGGCCCTGCCGGGGGCCCGGAAGGGGACCCGGGTGGCGGGCCTGATGGTGGCAGTGGAGCGGTGGGTGGACCGGACGGTGGACCAGAACGCGGACCAGAAGGCGGGCCCGACGGCGGTCCGGGTGCAGGGCTCGAGGGAGGTGGACCGGACGGTGGACCCGAAGCCTCCATGCTCATGCTCCGTCGCTCCTCACTG
>DASZGL010000076.1:0-3687 GCA_035938875.1 Candidatus Dormiibacterota bacterium
AGCCGTGCAACCACCGCCACGATGCGGCGCATCCGAAGCGACGCGCCTGGCTCGTGACGTGCCGGCTTGCGGCGCATATCGACCAGTGCATGCCAAAGACAGCCACAACCGACGCCGGCCATCAGCAGCGCCGTCACCGCGGACGTGGGGACTCAGTCACACGGTGGTGATGCGCCGCACGCCTGCAACTCCGGCGGCGGCGACGAGGGCGCAGGTGAGAAGGATCAACGTTTCCGGCAAGGTGAAGAGCGCGGCGGTCATCGCTCGATCGCCGGCGACGAGCATCGCGGCCACCGCGGCGCTCAACGCGGGAACAGCCACCGACGCCAGCCGTAGCTCCACCGTGGTCACACGCGCAGCCGCTTGCACCCTGCCGTCCGTGTCAAGCGTGGTGGCGAGACGCCGCAGCCCGGAGCCATCGCCACCCGCCTCGTTCTCGAGGACGAACTGCGTGGCGACACGCTCCATCGCCACAGCCCCCGGTGTGGTCGCACCGTTGGTCAGCTCGGCCACCGCCCCGCACAGCGCCTCCGGCGGCGGCGAGCCGAGGGCCATCCGGGCGACGCAGCCGCTGACGGCCGCGCGCACCGGCGACGACCGGTGGCTGCCCTCCATGTGCAAAGCCCGCAACGCTTCCCCCGCCGTCGACCCGGCAACCAGCTCAGCACCGATCTGCCGCGCGAGATGCGGCGCGGCCTCACCGAGAAGGTGGTCGCGGCGGCCTCGCCGCACCCGTAGTGCGATGCGGCCCGTGGCGCGCACGGCTGTGATGCTCGCGCTCAAGGCCAACCAGGAGGGACCGACGACACTGAACACTGCAAGCGTCAGCGGGAGCGACACCATCGCCTGGGCGAGCCGCCATTGCGCGGGTCGCAGATCGATGCAGGCGGCCTCGAGACGCAGCTGCAGACGCCTACCGAACGCGGATCTGTCATAGGCCCCGCCCAGACGGCGGGCCGCACGTGTGGCGTCCTCCGATCTGCCGACGAGCGCGGCGGCGATACAGCTCATCCCCAGCCACGACAGGGTTAACGGCAGCAATGGCAGGTTCACGCCGCCTGGCCACGGGCGAAAAGCGCAGGGGGAAAGAGAACACCGTGTCGTGCCATCCGCTCCAGGCACCGCCGTGGCACTTCGCCGAGGGCCGCTGAAAGCACCCCGGTGTGGCTGACGTGTTCGTCGAGGCGATAGAGCGTGGTAACCGCAATGTCACCGGTCTGACCCTGCTCGACCGCGGCGATCTCGGCCACCCAGCGGCCACCGTCGGCGCCGCGCTGGCAGTGCACCACCAGGTCGATCGCCGCGGCGATCCAGGTGCCGGTGGTGATCCCGGGCTGCCCTCGCCAGGCGAGTGCCAGCAGAGTCTCGAGGCGCACCAGCGCGTCGGCCGGTCCGTTGGCGTGCAGCGTGGTCATCGAGCCCTCATGGCCGGTATTCATCGCGGCGACCATGTCCGCGGCCTCGGTACCCCGAACCTCGCCGATGATCAGGCGATCGGGGCGCATGCGCAGGCCGTTGCGCACCATGTCGGCCAGGGTCACCTCGCGACCGCCGTCCGGTCCCGCCGGTCGCGACTCCTGGCGCACCGCGTGGGGGTGCCGCAGAACGAGCTCGGCGACATCCTCGAGAACGAGTATGCGCTGCCCTTCGGGGGCGAGGTCGCACAGCGCAGCAAGCAGAGTCGTCTTGCCACTTCCCGCACCGCCGCTGACCAGGAGGTTGCACCGACCAAGGACCGCGGCGTGGAGAAAGGCCGCCATGCCGCGGTGGAGCGAACCGAGCTCCAGCAGTTCCTCGACACCAAGACGTCGTCGCGGTGGGCGGCGCAGCGTCAGCAGCGGTGTACCGACCGCGACCGGAGGCAGCACCGCGTTCAGTCTTGTGCCATCAGCCAGTCGTGCATCAACCATCGGCGACCCCTGGTCGAGACGCCGTCCCGCGCCGGTGAGCAGCCGCTCGATGACGGTGTGGATATGGTCGGCGTCGCGAAAGGCGATCGGCGTGCGCCGCAGCAAGCCGTCGACCTCGGCGTAGACGTCGGTCGGGCCGTTGACCATGATCTCGGTGACCGCGTCGTCGTCGAGGAGCGCCTGTAGGGGACCTGCGCCGAGCAGCTCGTCAGCGAGGGCGCGAAGAAGCCGGTCGTGATCACCGCCAGCGAGGCACTCCTCGGTTCCCAGCCAGGCATCGAGCGCGGCGATGACCTGGACCCGGCGCGCCGTGGGATCCGGATCCAGGGATCCGGCCATCCGCGCGAGGCGCTCGCGATAGGTGGTGGCGAGCTCGGCGATGTCGGTCATGCGGGACCAGCACCGGCGGATCCGGGCGTCGGCGCAGGCTCGTCGGCGGAGCGCGCGACCAGACGCACGGCGCGCGAATCGATCTCCGCCGCGATGACGTCACGCGCCACCGCAGCGTCGCACCGCAGCGCGACGACCACCGTGGAGGCGCTGGCCCGTGATGGCGGAGCGGAGTCGCTGGCGCGCGCGGATCCCGCGCTTCCCGCGGTGGACCAGACGACATCGACGACGGTTGCGACGCCCACGACGACGACATGTCGCGGCCGTGGGTTCGACTGGGTCCCCGAACCCGCGTCCGCCACAGCGAGGACCTCGACCACCGCGCCCACCTGGACGTCGGCGGCGAGGTGGTCGGGGTCAACCGCGACTCTGATCAGCCTCTGGCCCGGAGGTGGCCCCGGTGGCCCCAGCGCTGCGGCGACCACAGGTGCACCAACCGGCAGACTGATGAGCAGGCGACGTCCGCGGGCCTGCTGAGGATCGTGGAGCACAGCCGAATCCATCGCCGAGGTGCTGACCGGAACCGCTTCGAGGTCGGCCGCGGCGAGGAGCTGCCCCGCCTCGAGGGCCCGGGCTGCGACGACCACGTCGACGTGAGCAGGTGGCGGGGCGGCCGCCGGCGCTGTCCAGTGGGTCGCGGCGGCGGCGAGCAGGCAGACGCCGACCGCGCCGAGCAACAAGGCGCGGACCGGCCGTCGGCGCGAGCTACCACTATTCTGTGTATCCACTAGGCGGAAGGATATACAGGGTTGTGTAACCCGGTCAAGCCTTCCTCGCCGGTACGCCGCGGGCAACTGCCAAAAGAAAAGAAGTACCCGGCGATGACCTACTCTCCCACCCCGTTGCCAGGGCAGTACCATCGGCGCTGACGGGCTTAACTGCTGTGTTCGGGATGGGAACAGGTGTTTCCCCGTCGCTATGGTCACCGAATACTTCTTTTGTCGAAGTCGGTTGCGGTGTGGAACCTGGTTCCGCACCGCCTCCCCCATCGCCGAGGTCTCGACGCCACGATGTGCGGAGACAGCAGTCGTCGATGAGAGAGTCGCCTGCGTGATGTTCTTGTCAGAACTGTCCGATCGCGTATCACCTTGCCGTTGCGCCACGAGCGTGGCGCGATTGCAGTCGCTGAAAAGTGCAGATAGGAGGTCAAGCCCTCGACCTATTAGTACCGCTCAGCTCAAAGCGTTGCCACTCTTACACCTGCGGCCTATCAACCAGCTGGTCTAGCTGGGGTCTTACCCGGTTAACCCGGTGGGAGATCTTATCTTGGGGTGGGCTTCGCACTTAGATGCTTTCAGCGCTTATCCCATCCGGACATGGCTACCCGGCGGTGCTCCTGGCGGAACAACCGGTGCACTAGCGGTCCGTCCAACCCGGTCCTCTCGTA
>DASZGL010000077.1:0-2417 GCA_035938875.1 Candidatus Dormiibacterota bacterium
GGACCCGCCTGCCCGGTTCTACCCGTAGCGCCTTCGGAGCTCAGACGTGTCGCGCAACTTACCAGCGTCTATCGGATCGCCCCCCGCATCCCCCCAACCCCCTTCCCTCCCCTCCGGGGGGGAAGGGGGCACCACGCCCACTTTCATCGGTCGGGGTCGGACTTGGCCGATGGCAACTCCTGCCGGCGGCCCCGCCATCGTCCCCATCGTCCCCATCGTCCGGATGCCCCGATGCCCCCCTGACTTCGCAGACTTGAGAGCCCGATGATCCGACGCATCGTCGCCGCGGCGCTGGAGGCGCCGGCCGTCCTCTTCCTGCTCGTCGCCGGGCTGATCGGCGCTGGCCTGCTCGCCTTCAACCGGCTCGACATCGAGGCCTATCCGAACCCGGTGCCGCCGCTGGTCGAGGTGATCACCCAGCCCGAGGGCTGGAGCGCCGAGGAGGTCGAGCGCCAGGTCACCATCCCGCTCGAGACCGGCCTCGCCGGCATGCCGGGGCTCGACCACATCCGCTCGCAGTCGCTGTTCGGGCTCTCCGATGTCAAGTGCTACTTCAACTGGGACACCCGCTACAAGGATGCGCGCCAGGAGGTGATCAATCGCCTGCAGTTCGTCACACTGCCGGGTGGCCTGCAGGCGTCGATCTCACCCTGGAACGCGATCGGCGAGGTCTTCCGCTACGTGGTGCGCGGCAAGGGCTACTCGCTCCGCGACCTCAAGACCGCGGAGGACTGGATCCTCGAGCGCGAATTCAAGGCGGTCCCCGGGGTGATCGATGTCACCGGCTTCGGCGGCGAGACCAAGCAGTACCAGGTGGAGGTCGATCCTTACCGGTTGCGCGGCCAGAAGCTGACGCTGTCGCAGGTCACGCAGGCGATCGCCAACAGCAACCAGAACGTCGGCGGCCAGCGCCTGACGCTCGGCGAGCAGGCCTACACGGTGCGCGGCCTCGGCCTGCTGCGTGGTGTCCACGACCTCGAGAACGTGGTGGTGCAGACGACCAGCGGCGTCCCGGTGCGGGTGCGCGACGTCGCCCGCGTGGTCGAGGGGGCGCGTCCGCGCCTCGGCATCGTCGGCAAGGACCGCGACGATGACGTGGTGCAGGGCATCGTGCTGATGCGCTACGACGGCGAGACGAAGCCGACTCTGGAGGGCATCCACCGGCGCATCGCCATCATCCGCGACCATCACCTGCTGCCGCCGGGCATGGAGATCGCTCCCTACTACGACCGCGGCAGCCTGGTCCGGGTCACCACCCGCACGGTGATGCACAACCTGCTGCTCGGCATGGTGCTGGTGTCGGTGGTGCTGTTCCTGTTCCTGGGCAACGTGCGGGGCGCGCTGATCGCCGCGATCAACATCCCGCTGGCGCTGCTGTTCGCCTTCTGCGGCATGGTGGTGGGGGACACGCCCGCCAACCTCATCTCGCTCGGCGCGGTCGACTTCGGCATCATCGTGGACTCGACGGTGATCGTGGTCGAGAACATCTTCCGTCACCTCGGGTCGCACGGCATCGGCACGATGTACGACCGGGTGGTGACGGCGGTCGGGGAGGTGGGGAGGCCGCTGGCGTTCTCGCGGCTGATCATCTTCGTCACCTTCCTGCCGCTCTTCACCATGACCGGCGTGTCGGGGGTGATCTTCTCGCCGATGGCCCACACCTACGCCTACGCCATCTTCGGAGCGGCGGTGCTCGCCCTGACGCTGACGCCGACGTTGATGGCGCGCTTCGTGCCGCCCGACGCCGAGGAGAGCGAGAACGCGCTGATGCGCTTCCTGCACCGCCTCTACGATCCGCTGTTCGACGTCGCGCTGCGACACCGGTGGGGCGCGCTGGCGGTGGCGCTGGCGCCGATCGCCCTGTGCGTGCTGCTGTTCCTGGGGATCGGCCGCGAGTTCATGCCCAAGCTCGAGGAGGGCAACTTCTGGATCCGCGCCTCGCTGCCGAACTCGGTGTCGCTCGAGCAGTCGTCGCGCTACGTCGGCCGCATCCGCGAGATCCTGCGCCGGCATCCGCAGGTGGAGACGGTGGTGTCGCAGCTCGGCCGCCCGGACGACGGCACCGACGTCACCGGCTTCGGCAACATCGAGCTGTTCGCGCCGCTGGTGCCGTTCGACGACTGGCCGCGGGGGCTCACCAAGGAGAGGCTCACCGAGCAGCTCGAGCGCGAGCTCGGGGACGCCTTCCCCGGCGTCGTGTTCAGCTTCTCGGAGTACATCTCCGACAACGTCGAGGAAGCGGTTTCGGGAGTGAAGGGCGAGAACAGCGTCAAGGTGGTCGGGCCCGACCTGCGCGCCAACGAGCGGCTGGCCGGCGAGATCGGCGGCGTGCTGGGCGGCGTTCCCGGGGTGCGCGACGTCGGCCTGATCTCGTCGCTCGGCCAGCCGAGCGTGGTGATCGCGACCGACCGCCGGCA
>DASZGL010000078.1:0-1557 GCA_035938875.1 Candidatus Dormiibacterota bacterium
GTGAGCCAGCTCAGCCGTCCATCTCGCATTCACGAAATCACTTAAGGAGAGAGTCATGCCCAAGTTCGAAACGCCGCAGCCGATCGCCATCACCGTCGACGTGATCCTCGGCGACGTCAAGATCATCGCCTCGGACCGTGCAGACGCCGTCGTCGAGGTCCGGCCCTCCGATCCTTCCAAGAAGGACGACGTGCGCGCCGCCGAGGAAACCGAGGTCGACTTCGCCGCCGGCCACCTGACCGTGAAAGAGCCGAGGGGGTGGAAGATGTACACCCCGTTCAGCGGCGACCCGTCGATCGACGTGACCATCGAGGTGCCCACCGGCTCCCGGCTGCACGGCACCGCCAGCATGTGCCGGTTCCTGGTCACCGGCGAGCTCGGCCAGTGCGAACTGAAGACGTCCGCCGGCGACCTGCAGCTGGAGAAGGCCGGCCCGCTGGAATTGCGGACCTCCGGCGGCAACATCACCGTCGACCAGGTGGTGAGCAGGGCGAACATCGCCACCAGCACCGGCATCGTGCGCATCCGCCAGATCGACGGCAGCGCGGTCATCAAGAACTCCAACGGCGACAGCACGATCCGCGAAGTCGCCGGCGACCTCCGGGTGAACGCCGCCAACGGCAACATCACGGTCGAGCGCCCGCGGGGTTCGGTGACCGCGAAGACCGCCAACGGCAACATCCGCATCGGCGACGCGTCGCGCGGCACCCTGCGGCTGGAGACGTCCATCGGCGAGCTGGAGGTCGGTATCCACCCGGGCAGCGCCGCGTACCTGGACGTCAACACCAAGGCAGGCACCGTGCAGAACCTGATGGAAACCGCCGACCAGCCGGCGCAGAGCGAGGAAACCGTGCAGGTGTACGCCCGCAACTCGTTCGGCAACATCATCATCCGCCACGCCACCGCCTTCTGACCCACCAAGCTCCGCCAACGCACGCAGCACGAGCGGCGCCCGCGCCACCTGCCCGCAGGGCGCCGCTCAGCGGCCCACCCCACGACACCCCGTCACTTCCCTGACCGAGCGAGGCCGTGGGCCCGGCCCCCCTGAGGAAGGGAGGCTAGGGCTGTCGATCTGGGGAATCCGAGAACTTTCAGGCGAGGGCGTCGCCCCCATCCCCGGGGCGCCTGGTGCGGGGAGGATCGCGGGGTTACGTTCAGCGCATGCGCTTCGGGATCATCGACCATAACGACGACACGGGACGGCCGCACGTCCGGCAGGTCGCTGAGCGGCTGGAGCTGATCGAGGCCTACGACCGGTTGGGCTTCTACGCCTACCACCTGACCGAGCACCACGGCACGCCGCTGGCCGTCACGCCGTCGCCGCACCTGATGCTGGCGGCGGCCGCGCAGCGGACCTCGCGGCTGCGGCTCGGGACGCTCATCACGATCTTGTCGCTGTACCACCCGATGCGCGTGATCGAGGAGGCGGTGACGCTGGACCAGCTGTCCAACGGGCGGCTCGACCTAGGCGTGGGCCGGGGCGTCTCGCCCGCCGAGCTCGCGTTCCACGGCGTGTCTGGCGAAGAGGAGGCACAAGGCCGGTTCGACGAGGCCTTC
>DASZGL010000079.1:0-3258 GCA_035938875.1 Candidatus Dormiibacterota bacterium
GAACCAGTTGCGGCAGGCTGCTAGAGACCTCGAGCATCGCGCCTTCATGATGTCATACGTGGCCCTGACGGCCCACGCAAGACTCACGCCGTGGTCAAGGCTACGAAGGAGCCAAGGGCGACCTGGCGTTGCAGAACTGGAAGTATGTGCAGAACCACGCCGACGCCGAGACCACGGTGATCGAAGGGATCATCGGGCGGGCGCGCGACAGCCGGGCTTGTGGGACCCCGGACTCCCTTAGCTTGGTAGGCGCGCCCGACGAAGGCGCCGCCGTCCCCCTTGCGAGGCAGCGACCGCCGCCGCAGCACCGAGGAGGGTCAGCGCCGTGCCCTCCGGCACGTTGCTTCCCACCGGGCTGAGAGGCGCGGTGAAGCTCCGCGCCTGGTCGATCAGGTTGGGCGGCGTGGCCGCGCCGTTCTGCACCGAGAAGAATGGCGCGTTGACCGCCTGACTCGGCCCTGTCTGGGTCGCGGTGAAGGCGTGCACGGCGTACAGGGTCGAGCCTGATTGCGGCGAACCGACGTCGGCGATCGGGACCGTCCAGGTGATTCTGCCGCCGGTGATCGACCCCTGAACGGCATTTCCCGGAGGGTAGCCGTACGTGTACACCGCCGGCGAGGTGACGTCGTTGACGAAGACCACGGCGCCGCCGTCGAAGAAAGTCGGGGCCCCGCCCCGGCTCGACTCCATGTCGACGAAGAAGCTGCCGCCCCGCGCCTGCCCGCTCGCCGGCGCGGCCGGTGCCGTGATATCCCAGCGGACGATCCACTCGTTGGTGTCGCCGCCGGCGGTGGGGTCGGGACCAAGATGCGATGCAAGGTTGGGATCGTTGGTGTCCATGGTCACCAACAGGTGCGTCGAGTCGGCCATGGAGAGGCTGGCGCCGATGATGTCGAGGTGCGCGGGCGCGGGCGTGTCGATGCCGCCGGCTCCGAGGAAGGCGTCACCGGCAGGGTCGGTGATGCTGCCAACGGGCTGGTCCGGGGTTCTGACGACGTCGCCGGCTGAGGTGTAGAGGCTGGGTCCGGCATTCTGCCGGGCCACGGCGACGGGACCGGACGAACCGAGCAACCCGTTGGTGACAGTGATGTCGTTAACGTAGACGACGTATGCCTCGCCCTGGGGTCCGAGTTTCAGCTGCATGAAGTCACCGAGGCTGCGGTCAGGTCCGCCACTGACTACGAATCCCGAGGTCGACACCCCGGCGAACTTCGCGGTGTGATCGGAGACCGCTGTGCGAGTGAAGGTTGGCACCGCGCTCAGCGCGTCGATCGACTGCGCCATATAGACGTTCCAGACGCCGTTGTCGAGGCTTTCCGGCCCGAGGGCGCCGCTGCTTCCCGCTAGTTGCGGGGCACCGTACCAGGCGATGTCGACGCGGCCCGGGTCGCCGGCGACGATCCACGGCTGCACGTTGTTGTTCAGCTCCGGCGGCGACACGTTCACCGGTGTCGACCACGTGACACCACCGTCGGTCGACACCGACATGCGGATGTGACCCGGACCGTGGTACACGGTCGAGGTCGACGCCGGGTTGGTGGTGACCGTCGCCGGGTAGTCGGACCACGCCGCGTAGAGGTTGCCCTTGCTGTCGACCGCCAGCGTGGGGAACTGCTGCGAGATGTTGTCGGCCGCCTTGCCGCTGCTGTCGAGGTCCTCGGCGCGAACCACCGCGTCGGCCCAGTACTTGTTGATGTGGCCAGGGTCGGTCGGGCTGACGGCGGTGGGGTCGGTGCAGTCGTCACCGACTTGTTGAGCGGTGTTGTCACCGGCGGCTCCACGACAGCGCGAGACGATCACCGAGCCGAGGTCGGTGCTGGTGTGAATGACGTACACGCTGTGCTGGTGGGGGCTCGTGCTGCTGTCGTCGACGACGACATTGCCGGGGAGGTTCTCGCTCGGGGTGAGGTTCGCCGCGGGACCACACGCGGCCGCGACACAACGTCCGCCGAAGTGCAGCCCGTCGGTCGACTCGTTGATGACCAGCTGGTTCTGCCCCATCGCCCCGGTCGAGGTGTTCTCGAAGACGTTGTCGTAGATGAAGTACAGGCGGCCTGCGTTGGCTGCGGTGCCGCTGCCGGTGCCGACGGCGCTCTTGCCACCGTTGCTGTCGATGGCATACCACTGGCGATCGACGAGGCTGTTGGGGACCACGATGCCCTGACAGGTGGTGGTGAAAGTGTGGCCGCCATCGGTCGTGACCGAGTTCGAGTAGCCGTTGAGCGACTGCAGGTCGGCGAAGTAGAGCGCGCTGCTCACCGGGTCGACAGCCAGCTCAGTGTCGCCCCCTCCGGGGCAGCGCGTCCCCTGACCGGCCACCTGGCCCTCGACGATGCGGAAGGTGCGCCCGGCGTCGTCAGACCGATAGAGGAACGAGCTGGTCGGGGCGCCCTGGGGCATGCTGACGTAGATCGTGCTGGGGTGGCGCGGGTCGATGGCGATGTCCGGCTCGTATCCCTGGCGAATGGGATCGACGATCGCAGGGGTGTCGAAGCCGACCGGCGTTGCCGCTGCCGCATGCGCGGGCAGCGCGGTGCCGGCCCGGCCGCCGGCGACCGCGGCGAGGCAGACAAGTCCGGCCGCAGCGGCGAGATGGGCCCTGCCCATGAGCAATTCCCCGGTTGGCGCGTTTGCCTGGTTCGCTGACTCAACGTCGCGGGCCCTGGCGAACCTGCGGCGGGACGCGGCCCGCCTTCAGCGCGTCGCCGGCGGTCCGGTCGCTCGAGCGGATTCGATCTCACCCGCCTGGTGTCGCAGCAGCGCCTCCTTGCGGAGCAGCCGCTGCTCGCGCCGGATGCGAGCGTGCGCCTGGCGACGCTTCTCCTCATCGGACTCAGCGATCACCGGCGGCACCGGCAGCGGCTTCATGTCCTCGTCCAGCGCGACGAACGTCAGGTACGCGGTGGCCACGTGGCAACGCTCCCCGTCGGGAATCGTCTCGACGTCGACGCGCACACCGACCTCCATCGAGCTGCGGAACACCTCGTTGACCGTCGCCTGCACGTGCAACATGTCGCCGATGTAGACCGGGGCGAGGAAGCTCATCTCGTCCATCGAGGCGGTGACCACACGACGACGCGAGTGTCGAGCGGCGGCGATTCCCGCAGCGGTGTCGACGAGGCGCATGATGGTGCCGCCGTGGACGTTGCCCGCGTTGTTGACGTGGACGAGCTCCATCACCTCGACGATCACCGTGCGCGAGTCGGCGGCGCGACGGGGCTGCAGGTCGTGGGCGGCGCGGCGCAACGCGGCGCGACG
>DASZGL010000080.1:0-3177 GCA_035938875.1 Candidatus Dormiibacterota bacterium
CGAGTGCGCGACGATGCCGGCGACGGAGAGGGGCAGCGGTTGGCCACCACCGATGACAATCGACAGCTTGCTCGACGTCGTCCAGTTGAAGGCGTTGGCCATCTGTTCGGGCACGAGCACACTCGGTGTCTCGCTCAATGCTGTCAGCGCGGTGGCGCGATCACCCTTGACGATGTCGAGTGCACCACTCTGAGCATGCGCTGCGGGGTCGATCGCCGCCAGGCTCAGCGGTGTCGACGACACGGTCGCCGCCAGGTAGCGCACCGTGGTCACCGAGGTGACGCCGTCGGTGTGGAGGATGGCGTCGGCGATGGCGTCGCGCTGCGTCGCCGCGCTGGTGACGATGAGATCACCGGCGAAGAGCTGGTTGATCCACCTGTCACCGGCGTTGAACGCCCCCGAGGTGAGCACGGCGATCGCCGTCGCGCTTGCGATGCTGACCACCAATCCCGCAGCGGTGATCGCAGTGCGGTTGCGACGACGCGCGAGGTTGGCCGAAGCGACCTCAGCGTGGGACACGAGCGGTGAGACGAGCACGCCGGCACCGCGCAGCAGGAGCGGTCCGAGCAACGGTAGTGACAGGGCCACGGCGAGGAGCAGAGCGGCGGTTCCGACCACCACCCACTCGGTGCGGTTGACCAGAGCGCCCACGGCAAACAGGCCGAGCAGGACCGGGATGGCGTAGCCGAAGACGCGCGGCGCCCGCTCGCGGCCGGTGACCGCAACAGCGCGCAGCGCGACCATCGGCGACACGCGCCGGACCGCGAGCGCCGGCAGCAGAGAGGCGATGACCGCGGCGCCGGCACCGGCAAGCACGGCGGCGACGAGTTGCAGCGCGCCAGGCGACACCGACGGTGTGGGCAGGTCGGACGACGCGAATCGGTTGATGAGCACCGTCCCGAGAACGACGCCGGCGCCGATGCCGACCACGGCGCCGCCGACCGCGGGCACCGCCGCCTCGGCGAGGAAGAGCTGGAACACCTGGCGATTGCTGGCGCCCGCGGCACGAAGCAGGCCGATCTCGCGACGCCGTTCGTAGGCGCTGACGGCGACACTGTTCGCCGTCACCCCGGCGCCGATGATCACGCTGAGCGCGGCGAGAAGCAAGAGCATGGAACGCTGGTCGCGCAGCGGCTCGTCGGATCCGGCGCGCGGGTCGGCGGTGATGACGTCGGCACCAAGCGCAGCGCGCACCTCAGCGGCCACGGTGGAGACGTCGAAGCCCGAGCTGACCCGCACCCCGACAAGGGGAACGCGCAGCCCGAGTTGAAACGGACCGCGTGCGGCGCGGTCGATGACGTACACCGACGAGCGTGTGAACGCCAGCCCGCCGGTGGTGCCGGCGGCGATGCCGACGACGTGGAAGCGATCGGGCCCTGTCTCGGTCGTCAGGCGGATGTCGTCGCCAACTCGCAGTGGACGCGATGATCCAGGCGACTGCAGGGTCGTGGTCAGGGCCTCGTCGATGGCGATGTCGAAGGTGCTGTCGTCGCTGGGCAGCCGTCCGGCGATGACGCGAAGGGGTCGCAGGGCGACTTCGCCGCCCACCATGCCGACCACCTCGACCGTCGGCGCATTGACCGCGTTGGGGTCGGAGCGCGCGTTCACCGGCTTCTCGAGGAATGGTTGCGCCTCGGCGACTCCCTGCAGCCCGCGCACCATGTCGAGCTCAGCGAAGTTGAGCCCCGGCCCCTTGACGGCACGGACGTCCAGGTCCGACCTGCCGGCGCGGTTCTGCTGCGCCTGCGTCGCCTGCCGGTCGAGTCCCGACAGGGTGAGCTGGACGCCGAGCACAGCGGCCACGCCAAGAGCCACCGCGATGGCGGTGAGCGCGGTGCGCAGGGGGCGCGCTCGCAGAGAACGCACCACGATCGGCCATAGCCCGCCCATGGATATCTCGCCCTAGCCCCGGCTCACAGGCCCAGCTCTGCCAACCGGGCGATCAGCACCTGCGCCTCGGGTGGTCGGCCCTCGCGATCACCGCTGTGATCGAGCAAGACCTCACTGCCCGGAATGAACGCTCCGTCGCGCATCACCAGGACGCGGTCGGCGTAGGCCGCGGTGCGGGCATCGTGGGTGACCAGCACCGTCGTCTGTCCCCGGCTGCGACAGAGGCGGTCGAGCAGGCCCATGACCTCGTTGGCGGTGGCGTAGTCGAGGTTGCCGGTGGGCTCGTCGGCGAGCAGGAGCGACGGGGACGTCGCCAGGGCACGGGCCAACGCGATCCGCTGCTGTTCACCGCCGGAAATCTCCTCCGGGCCGTGACCCTGGAGCCCGTGCAGGTCGAGCTGGTCCATGAGTGCGCTGACCCGCTCCCGGATGACCTGGCGGTCCTCTCCGCCGCCGCGCCGCCACGGCAGCCGCGCGCCGCCACGCAGACGCAGGGGAAGGGCGACGTTCTCCGCGGCGGTGAGGCTGGGGATGAGGTTGAAGAACTGGAACACGAAACCAAGGTGGTCGCGGCGATATGCGGAGAGCTCCTCGTCACCGAGCGAGTACAGGTCATTACTGTCAATTTCCACCCGGCCGGAGTCGGGTGGCTCGAGGCCACCGAGGGTGTGTAGCAGCGTGCTCTTGCCGCAACCGCTCGGGCCCATGATGGCCACGAACTCGCCGCGACGCACGGTGAGCGACACCCCGGCGAGCACCTCGTGCGGCGTGCGGCTGATGTGGTAGCGCTTGCACAGCCGATCGGCGACCAGCACAGCTGCATCAGCGGAGCCGGTGGGTCGGGCGTCGATGGCGAGGTCAGTCAAGCAGGATGCCCTCCAGCACAGATTCGATGGAATCGGTGAGCAGGCCCCGCGAGAGCCATACCAATGGCGGCTGATTCGCCGGCGGAATAGGCGGTGCCACGCCGGGCTCCGGAGTCGGCTCAGGAGTCGGGGTCGGTGTCGGTGTCGGCGGCGGTGTCACCGCGGGCAGCGCCGGGGTGGGCGCGGGATCGTTGCGCACCGGTGGCGGGTTGGGCGGCGGAGGCGGAGGTGGTGGGGGCGGCGGAGGCGGCGAACCGTTGGCCTGAATGAACACCTCGGCGAACATCCACACATCGCTGTTGCCCTGCCAGCTGTTCGAGTTGGCCGAGCCGACGCCCAGGTGCGTGTAGTTGCCGTTGAGGATGTTGGCACGATGATCGGGACTGTTCATGAACGCGTTATTGACGTAGTTGGCAGACCC
>DASZGL010000081.1:0-25797 GCA_035938875.1 Candidatus Dormiibacterota bacterium
GCCGACCATGAACATCCGCTTGCGTCCGAGGATGTCGCCGAGACGGCCGCCGGTGATCAGGGTGACGGCGTACGCCAGCTGGTAGCCGGCGAGCACGAACTGCACCTCGCCAAAGGACGCGTGCAGGTTCTGCTGGATCGATGGGATGGCGACGTTGACGATCGAGATGTCGAGCAGCACCATGAATGCTGCGGTCAGCACCACCGCCAGCGCGATCCAGCGTCGCGGGTCGAGTTCCTCAGGCGGGGCTGCGGTCTGTGGCGGGGTCGCGACGGTGGGCTCGCTCATCCAGTCTCCTGCTCGGCGGAGCGGGGGCCGATGCCCCGCTCCGCAGGCGCCGTGACCCGGATGATCTCACGCGGGCACGGGGGTCCCTTCGAGGCGTCCCAGGCCGAGGCGGCTATGAAGCGCGCGCAGCGGTCGCGGCGCCCACCAGTTCCAGTCGCCGAGCAGCTTCATCAACGCCGGGACGAGCAGTGCTCGCACGATGCTGGCGTCGATGATCACCGCCAGCGCGGTGCCCACCCCGAGCTCCTTGATGAAGATGATGCTCGAGGTCGCGAAGGCGCCGATGGCGATGGTGAAGAGCACGGCCGCGGCGGTGACGATGCGCCCGGTCCGCTCCAGCCCCTGGGCGACCGCCTCAGTGGTCGGCAGCCCGGCGTCGTGTCCCTCTTTGATCCGTGAGAGCAGGAAGACGCCGTAGTCGGTTGACAGTCCGAAGGCGATGGCGAAGAGCAGGATCGGCTGTGTCGATTCCAGCGCGCCCTGGCTGGTGTAGCCGAGCAGTCCGGTGAGACGGCCGTCCTGAAAGATCAGCACCAGGAGACCGAAGGCGGCACTCAATGACAGCGCATTCATCAGCAGTGCCTTGATGGGCAGGAGCACGGAGCCGGTCAACACGAAGAGCACGACGACTGTCACCAGGGCAACGATGGTGATGGCCAGGGGCAGATGAGCACGCAGGCTCGACTGCAGGTCCATGAACTGCGCGGTGGCGCCGGCGACGAGCACGGGGTGGTCGCTGGGCAGAGCGCGGATGGCGGTGACGATGGCAGTGCTGCCGTCCGACAGCACCGGCGCCGAGGAGATCGCGGTGATGGTCCAGGTGCCGGTGCCGACCAGCTGAGGTGGCGTTGCCACAGCGACGTTGGGAAGGCTGCGGATCCTGCTGCTCAGCGTGGCGACATCCTGCGATGCCGTCGCGGGTGCCTCGACAACGACTGTGATGGGCACGCTGACGTCAGCACCGAAGTCGCGGTGCAGAGCGTCGCTCACCTGCCGTGCCGACGCGCTCTGCGGCAGGATGCTGGCGTCGACGGAGGTGAACTTGATGCCGAGGAACGGCGCGCCGAGAAGGAGAAGCAGCGCCCCGGTCGCCAGCACGACGGTGCCGGGACGGCGCATCACCGCACGAGAGAACCGATACCACCCACCCGGCGGATCGCCCGGTGCCGGTGTGCGCAGCCGGAAGCGCCGTGGCGACAGGGCGTCGATGCGCGGGCCGAGGACCATGATCACCGCGGGGAGCACGAGCAGGGCGACGGCTGCGGCCGAGAGCGTCGCCAGCACGCCGCCGACGCCCATCGAGTAGAGGAACTGCTGCGGAAAGACCAGCAGTGCTGCCATCGCAGCGGCGACGGTGAACGAGCTGAAGAGCACGGCCCGTCCGGATGTGGCCAGGGTTGTCCGCATCGCCGCTGCGCCGTAGCCAGTGCGTGCCGCCTCCTCTCGATAACGGGAGATGATCAGCAGGCTGTAGTCGATCGCCAGGCCGAGGCCCAGGCCGGTGACCAGGTTGACCGCGAACTGGGAGAGGTCGGTGACGCTGTTGACGGCGCGCAGCCCGAGCAGGGTGGTGATGATCGTGAGCCCGCCGACCATCAGCGGCATCAACGCGGCAATCACACCACGGAAGACGACGAGCGTGAGCAGAAAGAGAATCGGGAACGCGATGAGCTCGGCGCGGGCGAGGTCCTTGCCGACCTGGTCGGTGGCTTGGTGGTTGGCCATCGCCGAACCCCCGACGAGCACGCTGGGATCGCTCGCGAACTGGTCGTGGATGCGCGCCGCGGCGTTGTCGTAGGACTTGATCGTCCCCGCCTTGAGCGCGGCGACGAGATAGGTGCTGCGGCCGTCGGAGGACACCAGAGCCGGGTCGTTCTGGCTGAAGGTGTCACGAACGGCACCAACGCCGGGGTCGGCCAACAGCCCCTGGCGGACCTTGCTGACCTCGGCGCGACCCGCAGCCGATGTGACGCCCGCATCGACATGAACGAGGGCGACGATGTTGTGGTCGGCATCGACGCCCGTCGCCTGGGTCAGCCGGTCAGTGGCCAGCGAGCTCTCGCTGTGGGGATCCGTGAATCCGCCACCCTGGAGGAGGCCGACCACCGGTCCGCCGAAGACGGTCGCCACCACGCCAACCGCGATGGCGGCGATCAGCACCCGCCACGGATGACGGGTGACCAGTGCGCCGGCGCGCCCTCCGGGCGCTCGATCCTGTGTCTGGTGGCTCATCGCCGATCCTCCGTCCGACTTTTGGTCGTGATTGGTCACTAACTTCGAGACAGAAAAAAATTTGCGCCGTCAGTGCGCGTGCTCGTGCTCGTTCCAGGGCATGCCAAGGCAGGCGCCGGCCCAGTCAGAGCTGCTGACGATGCTGGGCAGGTCCATGGCGGCGGCGACGTTGAGCAGCATCCCGGTGGACAGAAAGCTGCGGACCACCTCGTCGGTCGCGCCGGGGACGGTGCGCAGCCAGTTGAAGAGCTTGCCGTACTTCGTCCGCACCAACTCCTGGACCTCGGGGTCGGAGCAGGCTGCGTAGGCGTGCATCTGGCCAAGGAGCAGCTCACGGTCCTCGAGCAGGGTGACGTAGGCCAGCCCCATGTCGTGGAAGGGCTCCTCGCTGTTCTTGGCGGCGCGCTGAAAGGTTTCCAGCACCCTGTTGAAGCCGCGCTCGATGGACGCCAGGTACAGGTTCTTCTTGGTCCCGTAGAGGCGGAAGATGTAGGGCTGAGAGACGCTGGCTCGGCGGGCGATGGCCTCGGTGCTGGTGCCGTGCAGACCGGTGATGGCGAACTCGGCCATGGCCGCTTCGAGGATCGCCTCGCGGCTGGCTTCGGCGGTCTGGCGGGCGCGGGCGCGGGTGTGCGGCGTCGTGGAGGGGGCGGCGGCGGCTCTAAGCATGTTGTGAGTGTGCACTCACTAACAAGCTCCTGTCAAGGGCCTGCGGCGGGCGCTACCGTACCGAGCGATGGAGATCCGGGACTGCGACGTCCTCCTCACCGGGGCGACCGGTGGCATCGGACACGCCCTCGCCCGGGCGCTGGCCGCCCGTGGCGCAAAGCTGCTGCTCACTGGGCGGCGAAGCGAGGTGCTCGAGGCGCTCGCCGACGAGCTCGGCGCCCGGGCGCTCAGCGTCGACCTCGCCGACCGGGCCGCGCTCGACCGTCTCATCGAGACCGCTACCGGGGTCGACATCCTCGTCGCCAACGCCGGCCTGCCCGCGACCGGCACCCTCGACGATTTCACCGTGGAGGAGATCGACCGCGCCATCGACGTCAACCTCCGCGCTGCCGTGCTGCTCGCCCGGGCGCTCGCCGAGCCGATGCGGCAGCGACGCAGCGGGCACATGGTGTTCATGTCCTCGCTCGCGGGCAAGGCTCCCTCACCCTGGGCATCGGTGTACTGCGCGACGAAGTTCGGTCTGCGCGGCTTCGCCCTCTCGCTGCGGGCGGACCTTCGCGACGACAACGTCGGCGTCTCGGTGATCTACCCCGGGCCCGTTGCCGACGCGGGGATGTTCGCCGACTCCGGTGTCGGCATCCCGCTCGGCATCCGTCCGAGCTCGCCCGATAAGGTGGCCCGCGCGGTGATCGGCGCCATCGAGCGCAACCGCGCCGAGGTCAGCGTCTCGGCGCTGCCGCTGCGCGCCGGCACCGCGCTGGCTTCGGCCGCGCCGAGTGTGGCCGCGGTTGCCGCGCGTCGTCTCGGCGCTGATCGTGTCGCGCGCGACCTGGCGTTGAACCAGCGCGACAAGCGGTAACCACGTCACCCCGCGGGCGATGAACTTCGAGCTCAGCGCCGAGCAGCGCGCCGTCCGCGACCTGGCGCGCGAGTTCGCCCAGGGGGAGGTGGCGCCGCGCGCAGCACACCACGACGAGACCGGGGACTTTCCCTACGAGGTCGTCGCCGGCATGGGCCGGCTCGGCTTCTTCGCGCTGCCGTTCAGTGAGGACGTCGGCGGCGTCGGCGGCGATTTCCTCAGCTACTGCCTGGTGATGGAGGAGATCGCCCGCGCCGACGCCAGCGTTGCCATCACCCTGGAGGCGGCGGTGTCGCTGGGGATAACGCCGATCGTCGAGTACGGCACGCCGGCGCAGCGCGAGCGATGGCTGCCCGCACTGCTCCGCGGCGACGGTTTGTGGGCTTTCGGGCTCACCGAAGCAGAGGCGGGCTCTGACGCCGCGGCCACGCAGACGCGGGCAGCGCAGGAAGGCGATTGCTGGGTGATCAACGGACGCAAGTCCTTCATCACCAACGCCGGGACCGACATCAGCGCCGGGGTCACCATCACCGCTGTGACCAGCACACAGAACGGCGAGAAGGAGATCAGCACCATCGCCGTCGAGCGCGGCACACCCGGCTACACCCAGGGACCCAAGTACCGCAAGCTCGGCTGGCACGCGTCGGACACGCGCGAGCTCATCTTCGACGACTGCCGCGTTCCAGTCGACAACATCGTGGGGGAGCGCGGCCAGGGTTTCCGTCAGTTCATGGACATACTCGAGGGCGGCCGTGTCGCCATCGCCGCGCTGAGCGTCGGCGTCGCCCAGGCGTGCCTCGACGCTTCGGCCGCCTACAGCGTCCAGCGGCGTCAGTTCGGGGTCCCCCTGGCGCGTTTCCAGGTGACCCAGTTCAAGCTCGCCGACATGGCGACGCAGATCGAGCTCTCCAGGCTGATGACCTGGCGGGCGGCGTGCGCCATCGATGCCGGCGGTCGCGCCGGCGTGTACGCGTCGATGGCCAAGCTGCACGCCTCCGAGGTGGCCACCGCGTGCGCCAACCAGGCGGTGCAGATCCACGGAGGATCCGGCTTCATGGAGGAAACCCCGGTCGCCCGCTACTACCGCGACGTCAAGATCAACGAGATCGGCGAGGGCACCAGCGAGGTGCAGCGCATCCTCATCGCCCGCCATGTGCTCGACCAGGTTGGTGCGCGCGATGCCTGACGTCGTTCTCGTCGCGGCGGCCCGGACGCCGTTCGGGCGTCTCGGCGGTGCGCTCGCGGCGCTCTCCGCCGTCGATCTCGGCGCCCTGGTGATCCGCGAGGTGTTGCGGCGCACCAGCACCGACCCTGCCGCGGTCGACCACCTCATCATGGGCACAGTGCTCGCCGCCGGGCAGGGACAGGTGCCCTCGCGCCAGGCCGGCCTGCGCGCCGGGCTGCCCGCGAGCGTGCCCTCGTTCACTGTCAACAAGGTGTGCGCCAGCTCGCTGAAGGCCGTCAACCTGGGTGCGCTTCTCATCCGCGCCGGCGACGCCGACATCGTCGTCGCCGGCGGCATGGAGTCGATGTCGAAGGCGCCCTACCTGCTCGAGGAGCAGCGCTTCGGCAGCCGGATGGGTGACCGCACCGCGGTCGACAGCATGATCCGCGACGGTCTGTGCTGCCCCGTCGACGGAGTCCTCATGGGCGTCCACGGCAGCGACGTCGCCCGTGAGCTGGGTGTGAGCCGCGAGCAACAGGACGAGTACGCACTTCGCTCCCAGATGCGCTACCAGGAGGCGCTGCGCGCCGGGCGCCTCGCCGACGAGATCATTCCGGTCAGTGTTGGCAGCAACATCGTGACCGGCGACGAGCAGCCGCGCGCTGACACGACCCTGGAGAAGCTCGCCGCTCTGCGCCCCGCGTTCAGCGCCGATGGCGGCATCACCGCGGGCAACGCCCCTGGGGTCAACGATGGTGCCAGCGCGGTGCTTCTCATGTCACGAGAACGGGCCGACGCCTCGGGCCTCGAGCCGCTGGCCCGGTGGGTGGTTGGCGCCGACTCCGCAGCCGAGCACCCCTATCTGGCAACCGTCCCGGCGACCGCTGTGCAGGCGGCGCTGTCGCGCAGCCCGGAGCGCATCGGCGTCGACGATCTCGCCGCCGTCGAGATCAACGAGGCGTTCGCCGCGGTGGCGATCACCAGCACGCGCATGCTCGAGGTCGACCCTGACCGGGTCAACGTCAACGGTGGCGCCATCGCCGTCGGCCATCCCATCGGCGCCAGCGGCGCGCGCATCCTCATGACCCTGGTCTACGAGCTGCGCCGGCGCGGCGGAGGCTACGGTGCAGCGGGGATCTGCAGCGGCCTCGCCCAGGGTGAGGCGACGCTTGTCCACGTCGGCTGAGACGCCGCCCCGGACGGCAGCGCTGGACGACCTCAGCGAGCGCGTCGCCGCGTACGTCAGCGAGGTGGTGGCCCCGCAGGCGGCGGCCATGGCCGCCGGCGACGGCGACGGCGGTCGCGGCCACGTCACCGAGCTGGGCCGGCGCGGGCTGGCCGGGCTGCTGGTGCCCGCCGACTACGGCGGTGCGGGTGGCGACCACCGTGACTTCGCCGGCTTCGTTGAGGCGGTTGCCACCGAGTGCGCCAGCGCCGCGGTGATCCTCGACGTCCACCTCAGCGTGGCCACCGAGCCGATCGTCCGTTTTGGCAGCGACGAGCAAAAACGCCGCCTCCTGCCGCGACTGGCCCGGGGCGAGTGGATCGGGGCATTCGCACTCAGCGAACCCGGCAGCGGCAGCGACGCGGCGTCACTGCAGACCCGCGCCGAGCCTCACCGGGGCGGCTACCGGCTGCACGGCAGCAAGATGTGGATCACCAACGGTGACATCGCCGACGTGTACGTGGTCATGGCGCGCACGGGTGACGCAGGGGCGCGAGGCATCAGCGCCTTCATCGTGGAACGCACCATGCCCGGGGTGACGCCGGGGCGGCCGCTGCACAAGCTCGGCCTGCGCGGCTCGCGCACCACCGAGCTGCTCCTCGACGGCGTCGCCGTCCCCGAGGCCAATCGCCTCGGCGCCGAGGGACGCGGATTCGCCGTTGCCATGGCGGCGCTGGACAGCGGACGCATCGGCATCAGCGCCCAGGCGGTGGGCATCGCCGAGGGGGCGCTGCGCGCCGCGGCCGGCCACCTCCGCGCCCTTGTCCAGGTCCCCGCCGGCGGCGACGCCGAGTGGGTGACAGCGGCCACCGGCAGCGCAGCGCTCGACCAGCTCGGCGGCATGGCGGCGAGCGTCGCTGCAGCCCGGGCGCTGACGATGCACGCGGCGGCGATGTGCGACGCCGGCGAGCCGATGACCAGGGACGCTTCGATCGCCAAGCTGTACGCCACCGACACCGCGGTCGCCGTGGCCCATGCCGCTGTCGAGCTCTGCGCCCCGGAGTCGGCCATGGACATCCATCCCGCGAGCACCCGACTGCGTGACGCCAAGGCATGCCAGATCTACGAGGGCACCAACCAGGTGCAACGCCTGGTCATCGCCCGCGAGCTGCTGCGTGATTGAATAGGCCGCCCATGGACGTGCGCCTCAACGAAGAGCAGCTGATGATCCAGCAGACGGTGCGCGAGCTGGCTCGGGACAAAATCGGTCCGCGTGCCGCCGAGATCGACGAGACCGCCGAGTTTCCCTGGGACGTCGTCGAACTCTTCCGCAAGCACGACATCTTCGCTCTGCCGTTCCCGCCGGAGTACGGCGGACTCAGTGGCAGCGCGCTCACTCTCAATGTGGCCATCGAGGAGATCGCCAAGGTGTGCGCCACCAGCGCGCTGATCCTCGCCGTCCAGGCGCTCGGCGGGTACCCGATCATGCTCGCCGGCAGCGACGAGCAGAAGGCGCGGTGGTTGCCCGACCTGGCAAGCGGGCGCAAGCTCGCCGCCTACGCCCTGACCGAGCCCGGCGCGGGCAGCGACCCGGCGGCCATGCAGACGCGGGCGGTGCGCCAGGGCGATGAGTACGTGATCAACGGATCCAAGATCTGGATCACCGACGGCGGCGTCGCCGACAGCATCGTGGTTTTTGCCCGCACTGACCCGAACGCCAAGACCAGGGGCATCAGCGCGTTTGTCATCGACGCCAAGAACTCACCGGGGTTCACCGCGTCGACCATCCACGGCAAGCTGGGCATCCGGGGTAGCAACACCGCCGAACTCCATTTCGACGACGTCCGTGTGCCCGTGGAGAATCGCATCGGCGCCGAAGGGGAAGGGTTCAAGATCGCGCTGCGCGTCCTCGACCGCTCGCGGCCGGGTGTCGCCGCCCAGGCGCTGGGCATCGCCCAGGGCGCGCTGGACTACGCGGTCGGCTACGCCAAGGAGCGCAAGCAGTTTGGCAAGGCGATCGCCGAATTTCAGGGGATCCAGTTCATGCTCGCCGACATGGAGGCACAGACGGCCGCGGCGCGCGCCGTCGTCTACCACGCCAGCGAGCTCATCGACCGCCACAGCCCCGACGTCGCCCACCACGCCGCCATTTGCAAGCTGATCGCCGGTGACGCAGCGATGAAGGTGACCACCGACGCCGTGCAGGTCCTCGGCGGCTACGGCTACGTGCGCGAATACCCCGTCGAACGCATGATGCGCGACGCGAAGATCACGCAGATATACGAAGGAACGAACCAGATCCAGCGCGTGGTGATCGCGCGGCATCTGCTGAAGGACTGAGGCTCGCGAGTTCAGCGCCAACTCGCGGCAATACGTGCCACGCTGCGAGGTGCTGGGGTATCCTGCGCCCACACCGGGCGAAACGGACCACGTCCACTCCACGTTGCACCACGACACGCGCCGGGTCCCGGGCGGCGCGGCTGATCCGTTCCACCCCCCAGTCCGCACGGGCGGGCGCACCTGGACCTGTCATCGATGGCATCGACCGTACGCCGGCGACGGCGCTCGAGCTACAACAGCACTCCTGCGTGGCTGTCACCACGTCGCCTCGTGCTCGGATCGGTGTTGCTGGTGGTCGCCATCGTCGGCGTGTACGCGACGCGAGTGGTGCTCTCGCTGTCCAGTCTGTTTCATGAGAGCCCCGCGTCGGTGGTGCGTTCGCTGCTCCCCGGTGGTCACGGCAACTCCGACATCGCGGCCAAGTTCGCCGCAGGACAGCGCATCAACATCGCGCTGTACGGCTACGGCGGCGATGGGCACAGCGGTGCGCTCCTCAGCGACTCGATCATGGTGGTATCCATCCAATCTCGCGGCCAGGGGCAGAAGCCGCAGATCGCCGAGATCGGCATCCCTCGGGACTGGTGGGTGCCCATCGACCTCGGCGGCGGCCACAACGCCTTCGGCCGGATCAACGAGGCATACGAGGCCGGCCAGAGCGGCGTGCCCTTCAAGTCGTCGGTGTACACCGGAGACCATGGCGGCGGCGCCATGGCCGACGCCACCCTGGAACGCATGCTCGGGATCCACATCGACCACTTCATCGGCATGGACTTCACCGCCTTCAAGAGCGCCGTCGACGCGGTTGGCGGTGTCGATGTCAACGTGGAGCACACCTTCACCGACACAATGTATCCCCGCGGTGAGTGTGCTGGTCCCACCCCCGACTGCGCGTACACGACCATCCACTTCGACGCGGGGATGCAGCACATGGACGGCGCCAGGGCGCTGATCTTCGCCCGGTCACGTGAGTCAACCGATCCCCAGGAGGGCAGCAACTTCGCCCGCAACAAGCGCCAGCAGCTGGTGCTCACCGCGGTGAAGCAGAAGGTGCTCAGTGTCGGCGGCCTGCGCAACCTCCCCGACCTGCTCGGAGCGCTCGGCGACCACGTGATCATGGACCTCAGTCTCGACGACGCCCTGAGCCTCTATGACGTGGTCAAGGACGTCGACCCCGCGACCATCGAGCACGTCAGCATCGACGACAGCAATTTCATCTACGAGTGCGGGTACCCGACCAACTGCGACTCGGCCATCGAGTATCCCTACGACCGCACCTTCGCCAGCATCCACCACTACGTGACCAGCATGTTCGTCGACCCGGCGGTCGTCGCCGAGCCGGTGCCCATCAGCGTGGTCGACAGCAGCGGCCGCAAGCGTGACGCTTCGCAGCGCTGGACCGCGCTGCTCGCCAACCTCGGTTTGCGAACCAGCGACGGGCACGCCGGAAAGCTGAGCAGCACCACCCATGTCATCGACGCAACCGGGGGCCGCGGCAGCAGGACCGCGGCCTGGCTCGCGGCGTACTTCGGTGTCACCGTGGAGACGCCGGCGCCGGGCGCTACCACCGCGCCGGCGGCGACGACCACAGCCCCCGCCACGGGGATCACGGTGATCCTCGGCCAGGACGAGGAGCGCTCCTTCAACAACCCGTCGGCCGGGCTGTACGCCGGCCACTGAGCGTCTCCCCAGGCCCCATCCTCGACAATCTGCTCTCCGGTCCGCGACCACGGAGGCAGAGATGCGCATCGGTGTGCTCACCGGGGGCGGCGATGCCCCGGGTCTCAATGCGGCGATCCGCGCGGTGGCGCGGCGAGCCCTCGCCGAGGGCGACACGGTGCTCGGCGTGCCCAATGGATGGGCGGGCATGGTCGGTGAAGGCACGCTCATCGAGATCGGACGCCGCAACGTGTCGGGGATCCTCCAGCTCGGCGGCACCATGCTGGGCAGCTCGCGCACCAACCCGCTGAAGATGGAGGGCGGGCTCGAGCGGGTCAGCGCCACCATGGCCGGCGCCGGCATCGACGCCCTGGTCGCCATCGGCGGTGACGACACCCTCAGCGTCGCCGCCCGTCTTGCGGAGGCGGGATCACCCGTCGTCGGCGTCCCCAAGACGATGGACAACGACCTCAGCGTCACCGAGTACTGCATCGGCTTCGACAGCGCGGTGGGCATCGTCACCGAGGCTCTCGACAGGCTGCACACCACCGCGGCGTCGCACCACCGGGTCATGGTCGTCGAGGTGATGGGTCGCGACACCGGTTGGGTCGCGGTCATGGGCGGGCTCGCCGGCGGCGCCGACATGATCATCATCCCGGAGTTCGCGGTGTCCCTCGACGAGGTGGTCGATCATCTCCACGCGCGGCGCGCGGCGGGCAGCGACTTCAGCATCATCGTCGCCTCCGAAGGCGTGAGGATGCCGGAGATGGGACAGGACGAAGACCCCGACGGACCCAAGGACGCGTTCGGGCACGTGCTGTTGAGCCGCCGCGGCGTCGGCGAGCGTCTCGCCGCTCTCATCGAGCAGCGCACCCACCTGGAGACGCGGGCGACGGTCCTCGGTCACACCCAGCGCGGCGGCTCACCCTCGGCGTACGACCGCATCTGGGCCACCCACGTCGGCGCCGCCGCCTACGACCTGGTGCGCGCGCGACAGTGGGGAATGATGCCGGTGGTGCAGTGCGGTGCGGTGCGCACAGCGGCGATCGCCGAGGTCGTCGCCGAACAGCGTCGCGTGCCTCGCGAGCTGTACGAGCTCGCCAAGACCTTCTACTGACGTCACTCGCCCGGCCGGCGCATGCAGTCTTGCCGGACGGTTCGGTCTGACGACCTCCCGGATACACTCGGGCCATGGACCTCGCCGAACGGCTGCTCGCCGGTGAGCCCCGCGCACTGGCCCGGGCAATCAGCATGGTCGAGGACCGTGACCCGGGGCTCCCCGAGCTCATCGGCGCCGTCCGCTCGCGTCTCGGCCACGCCCACGTGGTCGGCGTCACCGGCCCCCCGGGGGCGGGCAAGAGCACCCTCTGCGACGGCCTCATCGAACGCTGGCGCAGAGCCGGCGAGACCGTTGGCGTGATCGCCGTCGATCCCACCAGCCCCTTCAGCGGTGGGGCGATCCTCGGAGACCGCGTGCGCATGCAGCGTCACACGCTGGACCGGGGCGTGTACATCCGCAGCATGGCGGCGCGCGGCCATCTCGGCGGCCTGGCCAGCGCCACCCGCGAGGCGATGCGCCTCGTCGACGCCAGCGGGCGCGACCGCTGCCTGCTGGAGACCGTCGGCGTCGGTCAGTCCGAGCTCGAGGTGATGCTCACCGCCGACACCACCGTGGTGGTGACCACGCCGACGTATGGCGACAGCGTGCAGATCATCAAGGCGGGCATCCTCGAGATCGCCGACGTCTTCGTGGTCAACAAGGCAGACCTGCCCGGCGCCGACCGAGTGCACAAAGAGCTGCGCGAGCTCGCCCATCTCACCAAGGCGGGAACATCATGGGAACCGCCGGTGGTCAGCACCGTGGCCAGCACCGGTGAGGGAATCGACCGGCTCGCCGAGGCGATCGAACGGCACCGCCAGGCTGTCGCCGCCAGTGGTCAGCTGGAGACACGACGCCGCGACCGGGTGCGCGCCGAGATCGAGGCCATCGTCGCCGAGCGGGCCATCGAGCGGGCACGGGTCGCGCTCGATGGGGGCACAATGAGACGAGCGCTCGAGGGCGACCTCGGCGCCATCGATCCCTATGACCTGGCCGACCGGATCCTCGAGAACGGCCACAACCCAGACTGACAGAAGGCGCCTCCCGCCAATGGCCACCACCGTCGACCGCCGCGCAACTCTCCCCCGGGTCCCCGAGGACACTCTCGGCGGCATCCTGCTGCAGGACGTCTACACCGACTCGGACGTTGCTGACATGGATGTCACGAAGCAGCTGGCTACGCCCGGCGAATATCCCTACACCAGGGGCATCCATCCGACCGGATACCGCGGCCGGCTGTGGACTATGCGACAGTTCGCCGGCTTCGGCAGCGCGGCGCAGACCAACGAGCGCTACCGCTTTCTCCTCTCCCAGGGGCAGACCGGGTTGAGCGTGGCCTTCGACATGCCCACCCTGATGGGACGCGACAGCGACGAGCCCGAGGCCCAGGGCGAGGTGGGCCACTGCGGCGTCGCCGTCGACTCGGTGGAGGACATGCTCGTCCTCTTCCGTGACATCGACGTGGGGTCCGTCAGCACCTCGATGACCATCAACTCGCCCGCGGCGATCAGCTTCGCGCAGTACCTGGTGGTCGCCGAGGAGCAGGGCGTCCCCTTCGACAGGTTGAGCGGCACCCTGCAGAACGACATCCTCAAGGAGTACATCGCTCAGAAGGAGTTCATCTTCCCGCCGCAGCCGTCGCTGCGCCTGGTGACCGATGTCATCGTCTTCTGCACCCGCCACCTGCCCCGCTGGCACCCCGTGTCGATCAGCGGATATCACATCCGCGAGGCGGGCAGCACTGCTGCCCAGGAGCTGGCGTTCACCCTTGCCGACGGTTTCGCTTACGTCGAAGCGGCGATCGCCGCGGGACTCAAGGTCGACGAATTCTCGCCGCGCCTCTCCTTCTTCTTCGACTCGCACATCGACTTCTTCGAGGAGATCGCCAAGTTTCGCGCCGCGCGTCGCATCTGGGCGCGTCACATGCGTGAGCGCTTCGGCGCCAAGGACGAGCGCAGCCTTAAGCTGAAGTTCCACACCCAGACCGCAGGCGTCTCGCTGACCGCGCAGCAGATCGAGAACAACGTCGCCCGAACCGCCTTCGAGGCGCTGGCCGCCGTACTTGGCGGAACCCAGTCGCTGCACACCAACTCCATGGACGAGGTGCTCGCCCTGCCCACCGCCAAGTCGGCGCAGATCGCGCTGCGAACCCAGCAGATCCTCGCCTTCGAGACCGGCGTGCCCTCGGTCACCGATCCGCTTGCCGGTTCGTACTTCCTCGAGGCGCTGACCGACACCATGGAGGCAGCCGCCGAGGCATACTTCGAGCAGATCCGCGCCCAGGGGGGCATGCTCGCCGCCATCGAGAACGGCTTCCCCCAGCGCGAGATCGCCGACGCCGCCTTCCGCCATCAGCAGCAGCTCGACCGCGGAGATCGGGTCATCATCGGCGTCAACGCGTTTGCCGAGACACTGGACGACGAACCGCCGAACATCCTGCACATCGATGACCAGGTGGAGCGCGACCAGAGCCGCCAGCTGCGCCGCCTGCGCGAGACGCGGGACAACGGCAGCGTCACCACCCGGCTGGACGCGCTCAAGGAGGTGGCCATGGGCAGCGACAACGTCGTCCCGGCCCTGCTCGACTGCGTCCGCGCTCGGGCCACCGAGGGTGAGATCGTCGGGGCGCTGCGCAGTGTGTTCGGCACCTGGCGCGAGACCCCGGAGTTCTAGCGCAACCTGCATGGGTATACAGCTGAAGCGGGTACACGGGTAGAGGAGGAGGGCACGTCATGGCAGGAGCCGCCAGTCCCTGGCCGATGATTCACACCGAGCGCGCAGCGTTGGTCGCCGACCTGGAGGGCGTCAGCGACGCGCAGTGGGAGACGCCGTCGCTCTGCGAGCTGTGGACCGTCCGCGACGTTGTCGCCCACATCACGGCGACGGCGAAGATGACCCAGGGGAAGTTCTTCACAAAGATGATCGGCTCTGGTTTTCGCTTCAACGCCATGGCGGCCAAGGACATCGCCAGAGAACGCGGCGGCTCGCCCGCAGACACCCTTGCCGGGTTGCGGTCGCAGCTGACAGCAACGACACATCCGCCGGGACCCCTCGACGCCATGCTCGGCGAGCAGGTGCTCCACGGCGATGACATCCGTCGCCCGCTGGGCATCGCCCACGCCTATCCCCCTGAGGTGCTCATCCGCGTCGCCGATTTCTACAAGGGCTCGAACCTGCTCATCGGCACCAAGAAGCGCATCGCCGGACTGCGGCTGCGCGCCTCCGATGTCGACTGGTCGACGGGAGACGGGCCCGAGGTATCCGGGCCGATGCTCTCACTGGTCATGGCGATGACGGGGCGCAAGGCGGCACTCGCGGACCTGTCCGGCGAGGGGCTGGCGACGCTGCAGTCTCGCAACTAGCCGGCGCGGTTTCGCCATCGCCTCCGATCGGGTATTGACAGGGCGATGGACTTCACCGACTACTACCAGGTGCTCGGCGTCGCTCGGGACGCCGACCAGGCGGCGATCAAGGCTGCGTATCGCAAGCTGGCGCGCACCCTGCATCCCGACGTCAACAAGGACCCCCAGTCGGAGTCCCGCTTCAAAAAGGTCAACGAGGCCTACGAGGTTCTCAAGGACCCCAAGAAGCGAGCCAAGTACGACCGCCTGGGCGCCAACTGGGAGCAGCTCGAGCAGCAGGAGGCGTTTGCCCGAGAGTACACGCAGCAGCGCGGCCGCGGCGGCGCAGCGGACGCCGGCTTCAGCGACTTCTTCGAGATGTTCTTCAGTGACGGCGGCGTCGACATCGACGAGCTTCTCCGCAGCGGATCAGGGTCGACCACCTTTCGCTTCCAGACGTTCGGGCCTGGTGAAGCGCCGGGTGGCTTCCAGCAGGTGCGCCGCCGCGGCCGCGACATCGAGGAACACGTCGACATCACCCTGGAGGAGGCGGCGCGGGGAACGGTCCGCCTGCTGCGCATCGGCGAGCGCCAGGTGGAGGTACGCATCCCCGCCGGCGTGACCGCCGGCTCACGCGTCCGTGTCGGCGGTGAGGGGCGCGCCGGCAGCGGTGGCGGCGAGCGCGGCGACGTCTTCCTCACCGTGCGGCTGCGCCCCCATCCCCGCTTCAAGGTGCACGGTCGCGACCTGCGCGCGGACCTCGCCGTCAGGGACGACATCGCGGTGCTCGGGGGCGAGGTGTCGTTCGACGGCCTGCTTGGTCCGCTGAAGCTGACCATCCCCCCGGGAACCACCGACGGCCGAATCATGAGGCTGCGAGGCAAGGGCCTCCCCGGGCTGCGCGCCGCAGCGGCGGGCGACCTGCTGCTCACCGTGCGCATCAGCCTCCCGGCGCAGCCCACTGACGCAGAACGCGAGCTCTATCGCTCGTTGTCGCGGCTGCGGGGCAGCGGCCAGCCCGCCGAGGCCGGCACTACCTCCTGATCAGGAGGTTGATCACCACCGTGAGAACGACGCTGAGCACCAGCGACGTTCCCAGCGGGATGGCAAAGGACACGTTGCCTCGCGATCCGGAGAAGTCCCCGGGGAGGCGGCCGAAGGGCAGGCGCCCGCCGAGCGCCAGGACCAGCCCGGCGACGGCGACGAGGACGCCCACGACCAGCAGGATGCGTCCCAGCAACGAGCTGTCGATCTCCATCGCCTGAAGACTACCCCGGGAGCACAGTCGCGACCGCCGGTTCCGGTTGCGGCCCTGCGAACAAGCCGTCGCAGGTCGTCCTTAGCTCAACTGCCCCGCGAGATATGCGGCCGGGTCCATCCAGTCGCCGCGGTGGCGGATCTCGAAGTGGAGGTGCGGGCCCGTCGACCAGCCCGTGGAACCCTGGTAGCCGACGATCTGCCCCTGGTGGACGACCTGGCCCGCTTTGACGGCGATGCTCTGCAGGTGGCCGTAGACGGTGACGAAGCCGTCGGGATGGGCGATGACCACGTAGTTGCCGTAGCCGACCAGCTTGCCCGTCTGGTCGACGCTCGCGGAGGCGAGCAGCACCACGCCGTCAGCCGCGGCGTGGATCGGCGCGCCCATCGGGCCGGCGAGGTCGACCCCTGTGTGGAAGTGGGGGAAGAAGGTGCCGTGGTAGGTCATTGGACCCTCGAGGTCGGCGGTGGTCGGGCCGAAGCCCTGCGTCACCGGGGCCACCTCGGGGGCGATGAACTGCTGGTGGTGGCGGATGGCGTCGAGCTGAACTGTGGCCAGCGAGCCGATCTGCTGCAGTTGCGCCTCGACGGCGGCGATGCTCGCCTCCTGGGTGAGCTGCGTCTGCACCATTGAGAGGTCGTAGGCGACGGCGTCGCGCACCTCAGGGATGGCGATGGTGGCCGCCGAGGCGATCAGCGCGTCGCGCTGCGGCGGGCTCTGGGCGGCGCTGCGGAAGAGCTCGTACTCGTTGCGGAGGTTGTCGTTGTACGAGGCCTCGGTGGTCTGCCGGGCGCCGATGAGCGGGCCGAGTCTGGCGCTCTGGGCTGCGAAGCTCCCGTCACCGACGGTGACCTGGTCGGGATCGGGGACGTGCACGGCGACGAGGTGGGCGAGCCGCGCGATCTCCGCCTCCTGGCTGATCAGCTCCGCCTGCTGGGCGGCCAGTCCTCGCTCGATGCCCAGGAGCTGGGTCCACGTCTGAGGCCCCGAATGGCCGGTGCCGACGGCGTCCTTGGCGGTGACCTCAGCGCGCTGGTAGGCAGTTGTTGCCAACGACGCGGCGGCGTGGGATCTGGCGCCAGCCGGGCTCACTGACGCCGCCCCGGCGATCAGCGTGGCGGCGGCGGCCAGCGGCGCAAGGCCCAGAGCGACGGCGAGGCCCCGCCGGCGCATGCCGAGCGGGCGTCGCGTGAGCCTTGGCCGCGGCCGCGTCCCCGGGGGCCGCGGTGGCCGGCGCCTCGGCCAGGGAAGCAAGCGCCGGCGCCGGCCGGCGGTGAGCAAGCCGGCGAGTAGGGTGGCAGCCGTCGCTGCCACCAGCGCCCAGATGAGTCGCGAGGGATGCGGCGCGCCGGCGTCAGCAGGCGCTGGTGCCCATGCCGATCCGCCAAGGGCTGGGTCGGCCTCAGCAAGACGGAAGTGCCGCAGGTCGGGATGTTCGGCGCGGGTGGGGTGGGCGAGGATGTCGAGCAGGGTGCCGAGAAAGGGCGCGTTCTGGAATCGGGCCGCCGCGTTGGCGATGACCACGGCCCTGACGATGGGACCGAAGGTCGTTGTCGACGGAGCCCCGCCCGCAGCCGGAGGCGGTCCGGCCGGACCCGACATTCCCGCAGGCGCCGGAGCCGCCGTGGCACCGGGGCTCTGCGCTGGTGAGGCCCCCGGTGTGGGTGTCGGTGTCGGCGTCGGTGTCGAGGCCGGTATCGGAGCCGGCGTCGGGGTCGAGTTGAGCTGGCAGATGAGCCCGGTGACACCGGTGGGACAGGGCGTGGGGTTGGTGGCGGCTCGCGAAGAGGCCACGGACAGCACGAGCAGTGGCAGTGCGGCGGCTGCCGCCATGGCAAAGCGGGTGTTGATTCGCATCAGGTGGTGACGTCCCCACGGTGGTCGCGGCGGGCCGGCGATCCCCCAGCACTCACCGGCCAGACCTTCCTCTGCAAAAGAGACGGGTCGAGCACTCGATTTATTGCTTGGCTTCGACGGACAGACGTTCGATCGACTAGACTCGCCCGCGACCTGATCCGCTTGAAGCCGGTCCGGAGAGGCCGGCAAGGGGATCGCCACGCCGGCAGGCCACGCCCGCCGGTGGTGCGCCTCCGCGCCGGAAGCTTCGGATCGGTGCTTGGAGGCCCGTCGTGACGGCAGCGACACCGACACCCCGCCTGCTCGACCACGTTCTCTCCAGCCAGCAGTTCGACCGAGCGTTGCTCGAGCGAGTCTTCCAGCGGGCTCGGGCGCTCACCGGGGTACGCGACCAGCGCCTCGCGGGGCGGATCATGGCCACGCTCTTCTACGAGCCGAGCACGCGCACCCGGCTGTCATTCGAGTCGGCGATGCTCAGGCTCGGCGGCTCGGTGATCGGCACGGAGGCCGCGGGCGAGTTCTCCAGCGCCATCAAGGGAGAGACCCTCGAGGACACCGTGCGCATGGCCATGGCGTACGCCGATGTCATCGTGCTCCGTCACAACGAGGCCGGCGCCGCGGCGCGTGCGGCTGCGGTCAGCGACGTGCCCATCGTCAATGCCGGCGACGGTCCCGGAGAGCATCCCACCCAGGCGCTGCTCGACCTCTACACCATCCAGACTGAGCTGGGCCGCGTCGACGGGCTTCACGTGGTGCTCAGCGGCGACCTGCGCTACGGACGCACCGCCCGGTCGCTCGCGGTGCTCCTGTCGCAGTTCGCCGGCGTGCGTCTCAGCTTCGTCGCCCCCGACGTGGTGCAGATGGGTGCCGACATCCTCGCCCTCATGGAGGCGCGTGGCGTTGCCTACACGCTGAGCGATCGTCTCGCCGACGTTGCCATGCACGCCGACGTCCTGTACCAGACGCGCATCCAGAAGGAGCGCTTCGAGGATCCGACGTTGTTCTCGCGAGCGCGCGGCGACACCCGCATCGATGCAGCGCTGATGCGCCGGCTGCCCGAGTCGGCGATCGTCATGCATCCCCTGCCGCGAGTCGACGAGATCGCCGTCGAGGTCGACAGCGATCCGCGCGCCGCCTACTTCCGCCAGGCCCGCAACGGTGTGGCGGTGCGCATGGCACTGCTGGAGATGCTGCTCGCGTGAGCCTGGCGCACCCGCAGGGCTCGCCGCCACAGCTGCTCGATGCCGAGGGCGTCACCCGCACCGTCGTCCGACTCGCCCACGAGATTCGCGAGCGTCACCCTGGGCTGGAACACGTTGTTCTCGCCGGAGTGCTGACCCGTGGCGTCCCGCTGGCTCAGCGCGTCGCCGACGCGCTGGAGGGGATGGGCGAGGTGCGTCCGCCGCTGCTGCGCCTCGACCTGCGCGACTATCGCGACGACCGGCCTCGTCCGGCGACGCCGCGTCCGGGTGCTGTCAGCGCGCTCGACGACCACGCGCCGCGCGTGGCCGTCGACGGCAGCGCGGTTGTCGTGGTCGATGACGTCTTCTACACGGGTCGCACGCTTCGCGCTGCGCTCGACGCGCTCGCCGACTGCGGTCGACCCGCCAGCGTCGAGCTGCTCGTGCTCGTCGACCGTGGCGGACGCGAGGTGCCGCTGCGCGCGACCTACGTGGGCAAGAACGTGCCCACATCCTCCGGCGAGCGCGTGGCCGTGCGGCTCCGCGAGGTGGATGGAGTCGACGGCGCCTGGCTGGTGGAACTGTGAACGTCATCCTTCGTGGGCTGCGCGTCATCGATCCGCTGCAGGGCATCGACCGATCGGGCCAGGATGTCTGGCTGCGCGACGGGCGCATCGTCGCCATCGATCGTCGCGTCAACGCCAACGGGGTGCCGGTGCTCGACCTCGCACCCCCTCCGGGGCAGTCTGAGCGCGTCCTCTGCCCGGGATTCATCGACCTGCATGCCCATCTTCGCGAACCCGGCGAGGAGAAGAAGGAGACGGTGAACAGCGGCGCCGACGCGGCCGCGGCCGGGGGATTCACCCAGGTGGTGGCAATGGCCAACACCAAGCCGCCCGTCGACAGCGTGGCGCGGGTGGGTCAGGCTCGAGTGCGCGCTGCGCGTGCCCGCGTCCGCGTGCTCGTCGCCGCGGCGCTGACCCGCGCGCTCCGCGGCACTCAGCTGGTCGACATCGCCGGCTGTGCCACCGCCGGCGCAGCATGCTTCAGCGACGACGGTCGCAACAGCATGTCGGAGCACGTGCTCACCGAGGGACTGCGCGCCGCGGCGCGGACGGGCCGGCCGGTGCTCGTCCATCCCGAGGACGAGGCGATGATCGCCGCCAGCAACCCGGACATGCCCTCGGTGGTGCGCTGCCCCGAGCGCCCGGTGGAGGCCGAGGTGGCCGCTGTGACGTCGGCGCTGCGCGCCCTCGAGGCAGCAGGAACAGGTCATCTCCATCTCCAGCACGTATCCGCGACACCGTCGGTCGACCTGATCCGCCAGGCGAAGGAGCGCGGACTGCAGGTCACCGCCGAGGTCACCCCGCATCACCTGTCGATGTGGCAGCCATTCGAGGAGGAACCCGACCCGGTGTCGCTGCGCAAGGTGAATCCTCCGCTACGCAGCGAGCTCGATCGTGCCGCCATGGTCCACGCTCTGCGCGACGGCGTCATCGACGCGGTTGCCACCGACCACGCACCGCACACCGCTGAAGACAAGGTTGGCGATTACGCCGATGCCGCCCCTGGGATGATCGGACTGGAGACGGCGCTGAGCACGTGTCTCAGCATCGGCGGCATGGGTGGCGATTGGATGCCTCTGCTCGTCGCCAGGATGGTTGCGGGGCCCTACGCGGTGCTCGGTGAGGGCTGCGGTCTTCGCCGGCCGCATCTCGGTGTCGGCGACCCGGCGAACTGCACGCTGTTCGACCCCGACGCAACCTGGACGATCGGGGGCCGGCCGTTCCGTTCCCTGTCGAGCAACACACCGCTGCACGGTTTCGAGCTGCGCGGGCGCGTGCTGCTGACCCTGGTCGACGGCGGCGTCGCCTACCTGGAGACGCAGGAGTCTCCTGCGGCCGGCGTGGTCGAGGCGTTCGGTGAGCGCTGAGCAGCGCCGCCCCGCGGCAGCGGTGGCCGGGCGGCTGGCGCTGGAGACCGGCGCGTCGTTCACCGGCACGCTCTTCGGCGCGACCCCGGGCGACGCCGGCGTCAGCGGCGAGGTCGTCTTCAACACCTGCATGACCGGGTACCAGGAGGTCGCCACCGATCCGTCGTACGCCGGTCAGTTCGTGGTCATGACCTACCCGTTGATCGGCAACTACGGGTGTCGCGATGACCATCGCGAATCGCTGCGCGTCCACTGTCGCGGACTCGTCGTGCGCGAGCTCTCAGCCGATGTCGGTCACGCCCGCGGCGAACGCACTCTCGACGACGAGCTGCACCACTTCGGCGTCCCCGGGCTTCGCGGGGTCGACACCCGCGCGCTGACCCGGCACCTCCGCGACCACGGCACCGTGCGCGGCGTCCTCGCGCCGACGGCGGCGATGAGCGTCGCCGAGCAGGTCGACGCCGCGCGTCGCGCCCCGGGTGTCTCCGACGAGGACCTGGTCGGCCAGGTTTCGCTGAGCGATCCCTGGATGCGATTCGACGAACCGCTCGACGAGGCGCTCGAGCTGGCGGTGCGACTCTCCGGGCGCGCCGGGGCCTTCGATGGCGTGCGCGTCGCCGTGCTCGACTACGGCGTCAAGTTCAACCAGCTGCGGGCGTTGCGCAGCCGCGGCGCCGAGGTGCTGGTGCTGCGCAGCGACAGCGCGCTCGACGACGTGCTCCGCCACCAGCCGCACGGCGTCGTCCTCTCCAACGGACCCGGCGATCCCGCCAACCTCCCCGGGGCCGTTGTCCTGTGCGCCGCGTTGCTGCAACGGCGCGTGCCGCTGCTCGGCATCTGCCTCGGTCACCAGATCCTCGGCAGGGCGGTGGGGGCGAGCACCTCGCGGCTCAAGTTCGGTCATCACGGTGGCAACCATCCGGTGCGCGATGCGATGACCGGCGCCGTGTTCGTCACCTCGCAGAACCACGAGTTCCAGGTCGACGCCGGTTCGCTCGCCGAGGAGTCGGGCTGGTTCGTCAGCGAGCGCAACCTCAACGACGGCAGCGTCGAGGGTTTGCGCCATCGCGAGCTGCCCGCGTTCAGCGTGCAGTACCACCCCGAGGGTGCGCCGGGACCGCAGGACCGCGGACCGCTGTTCGACGAGTTCCTCACCATGGCCGCGGCCGCACGCGACCATCGCGTGCCCACCATCGGCGCCGCGGCGAGCACCGCTCCTGCAGCAGCCGCGACAACGTCCGTCGCCGAGTCGGAGCTGCCGCTCGCCGGCCAGGAGAAGCCGGCGCGGCCGCGCTGCGTCCTGGTCATCGGCAGTGGCCCGATCGTCATCGGCCAGGCCGCCGAGTTCGACTACGCAGGCACCCAGGCATGCCGCGCGCTCCGCGAGGAGGGGGTGCGCGTCGTTCTGGTCAACAGCAACCCGGCGACGATCATGACCGACGACGACAGCGCCGACGCCGTCTACATCGAGCCGTTGACCGTGCAGGTCCTCGAGCGGATCATCGAGCGCGAGAAGCCCGACGGGCTGTTGGGGACGCTTGGCGGGCAGACGGGACTGAACCTCACCGTCGCCCTCGCCGACGCCGGCGTCCTCGAGCGCCACTCGGTGCGGCTTCTGGGAACACCGCTGAGTGCGATTCGCGCCGCCGAGGACCGCGAGCTGTTCAAGCGCCTGCTCGTCGAGATCGGCGAGCCCGTTCCCGAGTCGGTCACGGTGTCGTCGCTCGCGCAGGCGCGGAGCTTCCGTGAGCGCGAGGGACTGCCGCTGGTGGTGCGCCCCGCCTACACCCTGGGCGGCACCGGCGGCGGCATCTGCGACACCGACGAACAGCTCGTCGAGACCGTCACCTCCGGCTTGGCGGCGTCACCGATCGGGCAGGTGCTGGTGGAGCGTTCCCTGGTCGGCTGGCGCGAGATCGAGTACGAGGTGATGCGCGACGCCGCCGGCACCTGCATCACCGTCTGCAACATGGAGAACCTCGATCCCATGGGAGTGCACACCGGGGACTCCGTGGTGGTCGCGCCCTCGCAGACGCTCACCGACCGCGAGCATCAGCAGCTGCGCAGCGCGGCGCTGCGCATCATCAGCGCGCTGCAGATCGCCGGTGGTTGCAACGTGCAGTTCGCCCTGGCGCCGGATTCACATCACTACTTCGTGATCGAGGTGAATCCGCGCGTCTCCCGCTCCTCGGCGCTGGCCAGCAAGGCGACCGGCTATCCCATCGCCAGGGTGGCGGCGAAGATCGCCACCGGGCTTCGTCTCGACGAGATCGTCAACGCCGTCACCCAGCGCACCTGCGCCGCCTTCGAGCCGGCCCTCGACTACTGCGTCGTCAAGGTGCCGCGCTGGCCGTTCGACAAGTTCCCCGAGGCCGACCGGCGGCTGACCACGCAGATGAAGTCGACCGGAGAGGTCATGGCCATCGAGCGCAGCTTCGAGGCAGCGTTGCAGAAGGCGCTGCGCTCCCTCGAGCAGGCGACCCCCGACCCCGCGTTGCTCCGCGAGAGAGTGCTCGTCGAGTCGCCCAACGACCGCCGGCTCTTCGCCCTGTTCGAGGCGTTGCGCGGTGGCGCCGGTGTCGACGATCTCTCCCGCCGCAGCGGCATGGGACGTTGGTTCATCGAGCGTATGCGCGCCATCGTCGAGGTCGAGGAGCGGCTGCGCTGGGGTGACGTCGACGACGACCTGCTCCGCGTCGCCAAGCGCGTCGCCCTGTCCGATGCGCGCATCGCCCGGCTCAGTGGCACCGCCGTCGCCGAGGTGCGCCGCCGCCGAACCGAGCTCGGCCTGCGTGCCGTGTACAAGTGCGTCGACACCTGCGCCGCCGAGTTCGAGGCGGCGACACCGTACTACTACTCCACCTTCGAAACCGAGAACGAGGGCGGGCAGCCACCGTCAGAACGCGACGCGCCGGGTGTGCACCAGCCGGTGGTCGTGCTCGGCTCGGGACCGATCCGCATCGGCCAGGGCATCGAGTTCGACTATTGCAGCGTCCAGGCGGCGCTGGCGCTTCGTGCTCGTGGGGTTCCGGCGGTGATGGTCAACAGCAACCCGGAGACGGTGTCGACCGACTTCGACTGCAGCACCAGGCTGTACTTCGAGCCCCTCGACGAGGAGGCCGCCGTCGCCGTGATCGAGGCGGAGGCCGCCGCCGGGGTGGTCGTCCAGTTCGGCGGACAGACCGCCATCAACCTCGCCGCGCCGCTGGCGGCGCGTGGTGTGACCGTCCTGGGCAGCTCGGTGAAGGCCATCGACGCCGCCGAGGATCGTCGCGAGTTCGAGGCCGTTCTCCGGTCGCTGGAGATAGCCCAGCCGCCGGGGGCGGCCACCACCGACGCCGGCGAGGCGTTGGAGATCGCCGACCGCATCGGTTACCCGGTGCTGGTCAGGCCCTCATACGTCCTTGGTGGCCGGGCGATGGAGGTTGTCCACAGCCGCGCCGCGCTGAAGCGTTACCTCGGCGCGGCGATGAGCGCCCTGCCCGACGACGGAGCCGGACGGCGGGGCACAGTCCTGGTCGACAAGTACCTGCTCGGCACCGAGATGGAGGTCGACGCCATCTGCGACGGCGAGACCGTGGTCATCCCCGGGATCATGGAGCACGTCGAGCGTGCCGGGGTGCACAGCGGCGACTCCATGGCGGTGTACCCGGCGCCGGTGGGACCCGATGTTGCAGCCAAGATCGTCGAGAACACGACACGCATGGCGCTGGCGCTCGAGCTCCGCGGTCTCTGCAACGTGCAATACGTCGTTCACCGCGGCCGGGTGCACGTCCTCGAGGTCAACCCGCGCGCCTCGCGGACGGTGCCCTTCCTCAGCAAGGTGACCGGTGTCCCCATGGTGGAGCTCGCCGTCCGGGTGATGCTCGGGGAGCTGCTTGCCGGAATGGGCTATGCGCCGGGGCTGGTGAAGTCGCGGCCGGTTGTCGCCGTCAAGGCACCAGTGTTCTCCATGCTCAAGCTCACCGCGGTCGACAGCGCGCTGGGACCGGAGATGAAGTCGACCGGCGAGGTCATGGGCATCGACGTGGAGCTGGGCGCGGCACTGGAGAAGACGTTCATCGCGGCGCTCGGCGAGATGCCTCCACAGGGGGGCGCGCTGGTCAGCATCGCCGATGCCGACAAGGCCGAGGCGCTTCCTGTGGTCGCCCAGCTGCGCAGCCTCGGCTTCACCATCTACGCCACCGAGGGAACCGCGGCCGCTCTGCGCCAGGCGGGTGTATCTGCCATTGCTGTCGGCAAGCTGGGCAACGTCCGGCCCAACGTGGTCGACATCATCGAGGAGGGGCGCGTCGCCCTGGTGATCAACACCATCTCCAACGTCGACACCGACGAGGTCGTCGCCGAACGCGTGGATGGCGGTCTCGGCGACGAACCGCAGCGCAGCGTCAAGGACGGCTACCGCATCCGCATCGCCGCTGCCCAGCACCGCGTCCCCTGCTGCACCTCGCTGGACACCGCGGCGGCGCTGGTCGATGCCATGCGCCGCCATCGCGCCGGTGAACCCGTCAATGTCGCCGAGGTACGCGCCTACCGTGCCGGCCTGGTCGACCGGCCGCCGGCGAGGGCGGTGACCTGAGCGCCCTGCCGGCCACGGTGCCGCTCTCCGACCTGTCGCGCGCCGTCGACGATCGAGGCACGGTGGTCGCGGTCGACGAGCTTGGTGCGGGTCTCGTCGAGCTTGTCGCGCGGCTCCCGGTGATCGCCTCGCGAGCCAGGGCGGGTGAGTTCGCCCAGCTGCGCTGCGGACCCGG
>DASZGL010000082.1:0-2244 GCA_035938875.1 Candidatus Dormiibacterota bacterium
CCACCCCAGGGTCGGTGTCGCGCCGCACGTTGGCATCGCCGTGAGGCGGCGGCAGCGGAACGAAGAGCCGTTGCACAGGAGGCAGCGGCCCCTCGGGTCCCTGGTCGAGGATCAGCAGCCGTTGCGCGAATGCGGAGTTGACGAGCAGCCCGTTGGCAGGGCGTACCCAGTCGCGGGTCATGAACAGCCCGTGGCGCCGGTGCCACTCGTGTTCGAAGGGGTTGGCGACCAGATCCATGCGGGGGACGCGTGGACCGTAGCTCTCGCTCAGCCGCTCACGCATGAACGCCACGGGATCGGCCAGCCGGTCGGTGGTGTAGGTACGCCAGAAACCGACCATGCGGACGTCGTGGAGCCAGACGATGCCGTGATGCCGCTGCAGCGCTTCGAAGGCCTCGAAGTGATGCGGGCTGTTCCCCGCCGTGTAGACGATGGCGTCGTAGTCGCCGGGCGCCACGCTCCGGCCCAGGGCGCGCACGGGGAGATGGCGTGCCCCCTCACACGATCCCGGACGCGGGATGGGCGGCGCCGGCGACAGCACGTCGAGGTCGCACAGTGTCGCCAGCGGCGCAACCAATCGCGCGTTGAAGTCGGCGATGCCGGATCGGTGTGGCGGCATCGGACCGACAATCGCCACCCGCATGCGGCGGGCATGTCCGCCGTTGCGTCGGGAGGTGCGCGGCGCCGGTAACCTGTCGAGCGCGTCCAGGGTGCGGTCGGCAACGGACTTCCATCGGTGCCGCGGGGTGGCAGCTCTGGCGGCGGACAGCAGCCGGGCGCGAAATGGCAGGTCGGTCAAGCCCCGCTCGATTGCTCGCGCGATCTGTGCTTCGTCGTACGGATCGAAGGTGGCCTCGTCGACGCCGAGCACCTCGGGCAGGGATGTCGCATTCGACATGACCACGGGGCGGTCACAGGCGATGGCCTCAGCCACGGGCAATCCGTATCCCTCGTAGAGCGACGGCATCACCACCAGCTCGCTTGCCTGGTACAGGCGGACCAGGAGCTCGTCGGACACGAAGCCGGTGAGGACGATCTCGCCGTCGCCAACTCCTGCCTCACGCGCCCAGTCGAGCCAGTCGCGTCGCAGCATGGGATCGAGGGCACAGCTGATCACCAGCTGGTGGGCGTTGCGAATGGCGACGGGGAGGCGAGCCCACGCACAGATCAGCCGCTGGGTGTTCTTGCGCTCGTCGCCGCCGCTGACACAGAACACGTAGGGGAGACGGATCGATGTGACAGTGCGACGCACCTCGGCGGTCGCGTCCTCGTTCGCCGTCGCCGGACGGAAGGCATCGGCTGCGGCGCCACCGATGGTGACGACGCGCGACCCGTTGAGCCCGCCACGTCGTATGCCGTCGAGGCGACTGTGCTCGGAGATGGCGAGGACGAGGTCGCAGGTTCGGAGCAGCGAAAGGCGCTGCTGATAGCGTTGCAGTCGTGGTCCGCTCAGATAGCGATCCGGATCATTGAGCGGGATGAGGTCGAAGAGGGTGGCGAGCAGCGGTGTGTCCTCGCGCACGACGTGCTGCGGGATGGCAACAGGGCCGGGGCTGCCGAACTCGAAGGGGGACATCAGGTAGTAGGCCACCGGGCCGTCGGCGACGATGCGCTGCACCTCCTCGGCGGTGTTCCAGCGCAGCAGCGGCGAATCGAGCAGCTCGGCGGGCAGATGACCGGGGAACGGCAGCTGGGGGTTGAGCAGCAGGCCGGCGACCGCATCGGGACGGCCCAGCAGGGCGCGGGCGTGCTCGATGACGTAACGCCCAATGCCACGATCCCCGTTGTCGACATCCTGGGCGCCCTGGAGGTCGAGGATCAGCCGCCGCCGCGCAGCCATGCTCAGGCCACCCAGGCGACCGGGCCACCGAGCTCGGTCACCAGGTTCAGCACGCTGCGCGCCGTGTCCGTGGCCGACGTGCTCGCGACGATGACCCGCGGTGCAGGGCCGCGCGCGCCCTGGTCGAGCAGCAGGCGTCGTGCACTCGCGTCGTCGTTGACGATGACGGCCCGCGCGCCGCGGACCGCGGCGCTCGTCATCAGCAGGCCGTACCGGTGCACCTCGCGGTCGAGACCTGGCGGGTCGAGCGTACTCGGTGGTATGCGGTCGGCATACATGTCTCGCACGGTTACAGCCAGCCACGCATCCGCGTCGCCGCTTCGGCGCGAAGCCATGCGCCGGTACAGCGGGACGAGGTTGAGGCTGTGCAGCCAGAGAATGCCTGGGATTGTCAGGGCCGACTC
>DASZGL010000083.1:0-4221 GCA_035938875.1 Candidatus Dormiibacterota bacterium
CGAAGCGCTCATCGCCCGCGGGCTCAGCGATGGGCTGCCGCTGGTGCCGCCGACGGCGGAGCGCGTTGTGGCTGCGCTCGATCACACCAGCCGTCACCCCCAGGACGTCGTCGGCACGGTTCCTCCGTACGGCGGGACGGCTACCGTCGAGAAGGTCGCCATCAACGCGGTGATGGCCGGCTGTCCGGGGAATACGCTGCCCATCGTGCTGGCCGCGGTGGAAGCCGCGTGCGACGGGAGCTTCGCCATGCACGGGCTCCTGGCCACGACCTATCCCGCGGGTCCGCTGGTGGTGGTCAGCGGACCGCTGGCGGCGCGCGCCGGCATGAACAGCGCGGGCAACTGCCTTGGTCAGGGCAACCGGGCCAACGCCACCATCGGGCGCGCCCTGCAGCTGGTGGTGCGCAACGTCGGCGGTGGCAGACCCCAGCACGAGGATCGCGCGACCCACGGACAGCCGGGAAAGCTGAGCGCGTGCTTCGCCGAGCGCATCGAGGACTCGCCGTGGCCGCCGCTCAGCGTCGACCGCGGATTCGCCGCCGACGACACCACGGTGACGCTGTTCGCCGCCGAGGCTCCGCGAGTCGCCGTCGACCAGCTCGCCCGCGATCCCGACGGTCTCTGTCACAGCCTCGCGCTGGCTCTCGACGCGATCGCCCATCCCAAGCTGCGCTTCATCTTCGACGCCGTGCTGGTGATCGGACCTGAGCACGCCAGGGTCTTCGCCGAGGCGGGCTGGAGCAAGGACACCGTGCGTGCGCGGCTGCACGCGTTCACCGAGCGACCTGCCGCCGAACTGGTGCGCGGCGCCGGCGGCTCGCCTGAGGGCTTGGACGGCGCATTCGCGACCAACGGGGAGGCGATGCTGGCGAAGTTCGTTGATCCCTCGCGCATCGCCATCGTTCATGCCGGTGGCGATGCCGGTCTGTTCAGCATGGTGTACGGCCTGTGGGTGTCCGGTGACGTGGGATCGACGCCGGTCACCAGAAGTGTCACCCCGTGGACCTGATGCAGACGCACGCGCAGCGGCTGACCATCCTCGACCCGACCGCGGAGGGCGCGCCGCAGGGCCGTCCCCTGGCCGCGGCTGCGCCGGTGGGCACGCCGCTGCGCCTGGCTCTGCTCGACATCCGCAAACCACGCGGTGACGTGTTCCTCGACGAGCTCGAGCGGCTGCTGACGGCTCGCGGACACACCGTCGAGCGAACCGCCAAGCCGACGTTCACCAGGCCGGCGCCGATCGACCTGCGGCGCCAGATCGCCGAACGATGCGACGCCGTGGTCGAAGCGCTCGCCGATTGAGGATCGTGCGTGTCGTGCGGTCTGCACGACGTGCTCGGCTTCGAGGCCCTGGGACGTCCCGCGGTGCTGGTGGCGTCGGACGTGTTCCGCGCCGCCGCGGCGACCGAGGCCGCCAACCTGGGACAGCCGGCGGCTCGCCGCGTCTTCGTGGCGCACCCCGTGCAGGACCGCACCGACGACGAGCTCGCCGCGATGGCGTCCGGTGCGCTCGGCGGTGTCATCGACGCGCTGAGCGCTTAGCAGGGGCTGGTTTCAACCGGTGAAGGCAACGGGGTGAACGACGGATGGCTGCGCCGCGTGGTGCGCCGCCTGCTGCGCCGGCGCTCGCCACCGGTGGTGGCGGAGGAGGTGGTCGCCGAGCCCGCGCTGGACACGCGCGCCGGCGAGCTGCGCGTCGTCGTCGAACCGCAGGGACTGCGTACCCCGCTCAACGTCCGCCGCCGCGCCGTCTACGAGGTGACGGTCAGCGACGACTCCGGTCATGCCTGGTCGTCGCGCTACGGATTTACGCCGCCGGCGCAGTCGACGCGGGCCGCGGCCGACGCGGCGCTCGACGAGCTCGCCCGTATCCATGGCGATCCGCGGCGCTGGTCCGAGGAATGGATGCTGGGGCTTAGTGAGCGCGAGACCGAGGCGATGCGCGCCGGACGCCAGCCGTCGCGCGATGTCGAGGCGGCACGCTGGGCAGGCCCGCTGCTCGACCCGCTGCGCCAGCGGCGGACGGTCTCGGGAAGCTGGCTCGACCCGCCGTCGTTACCATAGCCGGCGGTTGGAGGAGTCGAGATGGGGCGTCTTCAGGACAGGGTCGCCGTGATCACCGGCGCCGGCCAGGGCATCGGTCGGGGCATCGCCCGCCGTTTTGCCACCGAGGGCGCTCGTGTGGTGGTCGCGGAGATCAAGGACGAGCACGGCGAGAGCACCGTTGCCGAGCTGCGCACAATCGGCGTCGACGCGCTCTTCGTGCACACCGACATCCGGCGCAAGGACGATGTTCTCGGCATGATCATGGCGGCGGTGGATCAGATGGGTAATGTGGACATCCTTGTCAACAACGCGCAGGCCTTCACCGTGCCCAGCCCCCTCGAGGAGACCACCGACGAGATGATGGCCACGTCGCTCGACGGTGGTCTCTGGGCCACCTTCTGGGCGATGCAGGCGGTGTTTCCCCACATGCGCCGGCGCGGCGGCGGCCGGATCATCAACTTCGCCTCGCTCAACGGTGTGCGCGGCGCGTCGATGACGGTGAATTACAACGCCGCCAAGGAGGGCATCCGTGCCCTGACGCGCACCGCGGCGCGCGAATGGGCGCAGCACAACATCCTGGTCAACGTCATCTGCCCTGCGGCGGCGTCGGCCGCCTGGCTCGACTATCGGCGCCGCAACCCCGAGAACGCCGCTGCCTCGGAGGCCGCCAACCCCCTGGGCCGCATGGGCGACCCCGAACGCGACATCGGCGGAGTCGCGCTGTTCCTCGCCTCCGACGACAGCTGCTTCGTCACCGGCCACACCATGTTCGCCGACGGTGGCGCCCACCTCGGGGCGCAGACCTGGCAGCCCAAGCGGGCGGCGGCCGCCTCATAGAGGGGGGATGCTCCCCCTATGACTTGACGATCGGGCAAAGCCCGACCGTCCTTACCCCCTCGGCGCTCCTCGAGCGCCGCCGCGCCCTCCGGCGCGGAGATGCTTCGCGCTACCGTCCCGTGCCGCGGATGTCACCGGCGACGATGTGCAGCATGTCCTGGTCGGGGGCGAGGTGGGATGCATCGTTGATGGTGAGCAGGGCGCGATGCTCGCCGTTGACCAGCACGGCGCTGACCCCCGTGTGCCAGGGCACGAACCACATGTCGCGCTCGACCCCGGCCCAGGCGCCGAGCACCGCGTTGATGGTGCCTCCGTGGGAGACGCAGGCGACCACCCCGGCGTGGTGCCTCGCGATGACTCGCTCCACAGCGCGCAGACCCCGGCGGCGCAACTCCTCGATGCCCTCGACCCCGCCTCCGCCTCTCCAGCGGGTGCGCGGGGCGAGACGAACCATGGCCAGCGCCGCAGTGGTGTAGTCGTCGGGGTTGGGCTCGAGGATCGCGGCGGGCGACACCGTGTATCGGTGCCGACGCGCCTCGGGACTGATGCGCACCTCCTCCAGCTCCTCGTCGACCTCGGGGGCGATGCCGGTGCGCCGCGAGATCGCCGCCGCGGTTTGCACAGCGCGGCGCAGGTGACTGGAGACGATGCCGGTCAGCGGCAGCTGGGCCAGCCGCTCGGCGAGGCGCTCGGCCTGGCGTTCGCCGCGCGCGCTGAGCTCGGCGTCGGGTGCGCGCATGGTGCGCTGCTCGGCGTGGCGGATGAGCAGGAGAAGGACTTCGGGAGCCGGCGGCGCCGCTGCCGCCTGCTGCCGTTCGCGTTCGCTCAGCTCACTTCACCGCGGGGTTGCGCATGCGACTGGTGCCGACCAGGTCGAGGGTGTTCGCCCCGTTGCCGCTGGCCGGAACCCGGCTCAGGTCGACCAGCCCGGCCGCGGTAGCGGCGGCCTCCAGGGTGATCCGGTAGCGCTTGATGGTCCGCTGCCGCTCGTGGTTGAACATCCGCGCCAGCACCAGTCGCTCAGCAGCCCACCCGACGGGACCAAACCCCGCGCTGATGTCACCGCAACATTCCAGCCTGGTGCGATCGTCGACCGGGGTCAGGGTGATCTCCTCGCGGAAGGCGCCGCGCATACCCTCGAGCAGCTCGTAGGTCAGCCGCGACGGCGGATAGAGGCGGACCCGCCATAGGGTGTCGCGCCTCCGGCCCATGATGCTGGTGCGGAAGGCGACGGTGAGCACCGAGCCACAGTTCTCCACCACTTCGGGTTCGCCTCCCGGCTCCCACACCGGAGAATGGCGCCCGAAACCGCTCAGCCCCCCGTACACGAAACGCTGA
>DASZGL010000084.1:0-1778 GCA_035938875.1 Candidatus Dormiibacterota bacterium
CCGCCGACGCCGCGGAGCAGCCGCTGTGCCTGGGCGATACGCGCGCGGTGGAACGCGAGCATGTAGGGATCGGGAGGTCCAGGCGCGTAGCTCTCCTCCTGGTGATGCGGACGCGCGTAGTGGCGGCGTAAAACCTCGGGGTCGCGGCTGACCACTTCGAGCGGGACGCCGTTGACCTCGAAGGTCAGGCGCGGCCAGGCGATGAAGCCGTCGTCCAGCGACGCGTCGTCGGCGAGGGCTCCGTCGACGCGGCACATCGTCGCGGCGTCGCCAAGGACGTCGACACCGAGGGTTCTTCCACCGCCCGCAAAACGCCAGTGCCCGGCTACCGCTCCGGAGATGGGGTGGCGCAGCACCACGTCGACGGGACCGGGCGCCAGGTCGTGCTTGACGGTCACCAACGGGCTCATCCAAACCCGCACAACGGCACCGAGCGGCCGGCAACGCTCGCAGGTGCGGTGATCGAGCCGCGGTCGACGGCGGCCGGCGCCAGCTCGACGATGACGTCACTGGCGACGTCGATGAGCCGAAGCACACCGGCAGCGGTCGACAGCGTTCGACGCACAGCGGCCATCTCGTCCGGGGAGTAGAACGCAGAGCACGCCGTCGGGCCTCCGTGGAGGACGACGTAACGAACGCCTTCACGGCGCATCGCATCGATCGCTGTCGGGTCGGGGAAGGTGCGGGCGACCTGGATCACGTTCTTCACGTCGGTGGGGATCTCCCCGGAGTAGCCCTCGACCCGGGGGTTGCCGTCGACCAGGCTGCGGAGCTGTCGCGGGGCGACGACGAGGGCGAACTCGATGGTGTCCGGTGGCGGCAACGGTAGCTCCATCACCACCCCTGGGGGAAGGTCGCGGAGCGTCCGGTCGGCGGCGGTCGCCGAGTCATCGAGAAAGACGGTGGTGATCGGCGGCCGGTAGACGAGCTCGAACCCGGCAAGCACGACAGCCGCGACGGCGATCAGCGCGCCGGTGCGCGTCCCCAGGCGCTGGCCGAGGCGGAGCAGCCCGTACCCGGCGACGAGGCAGAGCACGAGCAGGGGCATGATCCAAAACCTGGTGAGGTCGCGCAGGTTGCCCATCCCCGGGATGAGACGCCGCATCACGCGGTCCGGCTCAGAGAGCAGAATGCCGCGGTTTGGGCCAACTATGACGGCAAGGCAGACCAGGCCGGCCGCGCCCAGCGGCAACGCGTAGTCGCGCCGCCGTCTCGCGTGGACGTCACGCGCGACGTCGATCACCGATCCGGTCCCACTACGTCGCTGGTCGAGCAGCACCAGCGCGACGGCGACGCCAACGAGGAGCATGAGCACCGCACCCGGGTACATCGCCAGGGCGTCCTGGAGCGCGCCTCCGGCGTGTCCCAGGGCGCTGTAGATCGGACTCGGTGGCAGCTGGGTGAAGCTGCTCTGACGCGCGGTCACGACCTCCGACGTGCTGCGCTCGATGATCCCCGACCGCTGGACGCGGAGGTACGCGGGGACGGTGGGCGACACGACGACCGCAGCGCAGCCGATCGCAACCGCTGCGCCAGTCCAGAGCCGGTGCCCGAGGCTGCGACGGTGCTGCCACAGCCAGACGACGACAAAGGCGGGGACGATGACGATCAGCATCACCGCGAGGTAGAGATTGCCTAGCGCGCAGAGCCCGACGGACACGCCGCACAGCGCCGCATCCCGCGGGCGCCGCTCTTCCAGGAAGCGCATGAGGAAGAGCAGCGCCAGGGCCACGAAGGCGAAGGCGACGAGCTCGATGTGACCCACCGCAGCCGAGCGG
>DASZGL010000085.1:0-4244 GCA_035938875.1 Candidatus Dormiibacterota bacterium
GCAGGAGTACACCCAGCCGGGCGAGCGCAACTGGGCGGGATGCCACGGCGTGCCCGGGACGCCAGCGGGTGCGGTGGTCGCGGCCGTGGCACTCGAGGTGGTCATGTACCCCGCCGCGTCACCGGTGCTGAGCAGGGCGCAGCCATCCTTGTAGGTGATTGCAGCGGTCGAGAGCTGCGACGTTCGCGTGCTGGTGTTCGAGCCATTGCCCCCACAACTATGGATGAGGAAAAGCAGGAGGATGATGAGTGCAATGAGGCCGATCAAGCCTCCCCCGATGGCGATCGGCGGTTCCCCGCAACCGCCTCCGTCGGGCTCAGGGACGTCCGGCTCGGGAACGTCGGGCGGCGTGAAGTCGGGGGGTGTGGGGCGCTCCTTCCTGCGACGTGGCGGCTTGGCGGGTTCGGTCCCGGGTCCGGCCAACTCGGGCGGTGGGTCCCCGCCACCACTGTCACTCGTGGACGACATCGCTCTGCATCCTGATGGCCGTGTGTGTGGGCCCGGATCCTATCCACTTGTCAGATGGCTCGCCGGGACCGCTACCGTGGGACGATCGGGACACCATGCCGAGGTGAGGGGATGACATCCGGCGACTTCGACGGGCTGCTCGACCTTGGGCGCCTGGAGCAATGGATGAGCTCGCGCCTGGGTGGTAGTGCGCCCATCGACGTGATGCGGATCACCAGCGGCGCGTCGAATGAGATGTTCGAGGTCAGCCGCAGCGGCGAGGTCGTGATCCTGCGCCGTCCACCGTCCTCTCGCGCTGCTCGGAGCGCGCACGACGTTGTCCGCGAGCACCGCGTGCTCATCGCGCTGGCGGGCAGCGACGTCCCTCATCCGCGCCCCATCGCGCTGTGCGAGGACGAGGCAGTGATCGGCGCGCCCTTCTATCTCATGGAGCGCATCGACGGCTTCGCTCCGCGCGAGCCGCTGCCATCGCCGTTCGACAGGGACCCCGCGGTGCGGCACGCGATGGGCATCGAGCTTGTCGATGTCCTGGCCCGAATCGCCTGCGTCGACTGGAAGGCGGCCGGGCTCGAAGGTTTCGGGCGGCCCGAGGGATTCCTCGAGCGCCAGGTGGGACGCTGGCTGGGTCAGCTGGAGACATACCGCACGCGCGACATTCCCGGGCTCGACGGTGTCGCCCGCTGGCTCACCGACTCGCGCCCGGAGCCAAGCCCGCCGGGGATCATCCACGGCGACTACCAGTTCATCAACGTCATGTTCGCCCACGGCACACCGCCCCGCATCGCCGCCGTCGTCGACTGGGAGCAGTCGACGATCGGTGATCCGCTGCTCGACCTCGGCTGGGTGCTCGCCGGCTGGACCGATCCCGGCGAGGCCGTTCTCTACGGTGCCTACCTCAGCGACCGCAGCGGACTGCCGACGCGCGCCGAGCTCATCGCCAGGTACGCCGAGCGCACGGGCCGGTCAACCGAGCACATCGGGTACTACGTGGTGCTCAGCCTGTTCAAGCTCGCCTGCGTCCTCGAGGGCAGCTATTACCGCTACGTCAAGGGAATGAGTCGCACGCCGGCGCATCGGCGTTTTGGCGAGCTCGTACCGCAACTCATCTCCCGCGCAGCTCAGCTGGCGACCGCGCCGCCCGCATGAGCTGGCAGGCGGTGCGCCACCGGAGTGCCGCCTCACCCCGGGCCCGCGGCGCTTGCCACAAACAATTAAGACAGGTTAGACTTGCCATATTCTACCGGCAGTCTGCCGGCGGCAAGGAGGCGAGATGCCGGTTGCGCTGATCACCGGGGCTTCACGCGGGCTGGGGCTGGCGCTCGCCCGGGCGCTGGCGACGAATGGCTGGGCCCTGGTGCTCGACGCCCGAGGCACGGACGCCCTCGACGCGGCCGCCGCGGAGCTGGCGGCTCAGACCACGACCGCGGCCATCTCGGGTGACGTCGCCGACCCGGCCCACCGCGCGGCGCTCGTGGCCGCTGCCGCCAAGCTCGGTGGGCTCGATGTTCTGGTCAACAACGCCAGCATCCTTGGACCCAGCCCGCAGCCGCTGCTTCGCGACTATCCGCTCGACGTGCTCGATGACGTCCTGCGCGTCAACGCCGTGGCCCCGCTTGCCCTGATCCAGGGCGCACTCCCCCTGCTCCAGGCGTCGCACGGTCGCATCCTCAACATCACCTCCGACGCGGGCGTCGAAGGCTACGAGGGATGGGGCGGATACGGCGCGTCGAAGGCGGCCCTCGAGCAACTCAGCCGCGTTCTCGCCGCCGAGCATCCTGAACTCCGTGTCTATTGGGTCGATCCCGGCGACATGAACACGCAGATGCAGCAAGAGGCGTTTCCCGGCGAGGACGTCTCTGACAGGCCGCCCCCCGAGGACAGCGTTCCCGGGCTCCTCACGCTGATCACCGGCACGCTTCCCAGTGGGCGTTACGTCGCGCGCGACCTGGTCACGGTGTGACCACCGTCGTCGGTGAGCCGCCGCTGATCCGCCTGCCTATGGGCGAAGAGGCGCACGAACCGCCCGAGGCGCGCGGTCTGCGCCGTGACGCTGTTCGTCTGATGGTCTCGCGAGGTGACCAGGAATCGATTCACGCCCGATTCGCCGACCTGCCCCGCTTCCTCGGCGCCGGTGACCTGCTCGTGGTCAACACCTCGGCGACTCTTCCCGCGGCCGTCGACGCGCACACCCCTGACGGCACCAATGTGCGCATACACGTATCGACCCCGCTGCCGGCGGAGCTCTGGCTCGTCGAGGCGCGACATCCTCGGGGGGCTGCCAGCGAGCCGTTGTCGCGGGATCTTCGCGGAATCACCGTGGCGCTCCCTGGCGGTGGCACCGTCGAATTCCTGCAGCGCTACACGGGGTCGATGCGACTCTGGCTGGCGTCGATGCACGTGCAGGGCAGCGTCGCCGACTACCTGCAACAGTGGGGTCAACCGATCCGCTATCCCTACGTCAGCGAGGAATGGCCGATCGACGCCTATCAGACGGTGTACGCAACTGAGCCCGGCAGTGCCGAGATGCCGAGCGCGGGACGACCCTTCACACCCGAGGTCATCACCGCTCTCGTGGCCCACGGTGTCGTCGTCGTGCCGCTCGTGCTCCACACCGGGGTGTCGTCGCTCGAGGGGGACGAGGAGCCGTATCCCGAGCCGTTCTCCGTGCCGGGGCACACCGCGCGGCGGATCAATGAGACCAGGGCCGCGGGACGGCGAATCGTCGCGGTGGGCACGACGGTGGTTCGCGCGCTGGAATCCGTCGTCGATTCCAGTGGCATCGTGCATCCCGGGTCGGGTTGGACCGATGTCGTCGTCACCCGGGAGCGCGGCGTTGGCTCGGTCGACGGCCTCATCACCGGTTTCCACGATCCCGTCGCGTCGCATCTGCACCTGCTCGAGGCGTTTGCCACCCGGCAAGTGCTCGAGGACGCCTATGTCGCGGCGCGCAACCTCGGCTATCGCTGGCACGAATTCGGTGACTCCCACCTGATACTTCGCGACCATGACTGAGTCGACGGCACCTCCCGCGCCCGCGGTCAGCCGGCTGCCGGTCAAACGGCGTGAGCTGCTGGTCACGCTCAAGCGCCTTGGCCAGGCCCGCGCCGAGGAGCTGGCCGCCGAGCTGGATGTCAGCGTCAGCGCGGTTCGCCAGGTGCTCGGCGCTCTCGAGGGCCAGGGGTTGGTCAGGCACGGCGAGGCTCGCCTCGAGCGCGGCAGGCCCAAGCACGTCTTCGAGCTCACCGACGCCGGCGACAGCCTCTTCCCGCGTCGCTACGGGGACCTCACCAACGAGGTGCTTGGCTATATCTCGGAGCGCGACCCCTCTCTGCTCGACGAGCTGTTCGAGCGCCGCCGCCTGCGCCGCATCGAGGGGGCACGGGCGCGCCTTCCCCAGACGGGGTTCGCCGAGCGTGTTGCCGAGCTGGCGCGCATCCTTGACGAGGACGGCTACCTCGCCGACTTCGCCGCGCTCGACGACGGCTCCTACCGGATCACCGAACACAACTGCGCCATCCTCGACGTCGCCCGGCGTTACGGGCATGCGTGCTCGTCGGAAATCTCCTTCCTGCGTGAGGCGATGCCCGACGCCAGTATCGATCGCGTGCTGCACATCATCGAGGGCGCGCACGTCTGCGCCTACTCCGTCAAGCCGCGCACGACACCGGCCTGATCAGCCAGGGGTGTGCCGACCGATCAACGCTGCGAGGGGGACTCGCCGGCGATGAAACGGTCGAGTCGCTGGCGCGCGCGACGCCTCACCTGGCTGCGCACCA
>DASZGL010000086.1:0-1789 GCA_035938875.1 Candidatus Dormiibacterota bacterium
TCGCCGCCCTAGGGCATCGGCGGCCATCGGCGGCGCCATCGCCATCTCGTACCACCGGTGGAGCGGACACACCGACTCCGGCAGTTCTCCGCTCGCGGCACCAAGGACGGCCGCGTCGTAGTCCGCAGGGTCGTCAGACGCATCGAACGACTGCGCTGGTTTGCGCGCCGAGACCGCGATCCCCTCCTGCCGCAGGGATTCGAGGAGCCGAGCGGTGACGTACGTCTTACCTACGTCGGTGCCCGTGCCGACGACGGCCACCAGCCGATTCGGTCGCGCCACTACCGAGCGCCAACGGCTATGGATTCGGGCACGGGTAGGGAATGCAGCGCATCGATCAGACGTGTCACGTCGTCGTCACGGTGCGCTGCCGAGAGGGTGACTCGCAGGCGGCTTGTGCCCACCGGCACCGTGGGTGGCCGGATGGCCGGCACCCAGAGGCCGTCCTCCAAGAGGGTCGTAGACGCGTCGATGGCCGCCTGTTCGGATCCCAAGATGACCGGGATGATCGGACTGCAATGCTCCGGCGGCACGACGCCTGCTCTGGACATCCTCTGCACCAGCGCCGCCAGGCGCTCGACAAGTGCCTCACCTTCGGAAGATCGAAGGATGTGCAAGGCCGAAAGGGCGGCGGCGGCGTCGGCTGGTGACAGGGCGGTCGAGAAGATGTAGGAGCGAGCCCGGTTGATCAGCAGATCCACGACGTCGCGCGATGCCGCCACGAACCCTCCGAGCGCGCCCAGCGACTTCGACATCGTTCCGACCCGGACAACGGTGGGTTGCGCCACTTCTGAGATCGGCGGCAACTCGAGGCGCGGCCCCAGCACCGCATGCGCCTCGTCGATCACGAGCAAGGCCCCGCGTCGAGCGCACAACGCCACCAGCTCGTCGAGCGGCGCCACGTCACCGTCCATCGAGAAGACCGAGTCCGTGACGACCAGCGACGGCATCTGGGGCCCTGCATCACCCGCCACGAGCAGTTCGTCAAGCTGCCCCAGGTCGCCGTGGCGGTAGACGGTCAGCTGGGCACGCGAGAGCCGGCAGCCGTCGATGATGCTGGCATGGTTCAACTCGTCCGAGAAGATGTGGACGCCCGGACCGGCCAGGACGCTGAGGACACCGAGGTTCGCAGCGAAACCCGTCGGGAAGCAGACGGCCGCCTCGCTTCCCTTCCACTGAGCTAGTTCATCCTCGAGCTCGGCGTGAACGGGGCGCGATCCAGTAACGAGGCGCGACGCGCCTGCCCCCGTGCCCCAGCGCTCGAGCGCGTCGTGCGCGGCGGCCCGCACAGCCGGATGCGCGCTCAGCCCGAGATAGTCGTTCGACGCGAAGGAGAGCACGTTCGCTCCATCGAGGGTGCCTTGAAGGCCCCGGGCGTCGAATTGCCGCGGCGAGCGCCAGCGTCCCTCGTCCACAACTTGCGCCAGCTGAGCCCGGATACGGTCCGGCCAGTTCCGCGGGCTCACGAGGCTTGCGTCACCTCGTCGAGGGCCTCTGCCAGCGCGTCGACGATCCGCACGATCTCGCCCTCGGTGATGGTGAGCGGCGGCATCACCACCACGACATCGCCCAGCGGACGGAGCAGGACGCCCAGGTCGACCGCGCTGGCGCACACGCGCCGACCCCAGCGGAGCTGGTCCTTCGGCGGCGCGAGCTCCACGCCGACCATCAGGCCGCGCTGGCGGACTTCGCGTACCGCCGGGTTGGGTACGACGCGGCCGGCCAAGAGATCGGCGAGTTGCGCGGTTCGGTCTCGGACATTCGCCAGGACGTCCCAGGACTCGACGAG
>DASZGL010000087.1:0-1882 GCA_035938875.1 Candidatus Dormiibacterota bacterium
CAACGCGTTCTTCACCGACCCCCACGTGTCCTATGGCAGGGTCAGCGCCCTGGAACCGATCGGGCTGTTGCGGCACATCCCCTATCAATGGGTCATGCGCCTGGCGCTCGGTGGCCGGCACTCCGGCGTCGACGCCGCCACGGCGCTGCGCATCGGGCTGGTCACCGAGGTGTTCAGCACCGTCGACGCGCTCCGCGAGGGCGCCGCAGCCCTGGCGCGACAGATCGCCGGCGGCGCTCCCCTGGCGCTGCGGGGCACGGTGCGCGCGGTGCGACGCGGGCTGGAGTTGCCCCGCGACCATGCGCTCGCCGAAGGGCTGCGCATCGCCCAGGAGAACACACGCACGCGGGACCACGCCGAGGGGGTGAGCGCCCAGCTGGAGAAGCGCGAGCCGCGTTGGGAAGCGCGATGACCGCAGAGACGACGCCGGTGACCGCACCGGGCGGACGCGATCCCGACTTCGGCCGCATCACCGACGCCGGTATCGAGAAACTGCGCGCCCGCATCGGTGTCGAGGTACCCAAGGACTCGCAGCTTCACGTCTTCAACGAGTACGCGACCGTCGACACCATCCGTCACTTCGCCAACGCCTACGGCGACGACAATCCCCTGTACACCGACCCCGACCACGGGGCGACGACGCGGTGGCGATCGATGATCGCGCCACCGACCTTCCTCACCACCACCGGCGTCAGCATCGCCCGCGACATCCCCGCGGAGGAACGCGACAAGGGCAAGGGTGCGCTGGCCGGCGTCCACGCCTTCTGGAGCGGCAACCACATCGCCTGGTACCGGCCCGTCATCCCTGGCGACCGCCTGACCGAACGCCGATTCCTGCACTCGTTCGACGTCAAGACGTCGTCGTTCAGCGGAGGGCGCAGCGTCGTCGAACGCCACCGCAGCCGCTTCGCCGATGCCGACACCCAGGTTGTGGCCGACTGGGACAGGATCATGGTCCGCGCCGAACGCGAGAAGGCCAAGGCGACGGGCAAATACGCGGCGATCACCCGCCCCGCATGGAGCGCCGACGACGTCGCCCGCATCGAGTCAGCACTCGACACCGAGAGCGTCCGGGGCGCGGTGCCGCGATACGTCGAGGACGTCAAGGTCGGCGACCAGCTGGGACCGTATCTGCGCGGCCCGTTCACCGTCAGCGACGTCATCGCCTGGTACCAGGGCAGCGGTCGCTGGGAGCTGCATCCCTACCGCCTGGCGCGTCGCAACCGGCGCCGCCACCCCAAGTTCTACACGGCGAACACCTTCGGCGCTCTCGAACCGATCATGCGCTGCCACTGGGACGACGTCTACGCGCAGGAGACGGGCAATCCCTACGCGTACGACTTCGGCCAGCTGCGCACCGCCTGGTGCGTCCACCTGGTCACCGACTGGATGGGTGACGGCGGGTGGCTGTGGGCGCTGGAGAATCGCCTGCGCCGCTTCAACTACATCGGCGACCTCAGCGAGGTCCGCGGACGGGTGAGCCACGTGGTCGAGGTCGACGGGGGTCAGGCCGTCGAGATCGCCATCTCCTGCCTCAACCAGCGCGGCGAGGACACCGCCCCAGGACGCGCCCTGGTGCTCCTCCCCTCGCGCGCCGGGGGCGCGGTGCGGCTTCCGCTAGCCGACGATGCGGTACCGTGGTCTGAGTTGGAGGCAGACGGTTCGTGACGGCCATCCTCGAGACCACCGCACAAGAGCTGCGTGAGGCGGCGCGCGAGCTCGCCCAGCGGCAGTTCGCGCCCCGGGCACGGGAGTGGGACGAGCGCGAGGTCTGGCCGGAGGAGAACGAGCGCGTCCTCGCGGACCTCGGCTACCTCGGCTTTCTCATCCCCGAGGAGTTCGGCGGCCTGGGCCGCAGCTTCCTGGAGGCGGTGATCGTCCT
>DASZGL010000088.1:0-5556 GCA_035938875.1 Candidatus Dormiibacterota bacterium
CGTCGCCGGCTCTCTGGCCTACGCCGCCGCTCGCGGGCGCCGGCCCATTTAACGAGGGGGGATGCTGCCTTAATGGGAGGGGGGATGCTCCCCCCTATTCATTGCCGACCGGGCAAAGCCCGGATCGGCCTTACCCCCCTCCGGCCGTCCTCGACGGCCGCCGCGCCCTGCGGCGCGGGAGTGCTTCCCCCTATTCATTGCCGACTTATCCTTACCGACCGGACGTTCTCGCTCTTTATGGGGTGCTAGGATCGGCGGTTCGGGACCTCGGAGTGCGATAGCAACGGGTAGGGAAGTGTCCATGGATGACGAGAACCTCGACGGCGTGCGGACTGTCGAGGCGCCCAGCGACACCGAAGGCACCACGCCACCAGCTGACAGCGTGAGCGGCGACACCTCTGATGGAGGAGTAGAGGACATGGCGAAGAGCAACCCGGAAGGCGCAATGGCGATCGATAGCGATGCCACTGACGGCGCAGAACCTCAGGTAGCGTCCGTCAACGGCGCCGCCGTGGTCGCCGGACCGTCCGCGCTCGCCCCGGCAGGCAGCATCCGCGCCTGCCCCATCCCCGCTGGCGCTGTCCTCTTCGGTGAGCTGACGTCGGCCTTTGTCGACGGCGCCCGCCTGCTTCGTTTTCTTGGTGACCGCAGGCACACCGGCGCGATCGTCGACGCCAGCCGCAGCCGTGTCCAGGTGGCCATCCTCCATGAGGGGGCGGTGCTCGGCCTGGTGGCGGTCGGCGAAGGTGGCACCCGTCGCCTCGACCGTCTCAGCCTGCCGGGGCCCGGTGACCAGGAGGAACACGAGCTCAGCGTCCTCACCTACCGGCCGGAGGTCGCCCTGGCGCTCGGTCAGCTGATCAACGTCCCTGAACGATTCGAGCGGATGCACAGCAGCTTCGTCGACTTCCCCGCGCTGCTCGCCTTCCTCCGCCGCGAGAACGTCAACGGCGCGGTGCGCGTCACCACCTCGGAGGACGCGGGCATCGTCCTGCTCCGCAGCGGCGAGGTCCTCGGCGCTTACACCAGGCAGCGACCCGAGCTCGACGATCCCGAGGTCGTCCTTCCCCTGGCGAGCGCCGCCGACGCCGAGATCGACGTCCACGCCGGTGCCCTCCAGGTACCGCCGCCGTCCGTCTCCACATCCAGCGTGCTGTAGACAGCTAAACGGCTGGGAGCAAGCCTCCTCCGTTAGCCCGGCGTAAGCCGTCCGGCCCGAAGGCCGTGATCGCTGCTGCGGCGCTGCGTAGCCCGGCGTCGAGCGCCTCGTCGAGCATGTCCAGTGGGTGCTGCTGACGCCGAGCGCAGGCGCCGAGGAAGCCGCCGGCCAGGGAATCGCCGGCGCCGGTGGGGTCGACCACCGCCGACACCGCGTGGGCCTCACGCTCCAGGACGCGGTCGGCGCTGACACACGCGGCGCCCAGTGGCCCGGCCTTGACCACCACCAGGCGAAGTCGCCCGCGACCGCAGAGATCGCGGGCGGACACTCGCCAATCGTCCTCCGGACGGTCGACGAGCAGGCTCAGCTCGCTGCGATTGAGAAAGAGGACGTCGGACGCCTCGGCGACCTGCTGCACCGGCGGGTCGTTGGCGCCGATGTGCACCGCCATGCTGTCGGCGCCCACGATTCGGGCTCGCGACTGCCCCAGGACGGAAAGCTGCTGGCGGGGCGGCATGCTGCCGAGAAACAGCACCTCGGCCGCCGACGCCGGTGTGGGGACGGTGGGCTGCCAGTCCTCGTAGACGCCCGGACGCGATTCCTCACAAGCGGTCACCCAGCGCTCGAAGTCGTGCGTCGCCTTCCAGCGAAACGTCGGTCCCTGCCTCACCAATAGCCCGCTGCTGTCGATCGCCGGGTCGTCGAGCACAGAACGCGCCGAGCTGGCGCCGTCATCACCGACGACGCCGACGAGATGCACCGTTGCGTGCGCAGCAGCTGCGAGTGCGAAGTACACCGCCGAGCCGCCCTGCTGCTCGGTGCGATGACCGTGCGGTGTGGTGACGTCGTCGAGGGTGACCGAACCCGCGACACAGATTTCCCAGGCCACGTCGGGAAAAACGCAGTCCGCTCAGCCGGCCGCTGACGATGCCGCGCCGTCACCGAAGAGCGGGATGATCGGCGCCACCCGACGTTGGGCGCGCTCCCGCAGCGCAACCGACAGCAGCTCCGCCTGTGCCGCAAAGAGGACCTCGCTGACATGATCGGGTTGCCTGTTGATGCCAAGGTCGTCACGAAGTTGGCGATCGACGGCGCCGACGAAGCGAACCACCGCCACCCAGACCTGGGCCGGCACGAGCTTGTAGCCGCGCAGGCGGCACTGTTCGATGAGGTCGAGGAGCAGGTCGGACTCGCGCAGGCGTCGCCGCCAGTGCTGCTCGCGATGCCTGCGGAAGAGCGCGAGACGCCGGATGTGCTCCAGCTCCACGGCGGTCCGTTCCAGGGGGCCGGGTCCCCCACGGACGATGGCTTGGCTCAGCATCCCGGCATTGTAATAGCGGGCTTAACGAGGGGGATGCTCGGCTATTACGAAGGTGGATGCTCCCCCCTATTCAACTGCCAACCGGGCAAAGCCCGGATCGGCCCTACCCCTACGGGCCGTCCTCGACGGCCGCCGCGCCGTGCCGCGCGGGCGCTGCGCGCCGATCACAGCGGGTTCGCGCGTAAATCCCCGCCTACTGCGCGTAGCAGAGGCTGCGCCAGTGGCCCCCCACCGAGAGGAGGTGCACCGTGCGAGGGAGCACCGCCGGGCCGCCGCGACCCTGCACGGCGTACGCCACCTCGAGCTCGGCCACCTCGCGGTGGGTATGGCCGCGCCGTGGATCGGTCCACTGGGGAAGGATGCGCACGGCACGCACCTCGACGCCGAGGACGCGCTCGTGCGCATCGCCGGCATGCTGCGCCGCGAAGCTGGCTTGCGACCCCCAGCTCTCCTGGCACTCCGGCGCCAGCTGGGCAAATGCCCGGTCGTAGCGTCCCTCGCGCATCAGCTCGACAAAGAGCGCCTCGCTGAAGGCGGGGTCGGAGAGGGTGCCCCGCCGTCCAGTCCTGGCCACCGACACCGCGGCCCGCTTCTCGCTGAGCAGCGCGGCGACGCGGCGGGCGAGGCTGCGTCCGTTGTCGCCGTCGCCTGCCGCCTCGATCAATGTCTCCGAGGCGCTCGCCCCGTGCGACCAGAAGGTGCGCGTGTGCGCGTCGACGAGGAACGGCGGCGAATCGACGACCGCTGCACCTAAAACCGGTGGCGTGGCCTCGACAACGCTCGACCCGTCGCCGCCTCCGCGGCGGCGGCGGAACAGTCCTCGCAGCACACCTGATCGGGCCACTGGCATCCGTGATGAGGATAGCCGAGGACGACGGTACCCGCGCTGTTGCGAAATACCGGATGCTCCCTGCGCAGCGACGGCTACGCGCCGACAGCGTCGAGCAGACTGTTGAGCCGCACGACGTCGATGGTCGGCGCGGCGAGAATTCCCTCGATATCGTCGTGCAGCTCGAGGAGCGCGTCGATGGGCAGCGCGTCGAGTTTGACGGCGAGTCGATCGATGCGGCGCAGCGCTGGTGTTGCGCGCTTGCGCGCGCGGGTCGCCGATGCCACCGCCGTGGTCACCGCATCGGCTGCTGTCTTCCTCGCCACCGCCTTCTTGGTCACCGCCTTCTTCGTCGCGCCCTTACCCGCCATGCTCTTCTTCGCCCGCTTCGGTTTCGTTGTCGCGGCGGCCGCAGCGGCCGGATCGGATCCGGCAGCAAGAGGTTGGCCACCGTTCACCTCACCGAAGAGCGCGGCGGCGCTGGGAAGCTCAATTCGCCTGGGCACGTCGTTCCACCTCCATGGCCAACTCGCGATAGGCCTCGGCTCCGGGTGAGGCGCTGTCGTACTCGAGGATGCTGATACCGCCCGCCGTCGCTTCGCAGAAGCGCACTGACTGGCGGACCACCGTGGCGAACACCAGGTCGCCAAACCGCTCACGAACCCTGTCCAACACCTCGGCGCTGTGCAGGGCCCGGGCGCGAAGCATGGTGCCGAGAATGCCGAGGATGCGCAACTCTGGATTGAGACGCTCACGCACGGTGTCGACTGTGGCAAACAGCGCCTTCATGCCGTTGAGCGCCAGGAACTCGACCTGGAGGGGGACGATCACCGACTCGGCCGCGGCGAGCGCGTTGACGGTGAGCAGGCCAAGGTTCGGCGGAGAGTCGACGACGACATAGTCGAAACCGCCGTCGAGGCCGCCGAGCACCTCGCGTAGGCGGTGGCGCGCCTCGGGGTCGCTGGCCGCGCTCGACTCGAATGCGGCGAGCGACACAGATGCCGGCAGAAGCCACACCTGCGGCCGCGGCCGGACGATGACCGCGCCCACATCGGCATCGCCGAGCAGGCAGTCACCCAGCGATGCGCGCCCACCCTCGTAGGGCATGCCGCACATCACGCTGAGCGCCGACTGGGGATCGAGATCGACGAGCAGCACCCGGGATCCGCGTTCGGCCAGGGCGAAGCCGAGGTTCTGCGTCGTGGTGCTCTTGCCCACACCGCCCTTCTGGTTGGCGACGGCGATGACACGCTGCGGCATGAGGCCGCCGAGTCTATGTCGCCTTCCCGGTCAGATGCGCCCCCGGGGGCTGGGCCGGCGGAGCCGAACCGTCGCGGCGAAGCCGATCGGCCACGAAAAGGCTCATCTCCGCCAGGGGTACACCCACAGGGCAGACCGCGGCGGCCGCGGCCCAGTCGACGCCTTCGAGGTCGAGTTCCCGCGACGTCCACAGGTCGGGCAGGCTGCGGGTGAGCTGCGAGGGAAGTCGCTCGGCGCGCAGATAACCCGCCCTGGCTGCGGCGAAACCGCACAGCCCGCAACCGATGCAGCGCCCGTGCTCCGTCATCTGCTCGCGCTCCGATACGGTGATCGCCGTGATCCGTTCGGGGGTGTAGAGCTCCTCGAACCGCGCCAAGCCGTCGTCGGGCGCACGGTGAAGGCTGCGGCGTACCGTGTGGCGCGCGTAGAGCACCGCCAGGCGCCGCAGCGCATTGGCACGCTGCCACCTTCCCGGCATCAGCCGGGCTCCGTGGCGCGCAGCGGCGAGCCGGCGAGCGCGGCATCGCCGAAGGCGCCAAAGCTGTACATCGCCCCGCGAAAGAGCTCCTCCTGTGCCGCCGAGACACCGTGCTGCAGCACCGCGGGGCGCTGCTGCCAGCGGGCGTCGAGAAAGTCGGCCACCTCCTCCTCGATACGACCCTGCTTCCAGCCGCGCTCCTCGGCCATCACCTGGGCAGCGCTCCAGCAGCAGCGCATCCCCAGGCATCCGCCGCTGCTGCAGCGCACCCGGCGGAACAGGTCCTCGAGGCGCTCGACGTGCTCGTGACGCACGGCGTGACGCACCTCGGCGCGAGTCACAGGTTCGCACTCGCACAAGACACTGCGCCGTTCCACGTGGTCGGCCTGCTCCAGCAGGGTTTCCGCGCGGTCCCCGTGCCGCGCCACGAGTCGCGTCGCCACCGCCAAGGGCAGGTCGAAACGACCGGCCACGTCCTCGACGGACACCGGGTGCGCCCCTCCGGGGAG
>DASZGL010000089.1:0-29932 GCA_035938875.1 Candidatus Dormiibacterota bacterium
GCGCGACGCGGCTGCAGATCGTGGGCGGCGCGTCGCGACGCGTCGCGACGCTCGCGCACCGGCGCGAAGGCATCGATCACCCGGCTGCCGGCTCGAGGGCGAGCAGCGCCGCTCGTGTCAGCGTCTCGATTCCCACCGGGAGGCAGCGCTCGTCGATGTCGAACTCGGGGTGATGGTGCGGCGCCACGGGGTGATGTGCGACGTCGCCGGCGCCGACGAGGAAATAGCAGCCCGGCTTGCGCTCGAGGAAGAAGGCGACGTCGTCACCAACTGTGACGGGTCGGGCGACGTCGACGTTCCCCTCCCCCACCGTCGCCGCCGCAGCCCGCCTCACCAGCTCGGCGCTGCCGGCATCGCTCAACACCGGCGGGCAGCCGGCACGGCGCTCGAACACCGCTTCGCAGCGCAGCGCCGTGGCCGTAAGCGAAGCCACCTCGGCAACCCGGCGCAGGATGCGCTCGCGTTCGTCGTGACGCATCGCCCGCACCGTGCCGCGGAGTTCCACCTCCTCGGCGATGACGTTGAACGCAGCGCCCCCGTTGATGGTGCCGATTGTCACCACCGCGGGCTCGAACGGCGAGGTCTCGCGACTGACAACCGTCTGCAGTGCGGTGATCACCTGCGCGGCAGCGACGATGGCGTCGACTGACTTATGGGGCATCCCGCCGTGACCGCCGCGTCCGCGCACCACGATCGCAAACTCATCGGCGCTGCCGAAAACCGGCCCCTCGGTCACCGCAACGTGGCCCACCTGCAACGGGCTCCAGAGGTGGATGCCGAGAACGCGGTCGACGCCGTCATCGGCGCCGGCCACAATCATCGGCAGCGCACCGCCGGCGACCTCCTCCGCTGGCTGGAAGCACAGGCGGACATGGCCGCTCCAAGAGTCGCGCAATGACGAGAGAACCGCGGCGACTCCCAATGCGATGGCGACGTGTCCGTCGTGCCCGCATGCGTGCATCGCGCCCTCGACCGTCGACACGAACGGCCGATCGGCACCGCGTTCGTTGATGGGCAGCGCATCGGTGTCGGCGCGCACCATCACCGTCGGACCTGGTCGCCCGCTGTCGAGATCGGCGACCACGGCGGTGTCGAGACCGACACCGATGCGCACGGCATACCCCAGCGCCTCACAGCGTCCAGCGACCATCTCGGCGGTGTCGTGCTCGGCGAAGGACAGCTCCGGGTGCCGGTGCAGCGTGCGGCGCGTCTCCACCGCCTCGTCAATGACGCCGTTGATCGCCGATCGAAGGCCGGTATCCCGATCAGTCACTGCGTCCCGTCCCGGCGACGGGAAGGCCCGACAATCGCAGCACCACCGCCTGCAGCGCTCCGTTGGTGATGCAGCTGCTGGCTCCGACGTTCATGGCCGCCTCACGCAGCTGCTTCTCACCGTGATGGCAGAAGGCGACGATGTTGATGCTCGGGCGCTGCTCGCGCAGGGTGGCGATGAATCCCAAGCGGTGTGGCGAATCAGCGTTGAGGTCGACGAACACGGAGTCGACGTTGGGGACAGCCTCGGGAGCTGTGACGGCGACCATCTCGCCCCCCACCTTGGTCACCGCGGCTTCGAGCTGGCTGCGGAACATCAGGTCGTCGCTGAGCAGGGCAACGCGCCGCGCCATCAGCATCCTGTCATCATAGATGGACATGCCAACGACCCAGACCGACGCAAGGCGTCACAACCTGCACTGGACGAGCGACGCGATCGAGGCCATCCGCCGGCTTCGCGCCGAGGAGGAGCGCCCTGGCGCGCCTTTTCGTGTCGACGTCCGCCTCGGCGGCTGCCAGGGCTTCAAGGTCTACTTCGAGCTCGACGAGATCAACCAGGACGACGCCGTCTTCTGGGCGGACGACGATGTCGCCGTCGTGGTTCAGAAGGACGGCCTGCCGATGATCTCCGGCGGCGTCCTCGACTACGAGGATTCCCACCGCGGTCACGGCTTCCGCATGGCCAATCCACAAGCCGAGAAGGCGTGCGGCTGTGGCCAGGCGTTCTACGCCAACTTCGAGGCTGAGGAAGAGGCGCGAAGCGACGCCTCGTCGGTGATCGCCGAACCGTAACGGGAGTCACCACCAGGCACGGCCGCACAGGCCGCTTGTAATGTCCTGGCGAGGGGAGGAGGATGGGTGGCCTTCCCGCCGGGATACCGGTGCTCTGTCGGGACGGCGGGCAGGAAGGAGGTATGCAGCATGCCCCAGTACCTCGTGCAGGTCGCGTACACCCCTGAGTCGTGGGCCGCGATGGTCGATACGCCGCAGAACCGCCAGGAGCTGGTCCGCCCCGCTCTCGAGAGCATCGGCGGCAAGTTCCTCCACGCATGGATGGCGTTCGGCGAGTACGACCTGATCGGCATCATCGAGACGCCGAGCAACATCGATGCGGCGGCGTTCTCGATCGGCGTCGCCTCCAAGGGAACGGTGAGGGCACTGCACACGACGCCCCTGCTGACCATGGAGGAGGGCGTCTCGGCGATGAAGCGCGCCCAGCAGGTGGCCTACAAGCCTCCGGCGACGGCAGCCGGCGTCCGCTAGGGGGACTGCCGGGGCTGGAGGGTCGAGGTCAGCGTCCCCGGAACTGAGGCTGGCGCTTGTCGAGGAAGGCCCGCGTGCCCTCGATGCGGTCCTCGGTGCCGAGCAGCAGCAGGAACGCCTGCCGTTCGACCTCCAGCCCCGCCTCGAGAGGCGTCTCGAAGGCGGCGAGCACGGCGCGCTTGGCGAGGCGAACCGCGAGGCGCGGCATGGCGGCGATCTCGGAGGCAAGCGACAGGGCGACCTCGAGCGTGTCGGCGTCTGCGACCAGGCGGTTGACGACGCCGAGACGCTGCGCCTCCGAGGCGTCGATCATGCGACCGGTGAGCACGATGTCCATGGCCGCCTGCCGTCCCGCGGTACGCGCCCAGCGCTGCGTCCCACCTGCGCCAGGAATGATCCCCAGTTTGATCTCTGGTTGACCAAAACGGGCACCCTCGCCGGCGACGATGAGGTCGCAGCACAACGCCAGCTCACAGCCCCCGCCAAGGGCGTAGCCGTTGACGGCTGCGACCATGGGCACGAGCACCTGGCGGATGCGCCGCCAACGCTCCGCCTGGCCGCCACGCATGACGTCGACAGACGTCCGCTCGACCATCACCTTGAGGTCGGCGCCGGCGGCGAAGACCTTGTCGGAACCGGTCAGCACCACGGCGCCGACCGCCTCGTCGGCGTCCGCCTCCTCGAGCGCAGACGCGATCGCCTCCAGGGTCGGCTCGTCCAGGGCATTGCGGACGGCGGGGCGGTTGATGCGCAGCAGGACAACGGCGCCCCGCCGCTCGACGGCCATGGGCGTGGCGGCAGCGGTTTCAGCCATCGCGCTCTTCTCCTTCACCGGACGAGAGCGTTACGGTGACGGGGTCCGGCGGCTTCGAAGTCTAGCCAGCAATCGAGGAGGTCCTGCGGAGATGGCCATCAACACCGTCGGGGTGGTCGGCGCCGGCCTGATGGGGTCGGGCATCGCCGAGGTCTGCGCGCGTCATGGGCTGCAGACGCGGGTCTGCGAGAAGAGCCCCGAGCCGCTCGACGCGGCGCGCCGGCGCGTTGAGCGCTCGCTGGAGCGCGGTCGCAGCACCGGCAAGCTCAGTGACGACGACCTCAGCCGCATCGCCGGCCTTCTCGACTTCACCACCGACCTGGAGACGCTCGCCGACTGTGACATCGTGGTGGAGGCGATCGTCGAGCGTCTGCCCGACAAGGTGGAGCTCTTCGAGCGGCTCGACCACATCGTTCCCGACCACGCGATCCTGGCGACGAACACGTCGTCGCTGCCGATCATCGAGATCGCTCGGGCGACGCGACGCGCCGACCGGGTGATCGGAACGCACTTCTTCAATCCGGCTCCGGTGATGAAGCTGCTCGAGCTGGTGCGCAGCGTGGCCACCAGCACGAAGACACTCGAGCAGACCCGTGACTTCGGCGAGCACCTCGACAAGCACATCATCGTCGCCCAGGATCGCGGCGGCTTCATCGTCAACCTGCTGCTCATCCCCTTCCTCACCCACGCGGTCCGCCTCTACGAGTCCGGTTTCGCCACCCGCGAGGACATCGACGAGGGCATGAAGCTTGGCTGCGGCCATCCCATGGGACCGCTGCAGCTTCTCGACTACATCGGTCTCGACACTGCGCTTTTCGTCTGCGAGGCGCTGTACGCAGAGTACGCCAACGCCGACTACGCGCCGCCTCCGCTGCTCCGCCGCATGGTGGCCGCAGGCTGGCTGGGGCAGAAGAGCGCCAAGGGCTTCTACGAGTACGAGCGAGCCCGCTAATTGGCCATCGGGCCTGCAGCGCCCTGCACCTGCTCCTCGACGCGCAGTCGCACCTGGGCTAGCAGCCGGTCTCCCGACCAGAACTCGGCAGCGTAGCGGCCGGGCTCGCCGAATGTCGGGTTGACGTAGGCGACCGTGGGCACGCTGATCTCGACATCACTGGCCGGAACTTGGCCGGCGGACTGGAACTGCAGGTTCACCGGGGGGATGACAAACTTGCCGGCGTCGTCGACAAATCGCATCTCCACCTGGTGCGTCTTGCCCACATCAGCCTCACCAAAGCGAAAACCGGCGACGACGGCAAACGTCGCCTGACCGGGGATGTGGGGCAGAGCGATGGTCGAGAAGCCACCGCCGAGCACGTAGAGCTTGCGGTCGGGTGGGACCGCAGCGGTGTCGGCGAAGAATGCGTACTCGAGCTCCATGCGACCTCACCCATGATAGGGATCAGCGCAGCGCGGCCCGGGCGTCCTCCAGTCCCTCGAGCACGTCGGGGCCGTTATGGGTGACCTGTCCTGGGTTGTGCACGAACGGCTTGACGATGGGACCGTGGAAGTCCGCACCGGCGGTGACGCTCAGCCCCACCTTGGTCGCCAGGGTGGCGAATCGCTGCGACTGCTCCTCCTTGTGCCACGTGGTCCACGCCTCGACACCACCGAGGCCGGCGTCGCGCAGCTCGACGAACGCTGCCTCAGGCTCGATGTCACCCAGGGTCGCCCCGGGATGAGCGAGCACAGGGACGCCGCCCGCCTCGCGCACCCAGGCGATGGCCTCGACGAGGCTGGGCTGATACGGGGCCTCGGTCGCCAGCGGCTTGCCGCGAGCGAACCAGTCCCCGTACAGGTTGGCCGGCTTCTCGCCGCGGTATGGATCCATTCGCGAGTCTCCCCGGGTCACCTCGAGGAGGAGCTGGCGCAGGTAGCTGAACGGTGGCACCCGGTCGGCGCCGCAGCGCGCCTCGACCATCTCCCAGGAGATGGGGAATCCCTCGCTGGCTGCGCAGTCGACCCACCGACGCGAACGATCGATGTCGGCGCGACGCACTCCCTCGACGCGCGCCCGGAAGACGTCGTCGTCCAGCGGAACGAAATACGCGAGGCAGTGATGCTCGCGCTCACGCCATCGCGTGCTTATCTCGCATGCGGGGATCAGGTCGATGCCCTGCGTTGCACACGCGGCCGCGGCGCGAGGAACACTGGCCATCGAGTTGTGGTCGGTGACCGCGATGGTGCTCAGGCCCGCAGCCGCGCAGCGTGCAATCAGGTCTTCGGGCTGCAGCTCACCGTCGGAGGCGACGGTGTGCATGTGCAGGTCGAGGCGTTTCTCGATGGGGAGTGTCTGCTGCATGTGGCCTTGAGTCTACCCGTACACTCTCGACTCAGCCGGCGCGCTTGATGGCGCCAATGGGGAGACGGGCGACAGCAGCCTGTCGCCCGTCCCGCGTCCCTCAGCGTTCAGCAAAAGCCCAGACATCCAGCTCCTCGTCGGCGCGCCCCAGCTCGAGCACCCACACGGGAACGTCCACCGCCACGGCAACATCCCGATCGCGCGCCTCAGCGACAGCCGGTTGCTCGCCGGTCTGCGGCCCGGTACGCGACACCGAAGCTCGCCGGATCGCGCCCCATCCGGGGATCGCCAGCGCGAGGATGATCACGGTGGCCCCCACAAAGAGGGTTGCGGCCGCGAAGGCGTGGTCGGCCCCGACCACGAACACCTGACGCGATGCAGCGCTCATGACAGTCTGCCCCGCCACACCCTGCGCGCTCGCCCCGAACACGGAGACGAGCACAGCCAGGCCGAGCGCCCCGCCGAGCTGCTGCATCACGTTGACGAGACCCGACGCCGCGCCGGCGTCCTCCGCTCGAACACCGGCCAGCGACGCCGACGTCAGAGGCACAAAGGCGAGCCCGTTCCCGGTGCCGAAGAGCAGAAGCGGCACCAGGAGCGCCATGTAGCCGCTCGTTGACGACAGCTGCGTGAGAATCAGCATCCCGCTCGTCGACAGCAGCAACCCGCCCACCATGAGCGGCTTGCCGCCGACACGCTCCACCAGCCACCGTGCGCTGAGCTGCGACGCCACGAACAGCGCGACGGTCAGCGGCAGGAACGCCAAACCGGTCTGCAGGGGCCCGTAGCCGAGCACCTCCTGGAGGAATTGCGTCAGGAAGAAGAACATCCCGAACATGCCGGCGACGAGGAACAGCCGGGCGACGTACGAGCTGCTTCGGCTGCGGTCGGCGAACAACCGCAGCGGCGTGATCGGCTCCGGCGCGTGCGACTCGATGACCACAAAGGCGATCAGCAGCACAATTCCGGCGGCGAAGGCAGCCACCGTCGTCACATCACCCCAGCCACTGGTGGCGGCGCGCACGAACCCGTACGCCAGCGAGGTCACGCCGGCCGTCGAGGTCACTGCTCCGCGAACGTCGAAGTGCCCGTTGCGCCCCGGCGTCTCTGTCAGCACGTTCCGAGCCAGCGCGAGCACAACGAGACCGATCGGCACGTTGACGAACAGCACCCATCTCCACGACGCCCATTGGGTCAGCAGGCCGCCCAGGATGAGCCCCACTGCTGCGCCCCCGATCGACACGGCGGTGAACCAGCCGAGGGCACGGATGCGCTCGCGTCCCTCACTGAACATGGTCAGGAGCAGTGCGAGCGCCGATGGCGCCGCGAGTGCTCCGCCGATCCCCTGGAGCGCCCGAGCCGCGAGCAGCCAGCCGCTCCACAGTGCCAGTCCCCCGGCGAATGACGCCAGGGTGAAGATGGCGATCCCGGCCATGAAAACACGCCGGCGGCCGAGCAGGTCGCCCGCCCGGGCGCCGAGGAGCAGGAAGCCGCCGAAGGCGAGGGTGTACGCGGTGACGACCCAGGAGAGGCTCGCCGCTGAGAAGTCCAGCGACCGGGCGACGTCAGGGAGGGCGACGTTCACGATGGTGTTGTCGAGCATCACCATCAGCTGGACGGTGAGGATGATGCCCAGGACCAGCCACGGCCGGGGCTGGCGCTCGGTTGCCCGGTCGACCGGCCGGGCGAGGGTCGCGGTGCCTTGCACGAAGAACCTCCAGATGGGGTACGATGTCGAAACGGAAGCTTCCTCCGGAAGTATACGGAGGCTTCCTCCGTTTTGCAAGTGACCATGGGTGACCAAGTCGTGGGACGTGATGCGACGCCGGGGAGCCCGGTGATCGACATCGACCGGTCGGCGCCGTCCGACCGGCCCCTTCGCGCCGACGCGGTGCGCAACCGCGAGCTACTGCTCGATGCCGCCGCGGCCGCCTTCGCCGCCCAGGGCGCCGACGTTCCCCTGGAGGACATCGCGCGCAGCGCCGGGGTTGGCATCGGCACGCTCTACCGGCACTTTCCCTCGCGCGACTCGCTGGTCGAAGCTGTCTATCGCCACGAGGTCGATGTCCTCTGCGAAAGCGCCGACCGCTTGCTCGACTCGCTTCCACCCGACCAGGCCCTCGCCGAGTGGATGCAACTGTTCGTCCGACACGTTGCCACCAAGCGAGGAATGATGTCGGCGCTCAAGGCGATGATGGCCGCCGACGCCACCCTCTTCGACCAGACGCGCGCGCGGGCGGTGGCCGCGGCCACCAAGCTGCTCGATGCGGGAGCTGCCGCCGGTACTGTGCGTGCCGACGTCAAGGGAGCAGATCTGCTCCGCGCCGTCGGTGGCATCTGCATGTCAACCGACCAGGAGCGATCCGACGCTTCCAGCCGCCTCGTGGCACTCCTCTTCGACGGCCTGCGCCACGGCGCGTCGAGCGCGCCGCCACTCGCCACGGCCTCAGCTCCGGGGTCGCGCACCTCCGGCTGACCGCGCGCGGGCACACGCCGTTCGGTCTATCCGTACCATCACCACATCGAACCGCCCATTCGCTACGCGATCAACGGAGACGTCCACATCGCGTATCAGGTCATCGGGGACGGCCCCATCGACCTCGTTTACACACCAGGGATCTGGTCCAACCTGGAGGTGATGCGCGAGTGGCCGACGTGCGCCGAATACCTCGATCGGCTGGCCTCCTTCTCGCGGCTGATCATGTTCGACATGCGTGGCGTCGGCCTGTCGGACCGGGGCAGTCAGCCGCCCATCCTCGAGCTCCAGGCCGAGGACGTTCGCGCGGTCATGGACGCGGCCGGCTCAGCCGCGGCAGCCGTCTATGGCGGAGCGCGCGGATCTTCGATGACCCTGCTCTTCGCTGCGTCGTATCCCGAACGAGTGCGCTCACTCGTGCTCTACGCGCCGGTGGCCAAGACGGTGCGGTCCGCCGACTGGCCATACGGCAAGACCGAGGAGGAGCAGCGTGCGTTCGTCACGCGGTTCACCTCGGAGATGGGCACCGGGCAGAACCTCGACCTTCAGGGGCCCACCCACGGCGAACGTTTCGTCCGCTGGTGGGCGCGGTTCGAGCGCCTCGTCGCATCACCGGGGGCATATCGCGAGCTCGCCGACATCCTCACCGCTCTGGACGTGCGCCAGGTGCTGCCGCTGGTGCAGGCACCAACCCTGGTCTTGCACCGCACTGGTGATCTCATCGTCCCGGTCGAGCAAGGCCGGGCGGTCGCCGAGCGCATCGGCGGTGCGCGGTTCGTCGAGCTGCCGGGTGTCGATCACATTCCCTGGCTGGCTGACTGGGAATCGATCGCCGACGAGGTCGCTGAATTCGTCACCGGTACGCGCCCCGCGATGCGCTCGGACCGGGTTCTGGCCACGGTGCTGTTCACCGACATCGTCGGTTCGACAGAACGCGCCGTGGCCGTGGGTGATCACCAATGGGCCGCGCTCCTCGCCGACCACCGCCGCATGGTGCGCCACCGCCTTGCAGAATGCCGTGGCGTCGAGCGTGACGTCGCCGGTGACGGCTTCATGGCAACGTTCGACGGTCCGGCGCGGGCGATTCGCTGCGCGCAGGCGATCATCGACGACGCCGCCGACACGAGTCTGCAGATCCGCGCCGGCATCCATACCGGCGAATGTGACCTGGTCGACTCCGGGCTGGCCGGCGTCGCAGTCCACGTTGCGGCGCGCGTGGCGACAGCGGCTGGTCCCGGTCAGCTGTGGGTGTCAGGGACTGTGCGTGACCTCGTCGCGGGCAGCGGGATCCCGTTCAGCGATGCAGGCGCGCATACGCTGAAAGGGTTACCCGAGACCTGGCGCCTGTTTCGCGTTGATCGTTGAGGCATGCCTGAAACCACAATCGATGGTCCGGTCGTCATCGTGGGATCAGGCCTCGCCGGTGGCAACGCCGCCGTCAGCCTGCGCGAGAAAGGATTTACGGGGCCGATCATCCTCGTCGGTCGCGAGACTCGAGTCGCCTACGGGCGACCGCCTTTGTCGAAGACCTACCTGCGTGGCGAGGAAGACCTCAGCGGATGGTACGTGAAGCCGACGGACTGGTACGACACGCACGACGTGGAGCTGCGCACGCATGTGAGCATGCAGGGCGTTGAAACCGACACCAAGCACGTGCGCCTCGACGACGGCGGGAGCCTCGCCTACGACAAGCTCATCCTCTGCACCGGGGGCCGGCCGCGCACGCTGACAGTTGACGGCGCCGACCTCGCGGGTGTGCACGTGTTGCGCACCGTCGCCGACTGCGATGCGATCAAGGCCGCGGCCCGGCCGGGAGTCCGCGCGGTGGTCGTGGGGATGGGATTCATCGGGTCCGAGGTGGCGGCATCATTACGACAGATGGGGCTTGCCGTGACCGCCGTGCTGACTGGCGCCTTTCCCCTGCAGACGGTCCTCGGAGACGAGGTGGGATCGGTGATGCGCGCCATCCACGAGGCGCATGGCGTCGAGCTCGTTCCTGAGGATCGTGTCGCCGCATTCGAAGGGTCAGACCACCTCGAGCGCGTCGTCACAGCAAACGGCAGGCGGATCGAGTGCGAGCTGGCTGTCGTCGGGCTGGGAATCGAGCCTGACATCGACGCCGTCGAGTCCACCGCGATCGCGCTGAGCAACGGAATCCTCGTCGACGAACGGTGCCGCACCAACATCGCCGACGTGTACGCCGCGGGCGACGTCGCCAATCATCTCCATCCTGTGTTCGGCCGCGTCCGTGTCGAGCACTACAACAACGCCGAAAAGCAGGGACGAGCCGCGGCACGGTCGGTGCTGGGCTCCACAGAAGCCTATGCGGACATCCACACCTTCTGGTCGGACCAGTTCGAGCACAACCTTGAGTACGTTGGTTTGGCGCGGGACTGGGATCAGTTCGTGGTTCGTGGCAGCATCGAGGAGCGGAGGTTCCTCGGTTTCTATCTCAAGGGTGGAGTCTTGACAGCTGCCATGGGTCTCAACCGGGGTGGCGACCCGGAGCTCGACGAGGACAGCGAGCTGCGCGCCTGCCAACGGCTCATCGCAGAACGCGCACCGCTGTCACCAGCGACGCTCGCCGACGAGCACGTCGATCTCCACTCGCCGCCAGGCGTTTGACCCCGTACGATGATCCGCCTGATGAGCGCAACGTCGCCGTCGACCGAGCAACGACCCCTCCACGTCTTCGTGTGCACCACGGTTGGCCGCCACCACTGCGGCGGGCAGGGGTCGGAGAAGATCCTGCAGCGGCTGCGCGACGAGGTCGAGCGGCGCAAGCTGGGCCACATCCGCACCACCCGGATGGGCTGCAACCTGCAGCACCACCAAGGGCCGATCGTCATCGTCTACCCGGACGGGGTCTGGTATGGACGGCTTCGACCCGAAGACGTCGACGATATCGTCGAAATCCACCTCATCGGAGGGCAACCCGTCGAGCGGCTGCGCATCACCCCCGATGGGCCGTGGGGATCCTCGGCGCTGACGTGATACCATCGCTATAACGTCCAGCCCGCACGCAGGAGGGACAGTCATGGGCTACATCCGCGGTCTCATCCACGGGGCGGTCATCGGCACCATCGTCGGGGTCTGCATCGCTCCCCAGGAGGGGCGGCGCACCCGGGAGCAGCTGCAGCGCACCGCCGCCACCGTGCAGCAGGGTGCTCGTCGGGCGCAGGAGACGGCGCGGCGCATGGGTCCGACGATGCAGAGCGCGGCGCAGAGCGTCGGCGAGGTCGTCGGCAGCGTGCGCGGGATGGTGGCTCGTCAGCACGAACCCGAGGAGGCTTTCGTCGCCGTCAACGGGAACGGCAACCCTCCGTACTGAGAAGAAACAGCCGGGCCCGGCCGGGCTCAGGCGGGCTCGTCCTCGAGCGTTCCCAGTCCGCAGAGAATGCCGAGCACGCCGACGGCCAGGTCGAAGACGTTGACGATGACGGGGAAGTTCATCCCCGCCGAGCTTTTGGACGCCAGGTCGTCGTCGCCGATGACAAAGCCGGCGATCGCCAGCAGTAGCAGCAGGGCTCCAGCGGCGATGACCAGGAGCCGCCCGGTGTGCCGGTCGGCGACGAAGCCGACGTAGGCGAACACGACGAGCAGGGCGATGTCGAGCGCGTCGCGCGCCCAGGTGAGGTGCAGGGTGACGTCGCCGAGATTGCCGCCGGCATGGCCGCTGCTGATGTGACCGGCGTCGCCGAGGAACAGTCCGCCGATGCCGACGACGATGAAGACCGCGGTCATCAGCTGGGCGTACAGTCGCGCCATCCTGGCCTCCGGGGTGGTGCGTTGAGGAGCGCGCCGAGTGTAGCGGCGAGCCGCGCCGGTGGCGGCCGTCAGACCAGCCGGCGGCTGTGATCCTCGTCGAGCTCAGGACCGAGGGAGACGATCAGCTTATGACTGCCCAGCGAGATCGTCGGTGGCAGGATCGCCGGTCCGATCGCCGGCGTCGGCGTCGTCGGCTCGTCGTCGACCGCGCCGCCAGCGCCCTCACGGTGGCGGCGCCTGGCCTCGGATAGGCAGGCGGGAGAGCAGTAACGACCGCGAGCGTCGCGCGCCTTGAAGGCGTCGTAGCCCTCGCCGCAGATCTTGCAGATCTTGACCGACCTGACCGAGTGGGTCCGCCGCACCGCGAAGACTCTCCCCAAGCCGCTGATCCTATGACCGGTTGTGCACCAAGGAAACGATAACGCGGCTTGTCGGTGGATAACGCACCGCAGGCGCGAAGGTTCCGCCGTTCAGCGGCCACCTCCAGAGAGGCGGCAGGCGACCACGGTGACGTTGTCCGTGGTGCCCGCGGCGACCGCGGCGTCACATGCGCCCTGGGCGGCGCCGCCGAGATCGCCAGGCTGGGTGAGCGACGCAGCGAGGCGCTCGTCGGAGAGGACGTCCCAGACCCCATCGCTGCACATCACCAGCATGTCGCCCGGGCCGAGGCGGGCGTCAACGATGTCTGCCGCCACCGGCTCGCCGGTGAGCGCCCGGGTGAGCACGTTGCGTCCAGGGTGGCGGGCCAAAGGGCCATCCGGCAACCGCCCGGCACGCATCTGCTCGGCGACCACGGAGTGATCCTCGGTGAGCTGGACGAGCCTGCCCTGGTGCAGCAGGTACCCCCGGCTGTCGCCAATGTTGGCCACAACCGCGCGGTCAGCTCTGACCACGCCGACCACCAGCGTGGTCCCGCACATTTCGCCGCCATGGGCCTGACGGTAATCGAGGACGGACTGGTTCGCCGCCGTTATCGCAGCGCCGAGGTGCTCCACCGGGTCGGCTGCGGCGCGAAGCTCGTCGACGATCGAGGTGACGGCAAGCCGCGCCGCGATTCCCCCGTCGGCGTGACCGCCCATGCCGTCGGCGAGAACCAGCAGCGCGCCACCAACGGCGGGTAGCGCCTCGAGCGCCCAGTCGTCCTGATTCTCGCGCCGCACCGGACCGACGTCACTGGCGGCGGCCAGCTCGAGACGACCGGGTCCCTCGCCTGCACTGAGCTGATGGCGGCTGCGCGGAGCGCTCACGAGTCGGACGACCGAGCAGGCAGCAGGCGGCGGCGCAGTGCCGCGGCCACGGCGACGGCGTCGTCGCAGAGCACCGCCTCCATGCCCAGCTCGCGGGCGGTGTCGACGTTGCACGCCATGTCGTCGACGAAGACGCACTGCGGCGGCATGATTCCCATGCGATCGCAGGTGAGCCGGTATATGGCGGGGTCGGGCTTGCGCATGCCGACCGCGGACGAGTCGACGACGACGTCGAACAGTTCGTCGACGGGAATCAACGAGCGCCACTGCGACTCCCACTCGCGCGCGTTGTTGGTCAGCAACGCGGTGCGATAGCCGGCGTCATGGATCTCGCGCGCGGCGTCGACCATGGCACCGCACGCGACGATGCCGCGCCCGACGATCGCGGCGCGCGCCACCGCAGGATCGACGCGGGGGTAGCCCGCCGCGGCAAAGCGATCGCAGAGGCGCACAAAGAACGTGGCCTCGCTCATCTTGCCGGTCTCGAGAAGGTGAAGGTCGTGGGTGGCCTCGAGGTGGTGGTAGACCTCGGCAGCTTCGCGGAGGAAGAAGACGCCGAGCTCGATCAGCTCGGGAGCCAGGTCGCGTGGGCGGCGGAACACCGGCTCGGTCATCACCCCACCGAAGTCAAGGATGACACCGCGGATCTGGCGCGCCTCGGGCGACGGTGCGGCGCTCACAACTCCAGCAATCGGGCAACGCGCTCGCGGTGGTAGGTGGCGTCTCCGAGCATGGTCTCGCCCCACTTGGCCCGCTTGAAGTAGAGGTGCATGTCGTGCTCCCAGGTGAAGCCGATGCCGCCGTGCACCTGGATGCCGTTACCGGCGACGTTGCGGGCCGCGTCGCTGGCGTACGCCTTGGCCATGCTCGCCGCCAGCGGTGCGTCGTCGGCGTCGTTGTCGACCGCCCACGCGGCGTAATAGGTCAGCGACTTTGCCGATTCCACCTGGACCAGCATGTCGGCGCACTTGTGCGAAACCGCCTGGTAGGCGCCGATGGGCCGGCCGAACTGCTGGCGGGTCTTCGCATACTCGACCGACAGTTCGAGAACCCGCTGTGCCGTGCCGCATAGCTCGGCGCTGATGGTGACCAAGGCGCAGTCGAGACCGCGCGTCAGCGTGGTCCAGCCCTGGTCGGGCTCACCGACGACGGCGTCGGCAGAGACCTCGACGTCGTCGAACACCACCGAGAACAGGCGGCGCGTCTGATCCATGGTGGCCAGCGGCTGCAGCCGCACTCCAGGCGACTTGCCGTCGACGATGAGCAGCGTCAGTCCACCGTCACCGCCGTTGCCGTCGCCCCCGGTCCTCGTCGCCACGATGATCCAGTCGGCGACGTGCGCGTCGGAGACGAAGAGCTTCTCCCCTCGCAGGACGTACGCGTCGCCCGACCGCTGCGCCGGCAGACGCACGCCGGCGGCGTCCCACCGGCCGGAGTCCTCGACCAGGGCAACGGTGGCGCGCTGTGAGCCGTCGCAGATTCCCGGCAGGTGCGCGGCTTTCTGCGCCTCCGTCCCACCGGCGAGGAGCGTCATCCCGGCCAGTCCGACGCTCGACTGCAGCGGAGACGGCGCGACGTGGCGGCCCATCTCCTCGAGCACGACGGTCAGGTCGACCAGGCCAAGACCCAGTCCACCATGGGACTCGGCGAAGGGGATGGCGGTCCAGCCGAGTTCGGCCATGCGCCTGTACATGGCGTCGTCGTAGCCGCTGTCGGTGGCCATGAGCTCGCGCACCCGCGTGGTCGGACACTCACGATCGAGAAAGTCGCGGGCCTGGTCGCGCAGCAGGCCCTGCTCTTCGCTGAAGCCGAAGTTCAACGCTCTCTCCTGACGACTGCGTGGCTATCGACTGCGCGGCAGGCCGAGGACACGCTCGGCGAGGATGTTGCGCAGCACCTCGCTGGTGCCACCCTCGATGCTGTTGGCTCGGGCCCGCAGGAACGAGTAGCTCCAGCGTCCCCGTTGCGGGGCTCGCTCCTCGCCCTCGGCGAGCGCGCCGTAAGGGCCGATGACCTCGAGCGCGGTCTCCTGGATGCGCTGGTTCACCTCGCTCCACATCAACTTGTTGATCGATCCCTCGGGCCCGGGCTCCTCACCCTTGAGCATCTGGGTGAGGCCACGATAGCTGTTGAACTTCATCGCCTCGACCTCGATCACCAGCTGGGCGATCCTCTGCCGGACGAGGGCATCGTCGGCGCGACTGTGACCATTGGCCTGCGTCGCTCTTGCCAGCGTGCGTAGGTCGTCGACGGCGATCCGGCTGCGCACCTGCAAACCCACGCCGAGCGATGCGCGCTCGTGCATCAGCGTGGTCATCGCCACCCGCCAGCCCTCGCCGATGGCACCGAGAACGTTGACGCGGGGCACGCGCACGTCGGTGAAGTAGATCTCGTTGAACTCGGCGTCGCCGGTCATCTGCCGCAGCGGCTTGACCTCGATGCCCGGGCTCTGCATGTCGACGATGATGTAGGTCAACCCTGAGTGGGCGGCCTCGACGGACTCGGTGCGGGTCAGCAGGATGCACCATCTGGCGACGTGGGCCAATGTGGTCCACACCTTCTGGCCATTGATGACGAAATCATCGCCGTCGACAACAGCCCGGGTGCGCAACGAGGCCAGGTCGCTGCCGCTGTTGGGTTCGCTGAATCCCTGACACCAGATCTCGTCACCGCGGAGCAGGGGCTTCAGGTAGCGCTGCTTCTGCTCCTGCGTACCGTGCGCGATGATGGTCGGGCCGGCCATGAACAAGCCGATGACGTTGATCAGATCGGGGGCCTTGGCAGCGGCCATCTCCTCGTTGACGATCATCTGCTGCATCAGCGTGCCGCCGCGGCCGGCGAACTCCACCGGCCAGGAAACGCCCGCGTAGCCGGCCTCGTACACGGAGCGCTGCCAGCGGCGCCGGTCCTCCAGGGTCTGGGTATCGCCGGTGATCTGACCGCGACCGCTGCTCGAGGCGGGCAGGTTCTCGCGCAGCCAGGCGCGAAGCCCGTCGCGAAAGCGCGCCTCGTCAGTCGATAGGGAGAAGTCCATGCGGCGATCTCCAGCAGAGGTGAGGCCGCCATTGTGACCCAGAGCAGCCCAAGCATGGTTTTGCTGGCTCGGTCAGCCCAGGTGCGACGGCGCGGCGACGGCTGCCTCAGACGCGCTCAGCTGTCGCCGTCGACGTCCTCCCAGGATCGAGCCTTGCCCAGGTAGGCGTCGCGCAGTTGCACATCGTCGCGCACCTCCTGTGCAGTTCCGCTGGCGACCAACTGGCCGACATCGAGGACATATGCGCGGTCGGCGACGCGCAGCACCTGGTCGACGCTCTGCTCGGCAACGAGCACCGCCATGCCCTCGTCGCGCAAGCTGCCCAGCAGCGAGAAGAGGTTGCGCGCCCAGCCGATGGCCAGCCCCACCGACGGCTCGTCGAGCATGAGCAGCCGCGGCGCGGCCATCAGTCCCTGGGCGAGGGCCAACTGCTGTTGCTCGCCTCCGCTGAGCTGACCTGCCGCCACCTCGCGCTTGCCCTTGAGCACAGGGAAGCGGTGCATCTGCTCGTCGATGCGACGCTCCACCTCGGCGCGCCCCAGACGGTATCCCCCGAGGCGCAGGTTGGTGCTCACCGGCAGGCGGCGAAAGACACGGTTGCCGTCCTGCACCAGTGTGCAACCCGCGGCGGCGACGACGTGCGCGGGCCGGTTGTGAACCACCGCATCGTCGAGGTGGATGGTGCCGGCGGCGATGCGATGCAACCCGGCGATGGCCCGCAGCGTCGTCGTCTTGCCCGCACCGTTGCGTCCCAGCAGGGCGACGATCTCGCCGGGGCGCACCTCGAGGCTCAGCCCTTTCACTGCAGGGACTCCGCCGTGAGCGATGTCGATGCCGTCGACGCGAAGCACCGGTTCCATTGCGACTGCCGTGTTCATTCGATGGGGCCCATGAACGCCTCGGCGACCGCGGGGTCAGCACGGACCGCGTCAGGCGTGCCCCGGCTGATGACACGGCCGCGATCCATCACCGTCACCCGGTCGGCGACGCCGAGCACCAGGCTGAGATCGTGCTCGATGAGCACGACCGCACAGCCCCAGCGCCTGCAGGCGCGAAGCACGGCGACGAGGTGACGCGCCTCAGCACTGTCGAGTCCGGCGGCAGGCTCGTCGAGCAGAACGACCGCCGGCTCCGACACCAGCGCACGGGCGACCTCGACGAGCCTGCGCTCGCCGTGGGCCAGGGTCCCGGCGCCCAGGTGGGCGCGATGCTCGAGGCCCACAGCGCGAAGGAAGAGCAGTGCCCGCTTCCGCAGTGGGCCCTCGCGTCGAGCGCGCGATCCCGGCAGCGGCAGCCAGCCGAGCAGCCCGCCACGCGCCTCGTGGAACAGCCCCTGCAGCACGTTGTCGAGGACGCTGAGTTCGGGTTGCACCCTCGGTGTCTGGAAGGTGCGGCTCAAACCCATGCGCGAGCGCCGGTAGGCGCGGGACTGCGCCGGCGGCAACACTCTGCCGTCTAACACCACCTCACCGCGCCGCGGGCGGATGACACCACTGGCGCAGTTGAGCAGCGTCGTCTTGCCCGAGCCGTTGGGACCGATGAGCGCATGTATCTCGCCTGGCTTGACGTCGAAGTCGACGCCGTCGAGAGCGACCACCCCGCCGAAGCTCACCGCCAGATCGCGCAGCACCAGGTCAGCATCCTTGCGCCGCCGCGGCGGCAGTTCCGGCGCCAGGTACGGAGCCGCGGGCACGACCTCGGCGGGCAGGCGGAACAGCCGGCCGACGGTCGAGAGCCCCTGGGGCAGCGCGACCACGGTGATGATCAGCAGAGCACCGTAGATCATCGTCTGCACGTTGCCGTTGGGGGTGTCGTGGTTCTGGAAGTACCAGCTCACCGCGACCAGCGCGGCGCATCCAGCGAACGGACCGATGCGTGACCCGGCGCCACCGATGATCACCGCGGCGAAGAGCAGCACGGAAAGGTCGAAGCCGAAGAAGCTGGGTCCGATGACACAGGTGGCGCCGTTGAAGTCACCGCAGACTCCCGGCCACGCGTGGATGAAGAGCGCTCCGGCGAACACCCCGTAGAGCGCGCCGATCATCAGCACCCCGAACTTGGTCTCGCGAGGCGCGATGCCCACCGATGACGCGGCGAGCTCGTCGTTCTTCAGCGCCAGGTAGGCGCGACCCAGTCTGCCGTTCATGATCCGCACCATCACCGCAAAGCCGACGAGGAAAATCGCCAGGAGTACTTCGTAGAGCACCCATCCCGTGGGGTGAAAGCCGGCGAACTCCAGCGGTTCGAGGTCGGCGAATCCGGTGTTGCCTCCGGTGAAGAAGCCGCCGTATTGCGCCAGGATGGGGATCAGCAGCGCGCTGTAGAAGCTCAGCATGGTGAAGTGGAACTTGCTGAGCACCAGGGCGGCGCCGCCGAAGAAGTTGGCGCAGAAGAAGGCCACCACCAGGGGACCGAGGAACGGGAGTGGCATCCCCCACTGCCAGTGATGAGAGATCGTCGCCGATGCATAGGCGCCGACACCGAATGTGGCGCTCGGCCCCAGGTTGACGATGCCCGTGTAGCCCTGTTGCAGGTTGAGGCCCATGACCATTAGCGAGTAGATGAGGAAAAGGTCGGCGTACTTGAAGAAGTCGTCGCCGGCGGCGAACGACGGCAGGATCGCCAGCGCGCCGACCGCGATCGCGGTGCGCACCCAGCGGTCGCCGAGATGCCACCGCACCGCGCGACGCAGCAGCCGGATGCGCAGCTCGTCCAACGCGCCACCGGTGGCCGGGACCGTCAGGTCAGCGGCGTGGGTTGCGGCCTCGGTCACCAATGATCGTGATGAGTTGTTGCTGCGACGTCAGCAGGTGACGGGGTTCGGCGGTTCCGCCTCGGTGAGCACTCCGTTCTCGTCGGCGACGCGACCGAAGACGATGTTGTTCGATCCCGAGTCGCACACGGGGCTGTGGTGGCCCGGCGGGTAGATGACGTCCTGCGTGTACACGTCGCCGTTGGCACGGACCAGGTGGAAGTTCTCGAAGGCCTTCTTCAGAGCGTCGGCATCGGTTGTCCCCGCAGCGTCGTAGGCGCGGACCATGAGATTGACGAGGTCATAGCCGTACATCGCCAGGAACACCGTGCCTGTCTGGGGGAACGTTCCACCCTTCTTGACGCCGTCGACGAGGTGCTGCAGCTTGGGTGAGTAACTGGCCCCGGGCTTCACCGTGGCGGTGACGAAGTCCTGCATGCGCAAAGACGGGATGTCCTTCTTGCCCAGGAGCAGCACCACCGGGGTGTTGGCGAACGCTGCACTGCCGAGGATGGGAATGCTGGTGTTGCTGGCATCGGGTGATGGCAGAAAGTCCTGCAGGATGTGCGCGAGCACCAGGCCGTAGCTGTTGATGTAGACCAGGTCGGGATGCGCGGCCTTGATCTTCCCGGTCACCGCAGAGGTGTCCACGTCGGCGAGACCGAAGGTCTCGGTATCGGCAACGCCGATGCCCTTGGCACGCATGGCGTCGGCCAGTGTGTTGCCGACGGCGATGCTCGACGCGCTGTTGTCGTACATCAGGGCGACGTTGTGATAGCTGTGCTTCTGGAAGTAGGCGATGGCGATGGCGTTGCCCTGGTCGGCGCGACCCACCAGGGAGAAGACGTAGGGCAGCTTCTGGGGATCATCGAACTCGGCGGCCCCGAAGCCACCGATGCTGATCACCTTGTTCTGCTGGAACTGGTTCTCGATCAGCTTCATCGAGCCCTCGTCCTCGACGATCACCGTGTGCAGGCCTTCGTGGATGAACTTCTGACCGCAGGCGATGGTCTTCTGCGGGTCGGACACCCCCGACGGGCTGCCGTTGTCGCACGTCTCGAGGACGACATGGCGAGAGCCGAACACGCCGCCCTTGGCATTCTCGTCGTCGGCGGCGAGCTGCGACCCGCGCGCCGACACGGCCGCGACATCCGCAGCGGGACCGCTGGTGACGGTGATGATGCCGATCACCAGGTCACCGGTGCCCTTGCCCTGGTTGCCACCACCACTGCTACTGCTGCCAGAACCGCACGCGACGACGACGAGCAGCAACGCGGTCGCCAGCACATGACGACGTGCTCTCATTGGTGTCCCCCTACCAACCGTGGCGACAGTCTAGCGGAGCCCCCGGTGGCTTGGCCGAAGCGCGTTCGCCGGCTCACGCTCGGCGCACTGCGATGCCGCCGAAGACTCCGTTGGGCAGGAAGTTGAGGGTGATGCTGAAGAGGATGAAGCCGTACAGGTCGCCGAGACCGGTGGGGCCGAAATGCTTGCCCATCTCCTCGGCGATGCCGAGGATGAGGCCGCCGGCGAGCGCGCCTGCCGGGCTCCCCTGGCCACCGAGGAGCATGGCGACGAATCCCTTGAGCCCGAGGACGAAGCCGAGCGATGTCGTGGCGAAGGTGATCGGTGCGATCACCCACCCGGCCAGGGCGCTGATGCCCGCTCCGGCGGCGAAGGTCGCCCAGGAGGCGCGGCTGACGTTGATGCCCCGCAGCGACGCGGCCTCGCGATCCTCGGCGATGGCCTGCAGCGCCCAACCCGCCTTGGTGTAGCGGTTGATCGCGTAGAAGGCGGCTGTGAGAGCGACAGCAACCCCCAGCGCGATCATCGTCTGCGGTCTGACGGCGACGTCGGCGATCTGCAGGCCGGCGCGGTCGACCAGCGGCGGGTAGCGCTGTTCGGTCCCGCCCCAGTACATCAGCACCCCGGCCTGGATGATCAGCGCCGCACCCAGCGTGGTGACCAGCCAGCCGTCCTCGCGAGCCCGGCCGCGAAGGAATCGCACCGCCGCCGTCTCCTCCATCGCGCCGAGCGCCGCCCCGGCGGCGACCACGGCCACCAGCGCTGCCAGCGCGTTCCACCCGAGGGTGACGTGCAGTCCGTAGCTGAGCATGATGCCCAGACCGAGGATCTGCCCCTGGGCCAGGTTGAGGATTCCTGTGGTGGTGAAGATCAGGTTGTAGCCGAAGGCGATGAGCGCATAGACGCTGCCCACGGCGACACCCGCCACCAGGGCGTCGAGGAAGGTCTGGAGCATCTACCCCCATCTTCGGGGTCCCCACGGATTCGCGGCGGTCGGGTGCGGAATCCGTGGGGTGAAACCCGAGTGACCGGGACCGCAGCGTACCATCTCGCCCGTGATTGGCGATCGCGTCGAAGTGGTGGTCGACACAGGGGCCGGCACGCAGACCTATGAGATCGAGGCGTCGAAGGCGGGACGCCGTGTCGAGGTCAACAGCGCGCGCGGCGGCGTCGTCGAGGTGGCCGAGGTGACGCGCACCGGCAAGCCGGTTCGTGTCGGGCGTTTCATGGCGTCGCGGGTCGTTGCGCTCGTCGAGCATCCCGCAGCGGACAGTGAAGATGAGGACAACGGCAGCGGCGGGCGACGTCGCCGGCGGATCAAACCTGCAGGAGAGCAGGGCAACCTTCTCTGAGCGCTGCGTCATCTCTGACCGCTGTGTCAGACGTGCGTGCAAACCGGTACGCGATGTGTATCGTTCATGTGTGCAGACAGAGAGCGTCATCGCCACCGACGGCGGTGCGCTCCCCCACCTGCACACGACGATCCGGCTCGACCGGCCGCTCGATCTGCAGCTGACGCTTGGCATGCTCTGGCGCGGACGTCGCGATCACACCATGTTGGTGTCTCGCGGCGAGATCTGCCGCGCAACGCGCACGCCGATGGGATCGGCAACGGAGCGCTTGCGCAGCAACGGCGACTCGCTCGACGTCGAGGCGTGGGGTGCGGGAGCGCAATGGTGTATCGAACACGCCCCGACGCTGATCGGTGAGCGCGACAGCAACGCAGACTTTCATCCGCGCCACCCACTGCTTGCCGAGCTGCACCGGCGGATGCCCGGGCTGCGCATCCCTCGGACCGAAGCCGTCCTTGAGGCGATGCTGCCGCTGATCATCGAGCAGAAGGTCGCCGGTCCCGAGGCGCGGGATGCGTACGGGCAGCTGGTCGACGCCTTCGGCGAAGCGGCTCCGGGTCCGCTCGGCCTCCGCCTGATCCCGGTCGCGGCGTTGCTGGCGAGGACCCCGTACTGGGCGATGCACCGCTTCGGCATCGAGCGTCGCCGCGCCGAGACCATCAGCGCCGCCGCCGTTCTCAGCAAGCGTGTCGAAGAGACGGTGGCGATGCCGCTGGGGGACGCCAGACGCCGCCTTCTGGCTGTGCCCGGTGTCGGTCCGTGGACGGCTGCCGAGGTGGCCCTGGTCGCCCTCGGCGACGCCGACGCTGTGTCGCTCGGCGATTACCACAACCCCCATGTGGTCAGCTGGGCACTTGCTGGTGAGGCCCGGGGCGACGACCAGCGCATGCTCGAGCTGCTCGAGCCGTACCGTGGCCAACGCGGCCGGGTGATCCGCCTCCTCAACGCCGCGGGCATCGGCGCGCCCCGCTTCGGTCCGCGGATGCGCCTGCGGAACATCGCCGCCAACTAGTCTCCTGTCCTGAGGCAGGACACTGGCCGGCGGTGCCCGGCAGGCATGATCTCCTCCGATGTCCACGGCCTTGGTCAGCTTCGCCGCGGCCTTCATCGGCTCGTTGGTGGAGTCCGTCGAGGCGCTCACCATCGTCCTCGCCGTCGGCCTGACCCGAGGCTGGCGCGCACCGCTGTATGGCACCGTCGCGGCGCTAGCCGCGCTGGTGGCGGCGGTGGTGGGGTTCGGCACGCTGATGAGCGACCGCGTCCCCGAGAAGACCCTCAAGGTGGTGGTCGGCACGCTGCTGCTTCTCTTCGGGCTTCGCTGGCTGCGCAAGGCGATCCTTCGTGCCGCCGGGGTCATCGCCATGCACGACGAGGCCGAGGAGTTCACCGAGACCGTGGGGCGGCTCGGCGCCGGCCGAAGCCGCCCGCGCACCGACTGGACCGCCTTCGGCACCGCCTTCCAGGGCGTCTTCCTCGAGGGCGTCGAGGTCGCCTTCATCGTCGTCGCCGTCGGCTCGAGCGAGCGCAACCTGCCCGCCGCGGCGGTGGGCGGGGTCGTCGCGATGGCCGCCGTCGCAGCCGCCGGCCTGGTGGTGAGGCGCCCGCTGGCGCGCATCCCCGAGAACACCCTCAAGTACATCGTCGGCCTGCTGCTCACCAGCCTGGGGACGTTCTGGGCGGCCGAGGGCGCCGGCGCGTCGTGGCCCGGCGACGTCGCCTCCCTGCTGGTGCTCATCGCCTTCTGGATCGCCGCCTCGCGGCTCGCTATCGTGCTCGCCCGATCACGGCGTTCACCGCTGCGTCCCAGCGGGAGGGCCGCCTGATTGCGCTACCTGCGCGCCGCGCTGATGGGAGTGCTCGGCCTCTTCGTCAGCGGCTGGGTCGACACCGCCGTGACGCTGGTCATCCTCGCGGCGCTGCTCGTCGTCATCCGCAAGGCGCCCGACGCGCACCTGGGATTCGTCCTCGCTGGCGCGCTGGCGCTGCAGCTGCTCGTCATCACCTATCGAGCCGCACGGCCGCCACGGGCGTGAGCCAGGCGAAGCCTCAGCGACCGACGAATCGTGCCTGGCGTTTTTCCAGGAACGCCGCTGCCGCCTCGCGCGAGTCCTCGGTGAAGCCGCAACGCACGTGGCGGTCGGCCTCCCGGTCGAGCATCTCGGCGAAGCCGGTCGACAGCGAGTCGTTGAGATTCGCCTTGATCGCCTTCATGGTCAACGGCGCGAAACCGGCGATGCGCTGGGCGACGCGGCGCACCTCCTGCATCAGCGTGTCGACGTCGGCGAAGCACGCGGAGACGAGCCCGATGCGCAACGCCTCGGCGGAGGGGAACTTCTCGGCGAGGAGGTAGAGCTCGCGGGCCTTCCCCGGTCCAACGATGCGCGGCAGAGTCCACGTGCCGCCGAAGTCGCCGCTCAGCCCGGCGGTCATGAACGCGGTGTTGAAGACCGCGGATTCGGCGCAGTAGCGCAGGTCGGCGGCGCACGCCCAGGCAAGGCCGGCGCCGGCGCACGCGCCGTTGATCGCGGCGATGGTCACCTTGGGCATCTCGTGGAGCAGCTGCGAAGTGCGCATCACCGCTCGCAGGCGCCCGACGCGGCTGCTCACCGTCGCGGTGCCGGCAAGGCCGGCGCCGTCACCGGCGGCGAAGCTGCCGAGGTCACCGCCGGCGCAGAAGGCGCGTCCCGCCCCGGTCAGGATAACCGCGAGTACTCCGTCGTCATCCGCAGCCGACTCCAGTGCAGCAAGCGTGCCGTCGAGGAGCGAGTCGTGCATGGTGTTGAGCCGCTCGGGCCGGTTCAGTGTGATCGTCGCCACGGCGCCGCTGACCTCGTACAGGACTGTGTCGCTCATCGGAGTCCCTCCTCAACGCGCCGGCTTGGGTCGCGCACCTCAGACAAGGTGGAATCTCGCGCCACCGAACACCATCGTCTCTCCGGCACGCGAGCGATCCGTGGCCCGTAGGTCGAAGCCGCTGATGCCCTCACCACGACCGTCACCGGCGGGCATGAAGCGGATGGCGCCATGGTCGAGCTCGAGGGTCGTCGAGGCGCCACCGCGCGCGGTGACTGCAGGCCGTCCGAGCAGCCGCGACCATCGCTGGGCGAGGAGGTCGGGGTCGTCGCTCTGCACCTCGACAACCGCGACCTCGCCGGCCACGGCGTCACCCACGTGCTCCTGCCACGCTGTCCCCGCCCACCCCCATGACCCAGCGGGATCGGCCTCATCGAGCGAGACGATGGCACCGCCGACGTCGGCCGGGTGAAGGTGCATGCCGCGGATTCCGGGACCGCTGCCCTCCCAGACCAGACGAACCCCGAGTGACACGAGCCGCTCACGCTCGCGCTCGAAATCGTCCACCTGGATGAGCACCATGTAGCCGCCATCGCCGCCGCGCTTCTCGAGATAGCGCCCTGCCGGCGTCCCCGGTCGGGTCGGCGAGATGACTTCGATGAAGGTGTCGCCGACCGCCATAAGCGCGTTGTGGACGCCGAACTCGGCGACGCCGGGGTCTCGGTAACACACGTCGACCCCAAGGCTGTTGCAGACATGTCCGACCACGGCCTCGAGATCGTCTGCCACGAGCACGACCTGTCGTAGGCGCACCGCCACAGTTTGCCTAGTCGCCTACACCGCCCAGCGGCGAGAAGTCCGCCGGCACGAGGACACGCTCCTCGATGACGGCGAGCTCGCCGGCGACAGCGTGGAGGCCGGGCACGCTCCCGGCGTCCGTCGCCGACTCGAGAAGACGTGCCAGGGCATCGACGTCGGGCACCGACCACATCGCGAGAAATTCCGATGGCCGAAAGCAGGACCGCCAGAACGCCTCGAGGGTCACCACCCGCTCCGTAGCCGCGGTGATCACGCTGTCGCCGACGGCGGTGATGAATGCTGCGCCGCGTCCCGGGCGCACCAGGTAGGTGTGCTGCAGCACGACGCAGCCCGCTGACTTCGACTGAGGACGAACTGGTGGTCGCGGCGAGAGTGGCAAGGGTGAGAGCATCCGATCGAATCCGCCCGTGCGCCAGCCGACAGCCGAGGTGTGCCATCTGCCCACTCCGGGGTGGCTGCCGGCGGTGGTGCGCTGACGCGCATACGCCGGCCAGCCATCGATGTTCCAGAGCAGCACCGCCTGCGGGCGCCGGCCGCCCTCGACAACCTCGAACACGCCCGACATGCTGATACCGCGCTCCTCGCCGAGTGGCGCGAACATCTCGTTGAGCCCGGCAAGGTAGTCGTGCATCTGACCGGCGACGACGTCGACGGTCTCGTGCAGGTGAATCCAATCGGACACTAGATGGTGACCACCAGGCTGCCCTCGCCGCCGCCCATGGGTGAGAACGCAGCCGGCATGAGCAGGCGCTCCTGGACGTCGCCGATGACGTCCCAGGCGACGTCGAGTCCGGGGATCGACTCATCACCGGCGGCAACACGGCGGTCGCGCTGCAGCTGCATATCGGCGAACGCCACCCAGTCGGGCAGCGACCACACGGCGATGTGCTCCAGCGGGCAATGCGTGGACCGCCAGAACGCCTCGAGCCGCAGACCGTCGTCCGAGGCGCGTGGCACGAGCGTGCCGCGAGCCCATTCGACGAAGCCGCCCCCGGCACCCGGTTTGGCCGCGTATGTCTGCTGGAAGAACACGCGACCCGATGACGCATGGTGCGGTGCTGTCGGCGGCACCGGCGAGAACGGCAGCAGGATCAGCCGCTGATCGAATGCGGTGATGCGATACTGCCGCGCGGATTTGTTCCACTCGTCGAGTTCCGCGTCTGATGCGCGCGGTGCTGCCTCGTCAACGGCGCTGATGACGATCACCTGGGGCCAGCGGCCGCTGGTGGCGGCCACCTGGAAGACGCCGACGAACGGTGTGTATCGCTGTGGCGCGATTTGCGCGTAGACGTCGCCGAGGGCATCGAGGTACTCGCGAACGCGCCCGGCGACGACGTCGACCGTGACGTGGCGGTAGGTGATCATCGCGCCGACTGTAGCGACCGCCCGGCCTCACGGTCATCCTGAGGCGCGCGTGGCGTACCTCGGAACGACACCCATCAACGCCACGCTCGCCGCGACAACCCAGAGCGCGAAGGACAGCAAGGCGACCAGGCTGAGATGGGTCACCCCACCGGCGACGGCGCCGGCGGAGACGAGCTGAACGGCGGCGAAGAGAACACCGACCCATCCCAGCAACGGGCTCAGCGCGCGGGTGCGGATCATCACGGCGGACGCGGTGACGAGAAACAGCGCCAGCGTGAATGAGGCGTAGTACAGCGCTGTGCTGCTGACGTTGTAGAGAGCCTTGACCGTAGCGGGATCACCCTCCTGGCCGGTGCGTAGGTAGAAGGACGTGCGAATCGCATCGACCCCGATGACAATCGCCACCGTGGTCACGCCCGCGACGAGCGCCGCCATCGACAGGTGGCCGCCGTCGCCTTCGGCCCGTCGCAGGAGGCCGTACAGAACGCTGAAGAACCACAGCGCGAGGATCCCGCCGATGCCCATGAAGTAGCTCGCCGCCAAGCCAGCGTCGCGATGGTCACCGAAGAACGCGGCGATGTCACGAGCGGCGTCGTCCGCAGCCGGCAGCCGGGGCACCATGAAGGTGCTCAGCATGAGCATCACCACGAACAGGATTCCACTGGACGCGGCAAGCCGGTCCCATCCCCTCTCACCCATCACTGTCTCCTCTCGAAACGCTCGATCGCCCCCTCTGCGCCGGCGGCTAGCCTAAGTCAGGCTGCGCAGCCTGTCGAGACGCGCCGCCGCACGGTCCACGCTGCAGCAGCCGACGAGTTCTGGGACTAGGGCGACACCGGCGTTGGCGGTATCGTCGGGGCGCAACCGACGGTGAACTGGAGGGACGCCGTGAAAGACAGCCGCGGATACATCATCGACTACGAGCCCATCGTCGGGCCCTTGGAGATCCTCGAAGTCCAGCGGCTCATCGACGAGACCACCGAACAGTGGTACAACCGCACGCTCTGCAAGGTGGACGACGCGGTGGTCCGACTCGGCGTTCTCCAGGGCGAGTTCCACTGGCACAAGCACGATGAGCAGGACGAGTTCTTCTTCGTTCTCGACGGATTGATGCGCATCGAGCTCGAGGGTCGTCAGCCGGTGGAGCTCGGACCCCGAGAGGCGTTCGTCGTTCCCAAAGGACTCATGCACCGCCCGGTTGTACCCGTGCGCACCGCGGTGCTGATGATCGAGCGGGCGGAGGTTGTCGCCACCGGGGACTGACCCCAGCTCGATCGCTCGACGTCAGTACAGAGCGGCGGCGAGGATCGGGCGATACCGCGCGACCAGGGGATCGGTGTCGCCGAGCTCGGCGAACACCCCGACCGCGGTGCGCCGGGCAAGGTCGCGCACGTCGCCGCTCTCGCCGCGCACCGTCGCCACAAGTTCCTTCAGTGCCACTTCTCGATCGCCACGATCGAGCGCCGTCAGTGCCTCCCGCGCTGTGCCGTCGACCGTACCCGCCGCCACCGAGCGCTGCAGCGCGATACGCGCCAGCAGTCCGCCGGCGAGGGCGTCGTGCTCAACCGGGTTGAGGACCAGCTCCGCCTCGGCCAGGTCGCCGCGGCCGACGAGCAGCAACCCCAGCGCGGCCCGCGCTGCGGCGTGGCTGGGGTCGGCTTCGATTGCCGCCCGCAGCGACGCCTCGTCGCCTGCGCCGGCGAGGCGGTCGGCCCTCGTGGGCAGCAGCCCGTCGAGCCAGCGCTCGACCTGAGCGCGGGGGAGAGCGCCGGTGAACTCGGCAACGATCTTGCCGTCGCGGAATGCCTTGACCGCCGGGATGCCACGGACGCCGAATGCGGCAGCGAGTCGCGGGCTGGCGTCCACGTCGACCTTGGCGAGGATCACCTCGTCACCTCGGGCGTCCACCGCAGCCTCGAGATCCGGGCCCAGGGCAAGGCAGGGTCCGCACCAGGCGGCCCAGAAGTCGACGACAACGGGCTTGGTCCGGGAGCGGTCAACAACCTCCGCCGCAAAGCTCTGCTCGGTAACCTCAATGACCATTGCGCAAAAGTAATACCCCACGGCGGTGTCCGGCTAACCGCGGTCGCCCGTACTCTGCGACGGTCAGACGTCGATGTCGCTGGGCCCGTTTCGACCGAGGAAGCCCTGGTCGATGGCGAATTTCACCAGTTCAGCCCGGCTGTGAACGCCCAGCTTCCCCAACAGGTTGGCGCGATGAGCCTCGGCCGTCCGCGGCGAAACGTGGAGTCTTTCGGCGACCTCGAGGTTGGTGTGGCCTAGGGCGAGCAGTCGCAGGACCTCGATCTCCCGCGAGGTGAGTGCGCCACTTGTCGATCCGTCCTGCCGATCGGCCCGGTGGGCAAGAACGGCGCCAAGTGACGGCTCGACGTACTCCTCGCCGCGGTGAACCTTGCGGATGGCATTGATCACCTCGCTTGCGGCGGCTTCCTTGAGGCTGTAGCCGCTGGCGCCCGCGGCGAACACCGCCTCGACCTCGTGCGGTTGGGCCACGGTGGTCAGCACCAGGATCGCCGAGCGGGGGAAGCGCTCCCGAAGCAGGCCGACGACGGCCGGTCCCTGTGCCTCACGGAGGTCGATGTCTGCCACGATGACGTCCGGCTCGACTTCCAGACCCAGCACCTCGTCGAGACGGGAGGCCGTGGCGATGACCTCGATGTCGGGTTCGCGCTCCAGCAGGGCTCGCAGTCCCTCCCGCACCACCGCCTGATGATCGAGGAGCGCCACAGCAACGCGTCCCGCCGCCTCCACCTCGGTCTCCACTAGACGCTTTGGCGACGGCGCCGTACGCGGTGACGCCGTCAGATGCACCCCAGCACTACCTAAGACGTCCCCGAACACACCCCCACTGGCATTGGGCAGTGGCCGCCAACGGGACGAGACTAGTATCTAGGGTCGAGAATACCCCTGTAAGTGACGCGAGTCACTAGGTACTTCTTGCGCTTTCAGAGGCTCGCTCTCGCTCGGTCTCCATCCGCCAACGGGCGCTCAGCGACAGCGTTTTTTCCCCAGTCGTTTGTACGGGCGACGACCAGAGTCTGATCTCGGCCACGACACCGTCGCACCACGCGGCGGCTTCGGTGGCGTCGATTCGAGCGGCGAGCCAGATACCTATGGTCGCGCCGGCCAGGATTCGCGCCCTCTGGTCGATGCGGTCAGCGATCCCGCCGACCTGGCCGGCGCCACCGGCAAGCGCATTGCCGAAGGCGCCGTGCAGTCGCTGGCGATAGTGGGCGGCGAGCGCGTCGGGCAACCCTGGCCGGCCGGCGCACTCGGCGACGGAGTTCACCCAAAGGCAGCCATGCCGGGCCGGCATGGTGTCACCCCGGAACATCGCCGCCAGGCTGGCAAA
>DASZGL010000090.1:0-20513 GCA_035938875.1 Candidatus Dormiibacterota bacterium
CTCGCAGCCTCGCCGTCTCCCTGGAGCGCGCCGGCGCTCTCGGCGAGGCGATCGCCATCTGCGAGCGGTGCCTCCGGCTGTGCGCCGAGATCGGGGAATGGCGGCTCAGCCGGTTGCGCGGCGCTCCTCGCGGCGGCTGGCGTGCGGAGTGGCTGCGCCGTCGCAGCCGGCTGGCTGCACGAATCGCGCGCGCCTGCGCGCGACCAGTCTCGAACCACGACCCAGCCCTTGGGGAGGTGTCCCCAGCCGCGCCTCAGAGGCCCCCGCCGACGTTGCTACTGGGCGCCGATGCCGGCGGCGCCGCCACCGAGGTGTTGGCGTACTGATCGAAGGGGATCTGCCAGTCGCCTTCGCCGTCGCCGTAGTCAGCGGGGCGTGGGCTGTTGAGCACCTGGACGACGTCACCGATCTGGCTGAAGTACCAGAACTCCTGGGCGTCAGCGGGATTCATGTTGACGCAGCCGTGCGAGACATTGGCGTAGCCGTGCTGGGGGACGTTCCAGTCGGCCATGTGGGTGTAGAAGCCGTTGGTGCTGATCGCCGTGTCCCAGAGCACGTCGCCGTCATATCCGCCAGGCGCGTTGACCGGGATTCCGACCGTGGTCGAGACCATGCGCACCTTCTGCAGCTTGTACCAGACGAAGAGCGTTCCACCCAGCGTGGGAAACTCGGGACGCCCCCCGCTGATCGGATAGGTGCGGATCAGCTTGTCGGTCTGGGAGACCTGCATCATGTGCGTGTTGAGGTCGATGACCGACACGTGCTTGTCGCCGATGTTGAACGTCTCCGACCATCCCGCCAGTCCCCAGACGTTGTTGCCCACGTCGAGATCCGTGAAGTTGGCGTTGAGCTGCACCTTGGTACCCGCCTGCCAGAAGTCCTTGGGGCGGTAGTGCACCTCGCGGTCGCTCACCCAGTGCCAGGCGCCATCCTGCTGTGGAGTTGACTGCACCTGGAGATGGTCGATGACCGTGGCCTGCTTGTCGGCCGCGATGGGGCTGTGAAAGCGCAGGATGACGGGCATACCCACGCCCACGGTGGCGCCGTCACCAGGGAAGGGGTCGGTGATCAGCCGAGTTGGCGTCGGAATTGTCGCAAACTTCGCCAGCGCGGTTGCGGCGTCGCCGGTGACGCGCTGTGCCGACGCCTCAACGGTGTATGCCGTGTCGGGTGCGAGTGGAGCGCGCAGCGTCCAGGTGCGTCCCTTGTTGGAGAGCACACCGTCCAGCGGAGTCGGATCGCCGGCGGTGTGGACGATCACCGTGTCGAGGGTTCCGCCATTGGTGTTCACCACCACCTGCGCGTCCAGCCGAACACCGGATGTGCCGTCGGTAGGAGTGACGGTGATGTTGGGCGGATCCGGTGTCGCCAGCGCCAGCGGACCGCTGCCCGGTAACGAAGAGTTGCGCACCACCGGGCTGCCGGCTGCTGCACACGCCACGAGCAAAACGCCGCTGATGGCCGCGGCGAGTGGGGGGCGCGACAAAGATCGCGGCAACGGCATCAGCCTGAACACTACCACTGGTGCTCCCAGACCTCAGGCACGAATCTGCACCGACGCGGCGCTCGGCACGGTCGGGTGACCGCGCCACCGGGGAACGCCGGCGCGGCACCGCGGGTTACCGTGAGCCGATGACCTTCCCGCTCATCGGCGTCGACGAGCTCAGACGGCTCCTCGAGGAGGCCGCGCCACCGTCCTTGCTCGACGTCCGTTGGCGGCTGGGCGGGCCGCCCGGCCTCGAGGAGTACCAGCGGGGTCACCTTCCCGGGGCGTGTTTCGTCGACCTCGACAAGGACCTCGCCGGTCCCCCCGGCCCTGGCCGGCACCCACTGCCGGACGCGATGGCGTTCCAGGCGGCGATGCGCGGCTGCGGTGTCGACGCCGGCCGGCCGGTGGTTGCGTACGACGCGGCCGACTCCACCAGCGCCGCCCGCGCCTGGTGGTTGCTCACCTACTTCGGCCATGCCGCGACACGCGTCCTCGACGGCGGCCTCCGTGCCTGGACGCGCGCCGGGTTGCCGCTGAGCACGGCGATCGACGCACCGCCGCCCGGCGACTTCGTCGCCAGCCCGGGATGGCTGCCCGTCCTCGACGCCGTCAGCGCCGCCGCGCTCGCGGCTCGCGGCGTGCTCCTCGACGCCCGCGCCGTGGAGCGCTACCGAGGCGAGGTGGAGCCGATCGACCCCGTCGCCGGCCACATTCCCGGCGCCGTCAGCGCCCCCACGTCGGGCAATGTCGACAGCGATGGCCACTTCCTCGAGCCCGGTGAGCTCCGCCGCCGCTTCGCCGAGCTCGGCGCCCTGCCCGGTGCCGCCGTCGGCGCCTATTGCGGATCTGGGGTCACCGCGGCGCACGAGGTCCTCGCCCTGGCGGTCGCCGGCATCGACGGCGCCCTCTACGTCGGCTCGTGGAGCGACTGGATCACCGATCCCCGCCGCCCCGTGGCCAGGGAAGTGGCCTAGTCTCGAACCTCGGGGTGGGTCAGTCGAGCCGCTCGACGATCATCGCCATGCCCATGCCGCCGCCGACGCACATGGTCTCCAGGCCGATGGTCTTGTCGAGGGTGCGCAGGTCGTTGAGCAGGGTGCAGAGGATGCGTGCCCCGGTCATGCCGAAGGGATGGCCGAGGGCGATGGCGCCTCCGTGCGGGTTGAACCTGTCGCTGAAGGGGTCGACGCCGATGGCGCGCGCCGAGGGGATGACCTGGGCGGCGAAGGCTTCGTTGAGCTCGACGACGTCGACGTCGTCGATGCTCATGCCGGCACGTGACAGCGCCCGTCGTGAGGCCTCGATGGGGCCGAGGCCCATGTACTCGGGAGCCAGCGACGAAACCCCGGTGGCGACGACGCGCGCGATCGGTGTGACGCCGAGCTCGGCGGCGCGGACATCGGACATGACCACCACGGCGGCGGCGCCGTCGTTGAGTGGGCAGGAGTTGCCCGCGGTCACCGAGCCGTCCTCGCGAAACACCGGTTTGAGCGTCGCCAGCACCTCGACCGTGGTCCCCGGCCGGGGACCATCGTCCTTGGTCATCGTCGACCCGTTGGCTAGGGGCACCGGCACGAGCTCGCGGTCGAAGAACCCGGACTCCTGGGAGGCCACCGCACGGTTCTGGCTCTGTGCGGCGTACCTGTCCTGCTCCTCGCGGGAGATCTCCTCGCGCCGGGCGACGTTCTCCGCCGTCTGACCCATCGCGATGTAGACGTCGGGGTAGCCCTCGGAGTTGCCTGGCTGAAGCTTGGGGTTCTGGCACTGGGGCATGTCCGACGTTCCGTTGAGGAAGCGGCTGACACACTCGACGCCGACACTGAGGAAGACATCACCCTCGCCGGCCTTGATGGCGTGCGCCGCCATTCGTGTCGACTGCAGGGAGGATGCGCAGTAGCGGGTGATCGTCGTCCCCGGGATGTCCATGTGCGCCAGCAGGCCGATGTTGCGGCCCATGTTGAACCCCTGCTCGCCGCCGGGAAGACCGCAGCCGCAGATGAGGTCCTCGATGCTGCCGCGGTCCAGCTCCGGCAGTCGTTCAAGAGTCTTCTCCACGATGAAGGCTCCCAGGTCGTCGGGCCGCCAGTCGATGAGCGATCCCTTCATTGCCCGCCCGATGGGAGTGCGGGCGGCGGCGACGATGACGGCTTCGGGCACGGATTCACCTCGTTCTGACCTGGGGTGACGGTGAGCGTACGACTCGCCCTCGGCGGCGTGCTCCGCGCCGCCGCCACCACAGCGCGCCGGGCTTGGACGTATCCTGCCGATCTCACGGAATATCCGTGCGGCGAGGAGGACCAGAGCACCGTGCAGTACTTCGTCACCGGGGCGACCGGATTCATCGGGCGGCACCTCCTGCCCCTGTTGCTCGCCCGCGGGGGCGACATCGCCGTTCTCGTCAGGCCGGGCTCGCGGCATCGTTTCGCGGCGCTTCGCGAGCAGCTCGATCCCGACGGCACACGGCTGCGCGCGGTCATCGGCGACATCGCCGAGCCCCAACTCGGCATCGCCGCCGACGACGTCGAAAGCCTGCGCGGCGCCCACGTCTTCCACCTGGCTGCCATCTACGACCTGCTCGCCGACGAGCAGGAGACCGAGCGGGCCAACATCCTTGGCACCCGGCACACCGTCGAACTGGCCAACGAGATCGGTGCCGCCTGCGTCCACCACGTCAGCTCCATCGCCGTCGCCGGACGCTACCAGGGGCACTTCACCGAGTCGATGTTCGACGAGGGGCAGCAGCTCGACCACGCATATTTCCGCACCAAGTACGAAGCCGAGGCGATCGTGCGTCGCGAGGCCACCGTCCCGTGGCGCGTGTACCGGCCGGGAATGGTCATCGGCTCGTCGGAGACCGGCGAGGCCGACCGCGTCGACGGTCCTTACTACGCCTTCAAGCTGATCCAGACACTGCGCGACTCCTTCCCTCAGTGGGTGCCCTTCACCGGCCCCGAGGGCGGTCCCCTCAACCTGGTTCCTGTCGACTTTGTCGCCAAGGCGCTGGACCACATCGCCCACATCCCCGGCCGCGACGGCGAGGCCTTCCACCTCGTCGACCCCGACCCGCTCTCACTGGGTGACACGCTCAACACCTTCTGCCGCGCCGCCCATGCCCCGGAGTTCGCGCTGCGCTTCGACCGGCGCATGGCCAAACTCATCCCCGGCAACACGCTCAACGTCGTCGCCGAGGTGCCCGCCGTCAAGCGCGTCGTCAAACAGATCCTCGATCGCTTCGGCATCCCCGAGACGGCACTGAAGTACATGGACTACCCGTGCAGCTTCGACGCGGCCAACGCCACCGAGGCGCTCAAGGGGAGCGGTATCAGCTGCCCGCCACTGCATCAGTACGCGTGGCGCATCTGGGATTACTGGGAGCGGCACCTCGATCCCGAGCTACCCACCGAGCGCAACCTGCGCCGGGTGCTTGGTGACAAGGTTGTCCTCATCACCGGTGCCTCGAGCGGCATCGGTCGGTCGGTGGCGCTGCGGGTCGCGTCGGCGGGGGCAACGACCATCTGCGTCGCCCGCGGCGAGGAGAAGCTCCAGGAGCTCAAGGCGGAGATCGATGCCGCCGGCGGCAAGGCCTTCATCTATCCCACCGATCTGAGCAACGTCGACGCCTGCCGCGACATGGTCAGCCGGGTGATCACCGAGCACGATCGCGTCGATGTGCTGGTCAACAACGCTGGACGCAGCATCCGCCGCGCTGTGCTGCAGTCACTCGATCGGTTCCACGATTTCGAGCGCACCATGCAGCTCAACTACTTCGGCGCCATCGCCATGATCATGGCGGTGCTGCCGGGGATGCGCGAGCGCGGCAACGGTCAGATCATCAACGTCTCCAGCATCGGCGCCCAGACATATCCGCCGCGCTTCGCCGCCTACGTCGCATCCAAGGCGGCTCTCGACGCCTTCTCGCGATGCCTCGCGCCGGAGGTGACCGCGGACGGTGTCGCCATCACCGAGATTCACATGCCGCTGGTGCGCACTCCGATGATCGCGCCCACGTCGATCTACAAGTCGTTCCCGACCATCAGCCCAGAAGAAGCCGCCGAGATGGTGATCAGCGCCATGATCAAGCGGCCGCACGAGGTGTCGACGCGCCTGGGCAAGTTCGGCCAGGTGACCAATGCTGTGGCTCCGGGACTGGCCCAGCTGCTGATGACCGCGGCCTACGCGATCCTCCCCGACAGCGCACCGAAGCCTGGTGAAGATGGCGCCAAGCGCGAGCCGGCCCAGGTGACGCCGGAGGCGTACGCGCTCAGCCAGTTGATGCGCGGCATCCATCTGTAACGTCGTTCCGGTGCGAGGGTATCGGCCGCTGACACGCTGTTGCTAGGATGCGGCGACGCTGGGTACGCCGTTGGTCGCGGCGGCGCAGGCACGAAGGGGTGAACCATGAATGCTCGGCTCCTCGTTCTCATGTTGGCCGGCGCGGCTTCAGCTGTCGCATGTGGATCGACTACCACCGACTCCGCATCAACCGGCGGCGGGGCGCAATCGAGCAGCTCCAGCCAGTCGAGCAGCCCGTCGTCGAGCTCGTCGTCCAGCCCCGGCGCGGTCGCCGGTGGGAACGGGCAGCTGACGCTCTCGGGCGGGTTAACCGGCACCGTCAGCGGCAATGTCCAGTGCGTGAAGCTCGACAGTGGCTTCTACAACATCACCTTCGCCGGCACGACGCAGGACGTGCGTGTCACCGCCACCGACGATTCGGGCGGGAAGGGGGTGCTCACATCCAGCGCAACCGGGAAGAACTACGTCTTCGGAGGGACGGGGAAGATCACCGTCGACGCCAAGTCGGCGACCTTCACCGGCGCGGTCTTTTCCGCCTTCGGCGGGTCAGGCGACGTGACCGTCAACGGCAAGGTCAGCTGTTAGCCTGACCGCGTTGCGCCGCTCAACGGCGTAGCGCGGCGATCACCGCGTCGTGGAGCCGGCCGTTGCTGCTGACCACCGACCCGGTGTCGATGCGATCGCGACCGTCGATGTCGGTGACGCGACCGCCAGCCTCCTCGACGATCACCTTGGCTGCGGCGATATCCCAGGGTGACACCGGCATCTCGGCCGCGATGTCGATTGACCCTTCGGCGACGAGCGCATGCGACCACAGGTCACCGAGCCCGCGCGCCGCCCAGCATCGGCTGGCCAGCGCCGTGTAGCGATCCAGGAGACCGCGCGTTTTGGCGAAACCCGTGTAGTCCGTCGTCGAGATGTAGGCGTCCTCGACCTGGTGGATCGTCGAGACCTCGATGCGTCCCCGGTCGTTGAAGGCGCCTTCGCCGCGGGCTGCCCACCAGCGCTGGCCGAGCGCTGGCGCACTGGCGACCCCGGCCACCAACCGCCCCTCGACCTCCAGCGCGATGAGCGTTCCCCATGCGGGCACACCGCGGACGTAGTTGCGGGTGCCGTCGATGGGATCGATGATCCAGCGCCGGCGTGCACCGCTGGCGGTTTCGCCCTGCTCCTCACCGAGTATCGCGTCGCCTGGGAAGTACCGCGACAACCGTTGTCGAAGCTCATCCTCGACGGCCCGGTCGACCTCGGTCACGGGCGACGTGTCGGCCTTGGTCTCGACGCGCAGGTCGCGGGAACGAAAGCGCGGCAGGCTGATCGAGTCGGCGAGGTCGGCGAGCTCCAGCGCCAGAGCGAGGTCGGGCGACACGAGGCAAGGTTAGACTCCCGAGCCATGCACACCAAGCTCGATCTCCTTGCCGACAAGGGGTACTGCGTCCTTCGCGACCACGACGGTCCGCCGATCAATGAGCGCGAATGGCTCGACCTCGACTACATGGATTGGAAGAGCGGCGGGGACACCAATTTCGCCCCCATCGCGTCGGCGATGGGCGAGATGGAGTGCGCTGGTTTCTGGGACCACGGCAAGCCCGACAAGGACGGCATCTGGACGAAGAACCGCGAGATCTGTCCCACCCTGGTGCGCTGGGTGGAGAACGTCGGCGCCCGCTTCGGCCGGGTGCGGGTGATCAAGCTCAATCCCTACCCCGACGAAGCCGCGGTGATCCGCCAGCTGCATCTCGACGACAACAACCGGCTCAATCCCGACGGTGAGGGTTGGGTGGTGCGCAGCTGGCTCGAGCTCACCGACTGCCCCAATTCGGCGATGGTGCTCCGTGAGGACAAGGACGATGCCTCGACGGAGAGCCGCATCCCCCTGCCCCGCGGCCGCCAGATCGTCATCGACACCGAGCGCCTCTGGCACGTGGTCAGCCACCTAGGCCCCGAACCCCGCTACGCACTGATCACCTCGTTCGAGAGCGGCCCTGTGCTGCGGCGGTGGATGGAGTCGCAGCTCCCCGCCCGCGAGGGGGCCGCCGCTCGCTGAGCCGTGCTCCCCTCGCCGGCGCGCAATGCCGGGGTATGTGCTCGGGTCCTATACGGCGGATGCGACGTCGAATCTGGGGAGTCTCTGCGGCAATCGCTGCGTCACTGCTTGCCGGCGCCTTGTCGTCGACCCGCGGTGGTGGCGTCAGCGCGGCGAGCGCGTCACTGCCACAGCCCGAGTCGCTGACGCTGCCCAGCCGCCAGTACGAGCCTGTGGTGCTCACCGGAGCCCAGTTCCCCGACTGGTCGATGGGGCCCGAGGTGACCTTCCGAGCACCCCAGGTGCCCACCGACTACGGCGTCGCCGACCCCCAGGGAATGCTGCCGTCGCAGCTGCGCAGCGACTGCTATCAGGCCCAGCCGACGCCTGACGTCAACGGCTGGACCGACCCCAATCACAACGACCACAGCTGCTACCAGTCGTCGCAGCTGCCCATCCGCACGGCTCCCGGGCGAAGCGGGGTCGATCCCAACAGCATCCGTGGCTACCGATGGACAAGTCGCGGCTTTCAGCAGATCCCCTTCCAGGTCGACACCAAGTGGATCCACTACCTGACCAACAACGCGTCGGGATTCGCCTTCTACTCCGGCGCCGACCAGGACCTCAACTACACCTTCGATCGCGAGGGATTCCGCTACACGACCAACAAGCCCTTCGATCCGGCTGACCCAGCGATCGTCTGCAGATCGCTGCCCGACGCAGGCGTGGTCGCTGCGCCCGACCCCAACAAGGGACTCATCGACACCGACGAGCTGAGCTTCATGGCGCGCGACGCCGGTGTCGCGGCTCCGTCGGGCGCGGTGCTGCCGCGGGGGGTCCTCGATGCCAAAGAGGTGCGCATCGTCGATCCGCTCACCCAGCAGGCGGGTTACGTGTACCTGATGCGCTCCTCCGGCGATGCGGCGCACGGCTACGCGGTGCATCCCGCGTACACCGCGGCCAACTCACCGTACGTGCATTACCAGCGTGACGCCAACGCCGGTCTCTTCGTCTACTCGCAGAGCTCATACTCGAACTACGGCAACGCTCGCAAGGGTCCGGTATGCAATCCCGACGGCACCCCGGCCATCGGCCAGGGGTTCAAGCGAGACGCCCTCGGTCACATCGTTCTCGACCCGGCGACGTACGTGCAGCGCCGCCCCCTCGACAACGCCACCGTCACGACACCGCGCTACCGCTTCCGCTACGACGGCCGCTGGGTGATGGACGACCTTCAGGTCTCCCCCGACGACCATGGATTCAGCAGGGCGGACTACGGGCCCAACATCGTCGATCGCTGGAAGGCGCGCGCCTTCCAGCAGTCGCCCGGCGGTGACACCCCATGCTGCGGCTACGAGGAGGAGGCGACCAACTGGGGCGGGTCGTCGGTGCTCATGGGCGAGCGCGCCGGTCCGGTGCGTGTCATCCGCACGACGTGGGGTGCCGACTCCTCGACGAACAACGTGCGCACCGAGATCTTCTACGCCGACGAGATCCGCTACCAGGACAGGCTGCGGGTTCACGTTATCCCGCCGCTCGACGGCATCTACGTGCAGCGCGACATGGCCGCGGGCCGGATCACGACGTACTACAACCCCTACGTCCCCAACGGCGTCCCCGTCGCCGGCATCAACGAGGAGGTGTACGGCAACCTCCACGCCCACCTCGGTCCCGACGGCGTGTCGCTGAGCAGCGACGACCAGCTCGGCGCCATGCTGCGCAAGGCCAACGGCGGCAAGCCGATCGTCGCCGGCAGCCCCAACGACGCCAACTGTCCCAGCCCCTGCGTCCACGGTGACTTCGACGTCGCCGACGTCACCTTCTCCGGGCCACCGGGGCTGCTGCAGTGGGAGGAGAGCGACGGACCCTACGGCGCGGTCGTCGAACGCTGGAACGTCACCCAGCCGACGCCCGTCGGCACCGCGGCAGGCGCTGTCGCCACCTTCCCCTACTACCGCGACGACGCCTGTTTCGACGACGGCACCGGCAACGACCCCGGACCCAAGCTGCACCTGCGCAGCAAGGACGAGCCCACCACCTGGGGATACGACCCGATCACCCACGTCGCGATGTCGCCCGCGCCCGCCGGCGCTAATCCCGTCTTCCAGCGCCGCTGCTGGAACCATCACCTCGACGGGACGCCGTACAACATCCCGGGGACGGCGGGGTATGACGCGAGCAAGCCGGCCGAGAAGTCCGACCCGTCGCCCAACCCGAAGTTCTCCCCGCAGGGCGACATCCGCTACTACCAGGGCGACGTCGGCACCCACGGCCTGCACGTCATGTTCATCACCGACAGCGACAACGCGCAGCTCACAGTTCCCGTCGACGAGATCGACACCGAGCAGCGGCAGGTCGTCCTCCACGGCAACGCAGGCAACGTCGGTGAGAAGTACGGGCACAGCTTCGACAAGCCGCTGGTGACCGTGGTCACACCGGCGTCGTTCCGTGCCGCGCCGGCGGCTGCGCCGGGCGGTGGTGCGAACGCGGATGCCACGTCCGGCGTTGCGGCGGTCATGGACCAGGCGTCGCCGCCCAACGGTGCGAACGCGTTCCTCGCCCTGCCGGTGGTCGGCGTCATTCCGGTGAGCCGCACCGATCGGGTTCTCGGCTGGTCGGTGGTCGACGCCGCGGTGTCGCCGGACATCGGCGCTGGCGACCTCGCCCTGGCATCGGCCGCGGGCGGCGTCAGCGCCCTGCTGGTGATCGTCTACGCGCTGCGACGCCGCTGCATCGCGATCGTCGCCTGAGGATCGCGCGCCGAGTCGAAGCCCGCGGAGAAGACGGCGAAGCGCTGGCAGAGCGCGCCGCCGAGGAGGGTCGCCGCGGCGACGGTTGCCGTCGAGCGGTGGCGTGAGAGCGCCATCAGCGCGGCGCCGGTGGCGGTGAGCACCTCGGCGGCCAGGGTGAGCTCGGCGGTGTCGCCGTTGGCGTAGGGTCTGGCCAGATCTCCGAGTCGCGTGCGCATGCGGCGCATCGCCAGCAGCTCGGCGACCGCGGCGCCCGCAGCGAGGCGGCGTGCCGGACGTGATCGACGCATCGGCGTCACCGCCGACGCGACTGCGCCGGCGCTCATCGCCGCGCCGGCGGCGAAGGCCAACGGTAGATCGCTGCGTGCCTCGTGCCACACGGGGACAGCGGTGTCGGCGAGGAGCACGCCCGTGTACGTCGCCAGGGCGGGACCGAGCACGCCGGCAACGACGGCGCCGCTGCGCCCGGTGCGCGGCAGGATGCCGAGTACCTCGCAGCCCACCGCAGCACCGGTGGTCACCCCGCTCGCGGCCAGCAGCCACGTCCCGACGCTCATCGGCGACGTCGGCTTGAACACCCGCAGCATGTGATGGAAGCGCTCTGGTCGCCCCAGGTCGGCAATGAGCAACGGCGGGCTGGCGCTGATCGCCGCCAGTGCGACGCGCAGCGACCGCCTGGCGAGCACCTGGTTGCCGCGCACTCGCGCACCGAGCGACAGCGCTGCCGATGCGCCGCTCAACCCACTGGCGAAGAGATACAGCGGCACCTCCCGCCGCCACACCGGCTGCTTGAGGATGGGCCGTCCGTGATACGACACGGGCGCGGCGTCGGGGACCATGCGCACCTCGCCGCGTGGCGTCACCGGCGTCCTCCGGCGAACGCCGCTGCAACGCCCGCGACCAGCGCTCCCGCAGCCAGCGCCGCCGCCTTCCACATGGCGCCGAGGTCGCGAGTCGTCGCTGCGGGATCCGGTGGCAGGCCGTACACCTCGGGCTCGTCGAGGAGCAGGAAGAATGCGCCGGCGCCACCGATGCCGTCGTCCTCGTCGGCGCCGTACAGCCGCGCCTCGCTGACGCCACGTCCGTGCAGCTGCTCCACGCGCTCCGCCGCGTGGCGGCGCAGCTCGTCGAGCGGTCCGAACTGGATCGACCGCGTCGGACACGCGGTGGCGCATGCGGGCTGCGCATCGGCGCGAAGCCGGTCGTAGCACATGGTGCACTTCGCGGCGGTGCCGGTGTCGAGGCGCCGGTCGATGACGCCGAAGGGACACGCGCTGACGCAGTAGCCGCAGCCGTTGCAGATGTCCTGCTGCACCACCACGGTGCCGAACTCGGTGCGGAAAAGCGCGCCGGTGGGGCAAACGTCGAGGCAGGCCGCATTGCTGCAGTGCTTGCAGACGTCGGAGCTCATCAGCCAGCGCATGCCATGGGTGCCGTCTGCACCGGCCGTGGTCGGGTCGCGCCGCTGCTCGATGAAGGCGACGTGGCGCCAGGTCGTGGCGCCCAGCGCGGCGGTGTTGTCATACGAGGTGGCGGTGAACTCCATGTCTGTGGCGGGGAGCTCGTTCCACTCCTTGCAGGCGACCTCGCATGCCTTGCAGCCGATGCACAGGGTGGTGTCGGTGAAGAAGCCGACTCGCGAGGGCGCGCGGCTTTCGATAGCGCTCATCGCCGCATCCCCTGCGAGCGCCGGTGCTCGTCGACCATCGCTGTCAACGCCGTGCCTCGAGGCCGCCGCCCCGGGCGAATGTCGCAGGTCGCCGTCTTCGACTCCTGGATGTGCACGTTGGGATCGAGGACGACGCCGACGAGGTCGTTGGCGGCGTCCCCGGTGCTCACCCCGCGACCACCCCAGTGATAGGGGAGCCCGACCTGGTGCATGATGCGTCCCTGGACTCGCAGCGGCGGGATGCGGTCGGTCACCAGGACACGGGCTTCGATCGCCGAGCGCGCGGTGACGATCGTCGCCCAACCGCCGTTGTGCAGACCGCGTTCCGCCGCGAGCGCCGGTGACACCTCGCAGAACATCTCCGGCTGCAGCTCGGACAGCCGGCGCAGGAACCGCGACATGCCGCCGGCGGTGTGGTGCTCGGTGAGCCGGTACGTCGTGACGACATAGGGAAAAGCGCCACCGTCAGGCTCGTCGGGAGCCTGGTTGGGCTCGTTGTGGCGCCGCCGGAACGTCTGCCGGGCGGGGCTCGACTGCCGCGGATACAGCGCGTTCGCGAAGGGCGACTCGTCGGCTTCGTAGTGCACCGGAAGCGGCCCGTCGACGAGTCCCGAGGCGACGAACAGCTGCGCCCGGCCGTCGCCCTGCATGACGAAGGGCTCGGCGCCCCCGATCGCCTCCGGCCCGCGCGCACCCGCCGGCGCGACGTAGTCCGGCAGTTTGCCGCGGGCGAAGTCGGGGACGTCGTGCCCGGTCCACGTGCCCGTCGTCGCGTCCCACCACACGTACGCCTTGCGCTGTGACCATGGCTGTCCCTGTGGATCCGCGGAGGCACGGTTGTAAAGCATGCGCCGGTTGGCGGGCCATGCCCAACCCCACTCCGGCGCCACCCAGCTCTGCGACGACCCGGGTGTGCGCCGCGCGGTCTGGTTGACGCCGCCGGCGAAACAGCCGCAGTAGATCCAACAACCGCATGCCGTGCTGCCGTCGTCGCGCAGCTCGTCGAACGACGACAGCTGCGCGCCAGCGGCATCCCATCCCGACACCTCACGCAGCACCGCCTCGGCATCGGGCTCCCGGCGTGGGCCGGATTCCGGGTGGTCCCAGCGCAGGTCGAGCACCGCACGATCACGCGGTAACGATGAGTCGCGCAGCTTCTCGCGAATGATGCGACCCAGGTGGTGATAGAACCACAGCTCGCTACGACAGTCACCGACCGGCTCGGTCGCCTTGTGCCGCCACTGCAGCAGCCGTTGGGTGTTGGTGAAGGAGCCGTCCTTCTCGGTGTGCGCCGCCGCCGGCAGGAAGAACACCTCGGTGGCGATGTCCTCGGTGCGCAGCTCACCAGTCTCGATCTCAGGCGAGTCCTTCCAGAACGTCGCCGTCTCGATCATCGCCAGGTCGCGGACCACCAGCCAGTCGAGGTTGGCCATGGCCAGGCGGTGCATGCGACCGTTGGCCGATCCCACCGCGGGGTTCTCGCCGACGACGAGGAATCCCTTGACCTCACCGTCGAGCATCCCCATGGTGGTCGCGTAGGTCGAATGGTCGTCGTCGATGCGCGGCAGGTGACCGAAGCAGAAATCGTTGTCCGCCGTGGCCGCATCACCCCACCAGGCGCGCAGCAGGCTGACGACGTAGCTGCGCATGTTGCCCCACTGTCCGGTCGGCGTGGCGTTATTGGTGATGTAGGAGTCGAGATCGGCGTCCGCGCCGGCGCGCGGCATGGGGAGATACCCGGGCAGCAGGTTGAACAGCGTCGGGATGTCGGTCGATCCCTGGATGCTGGCGTGACCGCGCAACGCCATGATGCCGCCGCCGGGACGGCCGATGTTGCCGAGCAGCTGCTGGATGATCGCTGCGGTGCGGATGTACTGCACCCCGGTGCTGTGCTGCGTCCAGCCGACGGCATAGCAGAACGCCGAGGTGCGCTCGCGGCCCGAGTTGTCACACAGTGCATCGGCAACCCGCAAGAAGAGTGCGCGAGGCACACCGCAGGCGTCCTCGACGACCTCCGGCGTGTAGCGCGCGAAGTGCCGGCGCAGCACCTGGAGGACGCAGCGCGGGTGCTGCAACGACGGATCCAGCACCAGGCGACCATCACCGTCGCGGTCGAGCCGCCAGCTCGACTGGTCGTACGTTCGCGCTTCCTCGTCCCATCCGCTGAACAGCCCGTCGAGATCCTCGGTGTCGCGGAAGTCCTCGCTGACCATCGCCGCGGCGTTGGTATAGGCGACGACGTAGTCCTGGAAGTAGCGCTCCGTCTCGAGGATGTGGCGCACGATGCCGCCGAGAAAGACGATGTCGGTGCCGGCGCGGATCGGCACGTGGATGTCGGCGACCGCGCTGGTGCGGGTGAATCGTGGATCCACGTGGATGACCACGGCGCCCCGCTCCTTTGCCTCCATCACCCACTGGAACCCTACCGGGTGGCACTCGGCCATGTTGGATCCCTGGATGACGATGCAATCGGCGTTCTGCAGGTCCTGCTGAAAGGTGGTGGCTCCGCCTCTACCGAAGCTCGTCCCCAGACCGGGGACCGTTGCGCTGTGTCATATGCGCGCCTGGTTCTCGACCTGCACCACCCCCAATGCGGTCATGAGCTTCTTGATGAGGTAGTTCTCCTCGTTGTCGAGGGTGGCGCCACCGAGGCTGGCGATGCCCAACGTGCGTCGCAGCGGAACCCGCTGCCCGTCGACGGCGCGGTCCTCATGCCACGTCGCTGCTCGGGTGGCGATGACGCGATTGGCGATCATCTCCATCGCCGTCTCTAGGGAAAGCCCCTCCCACTGCGTCGCGTGCGGGCGCCGGTAGCGCACGCGGTGCTCGCGCTGCGGTCCGGTGACCAGCTCGCGGCTCGCCGACCCCTTGGGACACAGCCTGCCGCGTGAGATCGGGCTGTCGGGATCGCCCTCGATCTGCACCACGCGCTCGTCCTTGACGTAGACGCGCTGCCCGCAACCGACCGCGCAGTAGGGACACACCGAGCGCACCACGCGATCGGCCGTGGTCGTGCGCGGCTGCAGCGCATCGGTGGCCGTCGAACGCACCGCGTCGCCCATACCGAGGCGGTCGTCGCCCAGCAGCTGCCGGATCAGCGGCCAGCGTGTCAGCGTCGGGCGGCGACTCACCCGCCTATTGTCGCGGCCTGCGTGCCTGCTGCTGGAGCATCTTGCCGAAGGCCTTGTCGACCTCACGCGCCATGGCGAGACGGAAGCCCGCGGCCAGGCTGTCGCCGGCGAGAGGGCTCATGTAGTCGAGCGCGGCGCGGATCCGCGGCCACTCGGCATCGGGCCTGCCGGCAGCGTCGAAGGGTTGCCACACCTCGTCGAGGAACAAGCGCACGAAGCTTCGCGCCACGCCGCGCGAATGACGCAGGAGGTCGTCCTCCACCGCGATGAGCGAGGCGATCGGCACGCCGAGCTCGAGCAGCGCCTCACCGGCGCGCAGCAGCGATGGGCTGCGGACCTCGAAGCGGCCGTCGGGCAGCGCGGTGAGCAGACCGAGGCGCAGCGAGCGTTCTCGCAGCGTGTTGGCCGGAGCGTCACCAGGGAAACGCGCGGCCAGCTCGTCGGCATTGACGATCTCTGGCGTCTCCTCCTCCCAGGTGTGGCGGAGGGCGCGGTTGAAGTCGAGGACCTCGGCGGCGGTTCCGGGATGGACACCTTCGAGGATGCGGGCGATCGATCCCAGATTGAATCCCTCGCTCTGCATCTGCAGGATGAGCCGCAGCCTGGCCACGTGCTCGGCCCCGTAGTACCCGGTGCGGCCGCGCACCACGGGAGCGGGGAGCAGACCGCGCGATTGGTGCGCCCTGATGTTCCGCGCGGTCATGCCGGTGAGGTTCGAGAGCTGGTCGATGGTGTACTCGGCGTCGTCGCCTTCGACCTCGGGAACCGGCGCGCTATTCGCCATGAGTTGATGGTACATGCAGCGGCCTTTTTCGTCTCACCGGTGGTGATGAGGCGGCGCTATGTAAGACCCATCCCCGCGCAAGGACGCGTTCCCTGGGACGTCTGATAGGTGTCGCACCCCTCCACTCACGATCAGCCCCCCTCGCTGTCCGGGATCTGAGTGGGTTCCGCTGGTGCCAGGGCCCGGCATTGCCCGGTCACAGCCCATGAGAGCGTGTCGACCCGAAACTTCAGGAGCGCGGCGATGTTGAACAGCGCAGGGCAGGGAACGGGCTCGCCGCAGTGGCGGATCGTGCGGGCGAGCCTGGTCGCGTTGGGCATGTGGCTCATCGTCAGCTCGATGGCGGACACAGGCACGTCGGCAGCCTCGGCCTTCACCGCGGTCGGCAGCGTCGACCAGGTGTACGTGACCGGCCTCGCGCCCGGCGCGCAAGCGTCGCTCATCTCCCCGGGCGGCACCACGCTCTCCACGCAGAACGCCGACTCGCTCGGCGGCTTGCTGTTCCGCAGTGTGCCGCCCGCCGCAGGCTACGTCGTGAGAGACGCAGGGGGGAAGCAGTCCGCACCGCTCGTGGTGCACAACGCCGCCCCCGCGCCGTGGAATCCGAGCGTCTACAACCAGTCGATCGCGGATAACGGCTACACGTACCTCACCACCCGCGACGGGACGAAGCTCGCCATCGACGTGCACCCGCCGACCAGTCCCGCGGGCGAGCCCGGCCTGCCGCCCGGCACGTCACTCCCGAAGGGACCCGACTATCTTCCGCCGTACCCGACGCTGATCGAGTACTCGGGGTATGGGTATGCGAATCCCGCCGGCCCGGTCAACGGCATCGCCGTCCTCGCGAATCTCATGGGCTTCGCCGTGGTCGACGTGAACATGCGCGGCACAGGCTGCTCGGGCGGCGCCTTCGACTTCTTCGAGCCACTGCAGAACCTCGACGGTTACGACGTGGTCGAGACGATCGCAAACCAGCCATGGGTGCTTGACCACAAGGTCGGCATGATGGGCATCTCATACGGCGGAATCAGCCAGCTGTTCACTGCGCAGCTCAACCCGCCCCACCTCGAGGCGATCTCGCCGCTGTCGGTCATCGATGCCACAGCCACGACGCTCTACCCCGGCGGCGACCTCAACTCCGGGTTCGCCGTCGCCTGGTCACAGGAGCGCCAGCAGGAAGCGAAGCCCGCCGGACCAAACAGCGGGCAGGCTTGGGCATACACGCAGATCCAACACGGTGACACGACGTGCGCTGCGAACCAGGTGCTCCACGGTGAGGCAGCCGATCTGATGGCGAAGATCAACGCCAACAAGTACTACAACTCGTCGGTCGCTGATCCGCTGGATCCGGTGACGTTCGTCGACAAGATCAAGGTGCCGACGTTCCTGGTCTGCCAGTGGGAAGACGAACAGACCGGCGGGCATTGCCCAGAGCTCGTCGCGCATTTCGCCGGAACGAACAAGAAGTGGTTCACGTTCACCAACGGCGCGCACATCGACTCGCTCGACCCCGAGACGTACAACCGCTGGTTCGACTTCCTCGAACTGTACGTCGCTCACAGAGCACCGATTGTGAATCAAGCCCTCGTCCGAGCGGCCGCGCCGGTCGTCTACCAAGCGGCAATGGGCCTTCCGCAAACCGATGTCGTCACGCTGCCGGTGGATCCCATCCAGCTGCTCCCCACGTACGATTTGGCACGTGCTGCATTCGAGCAACAGCCGGAGATCCGGGTACTGTTCGACAACGGTGCGGGCACCTCGCCAACCGGAAGCCAGACGGCGGGGGACCCTTATCCCGCGTTCCAGCACACCTTCTCGTCATGGCCCATTGCGGGCACGGCCGCCGAGACATGGTACTTCGGGCCGGGAGGCACGCTCTCCGACAGGCTCCCTGCGAGCGCACGCATCGACCAGTACACGTCCAGCGCGAGCGCTCTGCCCCTCACCGACTACGGGGCCAACACCGGCGGCGGCGGACTGTGGGGCAACGCCTCGCAATGGGCATGGAGCTGGCTGCGGAATCCGGCGGGATCAGCTGTCTCCTATGTCTCGGCGCCACTGCGGACGGACACCGCCGTCATCGGTGCCGGCGCCGTCTATCTGTGGGTGCGATCGTCGACGCCCGACGTAGACATTCAGGCGACCATCAGCGAGGTCCGCCCCGATGGGAAGGAGACCTTCGTCCAGAACGGCTATATGCGCGCGAGTGAGCGCAAGCTCTCGACCAATTCCAACAACTTGTTCAAGCAACCGAGCACGTTGCTCGACCCGATCCCGAGCATGCTTCAAGCCGACGCCTCGCCCATGCCGAGCGGTCGCTTCGTCCGGGTCGCCATCCCGCTGTACTACGAGGGGCACATGTATCGTGCGGGATCGCGTCTGCGCGTGACCCTCGCCGCGCCGAACGGTGCGCAGCCCATATGGTCGTTCAGCCAGACGGTGCCCAACGGCATCGCGAACGTCGCCATCGCATTCTCCCCGACGCAGCCATCGACCCTCGTGCTGCCGGTAGTGCCAGGCCTGTCCGCACCTACACCTCTGCCCCCGTGCCCAAGCCTGCGCAACGAGCCGTGTCGGACGTATGCACCGATCGTCAACGGAGTGGGGCGTCCAACGTAGGCGGGCGCCGACATAACGCCGCCGAGCCGGCTACCCGCACGTGCGCGGGCGGCCGGCTCGCGGACGAATCGCTACCTGCTCCAGTTTTCCGCGGTGGCGTACATGAGCGATCCCGGTGTGGTGAGCAGTTCGCCGGTCTCGAGCCACGTCTTCAGTCCGGAGAGGATCATCGGCCAGCCGCCGTAGAGCTGATCGTTGGCGCCTTCGCGCAGCTGGTCATGCGTGACGATGAGGCGGCAGGAGTCGCCGACGGGCTCGATCTCCCACGTGATCCGCGAGGTTCCCTCGGCCTTCACGTCATCGCCCCAGAGCGCAACCATGCTCTGCACCAGCTTGCGCGGCGGGTCGACCTCGAGGTTCTCGCCCTCGCCGAGGAGACCATTGGCGCCGGGAGCGCTCATCTCGAAATGCGAGCCGGGCGTGAAGTCCGACGTGACCCGGGCGCCGAAGTTGTACTTGCTTCTGATCTCGGGGTCGGTGATCGCGTGCCAGAGGCGCTCCGGCGTGGTGTGGATGTAGATCTCGAAGACTTTTTCCATGGTTTTCTCCAGGTCATGTTTGAGGTCGCTCAGGGAGGCGGCCAAGGGCGCGGCGTACTTGCTCACCCACCGGTCATGGACCAGGCGGATGGGAACCGGGTTGAGGAAGTGGAGCTTTTCGCGGCCCTTGCGCCGGGTCACCACGAGTCCGGCGTCCTCGAGCTGCTTGAGGTGCTTCATGACCCCGAAGCGGGTTATCGCGAAGCGCTTCTCGAGCGCGCTCAGCGTCTGCCCGTCCTCGCGGAAGAGCTCGTCGAGCACGCTGCGCCGGGTCGGATCCGCCAGGGCTTTGAAGATGTCGTCCACGGGGCTGACGATACGTGACTTTTTAGTCACATGTCAAGCCGCGATGAGGGTGGAGGTGCCTCGGTCGCGGAGCGCGGCGCGACCAGGCGGATGGTCAGGGACTTGACATGGACATGAAAATATGTAACATCAAACTCTGTCACGATTCTCCGACCCCCAAGGAGCGACGCTGCGATGACCACCACGCTGGCGCCCCCGGACGTCAGGACCGCGCCGCACCCCGCGGCGCCCCGGCCGATCGACCTCTTCGATCCGCCCGGCCTGGAGCGAACCCCCGCCGACGCGCTGGAGCGCATCCGTGTCCAGGCTCCGGAATTCCAAAAATGGTTCCGCACGACGGGCACGGTGTCCCTGTTCGCCGCCCGCTCGCTGGTGACCCTGCCGTACCCGCGCCGCTTCGGCCTGTGGGAGGCGTGCAGCCTGCCACTGCCGTACGTGTGGATGACCAACCGGCTTTTCGTCATCCAGTGGCGCGAGGGGGAGAGGACACGGACGCTGCTCGCCGAGCCCTCCGACTACGAGCTCGGCGCGAACACGCCGTTCATCGCGCGCGCTCTGCGCCGCGCTCCTGGCGGCGAGGAGCGAGCCTCGCGCCACGTCTTCACCCGGCACGGCACCGTTCTCGAGCACCTTGCGGCGATGGCGATTGCGCCGGCGGATGTCGACTATCTGGCCTTCGATCACCTGCACACCCAGGACATCCGGCGCCTGGTCGGCACCAACGGCGCCGCGGCCGACCTCGGCCATGCGGACACACCGGTGCCACCGCTGTTTCCCAACGCGCAGCTCATCGTGCAGCGCGACGAGCTGGAGCATGTGCGTCGGGTGCATCCGTTCCAGCAGCGCTTCCACCAGAGCTGGACGTACGACGACCTGCGTGAGGATCGGCTGCTGCTGACCGATGGTG
>DASZGL010000091.1:0-3428 GCA_035938875.1 Candidatus Dormiibacterota bacterium
GTTCGTGACGAGCCTTATCACGCACATATCCGCCCTGGAGGTGCTGGACTCCCGAGGCAACCCCACCGTCGAGGTGGAGGTCCGTCTGAGCGATGGTGCAGTCGGACGGGCCATCGTCCCCAGCGGGGCGAGCACGGGGCAGCATGAGGCCGTCGAGCTGCGCGATGACGACCCGGCGCGGTTCGGCGGCAGGGGAGTCCTCACCGCGGTGGGCAACGTCGTCGACGTCATCGCTCCTGAGGTCATAGGCCTCGACGCGGCCGACCAGGCAACCCTCGATGGCCGCATGCGCGCCCTCGACGGCACGCCCAACAAAGGCAGGCTCGGCGCCAACGCCATCCTCGGGGTCAGTCTCGCCTCAGCTCGCGCCGGCGCTGTTTCGGCGGGGGTCCCACTGTATCGTCACCTTGGCGGCTCGGACGCGCCTGTCCTCCCGGTGCCGCTGCTCAACGTCCTCAATGGCGGCGCCCACGCGCAGACCAGTGTCGACTTCCAGGAGTTCATGCTCGCCCCCCTGGGCGCGCCCACGTTCGCCGAAGCGCTGCGCGCCGGGGCGGAGTGCTTCCACGCGCTGCGCGTCGCACTGCGCTCCCGGGGTCTCGACACCGGCCAGGGTGACGAGGGTGGCTTCGCCCCGAGCCTGCGTCACAACGAAGATGCGCTGGAGGTGCTCGTCGAGGCGATCGGCAAGGCGGGCTACCGTGCCGGTGACGACGTCGCCATCGCCCTCGACCCCGCGGCGTCGGAGCTGTACGACGCCGGAACGTACCGGCTGAAGGGGGAGGGGAGAAGCCTCGACAGCGCGGGCATGGTCGACCTCTGGGAGCGGTGGTGCCGCGACTACCCCATCGTCTCCATCGAGGACGGCATGGCCGAGGACGACTGGGAGGGCTGGCGGCTGCTCACCGAGCATCTCGGCGACCGCATCCAGCTGGTGGGTGACGACCTCTTCGTCACCAACGTCGAGCGGCTCGAGGAGGGCATCCGCCGCGGCGTCGCCAACGCCATCCTCATCAAGGTCAACCAGATCGGAACTCTGAGCGAGACCCTCGACACCATCGCGCTGGCGGCGCGCAGCGGCTACGCGAGCGTCATCAGCCACCGCAGCGGTGAGACCGAGGACACGACAATCGCCGACCTGGCAGTTGCCGTCAATGCCGGCCAGATCAAGACGGGTGCGCCGTCGCGCTCAGAACGCGTCGCCAAGTACAACCAGCTGCTGCGTATCGAGCGCGACCTGAAGGACTCGGGTCGCTATGCGGGGCGGGACGCATTCCGTCTGCTGTCCAGGCGCGCAGGCTGACCGGCGAGGCGGGCGCTACCATGTCGGGCGTCGCCCCAAACTGCACCGGAGACGATGTCAGATGGCCCTGCTCCGCCTCACCAATGGCGCCGACATCCTCGTCAAGATGAGTATCGAGGACGCCATGGCAGCACTCAACCTCACCTCAGGTGGGCCTGAATTCATCGTGCTTCCCGGCGACGACGGCCCCATCCACATCCGCCCGGGCCACGTCATCGCGGTCATCGACAGCCTCGACCAGAAGACGGCCGGGTTTCGCGTCGTCACTCCCCGCTGAGATCCGTCGCCGCGCGGGGATGAGCATGGCGCATGCCACCGCTGTGGCGATGAGCGTGCCGCCGCCGAGCCAGAAGGGCAGCCCCTCGCGCACGCCGTAGAGGGATCCCAGCCCGGCGGCGCCTATGGTCGCCCCGGCGAAGTGGGTGAATCCGCCCATCCCCATCGCCCGCCCGCGCGCTGACGGGGGAGCGTGGTCGGCGATGGTCGCGTAGAGCGAAGGCTCGCACATGACAAAGGCGATCGCCTCGACCGTCCCCACCGAGAGGATCACCGGCAGCGAGCGAAGCGCCGGATAGGTGATCGCGCAGGCGCCCGCCACGGTCAGGCAGATGCCGAGGATGACGCGCCGGTCGCTGCGGTCGGAGAGCCGGCCTCCGGGTGTCGCCAGGATCAGCATGGGCAGGGCGAACAGGGTGATGGAGAGGCCGATCACCAGCGTGCCGTTGCCGCGGGCGTCGAGATACTGCGGCCAGACGACGTCGTACATCACGAAGACCAGGCCGATGCTGCCCAACCCGACGCAGGAGACGATGAGTCCGCGGCTGCGCCACCAACCCGGCGAAGGCGCGACCGTCTCCTCGCGCGACGTCCCCCGCGTCTCGGGTACCCCGGCCATGGGAATCAGGCCGGCGAGGACGGCGAGCCCCGACCAGCCGAAGATCGCCTGGTCGCGCCATACGGCGAGCGCCCCGCCGATCGCCGGACCCACCAGCAGCCCGACGAGCTCCGCCGCCTGCAGCTGGCTGAAGCGCTTGGCCCGCTCGTCCTCGGGGGTGAGGTCGGCGATGGCGGCCAGCAGCGCGGGGACGTAGGCGCCACCGCTGGCACCCTGACCGGCCCGGAGCAGGGCAAGGAACCACAACGGGCCCTGATCGGCGAACAACCCGAAGGACAGCGCAGCGAAAGCCAGACGAGCGCCGATGAGCACCGGGCGGCGTCCGATACGATCGACCAAGCGTCCCGCCGGGATCTGCACCAGGGTATTGGCGATCATCGGGCCGGCGATGAAGAAGGCGGCGGCGACAGCTCCACCACCGCGGTGACGGACGTATAGCGGCACCACCGGGAACACGGCAGCGATGCCGGTGAACATGATCAGCTGACCGGCGAGCAGCCAGGCGATCGGGTTGCGGCGAGCGCCGCCCCAGCTACGACCGCCGAGCATGAGCTCGATTCTAGGTCGTGGCTGCGATCAGGCTTTGGAGCGTCGGCTCGTCTTGGTCTTCTCGGGTTCCAGGGCCCACATGCGGGCCAGTGCTACGTCCATCTCGTCGAGGCGCTGCCTCTTGGCCAGGCGCCACCGCACCCCGAAATAGGCGGACGCCAACCCACCGCCGACAACGCCGACAGCGATGATCAGGAACCACGATGTTGCCGGCGGCGGTGGGGGATTCGCGGCCTTGCCCTGCGCTGGTGCCGCGACCGCCACGACTGCTGGTGTCGCCGTCGGGGCCGGTGTCGGCGGCGGAGTCGCGGGCGGAGTGGTCAGGGTGACCGGCGGACCTGGTGCGACGACGGCCATCGTGGGACTTTTCACCGCTCCACCGCGTCCCGTGATCGTGAGCGTGTAATTGCCTTCGCCGAGGTAGTGGGGGAGCTGGACGAGCAGCTTGCTGACGTCGGTGATCGTGAAGTTGAGGTCCCGGTTCTCTGGATTCAGGACAACGGATGTCACCGTGTCGAGGGCCCCACCGAACACCGTCGCCGTGTCGATCTCCCCGATGGTGAGCAGCGACGGGCTGACGGAGGTGACGGAGACGCACGGCAGCTCGCCGTCGCGCCCGCACGAGTCCCCGGGCGCCGCAGAAGCGTGAGTTGCCCCTGCCGCCGTGAGCAGGACGACGAG
>DASZGL010000092.1:0-12120 GCA_035938875.1 Candidatus Dormiibacterota bacterium
GAGCTTCGCCGAGGGGCACATCCGCGACGACGCCGGCGACCTGGTGGCGCGGGGAACGGCGACGTTCACCACCGCCGCAGGGTGAAGCCCCGCAGCAACCTCGTTAGTAGCCGGAGCTGACCTGGTCGATGCGGGTCAGCACCCAGTCGTACTTGCCGCATACCTTCGCGGGGGGATTCTCCCCCCGGATATTGCGAGACGGGCAAGCTCGCCTCGCCCAGCCCCCTCGGCATGCTTCGCATGCCGGGCGCGCTTCGCCGCGCGATTCGCGGCAATTCCTTGAATCTACGTCACTGATATCCGACCTGGTCGATGCGGGTCAGCACCCAGTCGTACTTGCCGCTCATCACCGGCGCCTTGCAGTAGCTGCAGACACCGGCGAGGTCGAGGTCGAGCGGTGCACCGCAGTTGGGGCACTTCTGCGACATAGTGCCGCCGCCCGGCTTGGTGGTCGCCGCCGCGGAGCGCTGGAAGATCCAGTCCTCGCTCCATTGCCCCACATCGCGACTGCCCCGCACGATCTTGCCACTCTTGACGTCAACGTCGTAGTCGGCGCAGGCGGCGAGGATACGCACCGTGATGGTGTCGTAGGTCTGATCGGTGTGGGCGCCGGTGATGTCGGCGCGGCCCACCGACAGGTTGTCGAGCACGTTGCGGCGACCCTCCGCCTGGTACTGCTCGATCTGCACGTTGTGCTGCTGCCACAGGGCATCGGCCATGACGCGGCGGCTCATCTCCGGCTTCAATTCCGACCATGCCTGCTCGACCACGAAGAAGGCACGCTCCACCTGGGAGACGAACGCAGTCTCGTCGAAGTCGGGGTCGTGCGCCTTGATCGCGGCGATGCCGCGGTCCTGGTCACCGGCGCCCATCGCGCCGGTGTCGGTGCCCTCGAGCGTCTCGCCGCGAAAACGGTCGGGGACGCCCACGGGGTGACTGTCGTCATACGGCCCCGCGCTGACAGGCGCGGGCATGGCCGGCGCGGCGCCGGGGCCCATGACCGGTGGGGGTGACATCGGCTCGTCCCCCCCACCCGAGCTCATCGACGAGCTCGCCGCGCGGCTGATCATGAAGATCACCGCGCCGATGATCAGCAGCGTGAGCAGACCGCCACCGCCAAGGAAGAAGGGCAGCAGGAACAGCCCGCCTCCTCCCCCGGAGCTGACGTGGGTTCCGCCGCCACCACCACCGCCGCCACCGAAGTTCTGTCCGCCGCCGGCTCGTCCCAGGACAGCGGCGGCGGCGAGCGCCCAGCCCACGGGCTAACCCTCCTTGGCCGGAGGCGTGGCGAGCGGCGGTGCGCCTTCGGCAGCGGCGGGCTCGGCCACGCTCTTGCCGCACGACGGGCAGAACTTGGCGCCCGCGCCGAGCTCGGCGCCGCACGACGGGCATATCGCCGGCTTGGGGGTGAGCGATGTGCCGCACGCGGAGCAGAACTTCGCCGTTGCCGGGTTGCTCGCCTGGCAGTTGGGACACGTCACCGCGGCCGAGCCGCCGCCGTCGCCGCCACCCGGCTGGGTGTAGCCACCACCTCCGCCGGCGAACCCGGGTGCCGGTGGAGGTGGCGGTCCCGGTGGCATCGGCTGCGCCGCCTGACCGCCGATGCCCAAGCCGGCAGCAAGAAATGCGCCACCGGTGCCGCCGCCGCCCTTGGCCATCCCCTCGCCGGCGCCGAGTGCTGCCTCGCCGGCCGCGTACTGCTGGAATGACCCGGCGAGCCGCGAGTAGGCGGTGTCCTTGGCCAGCCGCCGCAGCTCAGCTTCGGTGTCCTCGTCGAGGCTGACCGTGAAGTTGGCCATGCGGATGATCTCGAGGCCGTAGTCCCCGAGGTTGGCGTTGCCGGCGGCGACCGCGGCCGTCTCCATCTCGTCGGTGTACGCGGCGAGTCCGAGCACCGGCCAGCTGTTGCGCACGATGTTCTTGGTCAGGTCGGTGCGCAGTCCGCGGAGCAGCATGTCCTCGGTCAGCGCCGTGATCCGGCTGTTGTCAGGGACGTCCTGGGTGCCGCTGAACTTGGTGATCAGCGCCGTGCCGTCTTTGACATGAACGATGTATTCACCAAAGACGCGGAGGGTGACGAGCAGCCCGGTCTGGGGATCCTGGACCTCGTCGACCTGACCGCCGAAACGGTCCATCACCTGACGGTTGCTGACGAAGTAGAGCTCGGTCCGGTAGGCGTTGCCCGCGGTGAGCATGTCCTTGAAAACACCGAGGAAGGGGAGCTCGACGGCATCGACGGTGTGCCGGCCCGGCGGCAGCGTGCCGATCACCTGGCCCTGGTAGAGGAAGACCGCGGTCTCGTCGGGGGCGACGATGGCCTTGGTGAAACGCCGGATCTGCTGGTCGGGCCACTTGTAGACCAGCTGGTCCTTCTTGTCGTCCGGAACCGCGATGTTCTCGCGCTTGAAGAGCGCCATGGATAACCCCCGGGTTGATCGGGCCCCAGATTGGGCCCCTCGCCATGCTACCGAAGACCGGCTAACGCCGCCGTTAGCCCCACGGTCAGCGGCCGTGCGCCTCGTCGGCATCGTGGCGGAGCGTGCCCTCGTAGGTGCGTCGGATCCCCGCACGGAACACCCGTGGCGCAACGTGGCGCAGCACGGCCGAGATCGCCATGTAGCGCGGCACGGTCAGGCCCGCGCGCTCGCGTTCAATGCTGTCGATGATGGCGGCGCTGAGAACACCGGGCTCGACCCACGTGCGCTGCGCGCCTTTGGGGAGATGGCGCAGCGCGTCCTCACTGAAGATCTCGGTGCGCACCAGGCCTGGGTTGATCCAGCAGACATGGATGCCGCTGCGTCGCAGCTCCGGGGCCGTGGCCTCGCACAGGGCGATGACCGCAGCCTTCGACGCCGCGTAGCCGGCCTCCCACGTCCACGGCACCGCACCCGCCATCGAGGCGATGTTGACGATGGAACCGCGGCGATGCTCGGTCATCGAGGGCAGCACCGCCTTCATCCAGTAGACGGTGCCCATGTAGTTCACCTGCATCACCCGCTCCAGCTCCTCGACGGTGCAGAGTGCGAATGACTTGTGAAGTGGTGCGCCGGCATTGTTGACGAGGATGTCGATGCGGCCATGATCGTCCAGAACTCGACGCGCCGCGGTGTCCACCTGGACGGGGTCGGCGACGTCGCAGACCGCGTAGGTCCCCGGGGTGCCCCGGCTGCGGAGCTCCTCATCGAGCTGGTGAAGGCGGTCCTCGCGCCGGGCCACGGCGACCACCGTCGCCCCCGCAGCGGCGAGGTCGATTGCCGTCTGGCGACCGATGCCCGACGAGGCCCCGGTGACCACGGCGACCGAGCCGGCGACCTTCATGACGGCGGCAGGTATGGCGGCGGCGTGTAACCGCCGGACGGCCGCGCGGGCGGTGACTGGGGCTGCCCCGGTGGCTGTGCCGGGGGCCGGCTGCTCACCGCGCTGGCGGTGCGGTGCCTGACTCGGTCGCGGTCGAAGGTCAGCTTGATCAGCACCGCCGAGGCGATCTGCAGTGTCCCGTAGATGAAGGTGAAACCGCCCGGGATCGAGTCGACGGTGAGGTTGACGTAGGTCTCGTAGGCGAGCACGAAGGTGATGACGGTGATCACCCCCATGCCGACGGCCACCATCAGTTCCTCGTTCTGCTGCTTGACCAGAGCGAAGTCGGGAGCGCGACGCTGCACCCAGCGATAGAGGTTGAGGCCGACGTAGGTGTTGAGCATCATGCCGCTGAGGAAGGAAAGGACGGCGATGGTCCAGCGGAACTGGTCGAGGTGCTTGACCAGAAAGGCGGCGATGTTGATGACCATCAGCCCCACCGGGGTGACGCCGGCGATCACCGGGATGGCCCACTTCTTGAGGAAGCGGCCTAGACGGCGGCCTCGGGAGCGAGGAACGCTGCCCGCGGTCGGGCGGGGGGCTTGGCGGAGCAGCGACATGCCCTAAGAGTACGGATGAGCGGCCCTAAAAGGGAGGGTGAACGCGCAACGTCAGCCGCCCCAGGGCATGCTCCCCGGCGAGACCGGGAGCACCATGGAGAACTCGGCACCGCCGCCCTGCAGGTTGGCCGCCGCGACGTTACCGCCGTGACGCTCCGCCACCATGCGGACGTAATACAGGCCCAGGCCACTGCCGTTTCCGGTGGCCGGAAGGGCCCGGTAGTACTTGTCGAAGAGCCGCTCCCCCTCCGCGTCGGGAAAGCCCGGCCCGTTGTCACGGACGGTGATCCGCCACGACCGTCTTCCCCGGCGACCGGCGCGCAGCCGCACCACAGTCCCCCTGCCGGTGTGACCGAACGCGTTGCTCAGCAGGTTGGCGATGGCGTGCTCCAGGTGATGTACGTCGCACTGCACCGTGGCCTCGGGGTCGCTGATGCGCACCTCCAGGCGACAGCCGCACTGTCCGGCTTCGTCGCTCGCCGCGGCCACGACGCGGTTGACGATGTCGCCTACCCGGTGGTCGGCGAAGTGCAGCGGGCGCAGCGGATCCTCCACCCGGGCGGTGTCGGAGACCTCGGACAGAAGCGCAGAGAGCTGCTCAGCGGCCCGGGCGATGCGCTCCGAGAAGACGACAGCGTCGGCCGGCGTGGCCCCCGTCAACATGTCGACGTAGCCGCGCAGCACGGCGAGCGGGCGGCGCAGCTCGTGGGTTGTGAGTCGCAGAAAGTCCTGGCCGGCCTCGCTGGCATGCTGCGCGGTGCGTGCCTGATGGGACCAGGCGATGGCCGGCTCGATACGGGCGATGAATCGTGCAGCGGAGCGCGTGTCGGCGCTGCGGAAGGGTTCGGGATGAGCCCCGTCTGCGTGGCGCACGGCGTAGATCACACCGAAGGGACGCTCAGCGAGACGCAGCGGCGCGGCCAGGGTGGCCAGCGGTTCGTCGAGGTCGGGGATGAGCTCGCGCCAGGATTCGAGCAGGCTGGTCGACGGCCGCGCTCGCAGCGTCGGGCCGTCGCTGCGCAGGAACTCGGCGAGGCTGCCCTTCTCGGCGCTGGCGAAGAGCCGGTGTTCGATGACCGAGCGGCCTGCGCTGGCGACCAGCTCCATCGTGCCCCCGCCACGGTCGAGCCAGAGCCGTGACGTATCGCCGCCGACGAGCACGCGGAAGGACTCGGTGGCCGCGTCCATGAGCTCGTCGGGGCTCTGCCTGCCGGAATCCGGCCCGAGCGCGCGAACCACCGCTGCGTCGATCACCGCGTCGTCGGCGGTGATGGCGTCGATGATCGCCCGCCGCGACGTCACCTGGATCTCGGCCAGCCGATCGTCCAGCGCACTGAGGGTTCCCGGCTCAGGGCTGCTGCGGTCGATGGCGCGCAGCACCAAGCGGCGTCCGGCATCCAGTCGCTCCAGCATCATCCCCGGCTCGGCGCCGTGCTGGAGCATCTCCGCGGCGGCGCCCCACACGGCGTTGGACAGGTCGGTCAGCGCGGTGGCATCGCCCGAAATGTGGCGCCTGACCAGTTCGCAGAACTCCGCTGCCTGCTGCCGGGCCCGCCTGTCGAGGTCGTCAGGAAGGTCTGGCGGTACCAACGCGTAGGCATATGCGGCGCGGGTCTGCGGATCGTCGAGGCCGGTCGGCGAAGGCAATCGATCTTTCCTTTGCACGATTGCTCCGCTTTCGCGGGTCACAGCTGCGGCGGTGGTGTCGTCGGGAGTCACGGGCAGGTGTGGTGGGCGGTGGGACATGACCTGCTATAGCGGCAGGGACAATATACCCCGCCGGGCTACGCCGCATCCTATGTGTCCGAAACTGTCATGTCGGTCGTCCCGCACCGCGCCGTTTGCTGCATCTGCTCCTTCTGCTCGGGCACGATGGCGCGACCTGTACGTCGCTGCCGGAGGACTGCCCGTGATCCGCAAGACCGTCGAGCTCGAAGCCTCGTCCGCCCAGGGGGTCGAGGAGGCCGTAGAACTTGCGCTGTCCAGGGCGTCGGTGACTCTCGACGGGATCCAGAACCTGCTGGTCACCCGCATCGCCGCGCGTGTCGAGGACAACCGCATCATCGCCTGGGACGTGGCCGTCAGCGTCACCTTCCAGCTTCGCGACGGGCTGCATGACTGACCCTCCTGGGGAGCCACCCAGCGAGGTTGCGCCCGGCGTTCACCGCATCCCTCTCCCCTTTCCCAAGCGCCCCGGCGTCCGGCTGCGCACGGTCAACGTCCACCTGGTGCGCCGCGGCGACGCCTACGTGCTCATCGACTCCGGCATGGGCACCACCGAGTCGTTCGACGTCCTCGTGGCCGCGGTGCGCTCGCTTGGGGTGGACCCGCAGCAGGTCAGCACCCTGCTGGTCACCCACATCCACCCGGACCACTACGGTTCTTCCCAGCGTTGGCGGGAACTCAGCGGTGCGCGAGTGCTGCTCCACGCCCGCGACGCGCAGTTCATGATGCACCTGCTGCTGCTGACGCCCACCGACTATGCGCTCTTCCGCAAGCGCCACGGGCTTCCCGAACGCGGTTCCGACAACCCCGACGAGTCGCGGCGCTCGATGCGCGACGTCTTCGGCCCCGCTGCGCCCGACGCCACCCTGCGCGACGACGAGACGCTGGTGCTCGGCGGCGGCGAGGCGGCGTCGGCCGACGCCGGTGCGGTGCGCGCTATGTTGACCGCGGGCCACACCCCCGGGCACGTCGTCGGCTATCTCCCCGACCTCGAGGTGCTGGTCAGCGGCGACCACCTTCTGCCACGGATCACCCCGCACATCGGGCTGGGTCCCGACGGGCTCGGTGGTGAGGACGCCGGCGACCCGCTGGGCGACTACATCGACTCGCTCGAGCGAGTCCGCGGCCTCCGGGTCAAGGTCGTCTGCCCGGCGCACGGACCGGTGTTCGGCAACCACGCGCATCGAGTGCAGCAGATCATCGACCATCACCGTTTTCGCCTTCGTGCCGCGCTCGACGCGGTGTCGCGAAGGCCGCGCACGGCGTGGGAGGTGTGCACGGCGATCTTCGGCAGGCTCGAGGATTCGCAGCACGATGCCGCGACCATGGAGACACTGGCCCACCTCCGACACCTGGAGAGGACCAGCAGGGTTGTCACCGTCGACGGCGACGCCCCGGTGCGCTGGGAAGCGACGCGCGACTAGGCTTCGCCCGGCCGCACGACGATCACGGACAGGTCCAATTTCCCTTGATGTGAATCGATGATGTCGCTCCCTGCAACGGAGCGAGGTCCGTGTCGATCGATCCTGAACCGTTGGCGTTCGACGTGACCGTTCCCGTGGCCGCGAACCCGTGCCCGGCTGACCACACCTTAGCGGCAAGGCCCTGGCCAGGGTCGGTGAAGACCACCTGGACGGTGTTCGGCGATGTGGTCGAGAGATTGACAGTTCCGGGTCCGGGCGTCGCGTTGATGAGCAGCGCGTAGCCCGACGTGCCGCTGAGGATAGCCGCGACTCGCATATGCCCGGGATTGCTGGCGTTGCAAAAGACCTGGACGCCCGGAGTGATGGTCAGCTGTCCACTGACCGCACCGCTGACAGTCATCGAGAGCGTCCCGAGGACAACACCACCGCCTCCGCCCGCGCTGCTCGAGCTTGATGAGCTCGATGCGCCACCCCCGGCCGTGGACGCACCACCAGTCCCCGACGCAGTCGTGGTGTCAGACCCGCATGCGCTCAACAGGCCCGAGGCAATCACCGCAGCACCGACAGCGGCAGACATCGAGATCCTCGTCCGAAATGTCACTGTCCGTCCTCCGGAGCCCTTCTCTGGCACGACTGCAGGCCAGCGAGCAACGCTGGGCGGCACCGTGCCGCCGCACTGTATCCGATCCGGCTGACAACTCATCAGTTCGTCGCCGCGCGCACCGCGCGCACCATGAGTGGAAGCACCTCACCGCAGCGGCCGCGGATCAACGCGGCTGCGGCATCGTCGAGCTCGGTTTCGGAGTCGTTGACGATGACCAGCCGCGCGCCGCGACGCGCCGCCTCGAGGGGGACGCCCGCGGCGGGCCATACCGACAGCGTCGAGCCCGCGGCGATGCACACGTCGCACATGCGCGCCTCCTCCATGCTGCGTTCGACGTCGGACTCGATGAGCGCCTGGCCGAAGCTGATCGTCGCCGACTTCAGCAGTCCGCCGCAGAGCTCGCAGTGGGGGTCGACGTCGCCCTCACGGACGCGGTCGAGCACCTGGTCGATGGGCATGCGCCTGCCGCACCGCAGGCAACCCGCCTCGCGGGTGGTGCCGTGCAGCTCGATGACATCGCTCGATCCCGCCTTCTGGTGCAGTCCGTCGATGTTCTGAGTGACGACGACCGAAACCTTGCCGGCGCGTTCCAGCTCGACGATGGCTCGGTGACCCTCGTTGGGCTCGGCAGAGTCGATCGGTGAAGTCAACCTGCTCTGCCAGCTCTCCATACGCACCTCGGGGTCGCGGACGAAGTTCTGGATCGTGTAGCGCGCCGGGTCACGAGTCTTCCAGATGCCGTTGGGACCACGGAAGTCGGGAATTCCGGACTCGGTGGAGATGCCCGCGCCGGTGAAGACCAGCACCCGGCGGGCTCCCATCAACCAGCCGACCACGTCGGCCATCCGCTCAGCGACAAGCCCGCTGTCCATGGCGCGAGTCTACGGATGCTGCCCGGCGATCACGGCAGCGACGGGGCACCCAGCACAGCGAGCAGCCTGGTCACGGGCCCGCGTATACCGTGCTCCGCGGCGAGCTCGTCGAGGCGGGTGACGTCCGGCTCGCGCAGCGGCGTCAGCGTGTACGCCGTGGTCACGCAAACCGGCACGACGGTGCGCATCGCCGTGATGTACTCGGTTCCGTGCCGCAGCGCCGCGGCGATCTGCGCCGGCTGCGAAGCCCGCTCTGCCATCAGCGCGTCGAGGGAACCGTACCTGGCGATCAGGCGGGACGCTGTCTTCTCACCGATGCCGCGGATACCGGGGAGCCCATCGGACGGATCGCCGCGAAGGATGGCGAAGTCGGCGTACTGCTGGGGCCCGACACCGTACTTGGCGCGCACCGCTGCCTCATCGAAGCGCGCCAGTTGGGAGACGCCGCGCACGGTGAAGAGGACGGTGACCTCGGGATCGCGCACCAGCTGGAGCAGGTCGCGATCACCGGTGACCACCTCGACGGGAGTGTCGGGCGTCGCCTCTGCGGCGATGGTGGCGAGCACGTCGTCGGCCTCGTAGCCGTCGCAGCCTGCGCACTGCATGCCCGCGGCGTCGAGCACCGCGCGGATGACATCGAGCTGCGGCGGCAGCTCCGGAGGATCCGGGCGCCTCTGCGACTTGTAACCGGCGTACGCCGCAACCCGCCAGGCGGGTCGCCAGTCGACGTCGAAGGCGTGCACCAGGCCACCGGGCTGTCGATCGCGCAGCAGCGTGCTGGTCATGTCCAGGTAGCCGTGGACGGCGTTCGTCGACCGCCCCCTGGGGTCGCGGATGCTCACCGGGAGGGCGAAGAAGGCCCGGTAGAAGAGGCTCGGGGAGTCGAGGAGAAGGCGCGGCGAGGCGGGAGACGGCACGAGCGCCAAGCATGGCAGGTGACGGGCGGCGAGCACGGGGGCGGGGAGCGGTTCGCTATAAGGCGCCGATGCCACGAGGGACTCCGATGGTGCCGGCGGCGCGCGTCCTCTCCGACGATCGCACCAACGAGCTGCTCGCCACCTCCCAGCTCGTCTACACCGCCATCTCCACCAGGAGCGGGCCGCACGCCACGCCGCAGGCGTTTGCTGTTTTCGCCGGGCGCCTGTGGTCGATCACGCCCCGCAGCTCGCTCAAGGCGCGAGTCATTCGCCGCCACAGGGCCGTCGGCGCCCTGGTCCGCCACGGCCGCCACAGCCTGGTGATCGGGGGCACCGCCGAGGTCATCTCGCCCTGGGGGTTTGGCGATGCCACCCGGCTGGCGCGTCACGTGCTGACGGCGCAGGGCGCGCTGGCCACCTACGCGGCGCGCAACGCGCGGCTACTCGCCGGTTACCTGCGCGACCTGCTCAGCCTGCCTGCCGGCGCGCTTCCCTACGATCGTGCGCTGATCGCCATCCGGCCGCAGCGCGCCCTGCTCGTCGAGGGCGACGCCGTCGTCGCTCGCTGGGGACGGTGGTCCAGTCCGCGTGTTGCTGCCAAGGCCGACAGCAACGGGGTGGTCGGAGCGGATGTGACCGACCTTCTCCGCAAGGTTCCCAGCGAGTCCGCCGAGGCGTCGCACCACGGCGGCGCGTGCGTCGCCGGCTGGACGGACGCCTCAGGTCCACTCGCGCTTCCCGCCTCGTGGGATCCCGTCAGACGAGTGGCGACGGTTTCCGCAGACCTCGTCGACGCCGCCAGGCTGGGGCGGCACTCGCCCGTGTGCATCACCCTCGACCACTGCGCCGGCATCAGGCCGACACGCTTTCGCGGGGTCATGTTGCGCGGCCAGGGACACGCCGCGGCGCCACGCGGGCGCAGCGTCAGGATCAACGTGCAGGTGGCCCGCATCACCTGGTGGAACGGGTTCAACGCGGGGACGGTCGATCAAGCCTCCTCGTGAGGCGTTGGGATGCAAGCGCGACGTCAGCACGCAAGGTCGCCACGACTGCCCAGCGCCTGAGCCACAATCGCACTCCCGAGCCTGAGCGGAGAGTCACATGGCCATCCCTCCCGGTCCGCTGCCGGCGCCCGATCCGCCCGAGATTCTGGGCATCGACCCGCCTGGTGGCCCGGCTGCCGGCGGCTACCCGGTAACCATCGAGGGCAGGAACTTCGCCGGCGCCAGCCGCGTGACGTTCGGCGGCGCCGAGTGCGAGGTCTTCCACCTGACGCTCGAGGGCAAGGTCGTCGCCTTCGTCCCTGAGATCGCTGTCGCGACCGCGCAGCTCGTCGAGGTCTACGTCACCGCACGAGGTGGCAACAGTGACCCGTGGCCGTTCAGGGCCATTCCCGCGCCGAGGATCGACAGCATCCTGCCCGTGCGCAGCGACGATCCCGACACCGAGATCACCATTTCCGGTGCGCATCTCGGCGAGGCCACGGCCGTCTACTTCGAGACAGTGCCGCCGCCCACCGACCCGGCTCGGGCTGCAACCGCCCCGGCGGTGAGCCGGGTCCCCAGCGCCAGCCTGGCGCACGGCAACCCGCCCGACGCGGTGCTCATGGCGCGCCGGCCACGGGGTCCGAGCGGGCCGACGAAGATCTCCGTGGTCACACCCGGCGGGACATCGAATTCCTACGAGATCACCCTCTCACCCGACGTCAGCCAGCGGTTGATCTTCATGTTGCAGCTGATCTACATGCTGGCGTTGATCGTCGGCCTGGTCCTCTACAACAACTGGGGCGACTTCCGTGATCGTCTCCCCAATCCCCTGGGACCGATCCCCCTCGGCGTGCCATGGTTCGGCGCCTTCGGAGCCGTGGCGCTGTCGATCAGCGGCCTCGTCGACCATCGCAACGACTGGGATCGCGCGTACATCTACTGGCACATCTCCCGGCCGATTATCGGTGTCGCCTTCGCGGTGGGAGCGTACTTCACGTTCGCCGCCGGTGTCCTGGCGTCGAACGGCACACCGCAGGCGCAGAATGCGCCGTCCTCACCGTCATCCACCAACAACCTCTTCTACTACATCCTCGCGTTCATCGTCGGTTTCCGTGAGGAGACCTTCCGCACCCTGATCAAGCGTGTGTCCGACATCATCATCGGCCCGGGAACCACCACTCCGGCAGCACCCGGGACGACGTCAGGCACAAGTGCCACGCCAGCCGCGCCGACGCCAACGCCGACATCAGAACCCGCACCACCAGCAGCCGCCGCACAGCCCGCACCGATCGCTCGCTCCGAGTGACGTCGGCGGCGCGACGATGGTCGCGCTGGGCGATTACGCCGTCGCGGGTTAGGCGCTGCTGGCCAGGGACGCATCGCGCGCCGGCGACATCTGCACGATGACGCCACGCTGGCGCGGTTGCCGCTCGTCCAGCCAGGCCAGCATGTCGGCACTGGCCATCGGCTTAGCGAAGAGGTACCCCTGACCCGCAGGGCAGCCCATTCCCTTGAGCATGTCGCTGGTGGCCAAGTCCTCGACACCCTCCGCGACCACGGGAATGGCGAGGTTGCGAGCCAGCTCGAGGATGGTGCGAACGATCGCCTGGTCGCTGCGATCTCTGGTCAGCGAGGTGACGAATGCTCGATCGATCTTGATCTCGCCGACGGGCAG
>DASZGL010000093.1:0-5355 GCA_035938875.1 Candidatus Dormiibacterota bacterium
GCGCCGCCAGCCAGCACCACTCGGCGTACTGCGCGTTGCTGGTGTACAGCTTCTGGCCGGTGATGACGTAGTCGTCGCAGTCACGCACCGCCCGGGTCTGCAGCGAAGCCAGGTCACTGCCGGCGCCCGGCTCGGTGTAGCCGAGGCAGAACTCGAGCTCGCCGCGTCCGATCGCCGGAAGGAAGCGCTGGCGCTGCTCCTCGTTGCCGTAGTGGAGGAGCCCCGGCGCGACCACCTGGGTGGCAAAGGTCGACGCCATGGCGTGGTGATAGGAGAACTCGTACGCGTACAGGAACTGCTGCACCGGCGTCACCGCGACGCCGCCGTACTGCTCGGGCCAACCCAGGCGCAGCCAGCCTCTGTCGGCGACCTTCTTGCGAAACGCGATCGACTCGCCGAGTCCGCCGCCCTCACCCTCGTGAAGCCCGGGGATGCGCTGCGGGGGAAGGTTCTCGCGGAGGAAAACACGCACCTCCTCACGGAAGGCGATCTCCTCGGCGGTGAAGGTGAGGTCCACGCTGCTTCCTCGTCGTGCCTACTGATGCGCTGGCGTCAATTCGGCCGGGCGCTGGTGCCGCCGTTCCGGCTCCGCCCGCGAGGGCTCGCCGGGATCGATGACGTAGTGGTCGGCTTCGTCCAGAACCGCGCGCATCCCGGGATGGAGCACCAGGGTGGAGAAGCGGTCCTCGATGATCGCGGGTCCCTCGATGACGTCGCCGGCGCCCAGCGCGGGGCCGTCGAAGATCTGTGTGGTGGCGACCCCGCCCTCGAGCAGGCACTGCCGCGTTCCGGTCTGCGCCGCGGCGGCGCCGCGTCCTGGGGCCAGCGGCGGGGGAAGGGTGCGCGGAGCAGCCCCGATCGCCTGCACCTTGAGCACGCTGATGATCGGACGCTGGTCGCGCTGCGCGTACGTGTGCAGCGCCTCGTGGCGGGAGTGAAACGCCTCGACGGCGGCGTCGATGGCGGCGGCGGGCAGATCACCCGACGCGGGCAGAGGGACGGAGAGGTCGAAGGTCTGCCCCGGGTAACGCAGGCCCATCTCGCGCTCGATGCGGATGACGCCGGGGTCGAGGCGGGCAGCGCTCAGGCGCTCGCGAGCTCGCGTTTCCATGTCGCGCAGCAGGGCGCTGATCTTCGCCGGGTCGGCGTGGTGCGCGGCGACGATGTGCGCCTGCAACTCGTCGGCGACGAAGTCGGCGAGCAGCAGTCCGAGCGCGCTGAACACCGGGGACGTGCGCGGCACCACGACGCGGCGGATGCCCAGCTCGCGCGCCTGCAGTCCCGCGTGCATCGGACCGTTGCCACCGTAGGCGACAAGCGCGAAGGACGTGGGGTCGAGGCCGCGGTCGCTCGAGCTGCGTCGGATGGCGTTGACCATGGTGGCATCGGCGATGCGAAGGATCGACCAGGCCGCATCGCGGTCCGATAGGCCCAGCGGTTCGCCGACGTCGCGCCGGATGGCGTCCGCCGCCGCCTTGCTGTCGAGAGCGGCGGCGCCACCGCGGAATCGCGCTGGGTCGAGGTAGCCGAGGACGACATGCGCGTCGGTGACCGTCGCTGACGTGCCGCCACGCCCGTAGCACGCAGGACCGGGCGTCGAGCCCATCGACTCCGGTCCCACCTGGAGCGCACCGGCACGGATGCGGGCGATGCTGCCACCGCCGGCGCCGATGGAGTGGACGTCGATCATGGGCAGGCCGACGATGTAGCGATGCCGCCAGTTCCACGACGTCTGCAGCTCCGGGCGTCCCTCGCGGACCATGCAGACGTCGTACGACGTCCCGCCCATGTCGATGGCGATGAAGTCGGCGATGCCGGCGCGGCGCGCCGCCTCGGTGGCGCCGATCACGCCTCCGGCGGGACCGCTGCCCATCACCGCGACCGGCCGCCGCACCGCCGCCGGCACCGTGGCGATGCCGCCGTTGCACTGCATGACCAGCAGCTCGTGACCGTATCCCCGCTCGTGCAGCGCGCCGGCGAGGCGTTCCAGGTAGACGATGACACGCGGGCCGACGAAGGCGTTGACCAGGGTGGTGCTGACGCGCTCGAACTCCGGCGACGTGGGCATCACCTCGTGCGACAGCGAGATGGCTGCGTCGGGGTTTTCCTCGAGCACTATTTCCCGAGCCCGCACCTCGTGGCCGGGATCAAGGAAGGAGAAGAGGAAGCACACCGCCACCGAGTCGACGCCGCGGTCGTGCAGCAACCGCGCCGCACGCCGGACCGCCGGCTCGTCGAGCGGCGTCAGCACCTCACCCTTGCTGCCCAGGCGCTCGGGCACGGCGAAGCGGTTGCGGCGCAGCGCCAGCGGTGGCGGCGCCGGCAGCCGCGGGTTCCAGATGTCCTCCTTCCAGCCTCGGCGTATCTCGATGACGTCGCGCTGACCCTCGGTGGTGATCAGCCCCACCTGCGGGCCCGACATGGTGATCATGGTGTTGTCCGCTGTGGTGGTGCCGTGGATGATCACCGCGGTGCGCTGCAGCAGCGCCGTCAGCGAGTCGAGGCCCTCGATTCTGGCGAGGTCGGTGAGCGCCTCGAGGCAGCCTCGGGACTCGTCGTCGCGGGTCGTCGGCGCCTTGGTAAGCGCCGTGGTCCCGTCCTCACGGATGCACGCGCAGTCGGTGAATGTGCCGCCGACGTCGAGCCCGATGCGGTACGAACCGGCGCTCACGAAGACCCCGCATTGCCGGTGCGCAGCCGGGCGCGCAGGCGCTCGGTGGCGACGACGTCGACCGCCAGGCTCAGGTCCTCGATGTCGCCGGTGAAGACCACGCCGTAGTCGCGTTCGGCGGAGCGCCGCGAGACGTACTCGTCGAGGACGTCGTCGCGCACCGCCGCAACCTCGCGTTCGAGGGGATCACCCCAGCCACCACCACCGCCGCAGACGAGCACCAGCGACTCGCCGGCCTCGTGGGGTTCGCTGAACGCGGTGTGATCGATCACCCGCTCGTGCTCACCGCGGGCACGGACGATCAGCCGGTTGGGCGCACCGGCGAGCCCGCCGCCGATCCCCGGCACCGGGTGACGCACGCCGACGATCCAGGTGTTGACCGTCACCGGCGCGGTGAACTGTTTCTCGTAGCGTGAACCGCAGTGTCCCCGCCATCTCCCCGGTCCACCGGTGTCGGTGACCAGGTCGGTGCACAGGCGGCGCTGCGGCAGCAGCGTCTCGTTGATCTCCGCCATGCTGCGGATCAGGTTGCCGCTGTTGGCGTTGCGCGCCCCCCAGCCGTCGGTGCCGTAGCCGGCGCCGCACCAACCTGCGTAGCTGTCGGTGCCGGCGTCGATGAACATGCGGCCGTCGTCAGGATGCACGCCGTAGCTGACGATGGGCGACGCCAGCTTGTACACCTGGGGCACCACGCGCTCGGGGATCGCCTGCGCCAGGGCCAGGGCGATCGCCTCGCCGACCTCGCTGCCGGGGTGATGAGTCCCCGCCGCGACCGGCCGGCCCATCGCCGGGTTGACGCACGTGCCCTCGGGTACGCGCAGGTCGATGGAGGCGAAGAACCCCTCGTTCTTGGGAATCGACGAATCCATCGCCGAGGCGAGCTGGGAGACGACGTAGCCGCGGGTGTTGCCGAAGGTGCTGTACGCGGAGAGGTTCTGCCGCGTGTCGCTGCCCTCGAAGTCGACGGTGAGCGCGTCGCCCCTGACGGTGACGGTGACGTGGACGCGGATGTCCTTGTTGCCCTTGGGGTCGTGGTCGACGAAGGCGTCGGCGGCGTAGACGCCGTCGGGCCATGAGGCGACCTCCTCGCGGAAGCGCCGCGCGGCCACGTCGATGCTGTGCTGCACCGCCGCCTTGATCGCAGCAACTCCGTAGCGCTCGCACAACGCCGTGAGCCTTTGCGCACCCAGCTGCGCCGAGCCGACCTGAGCGCGCAGGTCGCCGAGGAACGTCGGTGTGCGGCAGTTGGTCTTGAGCAGATAGGTGAGGTCCTTGCGCTCCTCACCGGCGTCGTAGAGCTTGATGCAGGGGATGCGGAATCCCTCCGCCCAGATGTCGAGGGCGTCGACGGGGTAGCCGCCCGGTGTCATGCCGCCGGTGTCGGCGTGATGGCACTGGATCGAGGGGATGAGCACCACCTCGCCGTCGACGACAACCGGCGCGAAGATGTTGTAGTCGGGCAGGTGACCGCCGCCGTGGTAGGGATCGTTGGCGACGTAGACGTCGCCCGGCTTCATGTTCTCGATGCCGAAGAAGTCGAGGGCGAATCGCACCGGCAGGGTGCTGCTGAGCATGAACTGGGGGATGCCGACGCTCAGCGCGGCGAGGCGTCCGCTGCCGTCCATGACCGTGGCGTTGCGCTCGTTGGACTGGTTGAGGATCGGTGTGGTCGCCGTCAGCGAGACGTGGGTGGCCATCTCGTAGCACACCGTCTCCATGGCGCCGCGGATCACCTCGGCGGTGACCGAATCCACCTGCTCGGCGCCGATGCCGCCCGCTTTGGGTGTCGCCTGTGTGCTGGTGACCGTCATCTGCGTGCCCTCAGCCTCCGTCCCGTCGCTGGCTGAAGGATCGCCCGAAGGCCAATGACGCGATGGTGTTGCGCAGGATCTCCGGCGTGCCACCGCCCAGCGCCATGCCACGGACGTCGCGCAGGTGGCGCTCCACACCGGCGTCCAGTGTGTATCCGTGATGCCCGTGCAGCTGGATGGCCTGGTTGCAGATCTCCTGCGCCGACTCGTTGATGTAGACCTTGGCCACCGCGGTGTCCCACGGCGAGGGGAATCCCTTGCCGGCGTTGCGCGCGGCGTCGTGGAGCAGCGCCCGTCCCGCGGCGAGCTTCACCGCCATGTCGGCGACGCGCCACTGCAGCCCCTGGAACTCGGCGATGGGCCGGCCGAACTGGTGGCGCTCGAGCATGAAGGCGACGGACGTCTCGTAGGCGGCCTGTGACGCCCCCAGGCACAGTGCGCAGTTGCCCAGCCTTTCGGCGCCGAATGCGGTCATCAGCGTCTTGAACCCGGTCGAGGTGTTCGGGTCACCGGGGACCAGAACCCAATCGGCGCCCAGGCGGCAGTCCTCGAAGATGAGCTCTGCCTCCGGCGTTCCCCGACCGCCCATCTTGCGGTCGGTGCGGCCGATGGAGAAACCCGGAGTGTCGCGGGGGACGATCACCGCGCCGATGCCCTTGGCGCCGGTCGATGGCTGCGGGCCGAAGCGGACGAAGACCAGCGCGTGGGTGGAGCGATCACCGCCGGTCACCCAGCTCTTGCGTCCGTTGAGCACCAGGCTGCCGTCGGGCTGCACGTCGGCGCGAGTGTTGAGGTCGGTCACCGCGCTGCCGGCATCAGGCTCGCTGACGGCGATGACCACGAAGTTCTCGCCGCGAGCCGCACCGGGCAGCA